>CAVQLH010000012.1:0-280645 GCA_963713315.1 uncultured Actinomycetes bacterium | reverse complement strand
ATCGACCTCGGAATGCTCGGCCCCCAGTTGTCGCGCAGCTTCTGGGCACTCAAGGTCTGGGTATCCCTTCTTGCGCATGGCACCGATGCGTACGGGCGCCGAATCGCTCATGACGTCGCGCTCACGCGCTACCTCGCCGACCGAATCGAGGCGAGCGAGTCCTTCGAGCTTGCCGCCCCAGTTGGACTTTCGATCTGTTGCTGGCGCTACGTTCCATCGGATCTCCCGGACGGAGAGGGCCGGGAGAAATACCTCGACCTCCTCAACGAGCGCATCATGGCCGCGGTGCAGATGGACGGGCGCGTCTACTACTCGAACGCGATCCTCGGCGAACGCTTCGTGCTGCGAACCTGCATCGTCAACTTCCGAACCGAGGCCGAGCATCTCGATCAGGTTCTGGAGGTCACCGAGGAGCTGGGGGCCAAGCTCGACGCTGAGCTACGTCCGTCCCACCTGTAGCTACTCGAAGGCTCAGCGACGCGGTTCTGCGTTTCAATCCAAGTCGAACTTCACTCCCACCAGGCGCACCGGCCGATCAAACTCGAACCGAGAGAGCGCGACCTTCGCGGCTACGAGGAGCTCCGGGGCGTCGATAGTCGGCGGCTTGACGACACGGCTCCGGCCGTGCGTAAAGAACGGAGCGAAGCGCACCTTGACTGTCACGCCGCGGGCCAACCGGCTTTCACCGCGCAACTCCGCAGCAAGCTCGTTCACCATGCGCGCTACCTCGGCTTCGATCATCGATGGGTCATCGACGTTCTCCTGGAATGTCAGTTCGCGACTCCGCGATCTGGCGCGTCGAGGCCCCCCGCTGACCGACGAAGACCATTCGCCACGCGCCAGCGCCACGAGCCACGGACCAACCCGGGGACCGAGGGCCTCGCCCAGCTCGGTCTCGTCGACGGCGGCGAGATCGGACACCGTGAAGATGTCCTGCTCGGCGAGCCGGCGAGCCGTCTTCTTGCCTATGCCCCACAGCTCAACAGTCGGGCGGTGACCCATGACCTCGAACCAATCGTTCGCGTCGAGTCGATGAATACCGGCGGGCTTCGCGAAGCCTGATGCGATCTTGGCCCGCAGCTTGTTGTCGCCGATCCCCACGGAGCACGACAGCCCGGTCTCGAAGAGCACCGCCTCTCGGATGGTGGTCGCGATCGTCACCGGATCGCCCTCGACCGCCAGAAACGCCTCGTCCCACCCCCATACCTCTAGAGCCTCGGTGAACCCTGCGAGCACGCGCATCACAGCCTCCGAAGCCGCGTCGTACGCGGGGCGGTCGACGGGGAGAAAGACCGCATCCGGACATTTGCGCAGAGCCACGCGCAACGGCGTTCCGGAGCCGACGCCGTAGCCGCGCGCCACGTAGTTTGCTGTCGAAACCACGCCGCGCTTCGTGGGATCTCCGCGCCCCCCGACCACGACCGGCCATCCACGAAGCTCGGGCCTGCGCAGTATCTCGACCGCGGCCAAGAACTCATCGAGGTCGACGTGCAACACGAAGCGGCTCACCCGAGAAGCCTAAGAGGCAAGCCAGACGCCGCTAGCGGCCGAGGACCTCGTAGGCGGCCAGGGCCGCTACCTCGTGGAACAGCTCGTTCAGTTTTGTCTCCCTGCTGCGGTTGAGACGGGTGTACGAGGTCCAGCTCGCGTAGGCCTCATCGAATCCGAGATCGGTTGCGATGGACTTGATTCGCTCCGAGTGAAGCGGATCGCTGACGAGCAGAACGGTGTCGATCCCGTTGTCTGCCGCTAGGTCGTGAACGTTGGTCAGGCTCTCGAGAGTTGTCATGCCCTCGTCCTCGCTCAGGATGGCCTCGTCCGGGACACCCTGGCCAACGAGATAGCTGCGACCTACCTCGGACTCGCTGAAGCGGTCGCCCTCCGGCCTTCCACCCGTGACGACGATGCGGGGGGCGAGATCCTCGTTGTAGAGATACTCAGCTTGCTCGAGCCGGGCCTCGAACACGGGCGATGGGTCCCCGTCGTACTGGGCCGCGCCGAGCACGACGATCGCGTCGGCCCGCCTCACTTCGTCGATTCGGGACTGTTGCCAGATCCTGAATGCGAGAAATAGCGGGTAGGCGATGACGACCGCGAGAACGACCAGCAAGATGCGACGAAGAATGATCACTGGAGAGAAACTAGAGCAAGGGCGTCGCTAGTGCGTCGCTAAATCGAGTCGTACAGTGCCGCTCGCTTCACTTCCTGGATGGCCAGGGTCACCTTGATGCCTCGGGGGCATGCGTCCGTGCAGTTGAAGACGGTGCGGCACTTGAACGCTCCGCCCTTGCCCGACAGGATCTCGAGCCGCTCTCTGCCCCCCGTGTCGCGAGAGTCGAAAATGAACCGGTGAGCGTTGACGATCGCCGCCGGGCCCACATATTTGCCGTCCGCCCAGTAGATCGGACAGGAAGTTGTGCAGGCGGCGCACAGGATGCACTTGGTGGTGTCGTCGTACCGCTCGCGGTCCTGCTGGCTCTGGATGCGTTCGCGTGGCGGTTCCTTCTCGTCATCGTCGACGATGAGCCACGGCTTGACCTCCTTGTAGCCGTCGAAAAAGGGCTCCATGTCGACGATGAAGTCCTTGATGAGGGGGAGCCCGCGGATGGGTTCGACGGTGATCGGCTGCTTGAGGTCCTTGATGAGCACCTTGCAGGCCAGACGATTGACGCCGTTGACAACCATCGCGTCCGAACCGCAGATGCCGTGACCACAACTCCTACGGAGGGCGAGCGACGAGTCCTGCTTCCACTTCACCACGTGCAGGGCATCGAGCAGGCGATCCATTGGATCGGCATCGATCGTGTAGTCCTCGAAGTGAGCCTCGGAGTCCTTCTCTGGGTTGTAACGCAGCAGCCGGAGCTTGACCTCCATTAGTACTTCCTCTCGACCGGCTCGTAGCGTCCCAGGGTCACGTCCATGTAGCCCAAGTCCGTGCCCCCGTCCTCGGTTCGCGTGACGAAGCTGTGCTTCAGCCAGTGGTCGTCTTCCCTCATCTGGTGGTCCTCGCGATAGTGACCTCCACGGCTTTCGGTCCGGGCCCGGGCAGCGACGGTGAGCGCCTCGGCCATGTCGAGTAGATAGCCGAGCTCCATATGCTCGACCAGCTCCGTGTTGAAGATCTTGCTCTGGTCCTTGACGTGAGCGTCGGCAAAGCGAGCTTTCAAGGACTCGATCTTCTCGAGTGCGTGCTTCAGGCCCTCCTCGTCGCGCGAGACCGAGACCCTTTCCCACATCTCGTCTTGGAGTTGGGTTCTGATGGAGTGTGTGGACTCGCGTTTGTCGCCTTCGAGCAGCTCAGCGATCCAACGCTCGGACTCAACGTGCGCGTCGTCGGGCACCTTCAGCTGTTTGTGGGTCGACGCGTACTCGGCCATCGCCAGGCCCCCGCGCCGCCCGAAGACGACGATGTCTAGGAGCGAGTTCGTTCCCAAACGGTTCGCTCCGTGGACGCTCACGCAGGCACATTCTCCGGCGGAGTAGAAGCCGTCGACGATGTCTCCGGTGTGGTTGCGACGCACCTCGGCTTCGACGGTGGTCGGGATCCCACCCATCGCGTAGTGAGCGGTCGGAACGATCGGCACGCCCTCCTTGACAGGATCCACATCGAGGTAGGTCCGGGCGAACTCGGTGATATCGGGAAGCTTTGTCTCGATTACTTCGGGATCGACCTCGGTAAGGTCGAGCAGCAGGTAGTCCTTTTCCGGACCCGCTCCCCGGCCCTCTTTGATCTCGAAGAACTCTGCTCGACTGACCATGTCGCGGGGGGCGAGGTCCTTGATGGTTGGCGCGTAGCGCTCCATGAAGCGCTCACCGTCAGAGTTGCGGAGAATCCCTCCCTCTCCACGCGCCGCCTCGGACAACAGGATGCCGAGCCGGTAAAGGCCGGTCGGGTGGAACTGGTAGAACTCCATGTCCTCAAGCGGGAGGCCCTTGCGAAAGACCACACCAGGCCCGTCCCCGGTCAGCGTGTGAGCGTTCGAGGTGATCTTGAATATCTTCCCGTAACCACCGGTTGCGAAGAGCACCGACTTCGCACGGAAGACGTGTAGCTCACCCGTTGCGATCTCGTATGCAACGATCCCTGCGCACGCTCCGTCCACCATCACGAGGTCGACGACGAAGAACTCGTTGTAGAACTCGACGCCCTCCTTGTTGCACTGCTGAAACAGCGTCTGAAGGATCATGTGGCCGGTGCGATCGGCGGCATAACAAGCGCGTTTTACTGCCGCCTCACCATGGTTGCGGGTGTGGCCCCCGAAACGACGCTGGTCGATCTTGCCCTCAGGTGTCCGGTTGAAGGGAAGGCCCATGCGCTCGAGCTCGAGGACCGAGGTCACCGCCTCCTGGCACATGATGTCGACCGCATCTTGATCGGCGAGGAAGTCGGAACCTTTGACCGTGTCGAAGGCGTGCCACTCCCACGAGTCTTCCTCGACGTTCGCGAGGGCGGCGCACATCCCACCCTGAGCGGCACCGGTGTGACTGCGCGTGGGGTAGAGCTTGGAGACAACGGCGGTCTTGACTCGCTTTCCGGCCTCGAGAGCTGCCCGTAGTCCGGCGCCTCCGGCCCCCACGATGACCGCGTCGTAATCGTGATACTGGGCCATCAGACCCCGACCATCGCTGTGATTCGACTGAACGGTTTGGTCATCCACCCACCCGCGGATCGAACATCACGATGACCGCAGTTCCCATGACCATCCCCACAGTCGTGACGGTGTAGAGCGTCCCTTTGAGAAAGGCTCGTTTTCCAGGGGATCGAACGTAGTCGTCGATGACTATGCGCAGCCCGTTAGCTCCGTGGATCAAGGCGAGCACGAGCAGCAGCCAGTCGAAGGTCTTCCAGCCCACGTTGTCCCAACGCTCAGCCACAAAAGCAAAGTTGACCCTCTCAACTCCCTCGTCCACGAGATGCATGATGTAGAGGTGGATGAGGACGAGGAAGAACAGCACGATCCCCGAGAGCCTCATGAAGAACCACCACCACACCTCGTGATTCGAAGGGCTACGGTCGGCCTCGAAAGCTGTGGGCTTGTGCTTTTGGTAGACCTCTCGGACAGGTGTCGCCATAGGGGCGAAATCCTAGCAGCGTTGGGATTTCGCCCCGGCGGATTTAGCCTCCGTCGCGTTGGACTTCACTCACAAACCTCACGTCCTGCGACTGGAGACAGTGCAGGAGGTTTAGCAGAACTCGAAAGGCCAGGCCTCGAGTTGAACCACTCGTCCGTCGACGACCTTGCCCATCATGTAAGCGTTGAAGGCGCCGGTCTTCAGGCGGTAATGGATGTGTCCCGCATGCTTGATGGGGTCGGCGTTCGGGTAGAGCCGCCTGAGTTTGCGATGCCGGTCGCCCACGCGTAGTCCCTTGGCTGTGTGGATTCGGAGCTCGCCATGCTCAGTGCTCTCGAGAACTCGGCTCCTCACGAAGATGGCATCCGCGGTCCGGACTTTGGTCCGCTCCGCGTAGACCTGCAAACCGTCCCACCGGGCCCTGACAACGCGGATGCACGCCACCCTGACCACCCGGCGAGAGTCCGGCGGCCCGAACCACTCCCGGAGCTCCGACATCGTCGTCTCTCCACGGATGATGGGACCTGCCTTGTTCGGCCACATCTCGTCGCGGGGATGCGCGGAGACCCCGCTCATCGCCGTCAGGCTGGCCGCGACCAACCCGACCACCAGCAAGCACCGAAGCAGCTTCATCTCACTACCTCCATATCGAGAACCTTTCCGACAGTCTCACCTAAGACGTATCGGCGGGGCTAGGAGGTTGCGGCCTCCGATCAACTAGCATCGGCCCGTGGACGACGAGCGAACCACCGATTCAGGCATCGAGATCCGCCCTCTCTATTCACACGAGGACGTGTCGAACGACCCAGACTCGCTCGGGCCCCCAGGTGAGTTCCCCTTCACGCGCGGGGTCCGCGAGGAGATGTACCGGGGACGGCTCTGGACCATGCGTCAGTACGCCGGATTCGGCTCGGCCGAGGCGACGAACGAGCGGTTCCGCTACCTGTTGAAGGCGGGCCAGACGGGCCTAAGCGTTGCTTTCGACCTGCCGACGCAGATGGGCTACGACTCGGATCACATCAAAGCTCAGGCCGAGGTGGGCCGAGTAGGGGTGGCGATCGACTCTTTAGCGGACATGGAGCTGCTGCTCGACGACATACCGCTCAACGAGGTGTCGACCTCGATGACGATCAACGCAACTGCATCGACGCTGTTGCTCCTCTATCAGCTCGTCGCCGAGAAGCAGGGTGTCCCGCCCGCCGAGATCACCGGCACCGTTCAGAACGACATCCTCAAGGAGTACACCGCTCGCGGCACCTATATCTATCCGCCCAAACCGTCCATGCGAATCATCACCGACCTCTTCGCTTACTGCGCGGAGGAGCTTCCACGCTTCAACACGATCTCTATCAGCGGCTACCACATGCGCGAGGCCGGGAGCACGGCCGTGCAAGAAGTCGCCTTCACCCTCGCCGACGGAATTGCGTACGTCCAGGCCGCGCTCGATGCAGGGTTGGAAGTTGACGACTTCGCCCCGCGCCTCTCCTTCTTTTTCGCCTGTCATATGAACCTTTTCGAAGAGGTCGCCAAGTTCCGAGCTGCGCGCAGACTGTGGGCAAGGATCATGAAGGAGCGCTTCGGAGCCAAGAACCCGAAGTCGATGATGCTCCGTTTCCACACCCAAACCGGAGGGGCGACACTCACCGCACAACAGCCGGAGAACAACATCGTACGAACGGCAGTAGAAGCCCTTGCATCCGTATTGGGTGGAACCCAGAGCCTCCACACGAACTCCTTCGACGAAGCCCTTGCTCTTCCTAGTCAGAAGGCCGCGACCATTGCTCTTCGCACTCAACAGATCTTGGGCTACGAGTCTGGTGTCGCCGATACCGTCGATCCGCTGGGTGGCTCGTACTTCGTCGAGGCTCTTACCGACGAGATCGAATCGCGGTCAAACGACTACATCGCCCGCATCGACGACATGGGCGGCGCGGTCGAGGCCATCGAGAGAGGGTGGATGAAGTCCGAGATCGAGGATGCCGCCTACCGCGTGGTTCAGGGAATCGAGGATGGCTCTCGTCCCATCGTCGGAGTCAACCGATTCGCCGCGGACACCGAGGAACCGGTCGAGCTTCACGCTCTGGACCCCGATCTGGAGCAACGCCAGGTCGAGCGGCTCGAACGAGTTCGTTCGGAGCGCGACCAGGGAGCGGTTGACGCGGCGCTCAAGCGACTTTCCGAGGCCGCTCATGGAACCGAAAATTTGCTGAAGCCGATGAAGGACGCACTCGCCGCGTACGCATCGCTCGGAGAGGTGTCCGACACACTGCGCGAGGTCTTTGGAGAGTACGAGCCCACATCCTTCTAGCGAGAGGTACTGAGTGACTATCGAGCGTGTGGCGGTCATTGGGGGGACTGGAGACGAGGGCTTTGGTCTGGCAAAGCGCTGGGCCAAGGCTGGCATCGAAGTGACCATCGGATCGCGTGACGCGAACCGCGGTGAGCAGGCAGCTCAAAGACTGAGCGACGAACTTGGGGCGCGCGCCCACGGCGCTACCAATGAAGATGCCGCTGCGGCTCATGACGTTGTGGTCGTCACCGTTCCCTTTGCCGGGCAGGCCATGATCTACAAATCCATTGCCGATCACGTGCGCGAGGACGCGATCGTGATTGACGGCACGGTGCCTGTATCCACCGCAGTCGGGGGAAGACCAACGACCGTTCTCGGGGTCTGGCAGGGGAGCGCCGCCCAGCAGGCGAACTCGCTCCTCCCCAAGACGGTGACGACGATGGGCGCTTTTCACACGCTTGCGGCCAAAGCCGTGAACGAACTGGAGACACCTCTCGAGGGAGACGTTCTTGTGTGCGGCCCCAAGAAGGGGAAGGCCGTCGTTCGTGAGCTCGTCGAGGCGATCGAATCGCTCCGTTTCATCGATGCGGGTGCTCTCGATCAGGCTCGGATCGTGGAGCCTCTCATCGCGCTCCTGATCGGAATCAATCGCCGCTACAAGACGGACCGAGCCGGGGTGCGCATAACGGGATTGCCGGACTGACCCACCAAAGCGAGCCCATTGCCCCGGCGTTTTTAACGTTCTCTGAAGTCTTCGGGAATTTGCACCCATGTCCCCCAGATCCAGAAACTCGTCGTCGAGCCCGTGAAGGAATCCATTGCCGCTTTGGCCGAGAACGTCATCGGTCAGACTGCGGTGACGCTCAACGGGCAGACATCGCAGGTTCGCACGCGTGAAACCAATGCGGGCAACCTGATCGCCGACGCGCTGCTGTGGCAGGCAACAAAGGTTGCCGCCGACTTCGGTGTGCCCGAGCCGGACATCTCGCTTCAGAACGGCGGAGGTATTCGTAACGACCTCGTCGTTCCCGCCGGGCCGATCACCGAGCTCGACACGTTTACGTGGCTGCCGTTCAGTAACTTCACCGCGGTGGTCGAGGGGGTCCAACGTTCGACCTTGAAGGCGATCCTCGAGCACGTTGTAACTGACGCTCCGGCAATCGCGCAGGGCAAGTTCGCGCAGATCGGTGGCTTCCGTTACACGTATAGCCCGGCAGCAGCGGTTGGAAGCAAGGTGAGAAACGTCACGCTCGATGACGGAACCGTGATCGTTCAGAACGGGGCCGTAGTTGCGGGCCCGGCTCTGACGGTCGCGACCATCGACTTCCTCGCACGAGGCGGCGACGGATACCCGTTCGGACCGGTTGACTTCACGCCTGTGGGCGTCAGCTACCAGCAGGCGCTGGCCAACTACATCACCGCGCCTGATGGCCTCAACGGTCAGGTGACCGCGGCCGACTACCCAGTCGGCGGCGAGGGCCGCATCGTGCCCGAGTAACGCCGAACACGGATGAACAAGGGGCCGCCTTCGGGCGGCCCCTTAACTTTTCGGGCCTGGTCACTCCCGCAGGTCCAGTGTGTAGCCGATCAGGGGGATGCCGGGGGCCGGGCTGAAGTCGATCTCGGGGGCCCGCTTGAAACCGAGTCGTGGGTAGAGGCGCTGAGCGGCGTGCATCCACGGCGTTGTGTGAAGCACGACCTGGGACTTGCCCTCTGAGCGGGCTCGCTCGATGCAATAGGTCACCAATGATTGCCCCACGCCCCTTCGCTGCCAGTTGACGCCGACGGCGAGACCGCGGACGCCGGCGTCGTTCTCGCCATCGAATTCGGCGTAGGGATCGGCGGGACCTTTCACGTAGTTCACGACACCGGCCAGTTGCTCGCCGATCCAGGCCCCCACGAGCTCCGACTTTGCGAGACGTTCGAGAAGGTCCTCCCGAACCATCTCGACCGTTGCCATGTAGGCGCGCGCCTCATCCGTTTGTCCTTCGAGCACGTCGTTCGCCTCGAACGTCAGGAGGCTTGCTGCGTCGAGATCTTCGGAACGGACTAGGCGTATCTCCAGCGAATCAGCGGATGACGGCGATGGTGGCTCCGGTCTCGATCGATTGACCCTCTTTGACCTTGAGGTCTTCCACCGTGCCTTCGACGTGCGCAAGTATCGAGTTCTCCATCTTCATCGCCTCGAGAACCACGATGGGCTCGCCGCTTTTGACCTGCTGCCCCTTGGTTACCAGGATCTTGACGATGGTGCCCTGCATCGGGGCGACGAGTGTGTCCGTGCCTCCGCCGATCCCGGCACCAACTCGCGCCGGTGGCTTGGGCTTGCGAGGCTGAACGTGGGTCTCGAGTCGCTCACGAGCCGTAACCGAGAAGCGTTGGCCCTCGACCTCGACCTCGAAGACACGTTCGACGATCTCTGGCTCGCCGGGTTTGGGAGGGGATGCCGGCGCTTCGGCGAGGACAGACAGATCCATCTCTCTCTCGACGGTTCCGGTGTGATAGTCGCCGGAGGCGAAACGCTCATCGGCAAGCATCAGCCGATGGAACGGGATCGTCGTCTTTATGCCCTCGATCTCGTACTCGCCCAACGAGCGCAACATCCGATGCCGGGCCTCCTCGCGGTTGGCACCGTAGGTGATGACCTTGGCGATCATGGGGTCGTATGCCTGAGGGATGGTGAAGTTTGCCTCGGCCCCCGAGTCGACGCGCACGCCAGGGCCGGCCGGCTCGTGGTAATTGCCGATACGGCCGGGCGCGGGCATGAAGTTCTTCGCAGCGTTTTCGGCGTTGATGCGGCACTCGATCGCTGCGCCTTCGAGGACAAGATCCTCCTGGGTGAACTCAAGCGGCTCTCCCGCAGCCGTGAGGATCTGCGCGCGCACGAGGTCGACCCCGCAAACGAGCTCGGTCACGGGATGCTCTACCTGCAATCGGGTGTTCATCTCGAGGAAGTAGAACGATTTCTGATCGGAGTCGAGCAAGAACTCACATGTTCCGGCGTTGAGATAACCGACCTGCTTGCTCACGCGCGCCGCCGCGTCCATGATCTGCTCTCGCACCTCTTCGTCGAGCGCGGGCGACGGCGACTCCTCGACGAGTTTCTGGTGACGCCGCTGCAGTGAGCAATCTCGCTCGGGGAAGCTCAGGATGTTCCCTGATGCGTCGCCGAGCACCTGTACCTCGATGTGACGAGGTCGCTCCAGGTAGCGTTCGAGATAGACCTCGTCGTTTGAGAAGTACGCCTCGGCCTCGCGCGCCGCACCCGCGAATGCCTCATCTATCTCGTTCTCTGTCGTGACAACTCTGAACCCTTTGCCTCCGCCACCGGCCGAGGCCTTGATCGCGAGCGGAAGGCCGTTGGCCGCGGCGAATTTCCTTATCTCATCGGCCGTGGTGACCGGATCGGTGGTGCCGGGCACGGTGGGAACACCCGCATCCGTGGCCGCGCGTCGCGCAGAGGTCTTCTCGCCCATGCTCTGGATGACTTCTGGACTTGGTCCCACCCATATGAGCCCTGCATCGATCACCGCTCGTGCGAAGGCAGCGTTCTCGGCGAGGAACCCGTATCCGGGATGGATTGCCTCGGCCCCCGTCTTGCGCGCCGCTTCGATGATGTTGTCGATCTTCAGGTAGGACTCCGACGCCGGGCCGGGACCGACGTTTACCGCGTCTTCGGCCAGCCGGACGTGAAGCGCATCTGCGTCCAGCTCGGAGTAGACGGCGACCGGGGCTATGTCCATGTCCCTGCAGGCCCGAACGATCCGGACGGCGATCTCCCCCCGATTCGCGATCAGCAGCTTGGTGAACATGGACTCTTTCTGTTCGTATTGTCTGAGTAGATGGCCAGCGACTTGAGTGACGAGATACTAGAGCGCGAACTGGTCGGTCGGTTTGGACGCTACCGCAGGGTCTATGACTCCATCGACTCGACCAACCTCGAAGCGCTGCGATGGGCGGCCGAGCAAGATGCTGCCGAGGGCAGCCTTGTCGTTGCAGACTCGCAGAGCGCCGGGCGGGGGCGGTGGGGGCGCACGTGGCTGGCGCAGCCCGGAGCGGCTCTCATGTTCTCGGTCGTGCTGCGGCCGGAAGCCCAGGTGCCCCCCGGCCTTGTGAGCACGGTGGGCGGCCTAGCCGTGGCCACCGCAATCGAAGGGACCACCGGCCTGAGCACCGCGATCAAGTGGCCCAACGACGTACTTATCAATCAGCGCAAGATCAGCGGTGTGCTGGTCGAGGCCAGGAGCATCGGACACGCCGAGAACGCTCTTGTGCTGGGGGCCGGTATCAACCTCCACTGGCAGCCGGGCGGTGTTCCAGCCGAGATCGCAGACAGCGCAACATCGCTTGCACATGAGGTCGAACGCTCGGGTCGTGGCCGGGTTCCCCCGCGTGCCGAGTTGTTGGGGATAGTTCTACGCGAGCTGGAAGGTCTCTACGACGACCTGTCGGGTGAGACGGGACGAGCTCGAATCATCGAGCGTGCCACCGTGCGCTCCTCGATTCTCGGTGGAGAGGTAACTGTTCGCCTTGCGGACGGGTCCTCGACGTCGGGTGTGGCATCGGCCCTCGGATCGGACGGTGCGCTCGTACTTGATGACGGAACGGTGCTGGATTCAGGAGAGATCGAAAGGATTCGACCGGTCCTCTGAGTCAGACTCCTGGCAGCGGGAGAGGACGACCCGGGACGGGAGAGGACTGGACGATCGACGAGGTCGTCTGTCCGTACATCAGGAATCGATCCAGCACCTCCTCCAGCTTGTCGATCTCGGTGACGTAAACCTTCATCAGAAAGCAGTCCTCGCCCGTGATGCGATGACACTCAACGACCTCTGGGGTTTGTCGTGCAAGGTCGGCGATCCGGTTGAGCTGCCCGGGGCCTGGACGAATGCGAACGAACGCCGCCACCGGCCAGCCGAGTGCACGGGGATCGAGCTCGAGGCGATAGCCGGTGATGATCCCGTTGTCTTCGAGTCGCTGAACCCGGTCGGTTACGGCAGGCGAGGACATATCGAGGCGACGCCCGAGCTCGGACATCGTGATGCGCGGATTTTTTTGGAGCTCGTCAAGGAGTCGGAGGTTCACCGGGTCGAGAGCGGTCTTCAAGGAAAGATCCTCGTTTCTCCGTAAATCTCAAGGAAGATTCTGCGCCAAGGCCTGAAGAACTCCCTTCTTCCGGTTAGTTATACCTGAAATCGTTGATTCAATGGCTGGAACGAAAGGGATCTCAGGGACGCGCCCCGCGCGGCGGACGGCAGCCGACCGGATACCTCCCCACGTCTTCTTCATCGTTAGCGCGGTCTTCCACTACCTCGGCCCCGCGTTCGCCGCCCTGCTGTTCGGACGTGTCGATGTTCTGGGTCTGGCGTGGCTTCGTATCGCGAGCGCTGCGGCAGTGTTCGCGGCGTGGCGGAGGCCCTGGCACCTGCTCAAATCGATGAGCCGCAGTGACAAGTCCAAGTTGGTGCAGCTCGGCGTGGTTCTGGCCGCGATGAACGCACTCTTCTATCTGGCAATCGAGAGGCTGCCGCTGGGCACGGTTGGAGCGATCGAGTTTCTCGGCCCGCTTGTCCTCGCCGCACTGGGCGTCCGAAGTCGCCCGAAACCTCGTGGCACTCGGGCTAGCAGTGGGCGGGGTGTACCTACTCACGGACATTCGGATCGCGGGCGAGCCGCTCGGCTTCGTCTTCGCCTTCGCTAACGCCGGCCTGTTCGTCGCCTACGTCGTGCTGGGGCACGGGATCGCCGACCGCGGAGGCGAGGGTATTGATCGACTCGGGCTCGCGATGCTCGCGGCCCTTGTTTGGATCACCCCCGTAGGAATCGTCGGAGCGATGCCGGCGCTGCTCGACCCGCGTCTGCTGCTCGCCGGGATCGGTGTCGGTATCTGCTCGTCCGTCATTCCGTATGTGACCGACCAACTTGCCATGGCGCGGCTACCTCGTTCGACCTTTGCTCTGCTGCTATCGATCCTCCCTGCGACCGCCATGGTCATAGGGGTGCTGGTGCTGGGGCAGATCCCCACGATGGTGGAGGTCCTCGGCGTGCTTCTCGTCGTTCTCGGTGTCGCAGTACACGAGGAAGCGGCAGAACCAGCGCACTGAAGGCGCAACCGCCAAAAGAGATACAGTGGTTGCATGTCGGAGATCACACCGGCGGCGCCGGCACTCGTCATGGACTTCGTAAACACCCTCGATATCGAATCGGGGTCCGACGAGATCGACTCATCGGCCGGGCTTCGCCGCTGGATCGAGCAACGACTCGGGACGCATGTTCGAATCGATCGACAAGGATGCCCTGCGCACCGTCATCGAGACGAGGGAGTCACTTCGACAAGTCCTCGCGTCCCATTCAGGCGCTCCGCTGAGCGGGGCTGCGCTCGGTCAGTTGAATCGCGCGGGCCAGCGCGCCGAGATCAGACCACAGTGGGACGAAGGAGGCAGGGCAACGTTCGAGCCGCACGACGCAGGAGTTTATGGGGCGTTAGGCGAGATCTTTGCTGCGGTCATTGCCGCGCAGGCGGATAGAACGTGGGATCGCCTCAAGGTCTGTCTTGCGGAGGACTGCCGCTTTGCCTTCTACGACCACTCGAAGAACCGCTCGGGGCGTTGGTGCTCGATGAGCGTCTGCGGCAACCGGGCCAAGACACGGACCTACAGGGAGCGGCATACATGAAAGGCGCGCAACGACGGTGACGATCAAGCTATCTCGGCAGGACGTTCGACGGGTCTTTCTGAAGGCTCAGGGTCTCATCGGAGCACCCGACAAACGGGGCGGAGTTGCCTCGATGCTGCGCGCGCTGGGGGCCGTGCAGTTGGACACGATCTCGGTGCTTGCGCGCAGTCACGAGCTCGTTCCTTACGCTCGACTCGGACCCATTAGCCGCGACGAGATCGAAAGCGCCTACTGGAAGCGTGACGATGCGTTCGAGTATTGGGCGCACGCGGCCTGCATTCTTCCCATCGAGAAGTGGCCTTACTTCGAGTACCGCCGCCGCCGGCTCGCGTGAGCGCTATTCGGACAATGGCTATCGAGCCGAAGTCAAAGAGGCAATTGCTCGCCTCAAAACCGAAGGCCCGCTGACGGCTACCGATCTCGGAGGTGCGAAGCGAGGTGGGATCTGGTGGGATTGGTCCGAGACCAAGAGGGCGCTCGAGATCATGCTGGCCGAGGGCGAGGTCGTGTGCGTGGAGCGGCGCGGCTGGCGACGTGTCTACGACCTCGCAGAACGGGCCATTCCAGACGAGCTCCTCAACCAGACGCCCGATGACCAAGATTGTTGGGCGCACCTCGTCGAGACCGCGGGCAAGAGATTGGGGGTCGCCACGCGCGCGGACCTGAGTGATTACTTCCGCCTCACGTCGATCGACTGGCCCGCGACACTCGAACAATCCGGGCTCGTCGAAGTCGAGGTCAAGGGTTGGAAGGACCGGGCTTGGGCGCATCCTGACGCACTCCGGTGGCTGGATGAAGGTATCCGCGGTCGCCACCGCACGACTCTTCTCAGCCCGTTCGACTCGCTTGTATGGGACCGCGACCGAACCATCCGCGTTTTCGATTTCCATCACCGGCTCGAGGCCTATGTGCCAAAGCCGAAACGCATCCACGGATACTTCGCGATGCCGCTGCTCGCAAAGGGCAAGTTGGTGGGCCGTGTCGACCCCTCTCGTCGTGATGGTGCGCTCGTTGCCAACAAGATCACGGTCGAACCGGCCAGTGTTCCCGATCTCGCAAAGGCACTACTCGAGGCGGCCTCGTGGGTTGGTGCGGACGCAGTCGTGGTCGAGCGGCTGGATCCCAAGGGTTCGAGGCGCGAGCTCGAGGCTCTCCTGAAGCCGTCTTGACCTACCCCAAGCCAAGCAAAGAGGCTATCGCCGCCGCCGCCGGAAAGCGGGTTCCCGACGTGATCGCGCCGGGCCTGCGCGTGCTCTTGTGCGGGATCAATCCGGGGCTGTACTCGGGCGCAACCGGACATCACTTCTCTCGGCCCGGCAATCGTTTCTGGCCTGCCCTTCACCGCTCCGGCTTCACGCCCGAGCAGATCCATCCCTTCGAGGAGCGACGGCTGCTCGAATATGGCTTGGGCATCACCAACTTCGTTAACCGAGCGACCGCGCGGGCCGATCAGTTGGACGACGACGAACTACGCAGAAGCCGGTCGCGACTGGAGTCCAAGGTTCGCCGCTTCAAACCCGCCTGGCTTGCGCTCCTCGGGGTGACTGCCTACAGGGTCGCTTTCGATGACCGCAAGGCCACCGTCGGACCTCAGGAACGAACCATCGGAACCACGAAGGTGTGGGTCCTCCCCAACCCGAGCGGGCTCAACGCCCACTACCAGTTGGACGCCCTCGCCGAGGAATTCGGCCTACTGCGAGCCGCAGCCTCCGAGTAGGACACAGGTAGGCTCTGCCCATGACCGAAAGCGGGAGGCGCGAGGCAGCCCTCGCCGAGCAGTCGCAGCGGGCTCGCCAGGGCGGAGCGACCAAGTATCACGAGAAGCTCGCGGAGCAATCGAAGCTGTTCGTGCGTGACCGTCTGGCGCTGCTGCTGGACGACCTCGATTCGTTCGTCGAGGACGGGCTGCTGGTAAACGCACTCGCCGGAGACCTTCCGGCAGATGGCGTGGTCACGGGGACGGGCACGATCAACGGGCGCCGTGTAGCGGTGATGGCGAATGACGCCACTGTAAAGGCCGGCTCGTGGGGGGCGCGCACCGTCGAGAAGATCATCCGCATCATCGAGTTCGCCCAGCGCCACGAGATGCCGATCGTGTATCTCGTCGACTCGGCGGGGGCCAGGATCACCGATCAGGTGGACCTGTTCCCTGGGCGCAGGGGGGCCGGCAAGATCTTCTACAACCAGGTCAAAGCCTCCGGGAAGATCCCGCAGGTCTGTTGTCTCTTCGGACCATCGGCCGCGGGCGGTGCTTACATCCCGGCTTTTTGCGACGTCGTCTTCATGGTTGACGGAAATGCGTCGATGTATCTCGGTTCGCCTCGCATGGCCGAGGAGGTCATCGGTGAGCGGGTCACGCTCGAAGAGATGGGCGGCGCTCGCATGCACTGCGAGGTCTCCGGTTGCGGAGATCTTCTCGTCGCCGATGACAAGGCGGCAATCGAGGCGGCGAGAGGCTATCTCGAGTTCTTCGGTCAGAGCTGGCGCGACGACCCGCCGCGCATCGAGGGCCGGCGGCAGGCGTACACGGGGTCGCTCGCCTCGCTTGTACCGGCCGACGAGAGCCACGAGTTCGACATGTACTCGCTGATAGCCGGCCTCCTGGACGAGTCATCCTTCTTCGAGATCAAGCCCGACTTCGCCAAGGAGCTGATCACCGGGCTCGGTCGTATGGACGGGCGCGCGGTCGGAATCATCGCAAATCAGCCTGCCGCCAAGGGCGGAGTGCTGTTCGTCGACTCGGCGGACAAAGCTGCTCGTTTCATCTGGCTGTGCGACGCGTTCAACATCCCGTTGGTCTTCTTGAGCGATGTGCCGGGGTTCATGATCGGCACCGCGGTCGAGAGACAGGGAATCATCCGGCACGGAGCCAAGATGATCACGGCGGTATCGGAGGCCACGGTCCCGAAGTTCTGCGTAATCGTTCGAAAGGCCTACGGAGCCGGGCTTTACGCCATGGCGGGACCGGGATTCGAGCCCGACGCGACCATCGCGTTGCCGACCGCTCGGATTGCGGTGATGGGCGCCGAACCGGCCATCAATGCCGTGTTCTTCAACAAGATCATGGCGATAGACGATCCGGAGGAACGAGCCGCATACGTCGCCGCAAAGCGGAAAGAGTTCGAAGAGGACATCGACATCGTTCATCTCGCGTCCGAGAACGTCGTGGACGAAGTCGTTCAGCCGGACGACCTGCGCGCGAACCTCATCCTCAGGCTCGACACCGCCGCTCGCAAGGAGCGTCACTTTTCAACGCGGCGCCATGGCGTGCCACCCGTTTGAAAATAAGGAGTGGAGTTGACCCAGGAGTTCGTTGACGTGCGGCGCGATGACCGCGTGGCGATTGTGTCACTCGACCGGCCCGCGGCTCATAACGCTCTGTCGGGAGCCATGGCGGACGAACTTGCAAGCGCGTTCAAAGAGGTGGCCAACGACGACGACGTCTGGGTTGTGCTCCTTCGAGCGAACGGCGACAAGGCGTTCTGCGTAGGTGCCGACCTCAAGGAGCGAGAGTCGTTCACGCTCCAGGACTTCCAAGCCAATCGCAAGCAGATCAGGGGGATGTTCGAGGCTCTGCGTGCGGTGCCTCAGCCCGTTGTGGTTGCGCCGTTTGGCTTCGCGCTCGGGGGAGGAATGGAGCTGGTGCTGTCGGCCGACATCGCTGTCGCCGCCGTGGGTACGGTGTTCGGCCTTCCCGAGGCGCGCGTCGGGCTGTTGCCGGCGGGTGGCGGAACACAGCTACTCGCACGCAAGGTTGGGCTTGCCCGAGCCAAGGACCTGATTCTTAGAGGGCGAAGGTTTACGGCGGGGGAGGGGCTCACTATGGGCCTCATCGCCCAGGTCGTCCCGGTTGAGGAGCTGGACGCAACCGCAATGAACGTTGCGAGGGACGTCTGCAAGTCGTCGCCGGTTGCCGTGCGGCAAGCGAAGAAGGCCATGGACGCAACTTTCGGGGTGGCTCTCGAGGATGGAATCGAGCTGGAGCATGACGCTTGGAAGGTTGTCATCGCGAGTGACGACCGATCTGAGGGGATAGCAGCATTCAACGAGAAGCGCGACCCGAACTGGAACAACAGGAGCGATCGTCTCGACGATCGTGGCACTGCCCGATAGGGGAACAAGCATGAGCTCTGTGAGGATCCGCGAGGTTGGTCCTCGTGACGGTATTCAGAGCGAGTCGGCGCAGGTCGCGACGGAGGACAAGGTCGCACTGATCGATGCGCTTTCGGGTACGGGACTGCGCAGTATCGAGGCGGTCTCGTTCGTATCGCCGAAGGCGATTCCGAACATGGCGGACGCGCGCGCGGTGTGGGACGGGATCACAAGGCGCAAAGGAGTCTTTTACTCGGCGCTCGTCCCCAACCGAAAGGGAGCCGAGGCGGCGGCGGATGCAGGCGTGGACGGGATGCAGGTCTTCATCGCCGCGAGTGACTCGTACAACCTGCGGAACGTACGCAGCACCGTCAAGGAATCGATTCCCAATGTCGAGTCGGTCGTCGAGGTGGCCGGTAAGGCCGGTATCCCGGTCGAGGGTTCGATATCGACTGCGTTTGGATGTCCCTACGAGGGAGACGTCCCCCCCGAGCGCGTTGTCGAGGTAACTCGTTGGATGGTCGACGCCGGCATCTCGTCGATCTCTTACGGGGACACCACCGGTATGGGGACACCTCGACGAGTACGCGAGGTCGTGGAGGCGGTGCGTCTCATCGCTGCCCGAAGTCGAGATCAACTTGCATTTCCACGACACACGTGGGACCGGTCTAGCCAACGTGGTCGCTGCCCTGGACATGGGCATCGAGTACTTCGATGCCTCCATTGGAGGTATGGGCGGAAGCCCCTATGCCGCCGGTGCTACGGGCAACATTGCCACAGAGGACCTCGTGCACATGCTTGAAGACATGGACATCGATACCGGCGTTGACCTGGACAAGCTCATCGATGCGGCGCGCCTCGCTCAGACGTTCATCGAGGGCGAGCTTCCGAGCAAGATGCTGAAAGCCGGACCGCGCTCTCAGGTAGAAGGTGCGTTGACCAAGGCAGACGTCGGTGTTTGACAAGATCCTCATTGCAAACCGCGGAGAGATCGCCGTTCGCATTGCACGCACATGTCGCCGCCTAGGCATCAAGACCGTCGCGGTCTGCTCGGATGTGGACGTGGGCGCCAAACACGTCGAGGCCTGCGACGAGAGCGTCCGACTCCCTGGAGTCGCATCGATCGAGACTTACCTGAACGCGGAGGCGATTCTTGCGGCCGCCCGCTCAACTGGGAGCGCAGGCGATTCACCCGGGCTACGGGTTCCTGGCTGAGGAAGCAGACTTCGCCGAGGCGGTTACCGAGGCGGGCCTCGTCTGGATTGGCCCCCCCGCCGAGGCCATGCGCAAGGTGGGCAACAAGATCAGCGCTCGCTCTCTCGCGGGCGGCGCCGGCGTACCAGTCCTCCCCGGCCTCGGTGCCGCGGTCGAGGATACGCAGCAAATCGTGGACTTCGGCGAACAGCACGGATATCCATTAGCTATCAAAGCCGCCGGAGGCGGCGGGGGCCGGGGACTGAAGATCGTGCATGCACCGGACGAGGTGCAGTCCGCCTTCGAATCGGCCCGGCGCGAGGCCGAGGCCTACTTCGGGTCGACTGATGTGTTCGTCGAAGTCTTTCTCCAGAACCCCAAGCATCTCGAGGTTCAGTTTCTGTCACCATCCGAGAGCGAGTCACTGTGGCTCGGTGTGCGCGACTGCTCCTTGCAGCGCCGCCATCAGAAGCTCATCGAGGAGACCCCACCTCCGGTTCATCGAGACATCGTTCCGATGATGGGAGAAGCCGCGGTCGCGCTTGCCAAGGCCTGTGGCTACGTCAACGCGGGCACCGCCGAGTTCCTTGTCGATTCCGACGGTTCGTTCTATTTCCTAGAAGTCAACGCGCGCCTTCAGGTCGAGCACACGGTTACGGAGGAGGTCCTCGGCCTCGATCTCGTCGAGTGCCAACTCCTTGTCGCCGCAGGCGAGTCTCCGGGATTGTCCCAAGCGAATCTCACACCTCGAAGGTCATTCCATCGAGTGCCGCATCAACGCTGAGGATCCGGCGCGGGACTTTGTTCCGACGCCGGGCCTTATCACGCGCTATTCCGAGCCGGAAGGCCCCGGCGTGCGCGTCGATTCGGGATACCGCGAGGGCGACGAGGTCCCGAGCGCATACGACTCGCTCGTCGCAAAGGTCGTTGTCACAGCGGACGATCGGGAGCGGGCCATCGCGCGCATGCTGGCCGCCCTCGAAGCGATGAGGATCGAGGGGATCAGCACCACCATCCCCGCGCATTTGCTGTTGCTGGTCGACGAATCGTTCGTCGATGGGACGCATACGACACGAACTGTTGAGACCAGCGGCGTGTTGGATCCGCTGGTCTCGCCCGGGCTGGGAGTTCTAATCGTTGAACGGCGCCCCGTGAAGCTCTGGCACAAAGGCATGGCAGCATCCGCGGCAGCGGCCGTAGGCGCAGTCGGATCCGGGGAGCTCACCGCGCCCATGCAGGGAACGATCCTGAAGGTACTTGTCGCGATCGGCGACCGGGTAGCAACCGGAGACCCTCTCGTCGTGCTCGAGGCGATGAAGATGGAAACAACGATCTCCGCCCCCAGGGACGGAACGGTGACGTCGATCGGAATCGAAGCGGGAGAGTCGGCCGTCGCCGGCCAGCTTCTTGCGGTGGTCGAATAGACGGCGGGCTCGCGCTGCTCGGCGGCGCCGTCGTCCAACTGCTGTGCGCGCTCGCCATCGGGTGGGTGATTGCAGAGATCATCCTGCACTGGGCGGGCGATCAAGTCGCCAAACGGATGCCCACCGGTCTGCCCGAGGGCATCGGGCTTCCAGAGCACGCCCTGCTTGCCATCATTTCGTTCGTCGCCTTCAGCGTGATCCTCATGCTCCTTCACGCACTGTTCCGCGGGGCTGTGTTCTCGAATCCCGTCGTGGTTCCCGTTCTGGGAATCGCGGTTCTAGTGACGGGAGTCATTCGGCAGCAAAAAATGAGTGGAGGACACCAGTGGTCACCTAGAGCCTTGATGTCGGCCGCCGTCCTCGGACTCATCCTGCTGGCTATCTTCGTTGCTCCGTTGATCGCGCAGGGCTCAGGTGTACGAGCCGGAGATTCCTCTCTTCACATGGGCTGGACCGAACAGTTGCTACGCGGCGAGTCGGTGCCACCCGGCGCGGCCCCCGAATTCGCGCGCAACGCCTATCCGTGGGGCTTCCACGCGGTCATGGCGACGATGATCCGACTCGTGCCTTCGACGGGCACGTTCATCGCGCAGGAGGCGATGCACCTCCTGTTCCTCCTTGGGCTTCCGTTGGGGTGTGCATGTCTGGCACGACGCCTCTACAGCGGGTCCGGATTGGCCGGCGCCGCCTGCGGAACCCTCATCGCCGGCTTTGGGTGGGTGACCGCTCGGGAGATTGACTTCGTGACAACGCCACTCGAGGCGCGCTACGGAGCGGACATGGTCACCGCTTCGCCCAATTCCGTTTACGAGCTGTTTGCACCTGCGCTTCCTCGAGAGCTAGGTCTTGTGACCCTGGCAGCGGCAGCACTTCTGATCGTCCTCGCGGTTCGAACCGAGGACCGGCGTTTGGCCTTGCTGGCGGGTATCGCCGTAGGGATCGTCGGACTCGTTAGCGTGCCGCTCTGGGTCATGGCTATCGGCTGGGCCGTCATCGGAGCCTTCCTTACCGGCAAGGAAGGTCGTTGGCGAATACTGATTCCAATCGCCGGGATGGGCGCTCTCGTGTTCGGCGTTTGGGCAGTCCCTGTGGCTTTCAATTACATGCGCTACGGAGGCTTCATCAATGTCACGTCACAGCTTGGCGTGGAGTGGCCCGCGCTCACAGCTCTCGCAGCATGGGGACTACTCGTTCCGCTGAGTCTCGCCGGCATCGTGTTGGCGTGGCGGTCAGGCACGACGTCGGCGCGCGTGATCCTCGCATTCGCGGGTACGACGATCGCGATGCTGGTACTTGCACGTGCGCGATCTGCGTTCGATTGGGACTTGGCTGGAAACGCGACACTTCTACACCAGGGACGAATGTGGCCCGCTGCCCATCTACTCGGCTCAGCGTTCGCGGGAGCCGCCCTTGCTGTGGGTTTCAAACGGATGAAGCGACGCTCAGAGTTCCTGGCTCCACTCGTCGTCGCTGCGCTGCTAGCCGTCGGCTCAGTTTCGTTGTGGCTCTCGTCGCAAGCGTTGACCGAGATCCTCAGGACACACGAGGACAGTTGGTTCTACGCGCGTGCGGACTTCGCACCGGACGCCTTCATCGCCAAGGCGGCCGAGCAGCTCGGTCCCGATGACGTCGTACAGGCCCCACAGGACGAGAACAACGAGCTCGGCTTCTGGCTCTTTCAGTTCTCCGGGGCGCGCGTCAACAGGCACTCCGACTCCAGATATCCGGGAAACGAGTTGCGCATCCGTTACCAGGACCTTGCGCGCCGCTACGGCGAGGCCATGGACTCCGGTGGCTTCGAGGTCGACTACGTTCCGATGCCCGCGTCCCAAGCCGCACATATCCCGGAAGCCGCGATCGTGGCGGAGGGCCCCTTCCGAGGAGAGAGCTGGGTCCTGGTAGAGGCCCGGGCGATCGAGTAGCCCTTCTGGCTTGACAACTACTAATGGTAAGTCGTAACTTACCGTTAGTGGAAACTTACCTAGATCCCTTTGACGC
Source organism: uncultured Actinomycetes bacterium (assembly GCA_963713315.1). Classification (GTDB taxonomy): domain Bacteria; phylum Actinomycetota; class CADDZG01; order CADDZG01; family WHSQ01; genus WHSV01. Next base: position 257,899 of record CAVQLH010000012.1, on the reverse strand, counting down.
ACTCGGCGATCCGACTCGGAGGACGGTGTTCGAGCTCCTAAGGAACGGCCCCCGCCCGGTCGGCGCCATTGCCGCGCAGATGACCGTCAGCCGGCCCGCCGTTTCACAACATCTCCGGGTGCTGAAGGACGCCGGTCTCGTCACCGACACAGCCGACGGGAACAGACGTCTCTACTCAGTCAGCTCGCAGGGGCTCGAAGCCGCGCGTTCTTACCTAGAGAGTTTCTGGGATGGGGTGCTCGCGGAATTCAAACAGGCAGTGGTGGCGCAACAGAAGGAGGAGGACGATGGTGACTAAGCAGATCGCTCCGGTCGTGAGGAACGTGGACGTGCCCTGCTCTCCGGAGGATGCATTTCGCATCTTCACGGAGCAGGTGGGGTCGTGGTGGCCGGCAGTCACCCATTCTGGCGGTGGTGACAAAGTCGTCTCGGTGACCATGGAATGCAGACTCGGTGGGCGAGTGTTCGAAACGCTGACCGACGGGAGTCAGCTCGATTGGGCCATCATCACCGGCTGGGAGCCACCGCACCGGCTCACGATGGACTGGAACCCAAGCACTGAACCTCGCCCGTACACCCAGGTCGAGGTGCGCTTTCAATCCATGTCCGGTGGCACCCGCGTAGAACTCACACACACGGGGTGGGAGCATCTGGGGGCCGACGCCGAACCCGTTCGCGAGAGCTACAACGAGGGCTGGGTCCCCGTGCTCGATGACTTCGTCGCGCTGGTGAAGGGTGAACTCAGGAAGTGAGCGCCCGCGCAATGACCATTCGCTGGATCTCGCTGGTGCCCTCGAACAACGTGTAGATCTTGGAGTCCCGGTACCACTTCTCGACCGGGAAGTCCTTGATGTATCCGTAGCCCCCGAGTATCTGAACCGCCTGCTCGGTGACCCTGACGGCGACCTCACCGGCCTTGAGCTTGCTCATCGAGCCCTCGGCCTTGTTGAAGGGGTGTCCGTTCGCCGCAAGCCAAGCCGCGCGGTGGACGAGCAGGCGGGCGCATTCGATCTCCGTTGCCATGTCTGCGAGATGGTTCTGGATACTTTGGTGCTGAGCGATAGGCACGCCGAACGCTTTGCGCTCCTTTGCGTAATCGATCGAGTATTCGAGCGCGGCCCGGGCGATGCCGACAGCCTGAGCACCGACAGCGGGGCGCGTCATCTCGAAGGTCCTGAGCGCGCCTGACGAGCGCCCACTCGACTCCCCTTTGCGAGCCTTGCCAAGCTTCTCATCGAGGCGCTCGAGCCCACCGAGCACTCGATCGCCGGGAATGTGGCAGTCCTCGAGCAACACCTCGGAGGTGTCAGAGGCGCGGATGCCGAGTTTCTTCTCTTTCTTGCCCGGCCGAATGCCCGGGTCGTCTCTCTGCACGATGAATGCGGCTTGACCCCGATGCCCGAGCTCGGCATCGACGGTCGCCACGACCACGTATACCTCCGCGTACTGGCCGTTCGTGATGAAGACCTTTTGTCCGTTGAGCACCCAGTCGTCGCCCTCACGCTTCGCTTTGGTTCGCAGGTTGCGAACGTCGGAGCCAGCCTGTGGCTCGGTCACTGCGAAGGCCCCTACCTTGGGGTCCTCGGGGGTGCCGAACATCTTGGGGGCCCACTCGAAAAGCTGCTCGGAGGTTCCTACCGCTGCGAGCGCGCTGAGTGGCAAGCCGGTCCCGAAGATCGCGAGCCCTATGCCCGCGCAGCCCCAGAAGACCTCTTCCATGAGCAGTGGCAGGGTGAGCCCGGTTGGGTCCTGCTGGGCCTGCATGTAGATATCGATCGAGTAGAGACCCGCCTCGGCCGCCTTCTTGAGGACCTCCCAGGGGAACTCCTCCGATTCGTCGTACTGCGCGGCGACGGGCCGGATCTCCTTCTCGGCGAACTCGTGGGCCCATTTCTGCAGTTCGATCTGGTCTTCGCTAAGAGCGAAATCCATTGCCTGCATCCTCCTCAGCCGTTCGTCTGCGACCGGCCCCCCTGACGAGCCGCAGCGTTACCCGCGTGGACTGATCCACCTTACTTGACCGTTGAGTCAAGTTTCGACCCTAGCGGGCGGGATTCCTGCCTACAAGGGGGTACGGGGCGGATCGGGCGGGAGTCCATGGCCCGCGGCTAATCTCTAGCCCATGGACTTCGATCTCTCCCCCGAGCAGAGGGAGTTCGCCAAGACCGTCGAGGGCTTCGTCGACGACGTGATCCGGCCGCACGCAGAGCGCTGGGACGAGGAGGCGGAGCTTCCCATGGACGCCGTCAAGCAGATGGCGGAGCTCGGTCTGTTCGGCCTGCCCTTCCCAGAGGAGTACGGGGGGATGGGCGGGGATTTCCTGACCCTGTGCCTGGCGATCGAGGCCATCGCTCGAGTGGACTCCTCCCTCGCTATCACTCTCGAGGCCGCGGTGGGCCTGGGGGCCATGCCCATCTGGCACTTCGGTACCGAGGAGCAGAAACAGCACTGGCTTCCTCAACTCGCTAGGGGCGAGAAGCTGGCCGGATTCGGCCTGACCGAACCAGGCGGAGGCTCGGACGCCGGGGCCACGAGAACGACAGCGAAGCTGGCCGACGGCTCCTGGCTGATAAACGGCTCGAAGGCATTCATCACGAACTCGGGTACCTCCATTACCGAGTTCGTCACGGTCACTGCGGTGACCGACAGCAGCAACGGCCGCAAGGAAATCTCGGCCATCATCGTGCCGAATGGCACCGAGGGGTTCGAGGTAGGCAAGCCCTACCGCAAGATGGGCTGGCACCATTCCGACACCCGCGAGCTGAGCTTCAACGACGTTCGTGTACCAGAGGAAAACCTTCTGGGGCAGCGGGGCGAAGGATTCAAGAACTTCCTCAAGATCCTCGACGATGGACGTATCGCAATCGCCGCTCTTGCGGTCGGGCTCGCCCAGGGGTGCGTCGACGAATCGATCAAGTACGCCAAGGAACGCAGCGCGTTCGGTCGGCCCATCGGCGACTTCCAGGCAATCCAGTTCAAGATCTCGGATATGGCGATGAAGACCGAACTTGCGCGTACCGCCTATCACAAGGCCGCTTGGCTAAAGGAGCTCGGTCGCCCGTACAAGAAAGAGGCGGCGATGGCAAAGCTCTATGCCTCCGAGATCGCCGTCGATGTGGCCCGCGACGCGGTGCAGATCCACGGCGGCTACGGTTACATCGAGGAGTTCCCGGTGTGCCGGCACTTCCGCGATTCCAAGATCCTCGAAATTGGAGAGGGGACGTCCGAAGTAATGCGCATTCTGATCGCGCGTGAACTCGGGCTGGCGCAGGCTTGACGTCCGACAGTGAAGTCCTTATCACCGGCGCCTCGGAACTGGATGAGGTTGTCTCTGGCTCCCGGTCAGAGGGCGTCATCGGCTTGGACACGGAGTTCCTGCGAGAGAAGACCTACCGAGCCAAACTGTGCCTCGTTCAAGTTGCCACCGGCGACAACATCTATTTGATCGACCCTCTTCAGGGGCTCGATCTCGGTGCCGTTGCCGAACTCATCGGAGATCCGGAGATCGAGATACTCGTCCACGCGGGCAAGCAGGACTTCGAGCTCTTCCACGAGGAGTACGGGGTCGTTCCGGCCAACGTCTTCGACGTGCAACTCGCCGCCGCTTTTGCAGGACATGGAGCTTCCCTGCCGTATGGACGTCTCGTATCGGAACTTGGCGGGGTGCAGCTCGTCAAAGGGGAGTCGTACACGGACTGGTGCAGGCGCCCACTCACGTCGTCGCAGACGCGCTACGCGGCCGACGACGTCCGCTATCTCGGCGGGATAGCCACTCATTTGAAGGAGGAGCTCGAGTCGCTCGGCCGCATCGAGTGGGCAAGGGAAGAGATGCGCCGGCAGTTCGAGGACAAAGAGTCCTACCGGTTCGACCCAGGGTCGTCGTGGCGCAAGGTATCGGGTCGGGGGTCACTGTCGCCTCGGCAGCTGACGATTCTGAGAGAGGTCGCTCGCTGGCGTGAAGAAACCGCATCCGAGCGCAACGTGCCCAGAGGGTGGCTGGTCAAGGATCCGTCATTGATCGAGATTGCCCGCCGGGCTCCGTCGTCACTCGGCGAGCTGAAAGGGATTCGCGGTTTCAACGCTCGCGAGGCAGATCGGAGCGCGCGCGACATCATCGCCGCGGTCGCGACGGGGCGGCAGGGTCCGACGATCGAATCAATTCCAACGCCGCCGAAGAGTGCCCAGGCGCGAGCACGGATGCTGTCCGGTCTGGCCGACGCAGTGGTGCGGGCCCGGTGCGAGCAAGCCAAGATCGCAACCGAGCTAGTTACCAATCGCACCGAACTCGAGTTACTCCTCGCCGAAGTCGTCAACGGAAGTCTTGACCCAACCCGGCACCGAATCTTGAACGGATGGCGCCGCGATCTGGCTGGCGACGCGGTTCTCGATCTGGCACAGGGCCGCATTGCCCTGAAGGCGATAGACCGCGTACCGTACATTCAGGAAGTTCCTCTGAACAACGAGCGATAGAAGGAAGAAGCCAGTGGCTGAAGAAGAAGAACGCATCGCCCTTTTTCTCGATTTCGAGAACCTTGCTCTCGGCGCACGCGACCGGGGTGAGAAGCTCGACATGTCGGTTATCACCGACGCCTTGTCTGAGCGAGGGCGAGTCGTCACTCGGCGTGCGTATGCGGACTGGAATCTTTTTGCAGAGCACCGGCAGGGTCTTGTCGCCCAACGAATCGAGATGATCGAGATCCCGCAACGAACGGGGATGGTCAGGAAGAACGCTGCCGATATCAAGCTCGCAGTCGACGCCCTTGAGCTTGCGCTCGAGCGCGAGTACATCTCGACCTTCGTAATCGGCTCGGGTGATAGCGACTTCACCCCCCTCGTGCTCAAACTGCGTGAGCTCAACAAGCGCGTCATCGGGGTCGGTGTCGAGGGTTCGACTTCCGAGTTGCTTCCCGGAGCGTGCGACGAGTTTCTGTTCTACGAGCGACTCGCCGGACCCGGCACCGTCAAAGCTGCGCCAAAACGTCGCCGGCGCAAGAAGGAGGACGATGAGGAGGAGAGCACGTCCGACACAGCGGAGGTGTCGCGCTTGGTGGCGACGACCCTGAGTGGACTGCAGCGCTCGACCGACGGGCCAATTCTTTCCTCGATGGTGAAGCGGGTGATCCTCCGAAAGGACCCGACATTCACCGAGAGCGACTACGGGTTCAGGGCCTGGGGCGAGCTCATGAGGCATCTCGAGTCGGCCGGTGTCATCGAACTGAAAGAGGGCAGCGCCGGTGGGGATCCCGTGGTCGATTTTCCGGCCGATGGCGGAGGCGAGGCCAAGGCGTTCGACCTCCTACGCGATGTCGTAGGGAACCTCGAGAAGAAGAACGGCCCGCCGCCGCTCTCGAGCCTGAAGAACGAGTTGCGCAAACGCCAGAAAGGCTTCAGCGAGAAGAACTACGGATACGGGGGCTTCCTTCAGTTCGTCAAAGCAGCGGACGCAAAGGGAATCATCGACATGAGCTGGAGCGACGAAGACGAGGACTACTTCCTCTCAGCAGCCAAATAGCAGCCAGCCCATTCTTTGGAGCAACAACCCCGCTGAGCGAAGTCAAAGCTCCAAGGAGAGCGTTGCGGGGGGGCCGGAGGAGTGGTTCGGTTAGGCGCCGCCTGTCAGGGCCGGGTCCTTCTGCGGTAGGTCACCCACTACCTCGTCGATGCGCCGGAGAACCTCGGCGTCGAGTTTTACGCCCGAAGCCTTAACGTTTTCCCTGACCTGCTCGGGCTTAGTCGCTCCTGTGATCGCGGCAGAGACGTTGTCGTTGCTGAGCACCCAGGCCAGCGCCAGGTTCGCCATCGAAATGCCCAGGTCGTCGGCGATCGGTCGCAGATTCTGAACAGCCGTGAGCGTCTCGTCAGTCAGGTAGGCCTCTCTGATTCCGCTTCCATGCGTCCCGCGCGAGCCCTCGGGCCGGTCCTCACCTGGCTTGTACTTCCCGGTGAGCACGCCCATGGCAAGTGGGGACCACACGATCTGGCCGATGCCTTCGCGCCGGCAAAGCGGGATGACCTCGGCCTCGGGGACGCGCCACAGCATCGAGTACTGAGGCTGCGAGGAGATGATCCGGTCGAAGCCCATCTCGTCCGCGATGGTGAGCGCTTCGGAGATCTGGCCCGCCGTCCACTCGCTAACTCCGATGTACATCGTCTTGCCCTGGCGAACGAGGTCGTCGAATGCCTGCAACGTCTCTTCGAGACGCACTTCGGAGTCAAACCGGTGCGCCTGGTAGAGGTCGACGTAGTCGGTCTGCAGCCGCTTGAGTGACGCATGGCAGGACTCGATGATGTGCTTGCGCGAGAGGCCGCTGTCGTTGACGGTTTCACCAGTCGGCCAGAACACCTTCGTCGCCAGAACGTAAGACGAGCGACGGACGCCTTTGAGGATGTCTCCCAGAACCGCTTCGGCCTTGCCCCTCTCGTATACGTCCGCGGTGTCGAAGAAGTTGATCCCCTCGTCGAAGGCCGCCTCGACACACGAGCGGGCGGCATCGACGCCGACCTGGCCCCCGTGGGTGATCCAGTTGCCGAGCGCTATCTCGCTTACCTGTACTCCCGCCGATCCGATGTGTCTGAATTCCATGGTCGTCACCTTAGCCCCAGGTCGTTGGGTTGAGTGCCCGCAAAGGGGGCCGTACCCGGCCCCCCTCGCATTCAATCCTCGGTTGGGCTAGTCGTCTTCGCCCCCGCCACCTTCGTTCTCGCCGGTCTCGCGCTCGACTTCGCGCTCTGCGTCGCGCGCCTCGTCGCATGCTGTCAGTGCGGCGGCGTTCAGGCTGAGCAACGCCACCATGGCTATAGAGCCGACTCGTCGATTCACATAACCCCCTCCTCGTACGGTCAACTGACCGTTGATGAGTACCCAAAGGAGGGGAACTTACTGAAATTGACTCCGCGGCCGGTTAGCGCAGCCAGGTGCGCATGAGGGCTTTGCTGAAGCCCCATGCGTAACGGATGGTCGTCGGTTTCTTGCTCGTTCCAGAGGCGCGCGCTCGGATGGTTATCGGCACCTCGACCACCTTCATTCCCTTGCGCGACGCGTCGAGAATCAACTCCGAAACGTAGAACTGGTCCTGACGAAGGTCGAGCCGCTGGAGTGCGCTCGCCGTCATCGCCCGATAGCCCGTCGAGGGATCTGTGATCCGCGAGCTCCCCAACAGGGTCAAGAGCCACGCGAAGACCCGAACGCCGTGCTTGCGAGCTTTGGACTCGACCTCGAATTCGCCAAGGATGCGCGAGCCCTGGACCATGTCGACATCCTCCGCGAGGATCGGCTTTACGAGTAGCTCCATCTCACCAGGATCGTGTTGACCGTCAGCGTCCAGGGTGACGATTATGCGAGCACCACCTTCGATTGCTGCCTTGTAACCGAGTCGCACTGCCGCGCCGGAGCCACGCCTAAGGTCGCGGCGAATGACTGTGGCGCCCATGTTGCGAGCGGCGGCCTCGGTCTGGTCCGTGCATCCGTCCGCGATCACGATCGGCTGAACGCGAAGCCCGCCGACCTCGGCGGGCATCTCCGAAAGCACACTCGGAAGGTTGTCGGCCTCGTTGTACGCAGGAATCACGACTGCGGCAGTTCCCATCAGCTCTGGGTGATTCTCGTCCTGCAGCCTTCTCAGCGCGACGTAGTCGACGAGATCGCCGAGCTCGGCCGAGAGCGTGTCGTCGCGGATGAAACCTCGGAAAACGAGAGCGAGGGTGAACAGGTTCGAAAGAACGAGCAAGCCGATGATGCGTCGCTCTTGTCCCGCTTGAAAACCGAGTGCCGACAGCACCGGGTCGAGCAGGCCGGGGGCAATCGCGGCTACGGCGAGCGCGGTCGAAACGGCTCCGATGAGGAGAGCCTCTCCGCGTCGAAGCTGCCCCTTGCGGTAGCGAGCGATCGCGAATGCTGCGAGCAGGACGGCGACGATTGCGCCGAAAATCCGCAGGCCCATTGGGAGAGCCTCCTACTTCTGACTGCCAAAAGTGCGGCTGGATAGCCGCTAGGAGGCTAGCACGGGCGCCTGGCGGCCCCCCGCATTGCACCGCTGCTCAGGAGGAGCAACCCGACAATCCCTATCTCTACTGAGGGCCCCTCATCGTCTCGAACGTGCCGACCTGTACTAATCTCCCTTCGGCCAACTCTCCGAGGTTCTGTTGATCCTCCGGTCGCGGCCATCAGGCGCGGTGGGGCCGAGTCTCGTTATCGTCGCCGCAGCGAAGAGTGAAAGGGATCGAGCTTGACCAAACGCGTCCTAGTCATCGTGACCATCGCGGTTCTCCTTGCGGTCGCAGCCGCGTATGCGCTGGGAACGATCTCGGACGACTCCGAGGAAACCCCGACTCAGGACGAGATGGCGAGGTCGATTGGTGGTCCGGTTATGGAGCATCTCTTCAGAGGCCACGTTCCCGGCCGCTCTGGCGAGATCATGCTCGTTCCCAAACCAAACAACTATCTTCTCGGTGAATGGGACCTGAGAACGCTGGGGACCGACACCCCGACGTTGTCGACCTCGCACCCGAACCCCTGGGACTATTTGACCCGAGTGCCGATCATCGCGAGCGGTGGCGACATCCCAGCCGGTGCCACGAACGACGAGGTCACCGACGTCGCCGCGCTTGCTCCCACGTACGCCGAGATCCTCGGGATGGATTTCGATGCTGATGCAGAGCCCCTCGACGAAGTAGTCGCGGGATTCGCCGAGCAACCGAAGCTCATCTTCACGGTGATCATCGACGGAGGTGGCTGGAACGTGCTGCAACAGCACCCAGGGTCGTGGCCCTTCATTCAGTCTCTGCGAGATTCGGGCATCACCTACACGAACGCGAACATCGGATCGGCACCCTCGATCACGGGTGCCCTGCACGCGACCATGGGAACTGGCGTCGTATCCGAACAGGCACGGGATCCCCGGAAACCAGATGCGCGGACCCGATGGCGCCAACACCGACACATGGCAGCAGAATGCGGATCCCACGTACCTCGAGGTCCCGACCGTGTCAGAGCTGTGGGACGAGGCCAACGGAAACGAACCCGTGGTCGGAACCGTGAGCTACGAAGGATGGCATCTGGGGATGATCGGTCACGGCGCACAGCGTGAGGGCGCGGACCGGGACATTGCGGTGTTGTGGGAAGCGGTCGATCCCGGAACGGAGGAGCCGCTCAACGAATGGTGGACGAACGAGGAGTTCTACGAGCTCCCGAGCTACCTTAGCGGCCACGGATTTGGCGACGCTCGAGTCCTACGAGGCCGAGCTCGACGAGCGCGACGGTCTCGTCGACGGTACGTGGTTCGGCAAGACCCTCGAGGAGCTTCAGTCGCCATTGACTCGTCCGGGAACTCCCGCATTCGTAGAGTTCACCGGAGACGCCGCAGTCGAGGTCATCCGCAACGAGGAATTGGGCCGCGACGCCATGACCGACGTTTTCTGGGTCGAGATGAAGATGCCCGACTACGCGGGACATGCCTGGAACATGAACGGGCCCGAGGAGGCGGACGTGCTTCGTGAGACCGACAGACAGATGCGCCGAATGAAGGAGACCCTCGACCGCCAGGTCGGCGAGGACAACTACGTCTTCGTTGTCTCGGCTGACCACGGCCAGCAACCCTTGGCGGACTTCACCGGCGGCTGGCGCATCAACAACAAGGAGCTCGAGAGGGACATCAACACGGAATTCGGCGAGGGAGTGGTCGAGAAGGCGACTCCGGTGGACGTCTACCTCGACATGGATGTCCTCGAATCCGAAGACATCGAGGCGGGCGACGTTGCCGAGTGGCTCGGCAACTACACGATCGAAGACAACATCCCCGAAGATGCGCTTGGCAGCGACCGCGTGGCGGAGGCCCGTCTCGGGGAGACCGTGTTTGCTGGAGCGTTCGGCTTCGACTTCCTGCAGGATCTGTCGTCCGAGGACATCGATTCCTTTGGCGAAGGGGAGTACCCGGAGGGCCTTATCTTCGACCCACCAAGTGAACGAGACGGGGGATAGGGGTTCCATGAACGCAGTCAAGCGAGGTCTTGCGCTCATCCTCGAAGAAACCCGACTTCCGCAACTTGATGGGTGCCCAGTTCCTGGCCCAGGCGGGCGACGGAATCGTCCAGACCGCGCTTGCAAAGCTGATCGTGTTCGGCGGTCAGGAGGGCTTCGATCTCGAAGGGGCGGAGAGCCCGCAGGAGTTGCTGAGCATCGCGCTCTATCTCTTCGTCCCCTACACGATCCTTAGCCCGTTTCTCGGCGTCCTCATCGACCGTTGGGATCGCCGGCGCTTGCTGTTTCTCGCGAATGGTTTCCGAGCCGTTGTCATCCTCATCGTTGGCCTCATCACAATCGACAGGCTTCCCGACGGGGTCGTCTTTCTTGCGTTCCTTCTGACGCTCACGTCCACGCGGATAGTGCTAGCGACTAAGGCCGCGGCGATCCCGTCAACGGTTGGTCCTGACTCGTTGGTCGATGCCAACGCGGTCTCGCAACTGGGTGGAGCACTCTTCCAGATCGGTGGCGCCGGGGTCGCGTTAGTCGCTTCGGGGGTCCTCGAGGCGGACCCGATCGCGATGGCAGGAGCGCTCGTCTACGCAGCAGGAGCTGTTTTTGGACTGATGGTGCGTCATCCAGGCGAGGCGCGCGCCAAGTCGACCTTCGCCCACGAGATTGTGAGGGTGGTCGCCACGATCGGCGACGGACTCAGAGAAGTGGCGCGGACGCCTAAGGCCGGAGCCGCCATCACCACGTACTTCTGGTTGCGCCTTCTGTGGAGTTACGCAATCGTCTCGATCGGTTTCGTGGCACGGGACCTACTCGGAGACGACGACACGACGATTCTGATACTCACTGGAGGAGCCGGCGCGTTGGGCGCGGTGCTCGGATTTGTCATGGCGCCGCGACTCGTGGACAAGGTAAGAACCACGGGGACTTTGGTGCTCGGGGCATCGGTCGTAGCGGGTATGGCGATCTTGGTGCTCGGGGCGGTCGAGGTGAACGCTGCATTGGCGCTCATGACATTCTTCCTCGGTTTCGGATTCTTTCTTGCCAAAATCACCCTCGATTCCATGGTTCAGGAAGCGCTCGGCGACGACTTCCGAGGCCGGGCCTTCTCGCTTTACGACATCGCCTACAACCTTGCCTGGGTCCTCGCGGCAGCAGCGCTCAAGCTCTTTTACTCAGAGGACATCCAGGGTCTGCTCATTGCTGGGATGGGAGCCGTGTTCCTTGTCGGAGTTGGGGCTCTCGCAGCGTGGTATCGCAACGCGGGTCTCCTGACCTCACCCGCGCCAAGAAACGTGCAGTGAAGCTCTTCTCGGACAAAAAAACGTTGACGATGGTGCTCATCGGACTCGTCCTTGTGCTCGGCGTGGTTTTCGGATGGGCGGCGATTAGACGCCCACCGCGCGAAGTGGTTCCCTCCTTCGAGCAGCAAGCGTGCGCGCTCGACCCTGAGTGGCTGCTTCGCACGCAAGCGCGGGTACTTCGAGCCCCGGTCCGGTCAAATCGCGTTGCTTCCACGGACGCCTGCGTACATGGCGTCTGGTGCAGGGGGATGGAGTCACTCCGGCCCTTGGCCCTACCTGCAGGAGGTCCCCCTTGTGTTCTACGGACCGGGCATCATCGAGGAGGGCGTGACCTCGGACCGTCCGGTGACCACCGCCGACATCGCTCCCACGATCGCCGGACTGCTGAAGGGTCGACTGGGCGAGAGCGAGGGCCAGGCACTGAGTGAGGTCATCGGATCCGAGGGCGAGTCGGTCGAGCGGAGGGCTCCGAAGCTCATCTTGACGATCGTGTGGGATGGGGGTGGCTGGAACACGCTCGACCTCTGGGATGAATCGTGGCCCAATCTTCAGCGCATGATGGACGAGGGTGTGTCGTTCAGCGAAGCGACCGTGGGCTCCAATCCCTCGGTCACCCCCGCCGTGCACAGCACTCTTGGAACCGGAGTCTTCCCCGACACCCACGGCATCACTGGTGTCCCCGTGCGCGACGAGCAGGGCGAGGTCGTGGACGCTTTTCTGAAGGGCGAGTCGTCGCGCTTTCTGCAGGCTCCCGCGCTCGCCGAGCTGTGGGACCAGCAGAACGGCAATCGCGCCGAGATCGGCATGTTCGGATACGAGCCCTGGCATCTCGGCATGATCGGCCAGGGCGCCGAGAGGTCGGGCGGAGACAAGGACGACGCGTTTTGGCTCGACACCGAGACCAATGACTGGATCACGAACGACGAGCATTACGCACTGCCTGACTCGGTTCCCGCGACGGAGGGCCTAGAAGCGCACATAGAGGAGCTTGACTCAGCCGACGGCGAGGCCGACGATACGTGGCGCGGCGACGTGCCCCTTGATGACCCAGTTCGCAGTGAGGAGACTCCCGCCTTCGTGAGTCACCATGTCGATGCGATGCTCGAGATGATCGAAGCAGAGGGTTACGGCCGCGACGACATCACTGACCTTCTGTTCACCAACTTCAAGCAGATCGATCGAGTGGGCCACTACTACAACATGGACTCCGAGTACGTGAACGATGTCCTGGTCCGAACCGACGAAGAGCTCGCCCGTATTTTCGACGAGCTTGATCGCATCGTGGGCCAGGGTGAGTGGGTGGTTGCGCTGACCGCCGACCATGGCCAGCAACCCGATGCCGAGGACATCGACGGATACGGGATCAACCCACGCGCCGTAGAGGCAGCGATCCGAGATGAATTCGGGGACGTCGTCCGGGCCGTCTGGCCGACGGAAGTCTTCCTAATGGAGGACGCAATGGAGGAAGAGGATGTGACGGTCGAGGAAATCGCCCGGTTCCTCGGGGGACACACGCTCGCGGACAACCAGCGTCTCTCCGAAGGGGACTCGTTCGCTGGACGCTTCGAGCCTCAGAATCGACTCTTTGACCTGTCCGTGCCCGCGAACATGCTGTCTGAGTTCGACTGCTGATCGGACGATGCTGACAGCCGGGGGCCGCACGCGCAGGATGCTGGCCGCGGGTGCCGTTATTGCGTTGGTAGTCGCCGGAACTTTCGTGGGCCAGGACGATCACTTTCCATTCGGGCCCCATCGCATGTTCTCGACGAGGAACGAACTGAACGGAAGGGTTGACTCGGCGCAGCTGACCTTTACCTTCGCCGACGGGACCGTCCGCCCGATCACCATCGATTCCCACACTGTGGGTCTAAGACGAGCGGAGGTCGAGGGGCTCGAGGACCACTTCGCCGCACGGCCACAACTACTCAGGCACCTCGTCGATGTCTACGAGAAATTCAATCCAACCGAGTCGGAGATCGTCGCCGCGGAGTTGATCGAGAGCACCACCGATCTCGAACAGGGCAAACCCGTGGGCCAGCCCGCCACGCGCATCTTGGCTGAGTGGTCGCGTTGATGGACGCGATCGGCCGTTGGTGGTTCGACCCCCTACCTATCGCACGCATCGCCTGGCTGAGAACGTTCCTCTATGGCTTCATCTTCGTGGACGTTCTGTTAACGACCTCTTGGGTCGCGCGCCACGGAGCAATCTCGACTGACCTTTACGACCCCTTGCTGGTGGGGCGCGCACTCTCGCTTCCCCAACCAACCCGCAGCGTGGTTGTGGCCACCGGCGTGGTGCTCCTCGGGACAGCGGGGATTGCTGCAACGAATCGACTTCCCCGCCTCGCCGGGAGCGCGGTCGCTGCCGCTTATTTCGTCTGGATGGTGATCGCTTTCTCCTACGGAAAGGTGGATCACGATCGCTTCGCCTTTCTCGTGGCGCTGTGCGTGCTTCCGACGGTGGGCCGGGCGCACTGGAGCGACCAGGAGGAAACCGAGGGGGCCGGCTGGGCGATCCGGTCCATTCAGGTCGCGGTCGTTCTGGCTTACTTCCTTGCGGCGTTTGCCAAGTTTCGCTTCGGGGGCTTGAACTGGGCAACCGGCGCGACCTTGGCGCGCGCGTTGGTACGCAAGGGCAACTGGATTTCGCAACAACTGTTCGAGATGCCTGGTGTGTTGCGCGCGACTCAATTCGGAATCATCGCCTTCGAACTGTTATCGCCGCTGCTGCTCGTGCGCGGGCGAGTAGGCTATGCGTTCTTGATCCTGGCGCTACTCTTCCACGCAGTCACCTTCTCGACCATCTCGATCATCTTCCTGCCCCATGTCGTTTGCCTGCTCGCATTCCTTCCTCTGGAGCGCCTGGGCAGAACACCTGCGTTGAGTCCCAGGCGAGCGTCCCTGGGGGATAGGCTGCCCGCGCGATGAAGACGGAAGTTCACACCTACGACACGACTGCCTCGCCGCTTCTTGACATCAGTACCGATGTGCAACAGTTTCTCGGCGGCGTTAGCGAGGGTCTAGTGAGTATCTTTGTCCCTCACGCGACAGCAGGTCTGGCGATCATGGAAACGGGGGCCGGGTCCGAGTCCGATCTCGAGGAAACACTCAATCGTCTTCTGCCGCGGGACGATAGGTGGACCCACCGGCACGGCTCGCCTGGGCATGGGGCCGATCATGTGCTACCGGCCTTCATCACTCCATCGGTCTCGATTCCGGTTGTTGACGGCCGCATGCAGCTCGGAACCTGGCAGAGCATCGTGCTCGTCGACCTCAATCGTGATAACCCGCAGCGAAAGGTGCGGTTCTCCTTCCTGGAAGGGTGAAGGACACCTCCCTGAGGGAGCTCGCGCAACTCTTCCTCAAGTTAGGAACTGTCGCGTTCGGCGGACCGGCGGCGCATATCGCAATGATGCAGGACGAGGTCGTCGACCGCCGTAAGTGGTTCAGCCGGCAGCGCTTTCTCGATCTGGTGGGGGCTACGAACCTGATTCCTGGCCCGAACTCGACCGAGCTTGCCATCCACATCGGGTACGAGCGAGCGGGATGGGCCGGGCTTCTGGTCGCGGGATCGAGCTTCATCCTGCCTGCGACGTTCATCGTCATTGGTTTCGCCTGGGCATACGTCGAGTACGGTTCGACACCGACGGGGGAGGCGCTTCTCTACGGAGTGCAACCCGTCGTGATCGCGATCGTGGCACACGCTCTGGCGAAGCTTGCTCCGACAGCCGCGCGGGACTGGTTGTTGCGCGGGGTAGTTGTAGCGGCGGTTGTCCTCTTCCTTACGGGTGTGAACGAGCTCCTGATCCTGTTCGGACTTGGCCTGCTCGTCATGCTGGTCCAGGTGACAGCGCGTTTCGGATTTGGTGTATCGAACTTGTTCTTTCCCCTGCCGGTCATCGTCCTCGTCCAGGGCACTGACTCGCCGGTATCGCTGGATCGACTGTTCTTGGTCTTCCTGAAGATCGGCGCTGTCCTCTACGGGGGCGGTTACGTAATTCTGGCGTTCTTACAGAACGATCTCGTGGAGCGCCTCGGTTGGCTCACGCAGCAGCAGCTCATCGACGCCGTTTCCGTCGGTCAGGTGACACCCGGCCCCCTCTTCACCACGGCGACCTTCATTGGATACGTGTTAGAGGGCGTCCCTGGAGCCCTTGTTGCCACGCTCGCGATCTTCCTTCCATCGTTCTTCTTCGTAGCGATCACTCATCGATACATCGAACGCATGCGCTCGTCTCCGTGGTTCTCGGGACTCCTCGATGGGGTTAACGCTGCCGCAGTTGGACTGATGGGCGCAGTGACAATCGAACTTGCTCGTGAAGCGATCGTTGACGCACGCACGGTTGTCGTTGCCGTGGTTGCCCTTGTCCTTCTTGTTTCGACGAGGGTCAACTCGGCGTGGCTCATCCTTGCGGGAGGAGCGATGGGGATTGCCTTCGACTTGCTCTAGAGGGCACTCGACTCTGGCCGGTGAAGGGGGAAATCGGTGAGGTCGACACAGCATCCGACCGAGCCACCACCGGAGGGACCCTCGTGGAGTGCGGGAGAGCTCATTTCATTCGGGGGACTGACCGATAAGGGCACGGGGTACATGGGCTACTCCGAACGGGTCGGACCGAGTGTCCTTGTGCTGCATGATGCCTATGGCCTGCTCCCCTCCGTCAGAGCATTGACCGACCGGTTCGTGAACGAGGGCTTCACCACGCTCGCCGTCGATCTGTACGGTGGTCGGTACGCCGAAGACGCCGCGACCGCTCACCGTCTGGCAGCCGGCCTGGATACGGCCGACACCATGAAGCGCGTGGTTGCCGCGGCCGAGCACCTCTCGAACAACTGGCATCCTCGGCTAGGGGTGGTGGGGTTCTCGATAGGGGCTTCACTCGCCACGATGCTGGCGCACGAGGTAGCTATCGACGCTACCGTCGTCTACTACGGAGGAGGAGCGCGGTCTCGGGCAGTCGTGGGGAGAGCGTCCTCTGCTCGGGCACTTCGCGCGCGAGGACGACTTCGAGCCGGCCACGTCAGCGCTGACGGCAATGAGCGGGATGGTGGATGCAGAGGCGTTCGTCTACGACGCGGCGCACGGCTTTGCCAACGCGGATCTCACCAGTTTCGAACCGGTCGCGGCGGAGCTTGCCCTCGAGCGAACGCTTGAGGAGCTTCACTATCAACTCTCCTGAGCGTCTTCCTGGACGCGTTGATTCACCAGCCGGCCGACCGGCAGGCCGGCGCGTCCCGCAAGCGAGGCCATGCGAGCGGCGAGACTGGGTGACGGGAAGGCGCGCTCGTAGCCGAGCTCCGTCAACGTGTCTCCAGCAACTGCCTCGAAGACCTCGACCTGGGATCGCGGCATCTGCTCGTCCCACGATCGGGTTTTGGTGATCGATCTCATGACGTTGGGGTTGTAGAGCCTGGCGCGGTCGAGTACCTCTGAGCGTGCCCGCTCCGAGTAGTCGAGCATGGCGGGGTCGAATTCCAGATCGAGGAACGAGCACAGACCCTCTACCTCTTCCTGCGGGGTTGGCGAGGAGACGTTCGTAACGCAACTCTACGTAGCGCGCTGTGCCCAGGGGACGGCCCCGCTCCATCCCGAGCTTGACCCGTGCCTTCCACAGCGCGGCTGCCTTTGCAACGGTGCTGGGACCGAACGGGACGTCCGCATAGCTCAGTGCCACCTCTCTGCCATCGCGAACGAGATGCACGAACTTGGCCTCGGGCCAAAGCCGGGAGAGGAGTGGGAGGTCCTCAATGTAGCGAGGGGTCTTGTCGCCGTAGCGCTTCTTGTTGCGGTTCTGGGCGTAGGCCATGAAGGCGGCCTCGATCGCTTCGGGATAGGTCACTGTGGTCATCCCTGTGAGCTGGGCGCGCACGTCCTCGATCGGTGTATCCCAGGAGGTCCATCGCGGGTGGGCTTCAAGCCGCTCCAGGAAAGCATCAACCTGCACCTCGTCCGAGCGATAGAGGTCGACGACGAAGCGAGACTCTGGCGGAACGGCTACCTCCGGATGCGCATTGAGCATCATTCTCAGCAGGGTTGTGCCCGAGCGCGCGGATCCCACGATGAAAAACATCCCGGGTGTGCTCAAGAGTTCATCCTCATTCGTAGTTCGTTGACGAAGGCTTGCCAGTGTAATTGGTCCTTTTCCGGAAGAGCTTCCGGTGCTCAGCCCCGTTTGTTGGCGCAGGTCCAGATCCGGCGCATGGCCTTGGTCGGAACTCGCTGCGGCGAACAGCGGTCTCTTGTCCAACTGGTAAGTCTGGAGCGAGGGTGTCAGGTTCCTCCGACACCGATTGATGGGTTCGCCAAAGTCCCGTATTGGGAAGGTAGGATACCCGCACCCATGAGCTCAACTACCGAAGCTAAGCGCGCCCCGGGGGACCATCCCCAGGTCCCCGAGGGGGACTCTCGCATCCGCCGAGTGCTCGGCTCACCCATAGCGTTTCTCGCAACTGCGCTGATCCTGCTGGCCCTGTTCGGATGGACGTTTATCGCCAATCCCGACCGAGTAGCGCCTACCAAGGACCCCGCGTACTACACGTGGCGCACCGAACTGATTACGACGGAAACCCCCGAGACTTTTCTGGACGCCAAGGGTCCCTACGACTACTTCAGTTCCGGATATCGCGTGACCGCACCCGTCACTGGCGCGTTGATGCGCGCAATTCCGGGAGTCTCCGAGCTTCACACCACGGTTTTCTTCATGGTTCTGCTTCCGGTCCTGACTTCGTTGCTTCTTGCAGGCTTCGCATTCAGACACCGGCGAGATCCGTTGCTGTGGCATGCGGTAGCTTTCCTTTCCGCCAGTCTCTATTTGACATCCACCGTTCGTCGGCTATCTGGATAACGTTCTCTGTTTGTTTTTCCTCGCCGCTTCATTGAGCTTTCTCACCGAGGCGCGCACGTCGTGGCCCGCACGAATCGCATTCGGGGGCTTCCTCCTGGCTGCGGGGCTAACTCACCCAACAACTCTGGTGTTCTTTGGCCTCTCGCTCGGCTTGATGTCATTCGTCAAGTTGGTGTTCCGCAAGCTCGATTTACGAGCCGTGATACGCGAGGACCTGCCGATGTTGCTGACCGCACTAGTGGCTGCGGTCGTGACATTCGCCGTTTGGACGGTTGGGCTGTGGGGAGAGTCGGCACCGCTCGCGGACGCCGCGCTCGCACCCCCTTACGGCAGCGACTTCTTCCTGGATCGAATGGGATTGTGGATCGACGCGATGAGACCGCTGTTTAATGGCCCGTTGCTGATCGTCGGTGTGGTTGGCATCCTGGCGGCGGGGTGGCGCTGGGCGGACGAGGACCTCGCACGCGTTTCGATTCTGTGGCTTGCGCCGCTTGCGGGTCTGTTCGGGTTCATTGGAGGCCTCACTTATCCCTACTACCGCTTCTTCAACACAACTCTTGCGTGGGTGCTGCTAGTCGGCTTGGGTGCTTACTTCTTGATTCGCTACCTGTTGTCCAAGTCGGCGATTGCGGCCGCCGCCGGCCTGGTGGTTCTCGGTTTCCTTGTTGCCACCAATTTCACTACCGGCTTCGAGCTGACCGGTTGGAACAATGCGGACGGCGGATGGATAAACGACCAGACGCGCACCGACCTCGAGGCTCTCGAGGCGCGCCTCGCCGGAGTCGACGAGGACACACCGGTCATCTTCGTGATGGACCAGGAGGATCGCGGCCAGCAGGTCTGGGGATACACCAAGCTTTCGGGCAACACCTCACGCTATGGATTGCCAGACGGGATGATCGACCAGGGCTACATGTATCTGGGGTCGCTCGAGAACCTCCTGCAAGACTC
Organism: uncultured Actinomycetes bacterium; assembly: GCA_963713315.1. Classification (GTDB taxonomy): domain Bacteria; phylum Actinomycetota; class CADDZG01; order CADDZG01; family WHSQ01; genus WHSV01. Next base: position 238,829 of record CAVQLH010000012.1, on the reverse strand, counting down.
ACCCACGGACCCTGAGGGCGACGCGATCGAGCAGGGGTCGTGTGACCCCGAAGAGGCGAAAGAGGCGCTTTCGGGGGACATCTACACCGCGCTTTCGAGAGAGACCCTCTGTGACGTGCAAGCCAACGCTGCGGGCGAACCCATCATCGTCGTAGCGCAAGCCTTCAACGCATCGGGGTTCAATGCCGAAGTTGCGTCCGGTGCGGTCGAGGGTGCTCCGAACATCGTCAGCGAGGGTGAGGTCTGGTCGGTTGCGGATGGCGAGGTCACGACGGTCCTGGGTGGCGAGCTCCCTGCCCCCGAACCAAGAGAGGACGATGCATCGCCCATCCACATCCTGTGGGTCTTGATCGGATTCGGTCTTCTCCTGCTTCCCGGAATCCTTGCATTTCGATTCTTTCTCCCCGACGGCCATCCGGTCGCCGAATCATTGGGCATGGCCCCGGCTCTCAGCATCCTGATGTTGTCGCTCGTGGGGACGGTGGTGGTCGGCGTGACCCGGACTCCTCTCGACGCACCAGTTGCCTGGACGACCCTGGTGATAGCGACGCTGCTAGGCGCAGGACTCTTTGGGCTCGGCAGGCGGCGCACGCGCACCGAATGACAGAGGCGGGGCCCACCTACCGCGGAGCTCAAACGGTGAAACCCAATTAGCGAGGAAGAAGTCCTTCGGCAGGAGGGCCTAACCGAGGGCCAGCGCGACGATGTCGCGACCGTTGCGCGAGGCGGCGCGATCCAGATCGTAGGGCAGATATCGCAGCGGCTTCTCACCTACGGCTTCACGTTCATTGCGTTTCGCATCCTGGGCCGCTTGTCCTTCGGCCTCTACCGTCAGGCCGTACAGATCCTGACGATTGCTGCCCAGCTGGGGCTGATTGGCTATAACTACGCAGCCATGCGATGGGTGGCGCGCGCTCGTGCCGCAGAGAATCCCGGGGGTGTAAAGGGAGCAGCACGCGTGGCGCTTAGGTGCTCCGCTGGGGCATCGGTTGCGGTCGTCTTACTCATTCTGCTGTTCGCCGGGCCAATCGCTTCAGTCTTTGGCGACAACGAAACCGAGATCGATCGCCTGGCCTTCCTGTTGCGTGTGGGCGCGTTGTACGTGCCACTATTCGCGATGATGCAGGTGCTTCGCTACTGCACCCAGGGATACAAGACGATGGGACCCTCGGTTATCGCCGGCAACATCGTTCAGCCGGGGGCTCGCTTCCTCATCGGCCTAACTGCTCTAGGAGTTGGCTACTTTGTCCTCGACGCGAGCAGCGAGGGTCTTCTTGTCGCTGCGGTCGTCACCTTGGTGATCAGCGCAGGCTTGGGAATGGTCACAGCGGGCTGGTATCTGCGACGGATGCTGACTACAGAGGAACGAAGGGCTCCGGCCGTAACGGAATACGGACCCATGACCCGCTTTGCTCTTCCGCAAGCGGGAGCCTCGCTACTCGGCGTGCAGTCCATCGGTCTAGGCGTTCTCGTTCTCGGAGCCTTCGGGTCGACGGGCGACGTCGGATTGTTCGCCATCGCACTCTCTCTGCAGGGGCCGGGGACCGTCTTCCTCAGCGGAATCGTGAATATCTGGGCACCGGTGGTATCGGATCTTCACGAGAAGGGCGAGATCGAGCGCTTGGGCTCGCTCTACCAAACGATCAACCGCTGGGTGGCTACGTTCTCGTTCCCCGTCTTCGCCGCGCTTCTGATCGTCCCCGAGCTGTTCGTCAGCTTGTTTGCGGGGCCGGAGGGGAGCGGAGCCGAGACGGTAGTGCAGATTCTGGTCATCGGGAATCTTTTCTACACGGGCACGGGGCCGACCGGTTACGTCATCTCGATGACCGGCCGGCCGGGTCTCAACTTCGTGAACTCGATCGTATCGGTGGTTCTCTATGTCGCCATGGGCGCGTGGCTCGTGCCCATGGACGGGCCGCTGGGAGGCGCGGTGGGAATGGCGATCACCGATTCGTTCGTGACGGCGCTGATCAACACCGCGCGGGTGATCCAGGCCAAAGTTCTGGTGGGAGTACAGCCATTCGGCCGGACCTTCTACAAACCGGTCGTCGCAACCCTCGCAGGCGCGGCAGTGCTCGGTATGTTCAAGCTCGTGTTCGGTACATCGATCCCGAGCGAGCTCGCAGGCCTCGTCGTCGCTGCGACCGTCTATGTCATAGCTCTCAAGATGATGGGACTTGACGCGGAGGAGCGCTTGGTGATCAACCGGGTGCGAAAGCGAGCGTTCAGAAAACGCAGTAAGACCGAATGATTGTTGGATTGGACCGGCCGTAGGATGCGGCCGTGAATACTGTCGCGGGGTTCAGATGATCGATCGCTTGCCGGCTCAAGACCCGGGTGATAGATCCCGGTTGCTGTGGGTGGGGGCCGGCGCATCCCTTGTTTTCGGTTTGATCGCGTGGGCAACCGGCACGCTGTACGGAGGCGTCATCGCTTGGTGGGCCTTCATGGTCGCGGCCGCTCTAGTTGCCTTCGTCCTACCAATGCCGCTCGTGCTCGTGTCTCCGCTCTTCATGGGGCTCATTGGGTGGCTGGTTGACATGCTGCCGACCGTCATCTTGGTTGGCTGGTCCACCGTGGTGCTCAGATGGGCGCTCATGTTGTGGAGCGAGCGTAGGTGGCCTCGTTGTGGCCGTTGGATGTGGCTGCTGGTCGGACTGTCGCTGTGGACCATCGTGGGCGTCGTGGTGGTCCCCACCGTCGATCTTCGTCACTTCATGCTTCTTGTCGCGATCCAACTACTGATCAGCGGAGTGATGTTGGCGGTCGTCGACACGCTCGAGACTCTGGAGGATCGCGTACGCGTGATCTCGGCTCTGACGGTCTTCGTCGTGATCCTCTCCGTGGGCGTGTTGCTCGAGTGGGTCGGCCTTCCCGTCGAGGAGATGCAAAACGACGAGGTCAGCACACGCGTCGAGGAGGCCTACGGTTTGGACGCCTTTACCAATGCAGTGGGTATGACCAATTACGTTCGGGCCAAGAACGCAGGCGCCGCGGAACTGCGTCGAAAGGTCGATCGACTCGTCGAACGCACACCTGGAATGCCCTCCGCCTCGACCTATGTCCCGCCTTTCGCCGCGTTCGACACGAGCATCGTCGTGAGATTCGACGGATCTGCCCGCGACTTTTGAAGATGCCCTGCGCCCTCTCGACGTCGAGCTGCTTTATGACAACGTTGGCCTGGCCCCCATGAACACCGTCCCCCGGCTACGGTCCTTCCCTCGCAACGCGCTCACCTATGCGGGGGTGAGTGTTGCACTTTTCCCTCTCGTGTTCTTTCTCGCTTGGACAGGCGACCGCAGGAGGCGCCTCCTGGGGTGGGCCGGTGTTGTCTCGTGCCTGTTCGGAGCGGGTTTTTCTCTGGCTCGCGGAGCTTGGATCGCAATCCTCCTGGCGATCCTGTACCTGATGTTCGATGGACGCCTCTCAGGGCGCAGGAAGCTCCAGATGCTCGGCGTCTTTCTCGCTGCAGCTGCTCTCGTCACAGCCTTCTACCTCGTCAGCTACAGCGTCGATCCCGCCACGGGAAGAGCTGGGGCACGCGGGAGCATAGGGACGCGCCAGACCGTTTATGAGGAGACGGTCGGCGTTCTCAAAGGCAAGCACTTCTTCCTGGGCTATGGAACTACGAAGGCGCGCGCCGACGAGGGAGATGAAGGCGGTCGCTACGTTCCTCGGGCGGGAACGCATTCCACGTATCTCAACTACCTGTTCCGCACTGGAGTGATCGGCGGCCTGGGCATCGCCGCGGTGTACGCAATCTCGTGGCTTCACGCGCGCGCCGGCGCGCGCGTCAAGGAAGGGCGCGAACAACTCTTCCGAACCCTTCTGGCCGCGTCCATCTTCAGCTTGGCCGCCCACGCAGCCATTCTCAGCCTCTATGTCGAACCGGCATACACGATGACGGTCACGCTTTTGCTCGCTCTCGGCGTAGCGGACTCGACGAACCTTCCAACCTCGATCCTGCCGTGGCGAGCAACGCGCGCTAAGTCCGACTCATCAGTCAGCGCCGGCGTTTCCTAGGTACACGTTGACGACCAGACGGGAAATTCAGAAGAGCCTCAGGACGACGTTCGAGCCGGGCACCCGCTGGTGGGCCAAGCGAGTGTTGTTGCGCGCAAACCAGGCGCTACATCTACCCGTGCTGATTGGAGGAGCGAAAATCAACCGGCCGGTGTTCATCATCGGGGCACCGAGGTCGGGCACTTCGCTGCTGTTTGCCATCCTGCGATCGTCCAGTCGCCTCGCGCACTGGCCCGGCGAGCCGCACGAGGTATGGGAGGCGTACTATCACCCCGCATTGCGCGGCTGGGGCTCGAATGTGCTCGACGCGACCGACGTGACATCTGAAGCCGCCACGTACATTCGCAGGCAGTTCTCGTTGATAACCGGTTCGAGGCATCGACTCATCGACAAGACACCGCGGAACGCGCTGCGATTTGGATTCCTGGAATCGCTCTTTCCGGACGCGCACTACGTCTACCTGCGGAGAGATGGCCGCGAGAACGTGAACTCATTGATCAATGCCTGGAGAACCTCTCGATACAAGACCTACAAGCTCGACGAGCCTCACTCGATCCCTGGAGTGGATCCGATGTGGTGGAAGTTCGTGCTCTATCCCGGGTGGCGCGATGACAGGAGCGCTCCGGTCGAGGTTGTGGCTGCGAAGCAATGGGCCGTCTGCAACGAGCACGCGCTTGCAGCCTCCAAGACCATCCCCCAGGAGCGCTGGACGGAGGTCCGCTACGAGGATCTCGTTGACGATCCAGGTCCTGTGATCGGACGTGTGATGGACGAACTCGAGTTGCCTTACGAAGAGGGCGTTAGACGACGTGCGGAGGCGACGAGGACCACTCCGATCAACGTCGTCACTCCGCCCGAGCGAGGGAAGTGGCGCAAGGAGAATCCGGCGGAAATCGAGTCGATTGTCCCTCTGATCGAGCCGACCATGGAGGCACTCGGATATCCGCTGGGTAGCTGAGTGAGGTCAGAGGTAGCCGAGATCCTTGAGGTGCTTCTCGACAGTTGCCTCCTCCGCCTGGCTCATCCCCGAAGAGGCAACCGTGGAGGAGGTCACTTCCTCGATGTACCTCTCGAGCTCCCGTGCGACCTCGGGGTGGCGTGAGTAGAGGTTGTGCCTTTCGTCAGGCGTGCCGGTGCCACCGTTCAGCCGGTAGAGCGCCGGTCGGCCGCCACCGGCCTTGAGGAGCTTCCAGTCCGGCCTCCTGGCCCCCACTATGCGCTTGCCCTCGAGCTTGACGCCAACCGCCTCCATGTAGGCGGGCTCCTCCGGCAGGACGCCTCCGTCCATGAGGGGACGAAGGCTGCGCCCATCCAGGCCCTCAGGAATGGGGACCCCCGCGAGATCGGCGAGTGTCGGAAGGAGATCCACGTGCCTCACCTGATCGGAGATTGCCGAGGGAGCGATGCCGGGCCCGCTGATGATCAACGGCACCTTGATGAGATGTTCGTGCAGGGCGAACCCGTGGCCCACGGCCTGGGCTGACAGCTTGCGGTCGAGATAAGGGAACCAGCTCTTCGGCTTGAGGACCTTCCGAGCCTTCCTGCTGGCCCTGTTGAGGAGCACCTCGAACTGACCGTCCGGGTACTCCTCGCCGTGATCGCCGGACAACACCACGATGGTGTTGTCGGGAAGAGAGTCGAGGACGGGCTTCAGACCCTCGTCGCTGGCCGCGACCACTGCCTCGTAGCCGGCTCTGTCCCACTTCTTCGTGAAGTCGGGCGGGGGCCGGAAGGGGCGGTGAACCTCCCAGATGTGAAGAAGCATGATCCAGGGCTCGGAGTACCCGGACATGCGGCGAAGGACGTCGTCCCTCCACCCGAAGAAGGGCGCTTTGTACCCCTCACGATGGCGGACGTCGTCGAAGCCGCGCAGCACCCCTGTCTCGGGCAGCAGGGGGCCGGTCACTTCGGCATAGCTGCGATAGCCCGCCTGGCCGAATGCCTCCGCGATCGTTGTGATGTCGGGTGTCAGCCGGTACCCCTGAAGACCGCGCACGCCGTGTTTTGGCGGGTAGCAACCGGTGAGTATCGAGGAGAACGACGGCGTGGTGGTGGTGGCGGTGCACACGCACTGGTGAAAGGAGGCTCCTTGAGCCGCGTGAGCGTCGAAGTTGGGTGTAGCTATGCCAGTGCCGAACACCGCGTCCGCGCGTAGCGAATCGACGAACAGCATGAATATGTTGGGGGTGCTCACACACGCTCCTTGCGTATAGTCCTGTCGCAGTTTTCTGCTGCGGCCACCGGGCAATGATATGGGTCGTCGTCGGGTCTAGATTCGTTCCGCGCAAAAGGCGGTCGCTTGCACCTAAGCGATCCTGGAAGCACCCAGCGGATGCGCTTGTGTGGACGCGGTCGCCTTGGCCCTCCATCGATCGAACGGCCCCCATACCGCGACGGTTATGCCGGGATCGTAGAGGTTGACGAAGAAGGTTCGACCATCCGGCGAAAAGCACGGTCCCGAGAGTTCTGATTCGTTCAGTTGGTTGCGTGCAAACTCGTAAGCTGCTCCATCCGGAGTGACGCCCATGACGCGGTCGTAGCCCTTGCCGTCCTCGACGAACCAAAGGTCTCCCCACGGAGTCATGGCGAGGTTGTCGGGCTTCTGCATCTCGACTTCATTCTGGGCCTCGAAGAACAGTTCGAGAGTTTCCTCCTCTGGTGAGTAGCGAAAGATCTGACCCAGCTTGTGCTCGCCTCCGTCCGTGTCTGGAAACCAGAAAAAGCCGTCTGCATGAAGTGCCCCCTCCAGCTTGTGAAACTGGATCGCACCTTGGTCGGCAGCGGACTCGGGAGCCGAGGAGGGGTCAACGTCGACCCACCCCACCTTCACTTGTGTCCCCACTTGGGTTGGGGCCCCTTCAACCAAGTCGCTCTCCGGCCGCATCACTTGAAGCCGACCCCCGTCTTGCAGAGCGCCGGGGCGTCCGGCCAGGTTGTCTGGCAGGAAGCGATAAACGAAGCTCCGCGGTGGAGCATCTTCACTGAGGTAGACGATGCCTGTGCGTGGGTCAACGCCGACCGCTTCATGTCTGAAGTGACCCATTGATCGGATAGGGTAGCTTCGAGAGGTCGTTCTCGCCGGCCTCCGGCAAAACCTCGAACACGTAGCCGTGGTTTTCCTCGCGGATCTCCTCACACGTGAGCCAGGTTCCCCAGGGAGTCGGTCCGCCCGCGCAGTTGCGCCGAGTTCCGGAGAGCAACGTGAACTCGCGGATTGGTTCGCGACTCGCGCTGACGACGACCGCAGTGACACCGCCAACGTCGTCGGGGTCGAAGGGATTCCGGCCTCGGAGCGGGAACTCGGCGTCGGGCAGCTGTTCGTGATTGCGAACCAGGAGCGTGTCTCCCCTATACCGAAAGGCAGTCATCCCATCGTGCTTACCGGCAACCTTCTCGCCGCGCGGCAATGGGTCGCCTCGTCGACTAAGCACGCGCTGGCGAAATCCTCGGGGGAGGGTGAGTACGTCATCCCCGGGGGTCGACTCCGTGGGTCGGAGGTCTTGGGTTGAGTTGTCGCACGACGCGCTCAATGCGGCTGCGGTGATTACCGCGCCCTTGAGAAACGTTCGCCGCGATACTTCGAACCCCACGCAGGTTCCTCCTCGCGTTGACTAGTATCCAGGGTCGTGCACGAGCAGCGGCGGAGCAAGAATTCGGTCGACCAGCTGCACTGTTTGACGAGAAAACCCTAGCTTGGCCAGCGGTTATGGTCGCTCGATGAGAACCGGCACCAATCTGGGACCGACACCCAGGATGCGCACGGTTGGGCCCTTCATGCTCCTCTTCTTGCTCGCTGTGAGTGCGTGTACCTCAACCGAGAGCGCGGACGAACCACGGCCAGAGAGGGCTGAACGCCCTCCCAACATTCTTTTCATTGTTACCGATGATCAGTTTCAAGGAACCATGGCTGCGATGCCGCGTACGCGCTTCTGGTTCGAGGAGCACGGGACTCGATTCACTAATGCATTTGTCTCGTCTCCCCTTTGCTGCCCCTCGCGAGCTTCGATCATGTCGGGGCGCTACGTTCACAATCACGGCGTGTTGCGCAACAACCTCGGCTATGTGCTCGATGAAGATTCCACCATGCAGAAATACCTACGCGACGAAGGCTATCGAACGGGCATTGCTGGGAAGCTACTTCAGGGGATCGATGAGACGGCCGACCCTCCGTACTGGGACGAATGGGCAACGTCGATGTGGGGGTATTACAACGCAAACTTCAACGTCGACGGGAAGTACGGGCCGGTCGAACCTTACTCGGTCGACTTCATACGTCAGCGTGGAAAGCGGTTCCTTCGTCGCGCTGAAGAGGATGACGGCCGTCCGTGGTTTCTGTACCTCGCGCCGGTCGCGCCACACTTGCCTTACCAGCCTGCCGATCGGCACGTCGGCGCTCCGGTGCCGAAGCTGCACGTAACGCCGCCCTTCACCGAGGAAGACCGCAGCGACAAGCCGGGATTTGTTCGCCGCTCTCATTACTCTCTAGAGGAGGGGAAACGCCAGCGAGAAACGATGATCCGCACGCTCCTAAGCGTGGACGAGATGGTCGATGGAATCATGACGCAGCTCGGCGAGCTTGATGAGAGTCGAGAAACGCTGGCGTTCTTCCTTTCCGACAACGGCCACAGCCTTGGCCAGCATGGGTTGTTCGCGAAGCGCTTGCCGTACCGCTCTGCGATCGAGGTCCCCCTCCTCATGCGCTGGCCCGGACACGTTGACGAGGGGGAGAGAAGCGGTCGGCTCGTAAGCACCGTGGATCTCCTGCCCACCGTCCTCGACGCTACGGGCATCGATCCTCTCGAGCGCTACCCCTTGGACGGCAGATCGCTGTTGCGTGACTGGGAGCGGCCCTACGTTGTGATCGAGCAGTACGGCAACGACATCAAAGACCTTCCCGACTGGGCGTCTCTTCGTTCCGACTCCTACCAGTACACCGAGTACCGCAGGGGCGACGAGGTCGTGCTCCGCGAGTACTACGACATGAGTCGAGACCGGTGGCAACTCGAGAACCTTCTCGGCGACTCCTCGACGGAGAACGATCCCGATCTCGAACCCCTGCACGCCGATCTCGAAGAGGCAAGGACTTGCGAAGGTGCTTCCTGTCCGTGAGGGGCAACGGATCACCACAGCGAACCCTCGTCGTGAGCGCGATGTGGTTCCGGTTGCGATGCTGGCGCACCTGGCCGGGAGTCCCGGCAAGCATCGAATGACCGCCTCTCGATCGAAGCTCGTTGCGTTCATGCTCTGTGCGATCCTGGCCGCCTGCACTCCCGGACAGGAAGGTTCGGACGACGATGCGAGTCGTGCGAGCGGCGGAACCGAGTCGTGTGCGTCGGCGAGTGAGCTCGTCTCCCTATCAAGGCGCGGTTACTTCCCCGGTCGCTCACCGGACATCCTCGTCATTCCGCGGGAACCGAACTTCATCGGCGCTCCGGCAAATCCACCACACACCGGCCCGTGGCCTTATTTGGTCGACGTCCCGCTCGTCCTCTATGGACCGGGTTTCGTGGAAGCCGGTGGCCGGATCTCGAACTCCGCCGAGATGGCTGACTTGGCCCCCACGGTTGCACGCCTGATCGGTTTCGACGGATGGCCACAACGAGGCGGCCGAGTACTGACCGAGAGCCTGTCGGAGACGGCCGAGAAGCCTCGATTGGTCGTCACCGTGGTGTGGGACGGAGCGGGATGGAACACTCTTCAATCCCACCCCGAGAGATGGCCTTTCTTGAGCTCGTTGATGTCGAGTGGAACGACTTACACGAACTTCTCGATCGGTTCGAGCCCCTCGGTGACACCGCCGGTGCACGCGACCCTAGGGACCGGTGTCTACCCCAACCGTCATGGGATTACTGGAGTATCCCAGCGGACGACCGGAACAAAGCTCGTCGACCCATGGGCGGGATTCGATCCGAAGTTGTTACGCGTGGGGACAATCGCCGATCTCTACGACCGTTCCCTGTCCAACCAGCCGTTGACGGGAATGGTCGCAAGGGTGAACTGGCATCTGGGGATGATCGGCCACGGAGCCTCCTTCTCCGGGGGCGACCGAGACGAGGTGTTGCTGCTCGATCACTCGGGTGAAGCAGTGGGCAACGAACTGGACTATGAGTCGCCCGCCATTGCCGAGCCGGAGCTTCTCGAGCGCTTCTCGGACGACCTCGATGCCGCCGACGGGAGGATCGACGCGATGTGGAGGGGGAGGTCTCTGGATGATCCGGGCGTGCTTGGCAACAGTCCGGCATTCACGCGCTATCAGGGAACCATGATGCGCCGCATGATCGAGCAAGAAGGTTTCGGCTCTGACGAGGTTCCTGACCTGCTTTACGTCAACATGAAGGAGACGGATCTCACGTATCACGCTTGGGGGATGGCGTCGCCTGAGCTTGGCGATGCCATGGCGGCACAGGACAGAGAGCTTCGTTTGTTGACGCAACAGCTCGACGAACAGGTGGGGGCAGGGCGGTGGGTGGTGATGGTTACGGCAGACCACGGATTGATGCCGGCCCCTGAGCAGTCGGGCGGTTATCCGATCAAAGGTCAGGAGGTTCTCGACGATGTCAACGCTCGCTTCGACAGTGTCGACAACGACGTGGACCTCGCTTACCACCTGACCGCGTACGGGGCTTACGTCGACGAGGACGAACTCGCAAGGAACGACGTCACGCTCGCGTCCATTGGCAAGTGGCTCGCGGACTACACCTTGGGTGAGAACGCCGCTGATTCCGGAGCATCGAGCCAGTGGGAGTCGCGTAGATCCGAGCGTTTGTTCAGTGCGGTAACGGTCGGCACCGAACGCGTCGACCCCTGCGAGGGTGGGCAGTAAATCCCTGACCGCGCGCAGAGCTTGGAACCATCGCGACTTGCCAGAGTCCCGCTATCAGCAGGGGGACAGCCGGACGACTATCCAGTCCCCTTCGGGGCCGGAGTAGAAGCGAGCGTCGCGGTCGGCGAAGGGAGGCTTGTCGGCTACAGCTGCGGGCGCCACCACGATATTCACCCCGTATTTTTGCGCAGTCTGCAACCAGCGGCCAGGCGTGGCTTCGCCTAACGTCAAGAGCTCATTGTCGGCGACGCGCCTTCGCAGATACGGGACCTGTTTGCCGATCAATTTCCAGCGCACATACGCTCGACCACCAGGCGTCACGTTGTAGTCGATGAAACGGTTGCCCGTATAAGCAAACGCAGCAACGCGGAGCCAATCGGGTACTGCGACGACACAGGTGCGACCTTCGGGTGGCCGGATCGCATCAAGAACGGTGGTCTCATCCTCGAGCATCGTCCGTTCCAGCAGGGGAGGAGAAAGGACCTCGTCTGGATATGCAAGCGAGGCCAGCACAGTGGACGGTATGGCGGCCAGGACGATTACAAGACCGACGCCGTACGCATAGAGACGTTTGCGTGAGCTCAGTCGAGCCAGAAGGTCGGCAGCACCCATCGCCCCGATGAGCACAACCGTGAGCGACAAGATCGGCCAATAGCGGTGGCGCCTCCCCAGGGTGTCGAAGCCCTGACCCGGCAGCAGTTCGACGAGGGCAGAGACAAGGAGGAGGGTTGAGGTAGCTATTAGCAACGCGATTATTACGCGCGTTGTTTTCGGGCGTGTTCGAGCAACCAGGCGGAAAGCCCCGTAGATGGCGAACGGGGTGGTGACTCCCCACGAGAAGATTGTGGCCCAAACGGGTAGATCGACCGGTGTGGCGGCCAGCGAGCGGAAGCCGCCAAGTCTGAAGTAACCCACGATCAAAGGCACGAGCCACAACGCATATATCGCCGCACCAACACCGGCTGTAAACAGGAAGGTGCGCATTCGCCGCCCACGGTCTGCCATCACGGTGAGGAGGCCGGCCACCACCATCCCGACCAGGAACGCCTCTCCCCCGCAAAGACCCGCGAGCCCGATTGCGACTCCCTGGAGAATCAGGGTCCGGCTTCGCCATTGCCTTAGCCCCTCAACGGCCAGCAGTAGCTGCGCCAGCAGGAACAGATAGCTGAGATCTCGTGGGAAGGCAGGGGCCAGATTCGAGAACGCGAAGTTGTAGGAGCGAACGAACAGCAAGTCTCCCCAATACTCGAGCAAGGCACTGGTCCTCGGATTCAATATGAGGGTCGGTTCCGTTGTGAGGAAATAGGCGAAGCCACCGGTTAGGCCTCCAAAGAGTGCTGCAGCGAAGCCTCCCCAGACATTGTCGGCCAGGGAACGGCCCAACGCGAAGAGCAAGAGGATGCAACCGGACACCGCCATCACTTGCAATGGAGCGAGCGCAAAAAGAGGAAGGCCGCCGGGAGTGAAGTGGGAGAGAAACGCCACCACTGCGTGGTACAGCCAGGGGTAGTAGTTGGGGATGTCTCCGACTAAGCCTATGGAAGGTGTGGTATCGCCATTCAGGAGCTGGTGCGCCATGCCCACGTGACGCTTGGTGTCGGGCGTGAAGTGGAGCGGCACCGAATGCCCGAGTGGATACGTCCAGACCAACAGGGCCACGAACAGCAGCACGCAAACTATGACGACCTGCCCGTAGGTTCGTGAACCCAAGCCGTCCTTGCGGAGGCGCACTACTTTCAGTACCGCGAGAGCCAGCGCGGTGAGGGCCGTCAGTGCCCTCACGAGATCTCCCTCGGATAGGAGCGCTCCCCTTGTCGCCATGTGCACCAGCATCAAAACGAAGACGTATAGGACGAATCCCGGAACGGCTAGGCCCCACTTGGTTGCTGCACTGAGGGTTCGATTGAAGAAGGCATCGACTATGAGGTAACCCAAGAGGATGAAAGCAAATGCAACCAAGATGGCTTGCAGCGGCACATCGGCCGGCGTGGATGGCGTCACCAAGGCCGCCGATCGAGACAATGGAAGGTGGGCAGGCCCTTGATTCGCCTACATGTCACAAGCAAGACCCATCATGACTGACCGACCTCTCGGTTCTGCGAACATCGCATTATCCGGTCTATGTCCCGCGACGGGAAAGCTGCGTCGAAGATCGGTTCCTCGAGGCGCTGTTGGTACGCTTCCGGAATCTCCATCCCCTTTGCATTGTCATTGATCGTGTAGTTCAGCAGCCAGTTAGACAACTCACCCCTCGTTACGTCGTGCCGTTCGAGTTGGCGTTCGTCGAGCCACAATCCGTTCTGCTTAAGGTGTAGGACCACCTTCGCCCCCGCTGCATCATCAATCGCCTGCCGCAGATTGTCGACATTGATGGGCCATGTGCCGGTCTCCTGCGGCGGGGGAGTCTGACCATGATCCGCGGTCATAACCATGACCCACTCGCCGCTACCGACCTTGTCGTTCAGAAATTCCGTCAACCGTTGTAGCTCGCGGTCGGCGTACTGGATACTCTGTCTGACCTCCTGCGACACGAACGTGTAACGATGTCCCAGGTAGTCGATCTCCTTGTAGTTGGTGAAGAACAGATCGGGGATTTCATCCGCACCGAATCCCTCTTGCTCCACGATCGATTCGATCGCCCGCGTTTGATACACGGTCCATACCGGAGCGCCACTTAGTGCTTCCACATCGTTTGGATCATCCAGCACTTGATGTCCCAACCAGGATCCGTCCGCTCGTCCGTCGGCGGCATCGATAGTTCGAACTATCTTGTCCAACTCCTGCGGTCGCTGTAGGTACGACGGGAGGGAGTAGTTAGCGGTGTCGTTGCTCCTGAATAGCGCTTCCCTGGACGAGCCTTCGAACACTGCGATGTCCCTGTCCCCTCCGGGGATCGAGGCGCCATGCCCGAGCATTCCAAGATGAAGCGCATCTGCCTTGGACAGAAGGCCCATCTGAGGCTCGTTCCCCATGCGGCGGTCGTAGACGTCGGCGAGCGTGGGTATTTCGAGGTTCTTCGTGGATGCGCCCCCCAGGGCGGCGCCGAGCTTGCCTTGAGAATCGCGCTGAGTGATGTTGACGATTCCGTGCTCATCGGGGAAGGCGCCGGTACCGAAGGTGGTGTGGACGGCAGGGGTGATGCTGGGGGAAGACCCCACTGTCGCGTTCCCGAGCACGGTTCCGTCGGCCATCAGGCTTCGAAGGAACGGCCACGCGCCCGGCCACCTATTTAGGACGTTCCACCCCGCACCGTCCCACACCACGAAGAGCACGAGGCGAGGAGGTGTCGCAACGTCGTCGGGCAGCACTTCCGTAATTGCCTTTCCGCTTGCAGTTGGGAGTGGGGGAGTCTGCAACATTTGCGCGACCGTTGGTACGACGTCTGCCAGCGTCACCTCTCGATCGAGCTGGACCGAACCCTGACTTCTGACATGTCCGGGACCGTAAAAGAGGAGAGGAATGTTCTGAAGGAAGCCCCACGGTCCCGAGTGGTTAGAGCTACCCGTGAAGTTGCCGAGCGTGTTCCCGTTGTGGGGGATAAAAGTTAGATCGGGCCCTCGGTTTTCGTACAGCCCTCGCTTGGTTCGTTCGAGATGAATCAAAGGCGTGCTGCAAGAAGCGCGGAACCATCGTCGAGAGTTGCTGAGCGCTGATTGGTCATCAGGTTCGGGCTGATTGCTGCCCCAGCAGGAGGCGACCATCAGCGATAGAGCAATAAGGCACCATGCCATCCGCCGAGATTTCTGCATCGAGGGTCCAGCGAATGTGCCCCTCCCCACAGGATTTCTCATCGGGACACGATAGCGTGACGCGCGGCGAACTCCGATCTTTCTGTCGTAGTCTCGCCGTCGTGCGGATGCGAGCAATTCTCTTGATACCGCTGGCGTTGCTGTTGCTCGTCACGGGCACATTCCTGTTCTTCAGAAGCGACTCGGAGGATTCTGCCGGGACGCCGCGAGCCAGTGAAAGGACAGCAGCCAGCCTTGTGCGTCACGCGTGCAAGGTGGACCGCAAGCAGCTTCTCCGCGTGTGGAGAGGACAGGCCGGCGATCGCTCGCCCGAGGTTGTAGTCATCCCTAAGGAACCGAACTACTTCGGATCGTTCAAGGTGCCCAATCACTCGGGTCCGGTGCAGTATCTGCAGCAGGTACCGCTGGTTCTTTACGGGCCGGGTCGTATCGCGGCGAGAGGGATGGTCTCTGATCGCCACGCAAGTATCACCGACGTCTATCCGACGGTCGGCGAGTTGACGAACGTCGAGCTACCCCAGAGGGATGGAGAGGTACTCAGGGAAGCGCTCGTCGACGGAGTCGCGGGCTCTCCTCGACTTGTGTTGACCATCGTGTGGGACGGCGTCGGTCGCAATGTGTTGCGTCGTTGGCCGGACGCGTGGCCGACGCTCAAGCGTCTCCAACGGGAGGGAACCTCCTATGGCAATGCCACCGTCGGATCCTCCCCTTCCATCACGCCGGCGACCCACGCGAGCCTCGGCACCGGCTCCTTCCCGCGGACCCATGGTGTTCCCGCAATCTTCTACAGGAACGAAGAGGGAAAACTGGCGGGAGCTTTGGCAGGTTCGGATCCTTCGATGCTCGAGGTCACGACATTTGCCGACGAGATCGACAAGGCTCTGGGTAATGAGCCGCTCGTGGGAATGCTCGGCTGGTTCCCTTGGCACATCCCGATGATGGGTCACGGGACGGGGACACCTGGCGGAGATGCGGACCAGATGGTTCTGATCAAAGATCCGGGCGAGGTGAAAACCAACGAGGACTTCTACTCGGCTCCCCCGTACGAGGACGGATTCCCGGGTTTCGAGGAGCACGCTCTCAGCGCCGATCGCTCGGACGGATTGCTCGACGATAAGTGGATGGGCAACGAGCTGTATGAACCTGACCGGGGAGGGGAACTGAAGAAAGACAACCCTGCGTGGGTGGGCTACCAGGCCGACATGCTGCTAACCACGCTCAGGAGGGAGGGTTATGGCTCGGACGACGGCTCGCCAGACCTCTTCTTTGTCAATTTCAAGATCGCCGATGTCGTCGGCCACCGATACATCATGGATTCGCCGGAGATGGAGCAGGTTCTTCGCGCGCAGGACTCTGCCCTTAGTCGAATCATCGCTCAGCTGGACAGCACGGTGCAGGACTATGTCGTGATCCTCACGGCCGACCACGGCCACACCCCTTCGCCGGAAAGGACCGGTGCGTGGCCCCTATCCGCCGATGAAATCGCGGAGGACGTCGACGCCCACTTCCAGGTGCCGGAGGGAGAGAATCTCGTGGTCGGTAGCAGGACCGCCGGTCTCTTCCTCAATCGTCCGCTGGCGTCGGCCATGGAGATCGTTCCCGAAGACGTGGCGGCATTCCTCGTCGACTACTCGATCCAAGACAACTTGCAGAAGGATGCCCTCCCCGAGGGCTACGAGGACCGCGGCGCTGAACGTGTGTTGTCGGCAAGTTTTGCGCGCAGCCAACTCCCCGACATCATGGAGTGCGCTTACGGATCGAGGCGCCCACCGGTGACCGCGGACGACTGAAGTGGCTCGATTGACCTAAGCCGGTTGCCGGGTCATCCTCCACCGCGCTTTCGTGCACAGCGCAACACGTCACCGATGTCATCGGTTGGGAAGGCGGCCTCGTAGACGTTCTCATCGCCGCGATCCTCGTAACCATCGGGCAGCTCATCCTCGTTCCAGTTCTCGGCGATCGTGTACCCATTGAGGAAGCGAGCGACGTCGCTCGCGGTGACACCGGTCTCCTCCATGACGGTTCTGTTGAAGAACATTCCTACGGCTGTTTTCGATGTCATCAGGCTGCCCTCGGTAACGCCAAAGTGTTCGTCGATGTCGTCCACGACCGTGCCCTGAGAGATCGGCCAGGCTCCGGAACGCTCGGCGGAAGGGGTGTGCCCGTGATCCGCGGTAAGGACTACGACGTAGTCGGCGACCTCGCGGTCGAGATAGTCGACGATGCGGCCAAGCGCCGCGTCCTGCGCGTGGAGGACATCGCGTTCCTCGATGGAGTCCATCGAGTACTGATGTCCGGCGATGTCTGTCATCTTGAAGTTAGTGAAGAACAGATCTGGAACCTCGTCCGCGCCGTATCCTCCGCGGTCGAGCATCGTCAGAACAGCGTCGGCCGCGTAGTTCACCCAGCCGGGGTTGTCGTGAACGGACACGGGGTGCCCGCGCCAGTTTCCGTCGACCTCCCCGTCCAACCGGTCGGCCTCGTCTAGCCTGGCCTCGAGTCCCAGCAGCGGGTTGATGTACGCGGGGGTCGAGTAGAAGCTGTCGTTGCCCGTGATGTGCTCGTCCGTGCCGATCAAGCCGACTTCGTCAGCGTCTCCTCCCGGAGTCTGGGTGCCATGCCCCAGCATCCCGAGGTGCCACCCCTTCCAGGCCAGCATGCCGACCTTGGGCTCGTTGTTCAACGCCAGGTCGATCTCGTCTGCCATCGTCGTAAGGCGCAGATCGGCAGGATCGCGCTTTGCGAAAGCCTGGCGGACGGATCCCTCCCCGGTCCGATATTCGATGGCCGTGACTCCGTGCCTGCGCGGATAAGCGCCTGTGCCGAGATTGGAATGGGTGGCCGGGGTGATCGAAGGCGAAGATCCAACGATCGCGTCGACCAGGGACGTGCCTTCCCTTTCGAGACGAGCCAGGTTTGGCCACGCGTCCGGCCATCTCTCGAGCACGTTGCGCCCAACTCCGTCCCACACGATCGTGAGGATCAACTTAGGAGGGTCCTGCCTGCCCTGCTCGAGTATCTCCTCGAGCTCTCGACCATCGCGCTGTGGAAGGTCGACCCCAACAAGCTCGCCCACCGTGGAAAAGACGTCGACCGTCTCAACGGGACCCTCGACGGGCTCGCCTGACGCTTTGATGAATCCGGGACCGTAGAAGACGAGTGGAACGTTCTGCAGGTATTCCCACGGGCCCGAATGGCTGGTCACGCCGAAGGTTCCCGAGGAGTTCGGCTCGAGCGGAACGGTGGTGACGTCCTCCGAGTGAACCGGATCGTGACCTTTCCAAATGCGCTCGAGATACTCGATCGGGAGATCACACCCGCGCTTCATCGGGTCATTGCTGGCGAAGGTTCGGCGGCCCGTTGGCCTCGTGCCCTCATCGTTCTCCTCGCCGAGCTGTGTCCAGGCGAAACCAACGACCACCCCTATAACGGCCACCACGATCAGCACGATCGCGAAACGGCGAAGCATTAGCGTTCGCAGTCGCCGTCTGGCGCCGGCCTCGGGTTGCGGCAGATGTCGATGTCGGGCCCACCTGAGTTGGAGTTGGCTCCCTCTCCGCCGTCAAGCACGTCTCGGCCCGGGCCTCCCAGAAGGTTGTCGTCGTCGTCCTCGCCGAGCAGCACGTCGGATCCCTCGCCCCCGTCGAGGAGGTCGGACCCCGCCTGACCCAGGAGGAGGTCAAGGCCGCTTCCTCCCAGCATCTCGTCCGAACCATAGAGGCATGATTGGTAAGGGCACCCCTCGACCGCGAAGCGCAAGATGCCGTCCCCCGTGATGATGTCGTTGCCCGGGCCCCCATCCAGCAGGTCGTCCTCGGGCCCCCCCGACAGCATGTCGTCGCCCCCCTGCCCGTAGACCTCGTCGAGACCGGGGCGTCCGCGAAGGATGTCGTGCCCCGGCCCTCCGTAGATCACGTCTTCGTCCTGAACGCCGGATACCTGGTCGTGCCCTGGCCCCGCAAAGACCGTGTCGTCGTTGCGCTCGCCACTGGTCACGTCGTTCCCCGACCCGAGATTGATCGTGTCCTTGCCCCCTGCCCCGAATACCTGGTCGTCGCCCGCACCGCCGTAGAAGGTGTCGTCGCCGAGGTCCTTGCTGGGATAGAGGATCTCGATCATGGCGGCCATGGTGTCGTTTCCCGGCCCCCCGTCCGCAACGTCGAGCCCATCGCCGGTGAGGATTGTGTCGTTGCCCGTACCACCGCAGATCAGGTCGTCACCCCCGGCGCCGCGAATCGAGTCGTTGCCGCCCAGACCCACGATGACGTCGCGGCCCGGCGTCCCCTGGAGCGTGTCGGGTCCCTCGGTGCCGGTGAGGGTCGCCTGCTCCCCGCGGCAGGTCGTTTCCGTCTCGGTTGGAGCCTCCCACCTGCGGGTCGCTCCCATCGTTACCGCCGGCAGAAGAATCGAGCTCGACCTGCGCCAGCAGCTCGCACCCCGTCGGGATGTCGCCCTCGTCACGGAGGCATATGTCTCCCGCCTCATGGACTCCACCGACGAGACTCTCGCCCTCGCCGTAGGCGCCGTTGACGATGTCGTCGCCTGCGCCGGCGTCCATGACGTCGACTCCGAGCCCTCCGGCAACGAGGTCCACACCCTCTCCTCCCATGAGCTCATCGTCGCCCGCGCCACCGTCGACGCCGTCATGGCCGGTTCCCCCATCGAGGACATCGTTTCCACCCATGCCCTTCAGAAGGTCGTCGCCCCCCTCGCCCCTGAGGACGTCCGGATAACCGGCTCCAGACTCGTATTCCGTGTCGCCGACGAGGAGCTCCGATCCGCCGCCACCCGTGAGCTCGTCGGCGCCCTCGCCCCCGAACATGATGTCGTCGTCGTTGTACCCGAACAGCACGTCGTCTCCGATGCCGCCGCGCAGGTTGTCGTCCTGCTCGCCGCCGTGGAGGTAGTCGTCGCCGGATCCACCCGCGAGGACGTCGTCGTTCAAGTTGCCGAAGAGCCGGTCGTTGCCGGAGCCTCCCGCTAGCGTGTCGTGGTGCAGGCCTCCCACGAGCTTGTCGTCACCAGGACCCCCGGCGAGTGAGTCCAGGCCGTCGTCACCGAAGAACCCACTTGCGGGGTACTCCACACCGCCTTCCCTCGGAAAGATTTCGGGATCGTCCGGGATCGCCTTGGAGCCGTAGATCTCGTCGTTGCCCTCGCCTCCGTCGATGGAGTCGTTGCCACCGCCGCCACAGACGAGGTCGTCGCCACCGAGGGCGAGAACCACATCGTGGCCGTCCCCCGCGACGATGACATCCCGTCCTTCAGTGCCCTCGATGTGGTCGTCGTTTTTGGTTCCCGTGATCGTGGCGGAGTGGCCGTTGCACTTCGGACCCGGCTGAGGTGTCCCTCCACCCTCAGCCTGTGAGCTGGGAGTCCGGTCATCACCGGCGGAATCCCCAGAATCACACGCACTCAGGATCAGCAGGAGAGCGACCGCGGCGGCCGCCTTCCGCTTCCTTGCGCCGGTGCGGACAGAGCGATGGGGCGGCCTCAGAAACACGCCTGGAGGCTATCACCGGGCCCTCGGGAGGCCCGCGTAACACTTTCGTTGAGATCATGAGGGACGATGGTCGATCCGTGGCTATCTCCCAGATCGAACGCGTCGGCCTGCTCGTAACCCTGCTTCTGCTTGTGATGTGCGGGTGCACGAGAGAGAGCGATCCCGACCAACCGGGGTCGGATGACAACCGTGGCACTGCGGATGAAATCGTCGTGGTCACGGTCAACGCGCATCAGTTCGAGTTGGAAGAGAATCGTCTGCGAGCTTTGGCGGAGGCCCTTGGCGACACGCTGACCGATCGTCCGCCGGATGTGATCCTGCTGCAGGAGATCGAGTCCGATGGTGTAATCGCCCTCGCACGGCTCCTGGGCACGACCTTTCCAGAGACGGAATTCGAGCCCACCGGGCCACAGGACCGTCACGTGAAAGCCAAGGCGATAGTCAACGTTTCGGCCAACCAAGCAGCTGAGTTCAAGGTTTGGACGGATGCCTGTGACGAACGCAACCAGTACCTCGCGCTGGGGCTGGTAAGGCGCGAGGGAAAGACTCGTTACACCGTGGCTGGCGTGCACATTCCTTGGGACGCGGGTTCGGAATGTCGCGTGCGCAATGCCTCGCTTATCAAGCAAACAGTGGATGACTGGGATGGCACCGTGACGGTGGTTGGGGGCGACTTCAATCAGAGAGCGGTCGAGGAAATGAGGGAGTGCGACGTTGCCGAGAGCTCGGAACCGTTGCCGTGGTGGACGGAGATGACCTCAGACGAGGAATCCGGGGCGTTTCGCGATGCCGTGAAGATCGATGCACAACGGAGTGGCGAACCGGTCGGCGAGCAGTGGACCTATGAGGGAATTGGACCAACGACGTTGTGCGACGGCACCGAGGAGTACAGACGAAACCGCATCGACTACGTCTTCGTGCGTGGAGCCGAGGTGCTCGAGGCGGGAGCGGACGATCCGGGCTGGGCGGGAGAGAACCCCGGGACGTATCGCTGCCAAGTCAAGGCGGACTGCCGGTACTCGGATCACCGCTTCGTCTGGGCCCGCCTCGGGATCTAGTGGATCACCCCTCGGTGGGCCAGATCTCTTCGGGGGTCCCGTTCACGATCAAACGAGCGGCATCGATGCCCATCTTCACCGCGTGGTCCATGTTGCCGATCTCGTACCGCCACGAGCCGAACCGGCCGCGCGAGTAGATGTCGTGGTGCATCAACCAGGGCTGGATGACATCAAGAGCGGCATCCCTCTTGAGGGTCGGCACGGGGTAGGCGTAAGAGGCATCCTCGATGTGCATTGAGGCGACCTCCGGAGCGCCCTCGATAACGCCGGCGCGCCGAAGCGACTCCTCGACGCGTTCGGCGAGACCCTCCTTGGACTCGGGCTTGTAGCGCGAATAGGAGATCTCCGTCATGTACGAGCAGTAGCGTCCCGTGTCGGCGTCGGGCACGTTGGCGGGCGAGTACTTCGCGAAGTTCGTTGCTCGGTAAAACGGGATGTCCTCGGCGGGGAAGTACATCCAAGACTTGTCGTCCTTGAGCGGCGTCTCGTAGCCGATCCCTACTACCAAGACCCCATTGTGTTCGAGGTCTTCGGCTGCGCGCCTGACGTTATCCGGACAGTGGACGAGTTTGGAAACCAGGACATCTATAGGCATGGTGGATACGAGCTTGTCGTAAGGCTCTTCGGTTCCGTCCGTCATCGCGACGGTCTTCCGCTCGACATCGATGGAAGCGATCTCCCTCTTGTACTGAATCTGTTCGCTAAGTTTCAGTGCGAGCCTGCGATATATCTCGGCCGTACCACCGACCGCGGGGAACGTGAACAGATTGTTCGGACCCCAAGCGGCGTCGTCCTCTTGAAAGATGAAACTTCGCAGAGCTCGCTTGTAGTCGATGACGCTGACGCGTTCCGCTATCCAGTTCGATGCCATGCGTTCGGGTGGAGTCGCCCAAACCTTGAAGTTGTATGGCCGCATGAAGTGATGAGTGATTCCACCACCGAATGTGGCCTCCATCCACAAAGCGAAATCCTGACTGGAGTTGCCCCCCGTGGCTTCGATCAGACCCAGGATGCATTCGTATGCGGGTTCGGGCGGGAGGTGGCGCAAGTTGTTCTGGAAGGGGTAGGGCACCCATTTGTCGTCGAAGCGGATGTACGACGACCTCTCGTGTTGGTACACCTCGTCGCCCATGGTCTCTTCGAGGAGTTTGTCGAACTCCCCGAAGTGGCTGAAGACGACATGCCCTCCGAAGTCCCACGTGAATCCCTGGGAGTCAACCACTGATCCGGCATGTCCGCCGGCGACAGCATGCTGTTCGGCCAACACCCAGTTTTCGTGCCCAAGTCGCCTGAGCTCGCGGGCACAGCCCAGGCCGCAGGGCCCCGCTCCTATGATCACAACGCGCGGCGTATCGGTCATCGTGCTCTCTTCTCCGATCTGTAAATTCTGAACTGGGCCGGAGGCACCTATAATGCTGCCCCGTGAGGAACCAACTCTCCACGTCCGAGGTCCTCGGCGTACCGATCGCTCGACTGGATCCCGGGACGGCCCTTGATGAAACGCAAAGGTTATACGAAGACGCCGTCCCGGCCATGCTGGCGTATGTGAACGCACATACGTTGAACTTGGCGACCACAGATTCGTCTTTCGCGGAGGTCTTGAAGAAAGCGGCACTCGTCCTCAACGATGGCAAGGGTGTACTGCTCGCCGGCGTGATACTCGGCCGGCGCTTTCCGGCAGATCTCAACGGAAACCTGTTCACACCGTTGTTGGTCGAGTACGCAGCGGCTTCTGGATGGTCCATTTACATCCTCGGGGCGAGACCTGGTGTTGCCGAGCGCGTCGCCAACGTATTGAAGGCCAAGCACCCGGGCCTTGCAATTGCCGGAACGATGCATGGCCACTTCTCGCCCGCCGAGGAGGATGACGTCGTTCAGAAGATCAAGGACACGAACCCCGGACTTCTGCTTGTGGGGATGGGCAACCCGCTGCAGGAGCGATTCCTTGCTCGCCGCTTGAGCGACACTGGCGCGCGTGTTGGTCTTGGTGTTGGCGCCTATCTCAACTTCCAGGTTGGAGAGATCTCGCGCGCCCCAGGTTGGATGAATCGGATAGGAATCGAGTGGGTTCATCGACTCATAAAAGAACCCCGCCGGATGTGGCGCAGGTACCTGCTGGGAAATCCGCTGTTCGTGTGGCGCGTCATCATGTCTCGCTTCGGCGGCGGTATACGCTCGAAGACCTCATGAGCGACAAACCCTCGAACTCCTCTTTCATCATCGCGACGCGCAACCGTCCTGAGGAACTCGTAGTGACGGTCAGAAGCCTGGTCGAACAGACCGTTCTTCCGCGCGAGCTCTGCGTCGTCGACTCCAGCGAGGAGACGCCTGCGCGCGCCGAGATAGAAGAGCTCTGCAGCAAGGCTGGGCTTCCGCTCGACTACCACCACCCGGCCCCCAAGGGCCTGACGGTTCAACGCAACGTGGGCATCGACCGGGTCGGAGGCGACATTCTGTTCTTCATCGATGACGACGTCTATCTGGCCCCCGACTGCCACGAGGAGATCCTGAAGGAGTACGACCGATGGGGGCCGGAGCTCGGAGGAGTCCGTGCGACGAATCCGGACCCAGCTCGGCCTCCGATGACCTCGATCCTCTGGCGCAAGCTGTTCGGGATCGGTGGTTGGTGGCCTGAGGCGAGCGGCAGGATGCGGCCTGGTTTCTGGGTTGAGGGCATCTCGGACTCCAAGGGCGTCCGCAAGGTCGAGTACATGACGGGTTGGTTCATGTCGTTCAAACGGGAGGTACTCGAACAGGAACGGTTCGACGAGGCTCTGTCGGGATACGCGCACAAGGAAGACGTCGACATGACGTACCGAGTCTCACGCCGTTACACCCTCCTCCAGACTCCGAAGGCAAAGTGCAAGCACTTTCAGACCGTCACATCGAGACTTTCGTCGCACAAACTCATGAGAATGAACCTCGCCAACCAGTTCTACCTTCATCGCAAGAACATGCCGCAGACTTTTAAGTACCGCTTCGCTTTGTGGTGGGGCTTGGTGGGATTGTTCCTGTTGAACGTGGCACGCGCCACCTTCAAGCGAGACCCAGGCTTGGTGACCGGGATGCTCGTCGGAGCGTGGGAACAAAGCCGTGGAAAGGGTCTCGTAGACCCGGCGCTCGAGAACGTGGGCAAGTGAGCGAGCGCGGGGCGGGCTCGGCCGGACCGCAGAACGAAGGCGGGGCGGGCTCGGCCGGACCGCAAAACGAGCACGGGGCGGGCTCGGCCGGACCGCAAAACGAGCGCGGGGCGGGCTCGGCCGGACCGCAGGACAATCGCGCTGCCGCTCAAGGAGCAAAGAAGCGGGACTACTGGTGGACCGTGCTGGCCGTGGATCCCGTGGCCTTGCCTGTGGTGCGTCTGCTCACCCGACATCGGTGGCTGTCGCCCGACCAGGTCTCCCTGGTCTCGTTGTTGATCGGTGTGGCCGTGGGACCAGTGTTCGCAACCGCGACGCGTGCCGGCTTGATCGCGGGAGCCGTGCTGTTCTACCTGTCGTTCATGTTCGACTGCGTCGACGGGAAGCTGGCCCGAGCCACCGGGATCTCAAGTGCAAGGGGAGAGTTGCTCGACCGGATCGGCGATGGAGCGCGCCGCGCGAGTGCCGGCATCGGACTGAGCTACTACCTATGGCGGACGACAGAGGATGGCGACTGGCTGTGGGCTGCGGTGTTCGCCATCCTGGCCGCATACTTCATGGAGATCTCGGGAGGAGATGAGCGCGGCGAGCCCACTGGGACGATCGCACAGGCTCTCGCTCGGCGACGGCTTCTGCCGAACCCAGGGATGCCGGATGTGTCCGCCATCGTCTACGTGATCGGACCTATTACGTCCTGGGTCGTCCCAGCCTTGTGGGTGGGTATCGTCTTGGTCGTGATCGGAATAGCGCGCATTCTCGTCAAGGCGGTGACGGCATGAGGAAAACGCTCATGCTGGGGCTCGATGGCGTCACGTTCTCGATACTGAATCCCGCGTTCGAAGCTGGACACATGCCCAAGCTGAAGGCTCTGCTCGAGCGCGGAGCTTCCGGGGTGCTCACTTCGACGGTGCCCCCCTACACGCCGCCCGGTTGGACGTCGATCTTCACCGGCGTCAATCCCGGTAAGCACGGCATCTTCGGGTTCACCCTCGGCAACGCGCAGCGCAACGACGGCTTGGTACGGCTGGATCGCGTCCAGGCTCCGGCTATCTGGAACGCGGCGAACGCGCAAGACACCCGCGTCGGATTGTTCAACATCCCAATGACCTTTCCCCCTCCTGTTGTCGATGGCTGGGCAGTGGCCGGGATGCTCACGCCTGAGGGTGGGGGACAGACTCCACAGGACTACACGTATCCCGAGTCGGTGGCCAAGAGGATCGCGGACGCCGTAGGGAACTACGAGATCGACATCGAGGTCAACTACGACGAGGACTGGAAGTCCACCGACATTACCGAGCGGTTGTCGCGCAACCTTGACCGTAAGCGCCGGGCACTGAAAGCGCTTCTCGAATCCGATGGTGACATCCCTCTGCTGTTCTCGGTCTTCGAGGCGCCAGATCGGTTGATGCACGTCCATTACAAGTACATCGATCCACGTTGCGAGCACTACTCGCGTCCTGAGGCCGGTCCGATTCGCGAGCGTGCATGGTCGTTCTTCGACGAGATGGACGCTGCGATGGGCGACCTAATCGAATGGGCCGGGCCCGATGGTCATGTCATAACGATGTCCGATCACGGCTTCGGTCCCAAGGACAAGGCTGTGAACGTCAACCGGGCCCTCCACGAGTGGGGCATGCTCGGAATCGCAAGGGCCGGTTCCCTGGGTCAGTCCGCCTCCTTGCGGAAGGTCGCGCGCAAGGTGAAGAAGGTCGCTCCGAAGGCCTTGTGGAAGAAGGCCAAGGGAGTAGCTCATTCGACGATCAACTGGTCCGAGACGAAGGCGTTCTCGTCACCCAACCCCCAGCAGGGGATCTACCTCAATCTCGAGGGTCGGGAGCCCCACGGGATCGTGTCCCCCAGCGATTACGACAAGGTGCGAGACGAGGTCATCGAACGCTTCAGCGAGCTCGTCGATCCCGACGATGGCAAGCCCGTGCTGGACCACATGCACAAGCGAGAGGACGTCATCCACGGACCGCTTACCGAGAGCGCGCCCGACCTCTTCCCCGTCTGCCGCGACTACAGCTACGAGTTGTCGGACGGGCTGTTCTCGCCGTCGGTGCTTACCGACTACAGGGACCTTCCTCGTGGCTTTCACCATATGGACGGCATCTTCGGCATCGCGGGCCCGGAGGCCGACAAGCAAAGTGGTGCACGCGCGTCGCTCTACGACATCGCACCCACTGCGCTTCACCTCGCCGGACTCAAGCTTCCTCGCATGGACGGCCGAGTTCTCGAGGAGTTTCTAACCAGCGATCGGTCGCCCGAAATAGAGGACATGGATCTTCCGCTCGCGGGCGCGGGGGCCGAGGCCGCGCCTTACTCAGCGGAGGAAGAGGCCCAGATCGAAGAGTCGTTGCGCAACCTCGGCTACCTGTGATCCCTGTCGCGCAGTGAGCTGCTCCCAACAAACTGTTCTTCTCGATTCCTCGAATTAGAGATAACCCAACCCCCTGAGGGACTCCTCGATTTGCTTTTCCTCGTCCTCGGAGTAGGGGGACGTCTCATCACGAGGACCCGAGGTGGGCGCAGACGTGCTACGGGGTGGACGACTGTCGAGTGCCGCCCGATCGAACGCTGTTTCGAGCAGCGATCCGTCTAGTCCGTCAGGTATCGCAACGTCCGCGAGGTACAGCATCGTCGGAGTTACGTCCATGATGGAGCCGCGGAGGTCACTCGATCGACTGACGCCCGGCCCCCTCACGACCACGATTCCATCCGGGTGATGCACCCCGCGCGGCAGGTGGCTGTAATCGGTAAACGGTTCCTTGTGAAAGAGCTCGTCGTCAAGCTCGAACCGGTGGTCTCTCATTACAGGGAGCAAGTCGGGAGCGCCGTCGAGCGCATCGCCCTTGAACACCTCTTCTGACAGGTGCACGCGGTCGGTGACCGGTTGTCCGTCGGTGCCGCGCAGCTCTTGAAAATGGCTTTTTAGCTCCTCTTTCAAACCCTGGAGCTCGCTTGGGTCCACTATCCCGAATCGCTCCCTGCCCTTGAGATTGACGAACACACCCTGCTGCGGAATGGGTGAAGCAAAAGCGCGAGTCTTGTCCCAATCCACCGCAGCGAAGGTTCGGTTCTTGGCCTCACGCGCCACCCGCGCTGGGAGCACTCGCTTTGCAATGGGCACAGCTTTTCGCGCGGCGGATGTCTGCATTAGTCGAGCACCGGCCTTCATCTTCAGGTAACCCCACTCCTGAAGAAGGGTATTCGTGTGCACGCTCGATTCCCAAGCAGTGAATCCGTGATCCGAGCAGACGATTGCACCGCCGGCCCCGGCGTAGTCGTCGAGCAACCCGACGATTCGATCCATGGCCTTGTAGCAGCGAACTATTTGCGGCCTCAGCGCGCGTCCCGCATCAGTGTCGTACAAAGAGTCCGCGGGATCGAGGTAGCGGTAGTAGACGTGCTGGAGGCGGTCGGGAGTTTCCAGAACCATGAAGAGCAGATCCGGCGGGTCGAGCTCGATGAGCTGAGCTAGGACGGTGTAGCGCTGCTGCAGGATCTCCAGAGCGCGCTCCGCAAGTGCAGCGTCACGCCAGTCCCGCTCCCAGTCGGCGCTCATGTCCACTGCGTAGTCGGGAACCCACTTGAGAATTCGAGCCTCGAGGTCCGCAGAACCTTTGTCCCACGAAGCGAAACCTCGCTGGCGCTCCCCCCACCCTGGGGTCATCATGCCGGAGACCATCCACCCATCGAGGTCACGCGGGGGGTAGGTCAACGGGACGTTGTAAATGCCGGCGCGAAGTCCCTGGGCCCCCGCCATCTCCCAGATGGTTGGAGCTTCGATTCGACCTGAGTGCACTAACTCCCGCCGCTCGTTTTGTGCGTGGCCCTCGATGAAACCGTAGATCCCGTGGCGCCCCGGGTTGACGCCCGTTATCGCCGAGGTCCAAGCCGGCGGGGTGTAGGTGGGCACTGTCGACTCGAGCACACCCCAGGCACCCTGTTGTCTCAGCTTCGACAGGCGTGGCATGTGCCCGTCGGCAATAAGAGGTTCGAGGATGCTCCAGGTGACGCCGTCAAGACCGATTACCACTGACCGTTGGCTCATGGCGGTCACCCTAACGGGAGGGTCGGCGAACGGGGATGGTGCCGACCTCTCTGGGCCACGTTTCCAGCGCCTCCCGAATGGCGTTGCGGGCCGCGAACCTTCGTAGCTGGAGACCTCGCCCCTCGAAGATGGATTCCCACTCGTCTAGCAGACTGCCGACCTTGTCATTGTTCGGCCCTCTCTTCCAGGGCACGTCAACACCGCTCGTCCACGCGGTGGCGCGGTCGCCAAGCGCGCTCCACAGACCGTCCGTTCGGCCGACGTCGTACGCCTCACCTCCCGTCTCTCTAGGTTCCGGCCACCAACCCACCTCGAGCGGATCGACACACAACAGGATGACGTCGTGTTCCAAGCACGCCGGCTCGTCTCTGATCTGGAGCGCGCGATCGACGAGTGTGTCTTGAACCTCGTTGAGGGTTAGCCCGCCCACGTCGAATCCGTCGACCGTGACGCCGTGATGAACGCGGCCTGCGCTGATCCCGAACTCAACGATGCCGATAAATGCCAGTATGCCGAGAATGGCGGCGAGGGCAAGAAAGAATCTTGTCGGAGCAGATACTTTGCGTGTCGACGATCGCTTGGCGACTTGCATGCGCGGAAGGCTACCTTTGTTTGCGTAGCACTCCCAGTGTGTCGAGCACGCCCCATTTCGTGACGCTCACCAGTGCCTCGATGACGATGCCGGAGTCCATCTTGGAATCGCCCACGGCGCGTTCGTGAAAGGTGATGGGAACCTCCAAGACGCGCCCGTGACATTTCACCAGCCGCCGGGTCATCTCTATCTGGAACCCGTATCCCTCGGAGCGCACCGTTTTCAAATCGAGTGATGGAAGGATGGCCGAACGCCAGGCTCGGTAGCCCGAGGTCGCGTCCCTGACGCCGAGCCGAAGCCACAGTCTGACGTAGAGGTTCGCTGCGCGTGAGAGCAGTCGTCGGGCCAAGCCCCAGTTCACCACCCGCCCACCGTCCACGTAGCGGGATCCGATTGCCAGATCTGCCTCCGACAGGGCGGCGAGGAGGCTGGGAACCTCGGCTGGATTGTGACTCAGGTCCGCGTCCATCTCGACGAGAGCTTCGTAACCGCGTTCGAGGCCCCACTCAAATCCCGTGATGTACGCGGTCCCCAAACCCATCTTGCGAGGACGGACCAACAGGTGCACGCGCTTGCTAGCCGAAGCAATCTGCTCGACGATTTGGGCGGTTCCGTCGGGCGAGGAGTCATCGATCACCAAGACGTCCAGGTCTGCATGCGCGGCTAGGAGCTGAGCAAGCGCAGCTTCGATATTGGTGCGTTCGTTATAGGTAGGAATGACAACGAGCGTTGATCGCTCGATACCGCCGTCGCTGGTCGACACCGGCATCACCCTACGAGGTTGCGCCGCCCAGGACGTATTTCTTCCATTTCGAGCTGATGCCTGGATTTTTTCTCTCCGCAACCAATCCTCGAGGCGTCGATACACGAATACCTTGCGGGCGGCGGGAACTGGTGCTGCTTGTCAGTCCCCGCATCCCTTGCATCGGTCCGTGTGAACGTGGGGTTTTCAGGTAATCGCCAGTGATACATCCGCACATTTGAAAGGGGATAGAAGTGTCGACAGCAAGACCAGCCGGGGGCGTTACGAAGACACCCGGTCAGTTGTTTGCCCTGGTATTCGGGGCTGTTTACGTCCTTGTTGGGATCTTGGGATTCATCGATCCCTTGGTTAACAACCAGGACAAGCTTCTCGGTATCTTCGGAATCTCGACGCTTCACAACATCGCGCATCTCGCGGTGGGCGCCTTGCTACTGATTGGTTCGCGCGCGCCCGACACGGCCAGGATGGTGAACCTCGTTGTCGGGGTCGTGTACTTGTTGCTGGGGGTCCTTGGCCTCTTTGGGATCCTCATCGAGTCGGGCGAGGCTCTCGATCTCAACAACAACGCCGCCGACACGGGTCTGCATTTCGCCACAGCGGCTTTGGCGCTCTACTTCGCCACAGCAGGATCTGGTGTTGCGAGTCGAACGGCGACCACCGCATAAGCAGCCTCTAAGCAAGAAAGGCTCACTCATTGGGTGAGCCTTTCTTGTTGCGGAGCTACGCCCTTGTCGCGGCCTCGAGGTTGTCGACTGCAAAGATGAGTTCGGTCTCTCCGCCATTTCTGTGGACGAGGTAGACGGAAGAGATCGAGACACCCGACTTGGACAGTCTCCGGCAGTAGCGCCCCAACTCACCGGGTCGGTCGTCCAGGGTCACGGTCAGGACCGGCCTGCTCCCCTCGACTTTGAAGCCATTCGCAGCGAGGATCTCGGCCGCCTCGTCCCCATCGTCGACCACGAGATGAATCACGCTGCGGTCGTCGTGGCTGGAAGCCGCAAGCGTCTCGATGTTGACGCTGTGGTGCCCCAGCAGCTCTCCCATCTCAGCCAAGAGGCCGGGGCGGTCGTCGGTGCTAGACGATGATTTCCTCCAGCATCTCACCAGCGTAGTACTTTGGGCTTCGCGGCGCGCCGGGCCGCCTGGCTAGTGCGCCCCCTCCGCAGAGAACACGGCCCGGAAGGTCCTCCAGAGAATCCAGAGATCGAGGCTCAGCGACCAGTTCTGGATGTAAAAGAGGTCGTAGCGGATGTAGTCGGCGAAGCTCGTCTCGGCTCGGCCGCTCACCTGCCAGAGACCCGTCATTCCCGGTTTGACTCGCAGGCGGTTGCGCACCCAGTCGTCGTACTGCTCCACCTCGGATGGCAACGCCGGGCGCGGCCCTACGAGACTCATCTCGCCCCGAAGGACATTGATCAGTTGGGCAAGCTCGTCGAGGGAGTAACGACGCAGCGTCTTGCCGGCCCCCGTGACTCGTGGGTCCTCCTTCAACTTGAACAACAGGCCGGGCCCCTCCGAGAGATGCTCGAGCTTGGGAAGCTGCTCTTCTGCGTCAACGACCATGGTTCGAAACTTCCAACAAACGAACGGCTTACCGTCGCGTCCGGCTCGCATCTGTTTGAAGATTGCCGGTCCATCGGAGTCGCGCCGGATCCACAGAGCGATGCCGATCAGCAATGGCGAAAGCAACACGATGAGAGCGAGTGACCCCAAAATGTCCATTGTTCGTTTCATCGTCTGCTGCAGGGCGCTGATTCCCGTTCGCCGAACGTAGAGAAGCGGAACGCCGGCGACTGATTGCACCGTCATCCGGGAAGCGAGAAGGTCGACGGTGCCCGAGGTGATCTGCAAATCCACGTTGCAGTCTTGAAGTTCCCAGAAGAGCCTGTTGAGCCGCGTTGCATCGAATGCTGTTGCGGCGATGAGCACCAGGTTGACATCGTGGCGCGCAATCATGCGCTTGACGTCGGCGACCGGAGAGAGGACATCGTGTCCCCCCTCGACCTTTTCGCCCGGGGGAAGGTCGTCGTCCAGGAAACCAACTATCTGGTAACCCAGCCACCCCTCCCGTTCCAAGGTGTTCGCAACTGTCCAACCCTCGTGGTTCGCACCGAGCACCAACGTTCGGGTCGTGTCGCCTCCCCTTCGGCGCAGGAAGTGCAGCGATTTACGGACGGCCAGACGCTCTCCGCCGAGCGCAATGAACCCGCAGAACATCGCCAGCAGCGCCCATCCTCGGGCGAGGTTCAGACGCAGTACCGAGTCACTGATCAGCAGCACGACAGTGCCGGCCACGACACCATGAAAGACCTGTTTGAACTCGTTGACGGGACTCAACACCTGCCGCGGCTCGTAGAGGCCGTAAAGCCAGAACAAAGAGAGCCACACCGGAATGCACACGACCGTCAAAAGCGCGTAGCTCCAGCCGTCCCGCAGCGCAGGCGTTTCCCCCATGATCTCGAAGCGGATGATCGATGCACTGAACAGAGCGACAAGCACAGCCATTGCGTCGATGAGGACGCGCAGAGCGATTCGCTTTGCGCTTTGGAGCTTGGTCGTTCGACGTTCCTCGACCTCGTGGTCCTCGGGGACTACTTCAGCTGTTTGCATGGGTTTCACCAGATGATAGGGGGAGGTGCCTCGAACGGGGCGGATTCCCAACCGTCAGGGGGCTTACGACTCCCAAATAGAGGCCACGAGCTTGTGGGCCTTCGTCTCATCGAGGTCCGCGTCCTCGATGATGGTGAACCTGCCGGGGCGGGTCTCTGGGGCTTCCAGAATCACCCTCACGACGTCGGTGGTGGAGAGGCTTAGTTGCCGGGGATGGCTGGGGAGCCCCACGCGGTCGAGCTGACGTCTAAAGGCTGGGTGGTCGTCGCCGTAGAGCGCCACCGAGATGATGCACCCGAACGCCACCTGCGCGCCGTGATGCGCCCGGCCCCCGAAGATCGCATCGATGGCGTGGCTGATCTCGTGCTCGCCTCCCGACGCGGGGCGGGATGTTCCCGAGCGAATCATCGACATGCCCGACAGGACGAGGGCGTCGGCGAGGTGACGAAGGAAGCCGGGGTCGCCGGCCACCTCGGCGGAATCGTGGGTGAGAAAACCCTGGACCATCTCGAACGACCGAGCGGAGAGATCCCAGGCCGATTGGTCGATTGTCGCCAGCCCCCTGCCCGCGGCGAGTGCCCAGTCGCGCAACGCCAGCGGGTTTGCCATCAGATCACCCAAGCCGGCTCTCACTGATTGGACGGGGGCCAATGCGAGCGTCGGCATCGAGAGATAGACAAAGCGTGGGGCGATCGCGCCGAGACTCTGAGGCAGTCCCGATTCGTCGGGGACGACGGCAACCGGCGAACAGATTCCGTCGTGACTCAACTGAGTCGGCACGGCGATGACCGTGAGTCCCGCCCGCGCTGCCGCCAACTTTGCGACGTCGAGCACTCGACCCCCGCCCACAGCAATTACAGCGTCCGCTTCGGAGCGCCTGATGCGGGACCCGAGCTGAGTCGCGTAGTGCGTAGACGCGCCCGGCGGTGGCGTAGTCGCGGAAGCAACTGCAGTGAGCCGCGCTGCGAGCTTCTGACCGTGAACCGAACCAATGACAAAGGGCGACGAAATACCCAGCTCGCTTATATTCGCGGCAAGATCCTCAGCGGCGTCTTGTTCGTCCGAGGTCGCTTCGAAGACGAACAGCTGCGGAGACTCGAGGGATGCCACTTAGACAGGCTGTTCGAAGACGTTGCGATGGCGTTCGATGACCTCGATCGCCGCCTTGACGTCCTCGGGGGCGTCTACCTCGGCGTACTCGCCCGGCCGGACCTCGGCCGCGCGTGCATCGACTTGCGGGAGCATGCGCTTGTAGACGTCCTCGTAGTAGATGTGCGAGGAACGCTCCCATTCGACGGCCGTTGCGACGTCACGGTAGGCGTTATGGGCTCGTTCGCGCAGGAGCGAGATGCCGCAGAACTCACCAGCGCTGAACTGCATCTCGAGATCCTTCCCGATGTCCGTCACCCGCTTGTTATCCAGCCTGACGCGCATGTCCTCAACATCGAGTCCGTACCGCTCCTCGACGGCAAGCACGAGATCCCCGGAGGTCTCAACCACACGCGTGTAGACGTCGGGGTGCACGACGATGTCGCTATTGACGATCATGAGGTCGAAACCGGGCGACTGATCCAGCGCCATTCGGGCGGAGTGAAAATTCCCCCACGACGCGTAGCGAGTGTTGCGTACGAACGAGACACTTTCGTCGCCCCAATGCTCTGTCACGAAAGAAGTGACGGCCTCGGGCATGAACCCGGTCACCACAAGCAAGTCGTCGACGCCGGCACGTTTGAGGCCCTCGAGGATGTAGAACAGCAATGGCTCGTGATCATCCAGCGTCAGGATCGATTTCGGCTTGGCTCCGCCCATACGTACGCCCCGCCCCGCCGCCAGCACTGCTGCCCTTACGTTCGCCACGAAACCTCCAGTACGGTGTCCGACATCAACCGACGCTCGAGCGTCAGTCTGCGCCCGTCTCTCTTGAATCCCGCTGCGCGAATCTCTGACGCACCGGCGGGCAGCTTGAGTTGTACCAGAAGTTGCTCGGGATGGAACTTCGCCTGGCGCTGAACCAGCAGCCGGTAGACGTTGCGGCCTTCGCGCTCGACCACCGCATCGGGGGTCCTGTACCTCACGTCGAAGGAACCGGTCTCATTCGGAGGAATCTGCAAAGTCCCTGTCCATATCTTCTTGCCTCTCTCCGTGTGCTCTGGAGGGACGCCGTCGACCCAGGTACCGAGTGCAAGCGGCGCATCGATCCTCCCGTTGCAGCTTCGATCGAGTGGAACGGGACACAGCTTGCCCGCGTCGGCGGCCTCCAGCTCGGCGTCGGGTGGGACGTACAGGTTCAACATCGGCCTGTGCGCGGCTTTGGAGTTTCCGAGGAACCAACGCGGCTGAGGCAGCACCACGTTGTTACTCACCTCGACAGAGGTGGAGTGAACGGCATCGCGCCCGTCGATCGCAATGTTCAGTCTGTTGACCTGACTCGAAGCGTAATCGAGCTTGTTGCCGCCGACGTTTTGCTCGACGACCTGAAAGTAGTCACCTGAAGCGGCTCGTGCGATCGACCCGTCCCACTTCATGTGCTCGATGAATGCCTGCTCTTCGGGATCGGTCATGTTGACTTGCATATTCTTGTTCGCAAGCGACTTACCCATTGCCTGAACCAGCTCGGTGGGCTGCGTTGGGTCGAACATCTTCTGGAAGAACCTCGAAACGAATTCTCGGAGGTAGTGGCGACGTTCGAACGGGAGCGGGAAGCGCGCGTAGGCCTTGTTGAGGAAGATGTCGACCACGGTGCTGCTCTTGATGAAAAAGGCGCCCTGAGGGTAGGGACCTACGCCCGGCATCAGGTTCTTGACCACGACGGGGTCAATCGCCAGGACTCCGTCGACGTCGGGGAACTCGGGGCATTCATTGTCGCCTTTCGGTACGCACCTCTCAGATGATGCTCGGCCGTAGTCGACGGCAAGCCGGCTGGAGAGAGGCCAGTGTGGAGACCAGTTCGAGTTTCCGAACCTTTGCGCATCTTCGATCCCCGCCACGTACCAAGCGTCGGCCGGTAACGGAATATCGATCGTCTTCCTTTCCTGGTCGAGCTTGTAGATGGATCCCGTCGCTTCCTCGGCCAGCTCCGCTTTGCCGTTGTCAATCGTCAAGAACTCGAATTGCAGCATTGCACCGCCCGAGCCACGCAGTTCCCCGGAGTTCTGAAAGCCGAGCAGGTAGGTGCGGGGACCGTCCGCGCCGAGGATCCCCGGCAGGAGCTCGAACCCCGCGGCCGCGTCGGCGAGGACCTTTTCGGTCTCGAGCGCTTGGTCGATGCCATCTTTGATGTCCTTGTGGGTGCGCTTGGGCAGGTTGGATAGGTCGATAGAGGCGAACTCGTCGCCCGCTGCGTTGATGTCGCGGCGCACCTCGGCTACGACTCCGCCGAGCTCCTCGATGCGATCCAACAAGATGATCGAGCCCTTGCCGTCGGGGTCGGGCCCCATGATTCGATCCGGGCCTTTTAGCGCACTGAGCCCGATCTCGAGAGTCCCCGACGCGGCTTCGGTGGCGTGCGAGGCCGCGCTGATGAGGTGGTCCAGCTCTCCCATCGCGTCGTCAACCCGCGGGACCAGAGTCGCCAGGTCCATCAGAGGGCTGTTCGAGTTGAAGCCATCGCGGGCCTTGTCGGCCCCCGCTTCGGCCGAGAAGGTGTGCCAGACCGCGGGCCGGAACTTGCCCTCCGACAGCCTTTTCTGGGCGGCATCCAAATGCGTCCTGGCCTCGAGCAGCCCGGTAGCGAGCTTCACCGGACCCGACAGCATGACGAGCCACAGGAGCACGCCGCCCAGGGTCAGCAGCAGCGCGGCCGCGCCGACCAGGCCCGTAAGCGAGTCGCGAGTTGCTTCTTCCTGGGAGGACATTCGAACCATTGTGGCCCAGGCACAAGGACTAGTGGCGTAAGCTCACCAGCATGTAGCGACCGCACCCTTCCACGCGCCCCGGGCGTCTTGTCCCGGCTCCGATTTCTCACCATCGTCTCAAGGGGTGGTCGTGTCTATGCGTTCCTCTGTCTCGCCGGCCGTGCTCACGGCCGAATCGGTTTCCAAACACTTTGCGGCGCGAACCGTTCTGAACCGTGTGTCCGTCACTGTTGGTCCTCGACAACGCGTCGGTGTCGTCGGTCCCAATGGAGCGGGAAAGTCAACTCTGTTGAAAATCCTCGGCGGGCTCGAGGCGCCCTCCTCCGGCCGCGTCGAACGATCCAACACGACCATGACCGTCGGCTATCTGCCTCAGGAGACGACTCTCGCGAGTGACACCAAACTGTTGGACTGGCTCGCTAGCCGCACGGGCGTGGCGAACGCGGCGCGCTCGATGGATGAACGCGCCCGGGCGATGGAGGAGGCTCTCGCAACGTCCGGCGAGTCGAGCGACTCTCTTAGGAAAATCGAGGCATACACCGAGAGCGTTGAGCGCTACTCGGCTCTGGGCGGCGACGACCTTGAGGCGCGCTCCGCCTCCGTCTTGCGTGACATGGGACTCGACGAGTCGGCGCTGGCGCGCCCGATTGGATCCCTGTCGGGCGGCCAGCGGTCACGCGCACACCTGGCCGGTTTGTTGTTGGCTCGTTTCGACATCTTCCTGCTGGACGAGCCGACCAACGATCTCGACTTCGCGGGTCTCGAACTCCTCGAGAACTTCGTGGATACCTCCTCCGCCGGCATGATGGTCGTGAGTCACGATCGGGTCTTTCTGCATCGATGCGTGTCGAGCGTGCTCGAGCTGGATGCCGCCAGCGGGACGGCGACCGAGTTTGCGGGCGGATACGACGCCTACGTTCGTGAGCGCAGAGCCGCTCGTGAGGCCCAGTGGGCCTCGTACGAGCGCTACCAGAGCGAACGCAAGCGCCTACTGGAGGAAGCGCGTCGCCGCAGGACATGGGCGGCATCGGGAGCGATACGCGCCAAGCGCTACCCGAGCGACCCCGACAAGGCAATCAAAGCGGCGCGCATCGAGGGTGCCGAGAACAGCGCGGCTAGGGCGAAGATCGTCGAACGCCAGGTCGAGCGAGTCGAAGTCGCCGAGAAGCCTTG
Organism: uncultured Actinomycetes bacterium; assembly: GCA_963713315.1. GTDB lineage: Bacteria > Actinomycetota > CADDZG01 > CADDZG01 > WHSQ01 > WHSV01. The sequence goes on along the minus strand of CAVQLH010000012.1, from coordinate 201,487 downwards.
GGAGTCCTGGCGCCTGGAGCTCTCCTTCGGTTCCGCCCCTCGGGGGTCTGACATCGTCGCGCGGCTGGAGTCGGCAGTGGTCGAACGGGGCGAGTTTCGGTTGGGCCCTATCGACCTCGACGTTCGGTGGGGTGATCGCGTCCTGATCACCGGAGCCAATGGCAGTGGCAAGTCCACGTTGCTCGCGGCGCTCATCGGAGACCTTCCGCTCAGCGCGGGCCGGCGCCGCCTCGGTCCCGGCATCCGTATCGGACTCATGGATCAGAACCGCGCCATCTTTGAGGACGAGCGGCCCTGGCTCGAGGTCTTTACCAAGGAATCGAGCATGCTGGAGGAGGATGCTCGATCGCTTTTGGCCAAGTTCGCCCTGGGTGCGGATCATGTCGGTCGACCGGCGAACTCGCTCTCGCCCGGCGAGCGCAGCCGGGCGATCCTCGCACTCCTCGCCGCTCGCGCAGCGAATTGCCTCGTGCTGGATGAGCCGACCAATCATCTTGACCTGGAGGCGATCGAACAGCTCGAGAGCGCACTGACCGACTTTCCCGGAACCGTGATTCTCGTCAGCCACGACAGACGCCTGATCGAGGCCTTCGCGCCGACTCACCGCATCGAGCTCTAGCCCCCAGCACTCCTTTGGCGGGCGGGCACCGGAACCTGCGCAACTTTCGCGGTGTAGTTAGAGAGATGATCACCTCGGTGGAGGGCCGACCACTAGGTGACGATGAACTCGTCGACCTGGCAAGGCGGGGCGATGCCGATGCCTACATGCAGCTCGTGGAGAGGCATCAGCGCCTCGCGCAGCGCGTCGCGTTCGTTATCACCCGGTCGTCTGCTGATGCCGAGGACGCCGCTCAGGAGGCGTTCGTGAAGGCGTACTACGCACTCGGCCGTTTTCGGCGTGGTGCACCGTTCAAGCCGTGGCTATTGCGCATCGTGACAAACGAGTCGCTGAATCGGGTGCGTTCGGCGACGCGACGGGCTCAGCTGGCGCTGCGGGTCGAGCGACTCGACCGCCCCTCGGGCGATGCGGCCCCATCGCCGGAGGTGGCGGCTACGACGGCCGAGGAGCACCGATTGTTGATGGATGCAGTGAATCGGCTCGGAGAGAAGGACAGGCTGGCGATCTCGTGTCGTTACTTCCTCGACCTTTCCGAGCGGGAGACGGCCGAGGTCCTGGGCTGGCCCCGTGGGACCGTCAAGTCGCGTTTGGCACGGGCCCTGGCCCGTCTGAGAACCCAGATGGAGAGTTGAGATGATGGACCTAGAGCAATCCTTGACTGCTGCGGGCCAGCGCATCGCGTGGCCTGATGTCGCGGACCTGACGAGTTCGGTCCGTTCGGCGATCGGGGATGACACGCCGCGCAGAGTCACTTTGGCCAGGGGTCTGGCCTACGCGGCGACTTTCGCCGCGCTGGTGGTGGCGCTGTCGCTGTTGTCGTTCCCCGGCGTGCGAACAGCGGTTGCGGACTTCCTGGGCATTGGCGGCGTTCGAATCGACACGGAGGGTTCCGCTCCTACGCCGGCCGACGACCTCGACTTGGGCGAGCGGATGTCACTGTCTCAGGCGCGGGATGCCGTGGCGTTTGACGTGGCTGTGCCCGCGGCCCTTGGTCAACCGGACTCGGTCTGGCTCGACACGGGGGTGAGCGGGGGCCATGTAGCGCTTGGGTACGAGTCGTCTCCAGAGCTGCCCGCCGCGCCGGGGACTGATCTCGGAGCCCTCGTAACGCAGTTTCCTGACGCCGAGGTCTCTGACATCGCTCTCAAGAAGGCCACTGGATCGCAACCGGGAACCACGTTCGAGCCGGTGTCCGTCGGGGGGGACCAGGGTTTCTGGGTCTCTGGGGAGCCTCACGTTATTGCCTATCTGGAGCCGGACGGAGACATTCGAAACGAGACCGTGAGGCTCGCCGGGAACGTGCTCCTGTGGGAATCGAATGGAGTCACGTACAGGATCGAGTCGAGGCTGAACCTGTCGGACGCCCTCGCGATCGCCGAGTCCTTCGAGTAGGGAACCCCGAGCCGGGTCGCGGTGTAACAGGAACAGACACCCACCTACAGAGGAGCCCAGGATGCGTCGCGCGCTTTTGATTGTTGTCGCTGTGATGGCCGTGGGAACGGCGCTTACGCTCACGCCTGCCGTCGCGGGAGGCGGTTGCCATGACCCAGAGGCCACCGAGTCGACTGCTTCGATGGTCGAACTTCAAAACGCCTGCTTCACGTCAACGGTCACGCATATCGATCCCGGACAGGAGCTGGCGTTCGTGAACCGCGACGACCTCGTTCACAACATCGTCGGTCTCGGAGCTCAATGGGGCGACATGGATGGCATGGGCAGGGGCGAGACCAGACGCTTCACATTCGGGGAAGCCGGCATCTTCCCCTACGCGTGCACGTTCCACCCGGGGATGGTCGGAGCCGTAGTCGTGGGCGGCGATGATCTGCATGCGGGAGATGTGGGCTCGGTCAGCGCAGCGCTTGCATCGAGCTCCGGCGGCACGGGCGGCGTTTCTTCAACAGGGACAGGACAAACCGGGGCCAGCGATTCGCGAGTCCCCGAGACCATGGTTGCGCTAGCTCTGGTGGTTGTGCTTGTCGGCGGACTCGCCGGGTTCGCTCTGCGCCGCCGCCGCGAGTCTCCTGCTGGGATGTGAGAGTCGGCGCTTCGAGCTAACGGCCGATCAGGTCGGCGATCTCACCGATCATCTCCGTCAGGTCATAGTCCATCGGCGTATAGACCTGGGCAACGCCGAGCCCGCGTAGCTTGTCTGCGTCCTCATCCGGAATGACACCGCCGACGACAAGGGGGACCGAATCGAGATCGACACCTTCCGCCCGTAGCCGGTCGATCACGTCGGGGACGAGGAGGCCGTGCGCGCCGGAGAGAATCGATATGCCAATGACGTGAACGTCCTCGTCCGCAGCTGCGCGCGCGATCTGTGCGGGCGTGAGGCGGATGCCCTGGTACACGACTTCGAATCCCGCGTCGCGCGCTCGCAAGGCAACCTGTTCGGCTGCATTGCTGTGACCGTCGAGGCCAGGCTTTGCAACGAGCATGCGTAGCTTTGTCACATCCAGTCGCTCGGCCGCCGCTGCAACGCGCTCCCGCACAGCAGCCATCGCCGAGGAGTCACCACCGGTGGAGGTAGCGCTCAAGCCTGTCGGTGCACGAAACTCCCCGAATACCTCTCTGAGTGCGTCCGCCCACTCGCCCGTGGTGACTCCCGAACGAGCGGCAACGATGGAGGGCTCCATGAGACTGTGGCCCTCGTCAGCGGCGCGCTTCAGACCCTCCAGAGCCTTTGATGCCCCGGCCGCGTCGCGTTCGCCCCGCCAACGTTCGAGCGAGGCGATCTGTTCGGCCTCAGCCCCCGCTTCGATTCTCTCGAATGCCATCACGTCGAGTCCCTCGACCAGAGGTGAGACCTCGGTGTCGACGTAACGGTTCACTCCAACGACGACTTGCTCGCCCGATTCGATCGCCCGGCGGCGGACTGCGTGAGCGCCAACCAGTTGTTCTTTCATATAGGCCAGCGCTTCGACGGAGCCTCCCTGGTCGAGCACCCGGTCTAGTTCCTCGGACGCGGCCTCCGAGATCTCGGAGGTCTTGGCCTCGATGACTTTCGAACCTTCGAAGATGTCTTCGTACTCGAGAAGATCGCTTTCGAGTGCAAGGATCTGCTGGGCGCGAAGCGACCACTGCTGGTCCCACGCGCGCGGTAGGCCCAGGGCTTCGTTCCAAGCTGGAAGCTGAACGGCGCGGGCACGCGCGGACTTGCTCTGCGTCACCCCCAGCATCTCTAGGAAGATCCGGTAGACGTTGTTCTCGGGCTGCGCTGCCGTCAGGCCGAGCGAGTTCACCTGCAACCCGTAGCGAAGGCGCCTGAACCTCGGATCGGATACCGCGTAGCGTTCGGCGGTGATGCGGTCCCAGAGCTGGGCGAAGGCTCGCATCTTGCATGTCTCTTCGATGTAGCGGATTCCGGAGTTGCAGAAGAAAGAGATGCGACCAACCAGGCGAGAGAAGTCGTCATCAGCGATCTCTCCAGTAGCCTGGACGGCGTCGAGGACTGCAATCGCACTGCCCAGCGCGTAGGCGACCTCGTGGACGGGCCCGGCTCCCGCTTCCTGCAGGTGGTAGCTGCAGATGTTGATCGGGTTCCACATCGGAATGTGGTGGAAGGTCCACGTGATGACGTCGGTCGTGAGCCGCATCGAGGCTTCGGGGGGAAAGATGTACGTACCGCGCGACAAGTACTCCTTGAGGATGTCGTTCTGTGTCGTGCCGGCAAGAGTTTGGCGGTCGACACCCTGTTCGTCTGCCACCGCCACGTAGAGGGCAAGCAACCACATCGCCGTGGCGTTGATTGTCATCGAAGTGTTCATCTCGGCGATGGGAATACCGTCGAACATCCGCTCCATGTCACCGATGTGCGAGATCGGAACGCCGGCCTTGCCCACCTCGCCCCGGGCCATCAGGTGATCGGAGTCGTAGCCGGTTTGCGTTGGCAGATCGAAGGCGACGCTGAGGCCGGTCTGACCCTTGGCAAGGTTCGCCTTGAAGCGAGCGTTCGTGAGTGTGGGATTGGCGTAACCGGCGTAGGTGCGAAAGATCCAGGGCCGATCCCTGGGAGGGGGAGTCATGCCGACATGGTAAATGGCCGAGGGGCGCGTAGGCGGTTTGCGCCCACGACTGCAATGGGACGCGATTAGGCTCGTCTGCTCACTCACACACCTTCGGGAGTCTTTTATATGAGCGTCGAGATCAGAAGGGTTGGCGTCGTGGGCTGCGGCACGATGGGCTCTGGCATATGCGAAGTCGTGGCCCGGAGCGGTTTCGATGTTCGTTTCGCAGAGATGAGCGAAGAGGCCGAGCGAGCGGGGAGGGAGCGCATCGAGCGCAGCGTCGGCCGGGCGGTCAAGCGCGGAAAGCTGGAACAGGATGAGGCCGACACCCTTCTGAGTCACATCTCGTCGACCACAGACCTCGCCAACTGGCCGACTGTGACCTCGTCTTCGAAGCGGTGCCCGAGAAGCTCGAGCTCAAGCGCAAGACGTTTGCAGCACTCGACGAGGTTTTGAAGGCGGAAGCCATCCTTGCGACGAATACCTCCTCTCTGCCGGTCATCGACATGGCCGTCGCAACCAACCGACCCGAGCGGGTGGTCGGGTTCCATTTCTTCAATCCGGCGACGGTCATGAAGCTCGTGGAACTCGTTCATACCGTGGCCACGGATGAAGAGGTCATCGAGTCGGCGAAGCAGTTCGCCGAGGGACTCGGCAAGGCGGCCGTTCCCTGCAGAGACCGCGCGGGATTCATTGCGAACCTTCTGCTGTTCCCGTATCTCAACGCTGCGACGCGGATGTACGACCAGGGATACGCAACCCGCGAGGATATCGACGCCGCGATGCAGCTCGGATGCGGACACCCGATGGGTCCACTGTCGCTTCTCGATCTCATCGGGCTCGATTCCGCCTACGAGATCTGCGAGGCCCTCTGGCGGCAGTGGCGCGATTACCAGGACGCACCACCCCCACTGCTCAAGCAGTTCGTCACCGCCGGCTATCTCGGCCGCAAGACCGGCCGGGGCTTCTATCGCTATGAAGCGCCTGAGTCTTCGAAGATCGTCGACGCGGTTTCTGAGATCGACGGCGATACCGCTTCTGACTTCGGAACGGTCGGAGTCGTGGGCACAGGAGCCATGGCGAGCGGGATCGCCGAAGTGATCGCGCGAGCGGGCGGCGAGGTCGCCCTTCGAGGACGCAGTGAGTCCGCCATCAAGAAGGCGAAGGGGGCGGTGGAGCACAGCCTCGAAAAGGCAGTGAGCAAAGGCAAGCTCGAGCAGAGCGACGCGGACGGTGTCCTGGATCGCATCACGACGACGCTCGACTTCGAGGATCTGGTCGAGTGCGACCTGATCGTCGAAGCCGTGGCGGAGGATCTGGAGGTCAAGAGTTCAATCTTCAAGGAGCTTGACCGGGCGACCAAACCGGATGCCGTCCTCGCAACGACAACCTCATCCCTTTCAGTGGTCGACCTTGCCGCCGCCACGGGTCGTCCCGACAAAGTGATAGGTCTGCATTTCTTCAATCCTGCGGTGGTGATGAAGCTCGTGGAGGTCGTCCGGACCGTGGCCACTGCCGACGACATTGAGCAGCGCTGTCTCGCCTGGGTGCAGTCCCTGGGCAATCATCCTGTGCGCTGCCGGGATCGAGCCGGCTTCATCGTCAACTTCTTGCTCTTTCCCTATTTGAATAGCGCGGTGCACATGCATGAAGAGGGATACGGCACGCCGGCGGACATCGATGCTGCGATGAAGCTTGGTTGCGGTCATCCCATGGGGCCGTTCGAGTTGATTGACATCGTCGGACTCGATGTCACGTTCGCCATTCTCGACTCGTTACACGAGGAATTCCGGGAACGAAGTTACGCGCCGGCTCCATTGCTCGAGCACATGGTCCGCGCCGGCTATCTGGGTCAAAAGAGCGGTCGCGGCTTCTACGACTACTCATCATAAAGAGACCTCAAAGCTACGGTTGAGCGCCTGGGCCTTAGGACATATCTATCTGTGTGACCACCAACTAGTCGGGAGGCACTGATGGACATCGACTTGCGCGGGGCCGTCGACGGACGGGTCAAGGACATCTTCATCGATGATGCTGTGAGCTTCGTGGCATCACTGCACCGCGAGTTCAACGCCGAAAGACTGCGACTGCTGGACAAGCGATACGAGCGTCAAGCCGAACTGGATGCGGGAGGCACACTCGACTTCCTCCCAAGCACAGAGAAAGTCCGGTCGGGCGACTGGAAGGTTGGACCACTTCCGTCCGACCTCGAGGACAGACGCGTCGAAATAACCGGGCCCACGAACCGCAAGATGATCATCAACGCGCTCAATTCAGGAGCGCGTACCTTCATGGCCGATTTCGAGGACTCGAACGCGCCGACCTGGGAGAACATGTCCGAGGGCCACGTCAATCTGATAGACGCGATCGACAAGACGATTGAGTTCACAAGTCCCGAGGGCAAGGAATACCGGCTTGGCGACGACCTGGCCACTCTGATTCTCCGCCCGCGGGGGTGGCACCTCGAGGAGAAACACCTAATCGTTGACGGAGAGCAAGTGTCTGGTGCTCTTTTTGACTTCGGGCTCTTCTTTTTCCACAACGCGCGTCGTTTGCTCGATGCTGGGAGCGGTCCCTACTTCTATTTGCCAAAGATCGAAAGCCACCTCGAGGCGCGCCTATGGAACGACGTCTTCAACTACTCCCAGGATGCTCTGGGGATTGATAGAGGCACGGCAAAAGCGACCGTACTCATCGAAACGCTCCCCGCGGCCTTCGAGATGGAGGAGATCCTCTACGAGCTGCGTGATCATTCGTCCGGCCTGAACGCCGGACGATGGGACTACATGTTCTCGCTTATCAAGTGTTTCAGAACGCGCTCCGAGTTCGTGCTACCCGATCGAAACTCGGTCACTATGACCGTGCCGTTCATGCGGGCCTACGCGGAGCTGCTCGTAAAGACGTGTCACCGGCGAGGGGCAAGCGCGATGGGCGGCATGGCTGCCTTCATCCCGAGCCGCAAGGATCCAACGATCAACGAAAAGGCTCTCGCCAAGGTGACTGAGGACAAGCGCCGCGAAGCAACCGATGGATTCGACGGAACCTGGATCGCGCACCCCGATCTCGTTGACGTGGCACAGGCGGAGTTCGACAAGGTGCTGGGCGACCGCCCCAACCAGATTGACCGCTTACGGGAAGACGTCTCTGTTGTGGCCGAGGACCTTCTGAAGGTTGAATTGCCCGACGGCGGCATCACCGAAGAGGGTCTCCGCAATGACTGCAACGTTGGGATCCAGTACATCTCGTCGTGGTTACGGGGCAACGGGGCGGCTGCGATCTACAACCTCATGGAGGACGCGGCAACGGCGGAGATCGCTCGCTCGCAGGTGTGGCAGTGGGTCCACACCGAGCAGCATCTCGCCGACGGCCGGGCAATCACACCCGAGTTGGTTCGCGCGATCGAGAGTGAAGAGCTCGAGCGCATCCGCTCTGAGATCGGCGACGACGACTGGTTCTACTCGCAGGGTCGTCCCGATGAGTCCCGCGGCCTCTTCGAGCAGGTCGCCCTGAGCGACGAGTTCGTCGAGTTCCTGACCTTGCCCGCCTACAAGGTTCTCGAGTGATCCACCGATCGGACATCAATCAGTCTGAGCTCTAGCGGTCAGCGGTAAGAACGACCGAGACTGGTGGGTCGTCGGGGCGTCCCGAGCGACGCATCGAGGTCAGACGGTGGACTTCAGTCCACCCCAGCCGGTCGTAGAGCCGCCTCGCGCCCGAGTTGTCCTCATCGACCACGAGCCACGTCTCGCTAACCGACTCGAAGCCGAACATCCAATGAAGGCCCGTCCGCACGAGGTCGGCGCCGATCCCTCGACCTCGTGCACGTTCGGCCGTACCCAAGAACTCGAGGCTCGCAGATCCGGTCGTGTCGTCGACCTCGAGGTATATGTAGCCCACGACTTCGTCAGACTCTGTTCGCACGAAACAAGCCTTGTACTGCCCGAGTCCCTCGATCATCCGCGTTCCGGGAAGATGGGTGTTCGGGAAGGTTCGATCGTGAAGGTCAACGAGGCTGGAATGGTGACGGGCTTCGACCGGGCTTGCAGTGCCGCGCTCGATCTTGTCAAAGCCGGCACGATCGAACCTAAATGTGCGCACGTCCTTGTAAGTCCGAAACCCTAAGGAATGCCCCAGCTTCGAGACGTTGTCGTTGGAGCGGTCGAAGAACATCTCTATTTGCGCCGTGGCGTTGTCGGGGATGATGGCGAGACATTCGCTCACTAGTCGGTTTGCGACCTCATCCCAGTGCTCATGGCGGGGTCGGGTTGGCGAGACCGCAGACTGGTAATCGACGAAAGGACCGAACAGATACGAACGGTCGAGTTCGTCATCCACGTCCACTGCCAAGAAGCCCACCAGTTCACCGTTCTGCCTCGCAACGAACGAGTTGTCGATGGCGCCGTACTCGAGAAGCTCCTGAGTGATCTCCTTGGGTTTGTCGCCCAGATAACCGATTCTGTGCTCCGCTTTGACGTTCAGTGGAGCGATGAACTCGACTACAGCCCCGAGTTCGTCACGGGACGTCCTCGAGTACTCGAGCATCTACTTGGCATCGCCGCGGCCGTTGAGACCCGGGTACTCTCTGCCTCCATTCGGAAAACGAAGCGAAAGACGCCAGGCCTCATCGGGGTCGAACCGGTCCCGGTAGTCGCCTATCCCGAGCCTTCTGCCTTGTGAGCGAGATGCGCGACGCCAGATTGAAAGCGATCGTGATCGGTGCTCGGATTCGATGAGCTCCTTGAGGGCCATCTCGATCGCGGCGCGCTCCGATGGACTCGGGTGCCCGGAGATGGATTCGATCTCGAGGTCCTCAGGCTTGTCCAGATGCTCCGTCATTCCGGGCCCCTAAAGCGGTACGTTGCCATGTTTGCGCTGCGGAATGGACTCGCGCTTGCTGCGCAACATCTCGAGACTCCGTAGAAGCCGGACCCGTGTCTCGCGAGGATCAATCACTGCGTCGACGTACCCGCGCTCGGCCGCGACGTATGGGTTGAGAAGATGCTCTGAGTAGCTGCCTATCAACTCGGCTCGTTTCGCCTCCGGATCGTCCGCAGAGGAGATCTCGCGCCGGTGAATGACGTTGACGGCCCCCTCGGCTCCCATGACCGCGATTTGAGCAGACGGCCACGCAATCGAGACATCGCTGCGAATGTGCTTGGAGTTCATGACTACGTAGGCACCGCCGTACGCCTTGCGAGTGATGACGGTCATGCGGGGAACGGTCGCTTCGCTGAAGGCATAGAGCAGCTTCGCGCCATGCCGGATGATGCCCCCGTACTCCTGCTCCGTCCCTGGCAAGAACCCCGGCACATCCACGAAAGTGACCAGGGGGATGTTGAACGCGTCGCAAAAGCGTACGAAGCGAGCGGCCTTGGTCGAGGACTCGATGTCGAGGCACCCGGCGAGAACCTGCGGCTGGTTGGCAACGATTCCGACCGAGTGTCCCCCCAGACGAGCGAAACCGACGATTACGTTTCTTGCCCAGTGCGCGTGCACCTCGAAGAACTCCCCGTCGTCGAAGACGCTTCCGATCACCTGGTGCATGTCGTACGGCTTGTTCGGTGATTCGGGAACTACGTCGATCAGCTCATCGCAGAGCCGCCCCGGATCGTCCGTGGGCGCGAAGTAGGGGGGTGACTCGAAGTTGTTCGAGGGCAGAAAGCTCAGCAGGTAGCGAATCTGTTCGAGGCAGTCCTCATCCGACTGGGCCACGAAGTGTGCGGAGCCCGACTTCGATGCATGACTCATTGCACCGCCGAGTTCCTCCTGGGTGACCTCTTCGCCGGTCACTGCTTTGATGACGTCCGGGCCGGTGATGAACATATGACTCGTCTTGTCGACCATGAAGTTGAAGTCTGTGATCGCGGGGGAGTAAACCGCACCGCCGGCACAAGGGCCCATGATGGCCGAGATCTGTGGGATGACTCCAGAGGAACGAACGTTGCGATCGAAGATGTACCCGTAGCCGGCCAGCGACGCGGGACCCTCCTGGATGCGGGCTCCTCCGGAGTCCTTGAGCCCGATCAGGGGAGCCCCGGTGGCCATCGCAAGGTCCATGACCTTGCAGATCTTCTCGGCCATCACCTCGCTGAGCGATCCGCCGAAGACTGTGAAATCCTCCGCGAACACGAACACCTTGCGACCGTCGATCGTGCCCCATCCGGTGACCACAGCGTCCGAGTAGGGCCGCTTTCCCTCGATGCCGAAGCCGTAGCTGCGGTGCCTCACCAGCTGGTCGGTCTCGACGAAGGTGTCGTCGTCGAGCAGCGTTTCGATGCGCTCGCGAGCGGTCAACTTGCCTCGGTCGTGCTGGCGGGCGATGGCCTGCTCGCCCCCAGACTCCCGAGCTTGCGCTTTCTTTTCCTCTAGCTCGGCAATGCGGTCCTCGATTGGAGCCGACTGGGCGACTGCCGCCGTTTGACCTTGTTCCTTGAGCGAGTCGTCCTGTTCCTTTTCTTCGGTTGCCATGAGCGCCACAATATCCGCCTCCCGAGCGACATCCACCGCTGTAGAAACTGACCGCCTGGTCCAGAAAAGCGCAGGGGGGAACGGCAGGGGTGAGATCGGCGAGGTCGAAACAGTCCCGTATGTGGATCGGGCGTCTCAGACGCGAGCTCGAGAAGCTGAGCCGGGATTGCGCTGGAGCCGAGCGCGATGAGGAGAGAGCGACGTTCGAGCTCACACGTTCGGCGCGCGCCTTTTCGCAGAACGCGCGAGGCCGGCGATGACAAGCTTGCCTTCTCGGCCACCCTCATGCGAGCCGGAGAGGTAGAAGCCGCGCGGAGATTGATTGACGATTTCGAGCAAGAGGTGCGCGATGAGCAAGTGGCACTTTCCGGGCAGATCGATAGGGCCAAAGTCGCGGCGGCCTCCAGACGAGCCAAGATGACCCGCCTGCGGCTGGCTCGGGCCCTCGCCGCGGCTCTATTTACTGCCGGGATATTGTCATTCTCCATGGCCGGCGCGACCGTCGCCTCGTTCCTTGCGGACCTAAGCGATCACTCTGGTGACGGTTCCTCGATCAGACCGGGTTCACGCTACGGACAAACAGTCAGCCCATTACATCGAGCTGCTGCGACGCGTAGCATCCGCCTGGCGGACGGAACGAGAGTGACTCTGACGCAGGATCAGTTCCGCCGGCTCGAGCGTCTTCGGCGAACCCGAACCTCGAGCCGCTCGAGCTACGGCGTCTCTTGATTCAGCTCGTTGGGCCGAGGCTCGCGACTCGGCTGGCCAGCTCCATAGCCAGCAGCATCGCAAAGGGTGCCGAGCAAGCGGCCGGCGAAGTTGGAACGCGTGCCGGGAGTGTGGAGTCAGAGGGTGAATAAGGAGCTCGGCTCACGGCCGGATGTCACCAACCGCTCCAATCCGGCCCCCGAATCCGACGACCACGAGCCCGACGCGCCCGCAGAGCCGAACGATGATACCGGTGTCATGGACAAGCGCCACTCGGGACCGACCCCAACAAACCGTCCTTCCTCGACGGCGACTGACCTTCGTCCCGGAGCAAAAACCAGGCACCGAGGGATATCGAGAACGATGTCGATGTGGTCGATATTTATATTTCCCCCAGAATATTTTGGCGATATCGGTCGACCTTAAGCCATTGTATTTTTTTTTTATGGATGGCAGCGACGAGCGGTACCTCTGATTAGAGATGTGCTGGGATGCAGCTCTTAGATGATTCTGGGAAACGGTGCGGTCGGTGCGGTCGGTGCGGTCGGGCGGTCGGAGTCGACCAGTCTGACCAGTCCGACCAGCAGGTTTCTCGGGGGACCTATGTCGCAGCTAGCTGGAGGTCGTACTGCGTCAGCCGGACCACTCCCGGCTCGTCGACCACGGTTCCCGATCCTGCGCACGCTCTGGCCCGCGCTCTCGAGGACGGCTAGGGCCCGCGTCACCTCGGATGGCGCGGTGATGATGACCATGCCGACGCCCATGTTGAAGACCCTGAACATCTCCTCGTCTTTGATTCCTCCGAGTTGCTGCACAAGGCCGAAAACCGGTTGGGGCTCGGGCAAATCGTCGAGCTCGTAGCCGACCTCGGCCTCCAGTCGAACGAGGTTCGCGAAACCGTCCCCGGTTATGTGCGAGAGCCCACACGTCTCGATCCCCGCATCCCATTGGGCGGTAACCCACCTCACGTAGATGGCAGTCGGCTCCAGAAGCTCCTCGCCCAGCGTGCGCCCCAGCTCTTCGACGTGTGCGTTGAGGCTCATGCCGGCGTCCTTGAGGAGGATCCGGCGTGCGAGCGTGTACCCGTTCGAGTGCATGCCTGACGACCGGAGTCCGATGATGGTGTCTCCCGGCTCGACGGCGCGGCCGAGAATCAACTCATCTGGGTGCAGAGTCCCGACGCACGTTCCCACGAGATCGAACGCGGTGGGATCACCCGGAGTGCGTCCATCCGATCCGATGACCTCTGGAAGCTGCGCAACCTCGCCCCCGGGAACCACGATGCCGGCCTCTTTGGCCGCGGCGCCGAGCCCGCTCAACAGTTCGTCTGCACGACCCGCATCGAGGGTGTGTACGCCCAGATAGTCCACCATCGCAAGTGGGCGGGCGCCCACGCACAGAAGGTCGTTGACGTTCATCGCCACACAGTCGAACGCGATCGTGTCGTATCGATTGAGCACGCTGGCGACGATCGTCTTGGACCCCACGCCGTCGGTGCACAAAGCCAGGGCGAGGTCCCGCCTGAGTTTGATGACGCTGGCGTAGTGCCCGAACTCTGTGAGCACCTCGCCATTCGTCGGAACGAGAACGTGGGCCGAAGGTGGCGCTCGACCGCCGAGAGTGCCTCGGACTGGCCCTTTACTCCTGCATCCTCGTAGCTGGGCACATCCACCGGCTCACCCTAAGGGACGAGCGGGGCCGATGAACCCGCCTTGCGGTCCCGCCATCCCCCGCGTCAGATCGTCACCGAACCAGGTTCTGCCGCCGCGTCGGGCTCATCGGCGTCCCCCGCTCGCTCGGGTCGATAGTTGGGCAACGTCACTGTCCACGCAAGCAGCGGGGCCGCGGGGACTGCAGCCGCGAGAAAGGCCAGCCCGAAGCCCCCCAACTCGGCGAGGAAACCGACTGTCGTCGGTGCCAGGAGGTAGCCGAGGTCTCCAGCCATCTGGTTGACGCCCACAGCCGACCCCGACCCACCCTTCTGTTGAGCGCCGTGACCTCTGATCGAATCGGCGAGAAGACCTCCGCTGCCGTGCTCCCCGCCGCCACGCCGGCCCCCGCCGCGATCATGAGCGGAAAGTAGGCCCATGGCGCCTGCTCGATCTGGCCGACGAGTGCGATGGCCACCGCGGTGATGACGAGCGAGGGGACGAGCACCGCTTTGCGTCCCAACCGGTCCGCCGCGCTCCCGGCCGCGAATAATACGAGCACCTCGCCGATGGCGAGCAGCGTCACGGCGGCGCCGATTGCAAACTTGCTGAAGCCAAGCTCCTCTGCCGCGAACACGGGGCCAATGGTCTGGGCGGGTCCGGCCAGCACCCACCAACCGACGAAGGTCGCTGCCAGTGCGAGGACGTAGCGGCGGTCACGCAGCAACGGCGCCGCCTTCCTGAGTGATTCGAGTGGGCTGGAGCGGGGGCCGTTCGGTCGACCGCCTGCCCCGCCATGACGAAGTACGCGATCACTGCGGCAACCAGAAGCCCCGTTCCGTAAACGTGGAACGTCGCGGCGTCACCGAAGGACTTGGCGAGGATCCCACCGAGCAGGGGCCCGACGCTTATGCCTACGAGAAACGAGGAGCGGAACTGTCCTGTGGCTCTGCCCATGGCCCCAGGCTCGATCGTTCGGATGATTCGGTTCATCAAACCCGCGATGAAGAGGGCGGAGCCGGCTCCGCCGAAGCCCCGGGCGCCGACCAGCTGAGGAAAGGTCGCCGAAAAGCCCGAGGCATAGGACGACGCCGCGACAATCAACAGCCCGGCCATGACGCTGAAGCGGTCACCGAACCGATCCACGACCAGGCCCCCGACGAGTCCGAAGAGGAAGCGGGTGAGGCCGAACACGAAGAACACAAGTCCGACCGCAGCGAGACTGACGTCAAAGCTGCGTGCGAAGTTCGGCAGAATCGGGACGACCAGGCCGTAGCCGAGGGCGACGGTTACCGAGATCGCCAACAGCTTGCGGAACGCGGGATTACTTAATGGAGAGGGAGCCGGTTGGTTGGGCGCCGCGCTATCGGAGTGTTGCACGTGGTCCTTTTCTCTGAGTGTTTGCGCTGTCGTTGGGCAGCGGGCTAGCGCTGGATCAGTTCGACCAGAAGCCCGTGGTTCGCCTTCGGGTGAACGAAGGCGACCATGTGCCCCCTTCCCCCTAACCGCGGTTGGTCGTCGATCATTTCAACGCCTTTGGCCTTGAGCGAGGCGAGCATCGCCTCGAGGTCATCTACCTCGTAGGCGATGTGGTGCAGCCCCTCCCCGCGGCGTTCGAGGAACTTTCCGACAGTCGTGTCGGGGCCGGTCGCCCCCAGTAGCTGGAGGTACGAATCCCCGAGCTGGAACATGACCTCTTCGACACCCTGGTCTGCGACGCGCTCCCGGTGCGACACCTCGAGGCCCCACACGTCGGAGTAGTGGCTTATTGCGGCCTCGAGATCATCGACGACAAAGGCAACGTGTTCGATCTTGTTGAGCATCGACGCATCTTATGCAAGTCGAGTCGTCAGTTTTGGTGGAAGCCCAGCCGCTTACCAGTCCTCGAACCGTTTTGACGCCAATCGACGGTGTAGGCACCCGGGCCCTCGTTGGGGAAGTTCGTGCTCCACCTGAGGCGAGTGACGAAGACGCTGTCGTCGTTGCCGTCGCGGAAACGATCCTTCACACACGTCCGTATCGGTCGGCGCCTTGACGCAGACGTTGACCTTTCCTCGGTGGGCAAAGCTTCGAAACTGAAGGATGCGTACTCCGTTGCGATTCTTGGTCGTGGACTGACAGAAGTCGCCGGTTTGGGAGCAGAAGCTGTTTGGCCGTGGTGCGCCAGCGCCCCACTCGAAAACAATCCGACTATCAGTGCCACGCCAAGCGAGAGGACTATCGCCTTTCTCATGCGGAGCTCCCTTTGCTCGATGATCCGCCTATGCAGCCAACCGGGCCGCGCGCTCCAAAGCCTCGCGCACAGGAGGGGGCGGGGGAAAGAGGGCCCGGATGGCCTTGAGGAGAGCGCTGGTCGACGCCGCAACTACCGGCGTGGCTGGGGCCACCCAGGGGATCCCGTAGAGGTCACGAATGTGCCGGGCAGTATCGCAACCGCGGCCGCCGCAGGAATCGTCCAAAGCGGCCTGAGCGCAAGCGGCATCGGCGGGGACAGCACGTAGGTCATTCCCTCCCGCGCCGCAGGAGTCAGCGCGAGCTCGTCGGTCGAGATAGCGATCCACCTCGGCGAACGTGTGAGGCACGTCCTCTGCGCTGAGCCCGACGAGCTCCGCGTGACGAACCATCTCGCTTACGTATCGGTCCGCTTCAGCCGGGGTCACCCCTCCCCCGTAGGCGCGGTAGCCGGCGAGGAACGAATGGACCTCGACGTTGTGAACCCACAGCAATAGGTCTGGATCGTCGGCCCTGTAGCTCCGCCCGGTCACAGGATCGACGCCCCTGATGCGCCGGTGGATTGAACGAAGTCGCGCCGCGGCTTTAGTGGCGGGCGCGTGTCCCCGAAGGTGGTGACCGTGAGGTACTCGGAGGTCCGCGTCAGACGCCCCCAGGGTCGTCGCGGAAGTCGCTGTGCTGGCTGACCGCCGCCATCGCCACCGGGTGGAGAGCCTGTATCAGCAGCCCCCGCAGACCACCTATAAGCGAGGCGGGATCGGCCTGGACGCGCCACACCATGCTGCCGGGCCCGAACAGGCCGATGTCGTCCATGGCGGGCCAGCGACGTTGATAGCTCGGACGCGGCACCTCGATCCTCATGGCCTCCATATTGACTCCTCGCCCTGAATAGGGTTGCTCGGCCGGCACCGCGGACTAGAATTGGCTTCTGAATCGACTACTCACGACTGTGAGCGGGCTTTCGATGCCCCGCTGGCTCTCGAAAGGAGCTACCAACATGACTCATTCGGTCATCGTTTCCGCCGCCCGCACCGCGATCGGAAAGTTCGGTGGCGCCTCCTCGAGCCTCCCGGCGACGGAGCTCGGAGCCCACGCCATCAAGGGAGCGCTCGAGCGTGCCGGCATCTCCGGCGAGCAGATCGACTACGTGATCATGGGCCAGGTGCTGCAGGCCGGCACCGGACAGATCACCGCTCGTCAGGCGGCGATCAAGGCGGGCGTGCCCAAGAGCGTCCCCGCGATCACCATCAACAAGGTGTGCCTTTCGGGGCTGAATGCGATCGCTCTCGCCGACCAGATGATCCGCGCCGGCGAGGTCGGTGCGGTCATCGCCGGTGGAATGGAGTCGATGGACCAGGCGCCCTACCTGTTGCCGAAGGCTCGCACCGGCTACCGCATGGGTGACGGAAAGCTGGTCGACTCGATGATCCATGACGGACTCTGGGACGCCTTCAACAACAAGCACATGGGCGACCAGTCCGACGATGTCAACAAGGAGTTCTCGGTTGGCCGCGCCGACCAGGACGCATGGGCGGCCCGCAGCCACGAGCGCGCCGCAGGCAATCGATGGCGGCAAATTCGCGGAGGAGATCGTGCCTTTCGAGATCCCTCAGCGCAAAGGAGATCCGATCACCTTCGACACCGACGAGGGTGTTCGCCCGGGAACCACCGCCGAGTCACTGGGCAAGCTCAAGGCGGTGTTTCAGTCGGACGGAACCATCACCGCGGGTAATGCTTCGCAGATCTCCAACGGGGGCGCGGCGGTCGTGGTGATGAGTGCCGAGCGCGCCGAGGAACTGGGGCTGACGCCGATTGCGGAGGTGGTAGCCCACGGAATGTCCGCGGACGCGCCTCCCTACCTCCACACAGTTCCGGCGCTCGCCGTACAGGCCGCGCTGAAGAAGGCGGGTCTGTCGGTGAACGACCTCGATCTCATCGAGATCAACGAAGCCTTCGCCGCGGTCGCGGTTCACTCGACGCGCATGCTGTTCAACGGCTCCGGCGCCGGCGAAGAGAAGGTAAACGTCAACGGCGGCGCGGTCGCGCTTGGACACCCGATCGGGTGCACCGGTGCGCGTCTCGCGGTCTCGCTGATCTACGAGCTGAAGCGCCGCGGTGGCGGCACCGGAGCGGCCGCGCTGTGCGGCGGCGGGGGTCAGGGCGACGCGGTGATCTTCAAGGTAGCCGGGTAACTAGTCGCTGAACTTCTTGAAGCAGCGCATTTTGTCGAGGTGCTGTTCGCGGAGCTCCGGGTTGCTCACCCCGAGGCCGTCGGTGGGAGCCAGGACACGAATACCCAGCTTGCCGCGGTGAAGGTTCTGGTGCACCTGGTTGGCGGCCTCGCCCACCTCGCTCAGCGGATAGGTCTCGGACAGAATGGGGTGGATCTTGCCGAGATAGGCGAGCCTGTTGGCCTCCCAAGCTTCTTTGTAGTTGGCGAAATGACTTCCGATGATCTTCTTTAGGTGCATCCAGAGGTATCGGTTGTCGTACTCGTGCACGTAGCCCGACGTGGACGCGCAGGTGACAATCGTTCCGCCCTTCTTGGCGACGAAGACGCTCGTGCCGAAGGTCTGACGGCCGGGGTGCTCGAACACGATGTCCGGGTCCTCGCCGGCTAACTCGCGCACCCTCTTGCCGAACCGGCGTTGCTCCTTTGGGTTCTGTTTGCCGTCTCTCCAGAACTCGAATCCATCGGCCTTACGATCGACCACGTGCTAGACCCCTATTGCGTCCAGGATCTCGGCCTTCTCCTGGGACGACACCACCCCGATGGGCACGCCGCCGCCGTTGAGCACGTACTGGCAGGCGAACCCACCGAGCCCTCCAGTCGCCCCCCAGATCAAGACCACGTCGCCCTGCTTCATGTTGGCGCCGTTGGTTCCGACGAGCATCCGATAAGAGGTCGACGAAACCAGACCGAGGCAGGCTGCCTCCTCCCAGGTCATGTGGGTTGGCTTGGGCATGAGCTGATTCGCCTTCACCATTGCTATCTCGCTCATGCCGCCGAAGTTGCTCTCGAATCCCCAGATGCGCTGGGTTGGATCGATCATCGAGTCGTTGTGACCCTCGGGCGCCTCCATGTCGACGTAGTTGCAATGCACGGTTACCTCGTCACCCACCTTCCAGCGAGTGACTCCCGGACCGGTCCGCAACACGACGCCGGCGGCGTCCGAGCCGACGATGTGGTAGTCGAGGTCGTGCCGGGCGCCGAGCTCGCTTTCCTGCCCGAAGCGTTCGAGGAAGAAGAACGTCGAGAGCGGCTCGAAGGTCGAGGTCCACACCGTATTGAAGTTGATCGCCGACGCCATGACGGCGACGAGGCACTCGTTGGGCCCCAGCGGCGGCAGGTCGACCTCGTCGACGTGAAGTGACTTGCGAGGATCCTTGGTGTTCGACTCGAGTCCCTCGAACATGTCCTGCTCGTCCTTGCGGACGAACGGCGGCGGTCACCGCCTCGGGCAGCTCCAGGGCCGCGAGCTCCTCGCCGGGGGCGCCGGCAAGGATGGCGTCCCTGATTGCGTCGATCGTTGCAGCCACTGCGCTCGGGGTCCTTTCTTGTTTCCTGGTCTCGCCGGTCCCACCCGGGCCGAACTCTACCCAGTTCTTAGACCGCCCGGTCAAGTTGCGATTTGAGAGTTCTTAGGGTAAGCAGGGGTGTCCTTCAAACCACTCAGGGGGGAGTTTCATGCGGCGGCTCATCGTGTGTTCTGCGCGTTGTGCTTGCTGACGACCGGCCTGGTGCCGGCGACGGCGGACGAGGGCTCGAAGTACCGGAGACCATCCGCTCCAACAAGGGAGTCGTGGCCACCGAGGCTCCGGCGGCATCCGAGGTCGGCGTCGAGGTGCTCGACGAGGGTGGCAACGCCGTGGACGCGGCCGTCACCATGATGATCTCGATGACGGCGGCGCGCCCGCAGTCATGCGGCATCGGCGGTGGGGGCTTCCTCGTCTACCGGAAGCGCCAACGGCCAGGTCCGCACGCTCGACTTTCGCGAGACCGCCCCGGCCACGATGGGGCCGGACACCTTTCAGACCCCCGGCCCCCACCAGACCTTCACCGGCCATCTGACGGTGGGTGTCCCGGGGATTCTCCGTGGAGCCAAGAAGGCCCTTCAAAGGTTCGGCACGATCTCGATGGACGAGGCCCTGAAGCCGGCGGAGCGGCTGGCCGCCGAAGGCATCGAGGTCCTGCCTTCGCTCAGCGCGGCTATGGCCGCGAACGCCGCCAGCGTCTCAAGCTCTATCCGGCAGCGGCGAGCATCTATCTGAAGAACTCGACCACGCCGTACGCGCCCGGCGACATCCTGCGAAACCCTGACTTGCTGAGACTCTCGAGCTCCTTCGCAAGGAGGGCATCGATGAGTTCTACGAGGGCGAGATCGCGGAGCTCATCGAGGAGGACATGCTCGCGGCCGGCGAGGTCCCCGGAGACCGCGGGATCATGGGCGTCGAGGACCTCGAGCGCTACGAAGCTGTGTGGCGCGAGCCGGTAACCGGCAAGTACAACGGGCACAGGATCATCGGCATGCCTCCGCCCACCTCGGGCGGAATCGCAACCATTCAGATGCTCAACCTGCTCGAGGGGTTTGACATCGAGGGCGCGGGTCAATCGAGCGCGGATCACCTGCACTTCACCGCCGAGGCCCAGAAGATCGCCTTTGCTGACCGTGCCGCCCACGTCGCGGATCCCGACTTCGAAGACGTGCCGACCAAGGAGCTCATCTCCAAGAGCTACGCCGACGAGCGCCGCGACGAGATCGACCCGAACGTCGCCAAGTCCTACCCACCAGGGGCGTTCGGTGCGGCAAAACTAGATAACTCAGACAACCCCAACGGGCACACGACGCACATCTCGGTGATCGATCGACATGGCAACACGGCGGCACTGACGTGCACCATCGAGGCGGAGTTCGGGAGCGCCGTGGTGGCGCCGGGGACCGGTTTTCTCCTCAACAACGAGATGACCGACTTCGGAGCGCCGGGTACGGCGAACGAGCCCGAGCCGTTCAAGCGGCCGCGCTCGTCGATGTCTCCGACGATCGTCGTCCGTAAAGGCGAGCCGGTGTTGGTCACGGGAGCCGCCGGGGGAGCGCGCATCATCATGGGCGTGCTCAACTCGATCGTGGGGTTGGTCGACTTCGATCTCAACATCGGACAGGCGCTCGATGCGGAGCGCGTCGACGCTCTGTTGGGAGTCACCGGCCCGCCCTTCCCGCTCGAGCTCGAGGACGGACGCGTTGACGAGAACGTCGAGGTCGAGCTCGTCCGGCGCGGTCACACGATCACTCCAAACAACGAAACCGAGTACTTCGTCCGGCCGCGCATGAATGCCACCGGGGTTAAGTCCGGAACGGGCAAGAATCTTGGAGTGAGCGACCCTCGCACGGACAATGGGGCGCGCGCTCAGGAGTAAAGCGTTGACGGGCTCACCCTCCGGGGGATCCAACAGGCATCAGACCCGGAGGGAGACCCGAAATCCCTCAATGAGCGGAACAACGGTCGCGTGCACGCGCTCGTTTGGGAGCGCGCCCCTTGTACCCTGGAGCGCATGGACGGACACGGACTCAACTTTCATCTGACAGAGGAGCAACAGGCCTTTCGGGCCTCGATTCGCCAGCTCGTGGAGGACAAGCTTGCGCCTCGTGCGGCAGAGATCGACGAGGCAGACGAGTATCCATGGGACTTTGACGAGCTCCTCGTTCGTAACGGCTTTGCCGGCGTTTCCTACCCCGAGGAGCATGGAGGAGCGGGCGGCGGTGCTGTGGAGCTCTGCCTTCTGGTCGAGGAGATCTCGCGCTGGAGCGCCGGCACGTCCCTGATCCCCGCGGTGAACAAGCTTGGTGCGATTCCCGTCCTCCTGGCCGGCAACGACGAGCAGAAGCGGCTCGTCTGTGAGGGCATCACGAACGGCGACCACCGTATGAGCTACTGCCTCACAGAGCCAGGCTCGGGCAGCGATGCGGGGGCCATGAAGAGCCGTGCGGTCCGGGACGGCGACGGCTGGGTCTTGAACGGGACCAAGCGTTTCATCACAGGGGCCGGGGCGAGCGACCTCTACACGTACTTCGCGGTCACCGATCCGGAGGGCACCAAGAACAAGAACATCACCTGCTTTCTCCTCGACAAGAAGATGGATGGTTTCGAGCTCGGCAAGAAGGAAGACAAGATGGGGATTCGCGGGTCCCCGACCCGAGAGGTCATCCTCACTGACGTGCGAGTGTCGGACTCGGCGGTTGTGGGAGAGATCAACGGTGGCTTCGCGCTCGCGATGCGAACTCTCGATTTCTCTCGCCCGACGGTTGCCGCACAGGCTCTCGGTATCGCGCAGGGCGCGTTTGATTTCGCGGTGGACTACGTCAACGAGCGCCAGCAGTTCGGCAAGCCTATCGCTTCCTTTCAGGGCATGCAGTTCATGTTCGCCGACATGGCCATGAAGATCGAAACCGCGCGCATGGCCGTCTACCGGGCGGCGACGGCCGTGGACGAAGCGGACTCGAACGTTAGTTACTGGGCCGCGATCGCCAAGTGCTACGCGAGCGACGTGGCTATGTCCGTAACCACGGACTGCGTGCAGGCACTGGGTGGTTATGGATACGTGAAGGAGTACCCGGTCGAGCGGCTCATCCGCGATGCGAAGATTACTCAGATCTACGAGGGCACGAATCAGATCCAGCGGGTAGTCATTGCGCGCCAAGTGCTGGGCAAGCATTAGATGTCGTCCGTTCGCCTCGAGCCTCCCTCTTCGCCTCCGACCGTCGACGACGAGTCGAATGGGGGTGGAGGCCGCGGCTGGGTCGAGTTGTTCCGAGCCGCAAACGACATCGACGCGGCCCTGCTCATCGGCCGGCTCGCCGACCGTGACATCGAGACATACACGATCAAGGATCGTTCCCAGCCCAACTCGTGGCTCTACGGGGGCTCGAACCCGTGGGCCCCCGTGCTCGTCTACGTGCGGCACATCCACTTGATCGACGCACGCATCGTGCTGGCTGAGATCTCTCTGGCGACTGCCGACTTGGCCGCCCGCCCGGACGAACGCAGCCGCCGGAGCATCCCGCGCAAGTGGTGGGCGACGGCGCTCGCCCTCGGGTTGGCCTTGTCCACCCTCGCCCTGCTCCAGATCACAGAGCAGGAACGTTTCTGCCAATTGCCCGTGCTGTGTGGGGACTCGGGCACTCCTTAGCGCTGGGGCGTATGGAGATTCCGCAAATGAAGTCTCGTTAGGGTCGAGACGCCTCCATAATCGATACACGCACGTCTCGGGTGGCGGCGGCGCGTCACCCGTTCTTGTCCTAACTACATTGGGTTGTTCATGAGTTTTTTGCGAAAGAAGAGGAGCGAGTCTCCTGCGACGCGCTACAGCGACGTCTTCAGGAGCGCGCGCGAGCGCGAGCGAAAGCATTTTCGTCACAGATGGCAATGGATACTGCTCGCGGTCGTCGTGCTTCTCGGCTCGATCGCCGGTTATCTCGTGTACTACTACTACTCGCTCCAGGGTGACGTTCAGACACCGATACCGAACGTCGAGCCGCCCGAACGCCGTGATGATCCCTTCAACGTGCTCCTCGTCGGCTCCGATTCGCGCGAGGGCCTTACCGAGAAACAGAAGCTCGAGCTCGGCGCCGGTGACGTCGAGGGGGGCGGCGAGGCAGAGCGCGCCGACACACTCATCGTTGCGCATATCGATCCGGAGACCAGCAGGGTCACGATGGTTCAGTTCCCGCGCGACCTTTGGGTTCCGGTCGGCAAGGGCGAGGACAAGATCAATGCCGCGCTTATGGGGGGGCCGGAACGAATCGTTGAAACTGTCGAGGACCTGACCGGTCTATCCATCAACAACTACGTGCAGGTAAACATCGCGGGCTTCCGCGACCTCATCGAGGCGATCGGGGGTGTCGAGGTCTGCGTTCCGGAAGCAATTCCGTTCGACGAGCAGACCGGGCTCGAGGTGACCGAGGAGCAAGTCGGGATGGTCCAGTTCGACGGCGACGACGCGCTTCGTTTCGTGCGTTCTCGAGCCTTTGCGACCGGCGACTTCGAACGAATTCAGAACCAGCAGAAGTTCATCGCCGCAGCGCTGGACAAGGTCCTGTCGAGCTCGACCCTCCTTCGCCCCGGCCGTGTGAACGCTTTGGCCGATGTTGCTCGTAAGAATGTCGAGATCGACGAGCACACGACCCTCAAGGGGCTCGCGGAGATCGGCAACAAGCTTCGTAACTTCGACCCCGACACCTATGAGGCCTACACGGCCCCCAATCTGGGCACCGGGGTGGAGAGGGCGAAAGGCGTGGAGGTCTCGATCGTCGAGGCCGACATGGACACCATGAAGGTCATGTTCGATGCGATAGGCGCCAACGAAAGCCCGGCCGAGGCCGACGGCGTGCCCGGCGTCGCTCCGCAGACGGTCAGGGTGGGCGTCTACAACGGTGTGGGCCTTGAGAGGCCTGTTGCGAGCCGCGCCGCACGGCAGCTCGAGGAGGCGACGACGGTCGCCGGAGAGCACGTCGATGTCGTCGAGATCGCCAACGCCAAGAACTTCAAGTTCAAGGGGACGACCATTGTGGCGAACTCCAAGGAGCCGGAGGCCGAGCGCATGGCGGAACTGGTTGCCGCCGCACTCCCGGGGGCCGAGGCCGAGGTCGGCAAGACCAAGCCCGATGTCGACGTCGCTGTGATCGTGGGCCGCGGCAAGTTCCGTACTAAGAAGATCACGCAGATCCTCCCGATCCCGATCCCGAAGCCGGGAGACCTACCCGAGGTCTGTGCAAGAGACCAAGCCTCCGGAGACTAGGGTCGGTCGATGGAAATCGACCCTATTCAGCATCTCGTTCGGCCCGCCGCGGGTGATCCCGAGGGCGCCCTCGTTCTTCATCACGGCAGGGGGGCCGATGCGCGCGACCTCTTTCCCTTGCTCGACATCCTCGATCCCGAGCGGCGTCTCGTTGGGTTGTGCCCGCAGGGCCCACTCGCGCTGCCGCCGGGGGGAGCCCACTGGTACGTGGTCCGGCGGGTCGGATTTCCGGACCCCGAGACCTTCTGGCCGACGTACGGGCGATTGAGCGAGTGGTTCGACTCCATCAACGACAGCTACGGGGTTGACGTGAGCCGGACTCTCGTGGGGGGCTTCTCCCAGGGGGCGGTGATGACCTACGCTCTCTCGCTCACCAAGGGGCGGCCTCGGCCCGCAGGTCTGCTCTGCTTCTCTGGCTTCGTCCCGAAGGTCGAGGGGCTCGAGATCGACCTTGATGACCTGCACGGTCTGCCGGTAGCGATCGGACACGGCACGCAGGACCCCATCATCGGAGTCGAGTTCGGGCGCGAGGCCAAGGAGCTTCTAGAGGATGCCGGAAGCGCGGTCCTCTACAGGGAGACACCGATGGGCCACAGCATCGATCCGAGCTTCCTCAAGGGGCTGGTGCCCTGGGTGGGGAATCTGGTGGACGGCTTCGACGCCACCGAGGGCGCCCAAGCCGGCGACTGATCGCTAGCGACGTGTCGCCATGCGGACGGCAGCCCGCAGCTTTCGCACCGGGTAGGTGCCACCGAGGCCCGCGGGCGCCGGATCGTCCGGCGTGACGGGCACGACGTCCTCGCCTTCAGCGACTTCCTCGACCCCGGCGCGTGCGAGACGCTCTCTGCGCACGACGTCGATCGCATAAGCAGCGGCCAAGAGACATGCGAAGCCGCTGATGAAGAATCCTGCACGGACGCCAAAGGTTTCGCCGATCCAACCAACGATGGGACTCCCGATCGGAGTCGAGCCGAGGAACACGACGGAGTACAGCGCCATCACGCGCCCGCGCATCGACTCCTTCGCGTT
Source organism: uncultured Actinomycetes bacterium (assembly GCA_963713315.1). Lineage (GTDB taxonomy): Bacteria > Actinomycetota > CADDZG01 > CADDZG01 > WHSQ01 > WHSV01. The sequence goes on along the minus strand of CAVQLH010000012.1, from coordinate 175,981 downwards.
GAGCTGAAGAGTCGAGTTGGCGGTCACCACGAACGCGATTCCCGCTGCTCCCATAGGAACGAGCGCAATCATCTCGAGCATCAGGGTTGGAGCGAGACCCGCGATCACAATCAGCACGCCGTACGCAATGGCTGAGTAGATGAGCGTCTTACGTGTCGGCCGACTGCGGCTGGCAGCGAATAGTGCACCCAGGACGGTCCCCACACCCATCAGCGCAGTAAGCAGACCGAAGGTGCCGGCGCCGCCACCAAACTCCCTCTCAGCCATGACAGGAAGAAGAATGCGGAAGTTGAACGAGATCGTTCCGATGATGGCCATCATCAAGAGCGAGGTCCTCAGAATCGGCGTGTTCCAGACGTAGCGGAGGCCCTCACGGAGCTGGCCTTTGGCGCGTTCAACCGGCTCCCCGCGGTGCAACGCGGCGGGGTCCATCTTGGTGATGCTGACGATCACAGCGGCGAACGACACGGCGTTGATGAGAAAACACCAGGCGATTCCGACTCCCGCGATCAACAGCCCGGCGATGGCCGGCCCGATCACACGGGCGGATGTGAAGACGGTGCTATTGAGGCCAACCGCATTCGAGAGCTGATCCTCTCCCACCATCTCGACCACGAAACTTTGCCGGGTCGGTACCTCGATGACGCTTACGGTTCCGAGAGCGAAAGCGAGGACGTAGATCATCCAGAGCTCGATCATCCCGAGCGCGGTAAGCGTCCCAAGGAGGGCCGCCAGCAGCGCCGCCGCAGCTTGTGTCGCCGATCAGAATTTTCCGCTTGTCGAAGCGGTCTGCGACGATGCCACCCCACATGCCCGCGACTAGAACAGGGGTGAACTGAAGAGCCGTTACCACTCCGAGCGCAACGCCGCTTCCCGTCAGCTCGTAGACCAACCACATCTGCGCGACGGATTGAATCCATGTACCAGACATGGAAACGACCTGACCGAAGAAGTACAGGCGATAGTTTCGAACGCTCAGCGACGAGAACGTCCGTCGTGCCATTCGTACAACGGGACTCAAACTATTTATCCTCCAAAAGTTTCTCGATGACCCCTACCGCTTCTTCGAGCTTCGAGACCTCTTCGGGCTCGAGCCTTCGCAGCTTGCGGGCGAGGTATGCGTTTTTCCGTGATCTGTTTCGAGCGATGAGCTTTGCTCCATCCGGGCTCAGGCTGACGCGCTGAATTCGCCGGTCGGCGACGTCCACCGTCCTGGTCACCAACCCTGAATCTTCGAGCCGCCCGACGATCTTGCTCATCGTGGGAGGCGTGACGCGCTCGGCCTCGGCGAGATGGCCGAGAGTGACCGGCTGCCTGTACTCGATATTCGCCATTGCCGAAAGCATCGAGGGCGTCATGTCCGGCTCCGACTGCTGCCTCAGCCGGCGGGCGAGCCGCATGATGGCGAGGCGCAGCCGAGTCGGCAGCTCCTCCGTGAAGACGGCTTCCGTTGGGTTGGTTTGTGGAGTTCGTGTCATCACTTAGTTAAACTAATTAGCCAAGCAAAATATTTCCACCTCGAGCGCGCCGAACCCTGGATGCGAATGCTGTGCGCCGGGCACAACAACCCGCTCGATACGGTGATGCGTCGTACAGCGTGCGTCTAGGGGCGGCGGGCGCCGAGCTCGCTGAAGAGGTCCGCGTACTGCTTGGCCACCGCAGCCGGTGAGGCCCACTCTTCGACGAAGGCGCGACCTTCGGCCCCCATCGCCGGCAAGTCCTCTCGCCTTTCGTACAGGGTGCGAATCGCCTTGGTGAAGGCCTCCGCATCCTCCGGTGGAACCGCGAGGCCCGCCCCCGCTCGTTCCACCACCCGGGCGACCTCACTCCCGGAATCGACGCTGGCGATGAGGGGACGTCCCGCCGCGAGGATCGAGTAGGTCTTCGACGGCACACTCGATCGAGCGAGACCTCGCTTCAGCGGAACGAGATGGAGATCGGCGGCCGCGATCACCTCGGGCAGTCGCTCGCTGGGCTGCATGTCGATGAAGACGACGTTGCTCATGCCCTTCGCCCGCTGCTCGAGGCTTGCCCTCCCGGCGCCACCTCCGTTGATGACGAAGACGATGTCCTTCTCGTGCGCCAGAGCAGCAGCAGAGTCGAGAACGAGATCCAAAGACTGAGACAGCCCCACGTTGCCTGCGTACATGACGACGAACTTGCCGGACAACCCGTGCTGCTGCCGGTAGGAATTTTCGTGAGAGGCCGGCGTGATCCATTCCGTATCGACGAAGTTCGGAATAACGCGGACCTTCGTGGGGTCGTCCAGGCGAGCCGAAATGTTGTCCTTGAGGTCGTCGCTTAAGACCGTCACGGCGTCCGCGCGTGCATAGCAAAGTCTCTCCAGGCGCCGAGCCGCCGACACAAGCCCCCTGTTAGTCAACACGCCGAGTTCGATCGCGACATCCGGATAGACGTCCTGGACGTTGAATACGAGCGGCGCATTCCTGCGGCGAGCGATTCTCCACCCAGCCAGGCCGAGGGTCAGTGGAGGAGAGAGAGCGAGGACACCGTCGACGTTTTCACCTCTGCTCCCCAGCACGCTCGAGGCAATGCTGAAGCCGGCAAACGACGCGGCACGCCGTGCGATGTTGCGCTTGTCCGGGGTCGGGAACGGGTTCACTCGCACGATGCGTCCCCAAGGGACATCCTCGTAGCGCACGAGTTTTCCTTCGTAACCCGGCTCTATTCGGTGGTCCCTGTACCAGGGAAGCGAGGTGATGACCTCGATGGTGTGTCCCTGTGCGCTCAGTCTCCTCGACGATGCGGGTGACGACCTCTCCCGTGGGCGCGACGTCGGGAGCAAAATGGGGCGTGACGACCACGAGTCTCAAAGTGTCGTCCCAAGGGCGTGCCGGTAGGAATCCTCCAAGACATCCGCAGCCCGCCTCCAGGTGAACTCGGTTGCGCGTTTGATGCCCGATTCGGCAAGTTCCTCGCGCTGGGACTCGTCGTTGAGGAGATAGGTCATCGCGTGCGCCCACTGATCCGCGTTGTCGGGTGAGATGAGAAATCCCGCGTCCTCGACGACCTCGGGCAAAGCCGTCGCGTCCGCGGCGATCACGGGACAACGGCGTGCCATCGCCTCGAGCACGGGCGCCCCGAAGCCCTCGAAGCGTGAGGGAAAAGTCAGCGCGACGGCCTCGACGTACAACGCATCGAGGTCGGCACTCGGTATGTATCCGAGCCTCAGCACTTTGTCATTGATGCCGAGCTTGGCGACCTCCTTTGCGACTCGCACCTCCATCGAGCCCTTGGCCCCCGTCAGAACGAGCATCGTGTCTGGGAAGTCCTCGAGCACCTTTGCGAATGCTTCGATCAGAACGAGATGGTTCTTGTGCGGATAGGTGATGGCCGGATAAAGAAAGAAGCGTCCGGAAATGCCATATCGCTCGCGCACATCGCTCGAGACGTTGATCGTCCGCGGTGAGATGCCGTGCGGCACGACGACAACGATGCTCGGATCGATGTTGAGACGTTCGATCACGGTTCGCCGCGAGTAATCCGATGGCGTTAGAACGAGTCGTGCAACCTCGGCCGAACGAGGCACCATGGTCTTTAGATACGTGAGCTTCGCCTTGGTGAAGTACTCCGGATAGTAGAGGTACTGCAGGTCGTGAATCGTAAGCACCGGCCGGACCGCTCGAACCACCGGAACAGTTCCTCCAGCGTGATGCAGGAGATCGATGTGGCGTCGTCGACATTGGACGGCAAGCCACGAATTCTCCCCCGCGACCCGAAACGACTTCCAGTTTCCCGTTACCGGTGCGTATGCGATCTTGAATGACTTGGCCAGCTCGGAGTGGACCTCGGCGAACTGAGGAAGGGCAAAGAGCGTGTAGTCGAGTTCCGAGGACCGTTCGGCCAGACCGTGGAGCAGGCGCGTCGTATAGGTCTCGGAGCCACCGACGACTCCGGGCACCAGCCACAGCAGATTGATTCCTACTTTCGCCATGCCACCTCTCTGTAGGCCGCCAGCGTCGTTTCGGCGGACTTGTCCCACGAGTATGTCTCCGCGCGCTCTCGCCCCTTGCGCGCAAGCCGAGCCGCAAGCTCATTGTCGTTGAGGATGCGGCCGATCGCATCCGAGATTGACGAAGCGTCGTTCGGGTCTACCAGAAGCCCTGCCCCCTCGGCGATTTCCGCTGTCGACGTGCCGCTCGAGGTCACTACCGGAGTGCCCTGTGCCATCGCCTCGAGAACCGGTAGCCCGAATCCCTCAGTGAAGCTCGGATAGCAGAACACGGTCGCGCCCGCATAGATGGGGGCCAGGTCTCTTTGAGGGAGAAAGCCGAGCACCTTGACGCGATCGCGTGCCGCCCCGATGTGTTTGTCGAGGTCCTCGTTCCATCCCTGCGGACCTACAAGGACGAGGTCGGCGTCCGCCTCGAGTTGCGCCCACGCTCGGAGCAAGCCGGGGAGGTTCTTTCGAGGTTCGACAGTTCCCGTCCACAAGACGTAGTCGCGCTTTAGTTCGTGTTGCGAGCGCACTCGCTCGATCTCTCGGTCGTCTACAGGCTGGATGACGACACCATGCGGCACGAAGCGAAGGCGCTGTTCGTTGAACCCGGCCTCTATGCAGTCGTTCATTGTCGCCATCGAGGGACAGAGGACGAGGTCCGCGTCACTCAGCGCAAGCTCGAGTCCTCGCCTAAAAAACGAGTTGCCCCTGCGGGTGAAATGAGTCGCGTCCTTCAGGAACGCAAGGTCGTGCACCGTCAACACGAGCGGCGCCGACCGCGGAGGTACCGGCATGGCGGTTGCGTGGATGAGATCGATCGAGCCGGTCCATCGCTCGATCGCTGGCCGACGGAGCCGGTGCCACGCCTCGTAGAGCGCCACGCGTGGAAGGGGGAGCCTGGTGACCTGAACCGGTGGCCTCCATGTCGCGGCAGGCTCGTGAGCGTGCCTGGCGGCTACGCCAATCAGCTCGAGGCCGTCCAGCTGCACGAGTGCGCGCGCCAGCTCGAGCGTGGCAACGGCGGTCCCTCCAGGAACCCGGTGCCAGCATTGCTCGAACGTCATTGCGACGCGCAGAGCTTTATCCATGGCGGAATTGTGGCATGCGTGGTTTGCCTTCGGAGATTGCACCAGTTCCCCCGGTTGACCCCACTTTTAGTGACTACTTTCGCCCAAACGGGGCTGAACCTCTTGTGGGGGCCATCGTCTACTGGCTAGAAAGATGACGGCAGGACGAATGTTTCGGGGATGACGGCCCTAAGAGTGCGTGTCTCGGATGTTTTCCGAGCTCGGGTGCAGGGCGCGAGGCCGGGCGATGAGCCCGGCCTCGAACGCGTCAGATCCACGCGCGCTCGTTACCATTCACCCATGTCAGTAAATTTCGCCAACGCAAAAGTGCTCGTAACGGGCGGTGCGGGTTTCTTGGGATCGTCCGTCCGCCGTGTTCTGACGGACCGTGGCGCGACCGACAGTCGTCGCCGTTCGCAGCCGTGATCACGATCTGACCGATCGCGCGGCCACAGCGAAGCTCTTCGACGAAGTCGGACCCGACCTGGTCATCCATTTGGCCGCCCGGGTCGGGGGCATCGGCGCCAATATGGAACACCCGGCAGAGATCTACCTGGCCAACCTCTTGATGGGCACGTACGTGATCGAGGAGGCTCGCAGAACGGGCGTCGATAAGACAGTGCTCGTCGGCACGATCTGCAGCTATCCGAAGTTCACTCCCGTTCCGTTCTCAGAGGACGAGTTGTGGGACGGGTATCCCGAGGAAACGAACGCCCCGTATGGCATTGCCAAGAAGGCATTGCTTGTGCATGCCCAGGCCAATCGCCAGCAGTACGGTCAGAACAGCATTTACCTGCTTCCAGCCAACCTCTATGGGCCCGGCGACAAGTTCAACGAGTCCGTAAGCCATGTGATCCCAGCCCTGGTCAAAAAGTTTGTCGATGCCAAGCAGGCTTCGGCGAAGCACGTGACGGTATGGGGCACTGGTACCGCAACCCGAGAGTTCTTATACGTGGATGACGCGGCAACAGGCATCGTCGATGCCGCCGAGCGCTACGACGGAGCCGAGCCCGTGAATCTCGGAACGAACGAGGAGATCTCGATCAAGGATCTCGCCGAGCTCATCGGCCGGCTCGTGGGCTTCGAGGGCGGCCTCGAGTGGGACTCGAAGCGTCCGGACGGCCAGCCGCGACGCAGGGTGGATGCAGCGCGGGCGCGCGAGCTCTTCGGGTTCGAAGCGCGCGTGCCGCTCGAGGAGGGACTTCGGCGCACCATCGCCTACTACGAGGCCAACCCGGGCGAAGCCGAAGCAGCAACCTTCTGATGGCGGGTGGGTGACGGTGCGCGTCGCGCTCGACTGCGCCCCCTTGCTTGACCCGCCCACCGGCGTCGGACGCTACGTGAGGGAGTTGGTTGGCGCGCTCAGGCTTCATGACGTGGACGTCATGCGCTATGCGGTTGCACTGAAGGGTGATCTCGACGAGCCGCTCAAACGGCTGCGCCTGCCCGCTCGTTTGGTTCAGGCGTCCTGGCGTCGTTTCAACAGGCCCGTCATCGAGTCGCTCGTGGGGGACGTCGATGTCGTTCACGCGACCAATTTCGTCCTGCCCGCGCTCGGGCGAACGCCTGGGGTACTCACGATCCACGATCTCTCGTTCTTGAGGGATGACACCTTTCCGGGGGGAGAACGCCTTCGCTACCTCGTGCCCTGGTCACTCGGTCGGACGAGCCTCGTGATCACACCGACGCGTGCGGTCGCCGATGAGGTTGTCGAGTACTTCGAGTTCGACGAGGACCGAGTGGTCGTCACCCACGAGGGGATCGCGCCCCACTTCTTTGGGGCTGGAAGGCTCAGCGACCGGGCACTCGGTGGCATGGGGATTCCGGGTCCCTTCGTCATGGCGCTCGGGACAATCGAGCCTCGCAAGAACCTGCCGCGCCTCCTCGAGGCATGGAGACTCGTGCGGCCCGAGCTCGAAGGCTGGCGGCTCGTCATAGCGGGGCCCCAGGGGTGGGGCGAGGAGCTCCCCGAGACCGAAGGGGTCATGCTCCTGGGCCGAGTGGCCGAGGAAACGCTTCCCGGTCTGCTCGCGGCGGCCGAGATCTTCTGCTACCCGTCCCTCTACGAGGGCTTCGGCCTCCCTCCCCTCGAGGCAATGGCGGCGGGAACCCCGGCCCTTGTCGGCGCCTACCCGGCAGCCACAGAGGTGCTGGGTGACGCTGCGATGCTTGTCGATCCCCTCGACGCGAAGGCTCTGGCCGAGGGCCTCAGGCTGCTGGGGGGCGATGCCGATGCAAGAAAGAGGTTGGCGATGAAGGGGCGAGCGCGAGCTCTGACTTTCACATGGGAGCAGACCGGGCGTCAGACTCTTGCGGCCTACCGCCGCATCACCGGCTGACACGCCGGGCGATTGCTGTCAGTGTTGTAGATGTTGCTGGAATGACGTGTCACCGATTTGTCCGAATGGGAGACGATTGCTTCGATGCACTTAGGGAGATGCAACCGGTATTCGTTCGTTGTGCTTCTCGTCGCCGCGCTGGTGGTTATAGCAGCGTCACCGGTGCTGTCCGCGCCGAAGATGGTCAGGATCGAAGGACGTGGGTGGGGCCACGGCATCGGCATGTCCCAGTACGGGGCCTTCGGCTATGCGCAGCACGGTTGGGGCGGCGAACGGATCCTTCGCCACTACTACACCGGAGCGAAGGTCGTGAACAAATCGGTCGGCAGGAAGGTGCGCGTTGGCATGTTGCAGGGGCGCTCGTCGATCACCATCAGGCCGCAGGTAAAGACCCGCGGCGGCGGACTCGTGGTGCTCAAGGTCGAGGGCTCGAGCGACAAGATCGTCGAGGCTCGACCCGGGCAGACCCTGCGGCTCGAAGCATCCTCCACTGGAGGAACTCGGATCTTCAAGAACGGCCGCCGGATAAGACGCGATGGGCGCAGCGTGTTCGGGAGCGGCAAACGACCGGTCTTCGCTCGTTACGCAAGTTTTGGGACGCAAGTCGCAACCGAAGGCAAGAGCTACGCCGTCGGCCACGGTCGAATCGAGTTCGTTTCGTACTCGTCAAGCGGCTGCTCAGTTGGGAAATGCCTGAGCGAGGTGGTCGTTCTCAGCATGCAGAAGTACCTGTACGGCCTCGGTGAAGTGCCGGCGTCGTGGCCGCAACAAAGCCTCAGAGCGCAGGCGATGGCCGGGCGCACGTACGCGTACTCGAAGCTGCTGGCGAGCTCCAACCGGGGCGTGCCCTGCTTCTGCGGGCTCTACGACTCGGTTGCCGACCAGGTCTTCGTCGGTGAAGCGAAGAGAACAGGGTCGGGCTCCTACTGGAAGAACTGGAAGAAGGCTGTCGACTCGACGAACAAGCAGGTGATATTCGACGGAGGCAACCCGATCGCAGCGCTGTACTCGTCGTCCTCCGGGGGCTACACCGAGTCCAACCACATCGTGTGGGGTTCGACGCAGGAGCCCTATCTCCGCGGAGTGAAGGACCCCTATGACAGAGCAGGAGGAGCGAATCCAAACTTTCGGTGGAGCGTGAAAATGACGTGGGCCAGCTTGAGGACGAGGCTCTCGAACAGCTTCGGCTCCTTTGGGAGACTGAAGAAGCTCGTGATCGTGCGAACGGGCGTCTCTGGCCGCGTAGCCTTCGATGGACTGAAGATTGTTGGCTCCGAGAGAACCCTCAGAGTGAGCGGGTGGGACACGCGTACTGCGCTGGGGCTAAAGGACACCTGGTTCCGCTTCGAGGTCATCTCGGCGACGACGGCTCGCTCGGCCGCGTCGAGCTCAACGGCGGTGGCCGAGACATCAGAGAAGCCTCGGGAGCCAAGGCCTGCTCCCCGCGAAACCCCAACGCCCTCGCCCTCACCGACCCCCAGCCCTTCACCCTGAGACGGGGCGGTAGGCGCGCGGTGATCTGTAGACTCGCCCGATGGCTCTAGAAGTTCCACCTCCTGAGGTTCTTCAGCCGGTCGCCGCGCGCCACTCCGGATCCTCGGCGCTGTTCTCATTTGGGATGCTGGTCGTTAGTGTCGTCTTTGCCGTGGCCGGTCAGTTCACTTTGAAGACCGCAATGAACGAAGTCGGCCGTATCGGCGCGACAGAGTTAGCCGCAGCCGGCGACACGATCGTCCGCACATTGAGGGAGCCACGGTTGTGGCTCGGCTTGACGCTCTTTGGCATATCGGCCATGTTCTGGCTCGTCGTGTTGTCCCGGGTGGACCTGTCCGTGGCCTATCCCTTCGTCGGGCTCTCCTACATCATCGTTGTGCTGCTCTCCCGGCTTTTCCTGAACGAACAGGTCACTGCGCTTCGGTGGTTGGGGGTCGTGGTAGTGGCCATTGGCATAGCCATCGTCGGCTTTTCGTTCAGGGGAACGACGGGCTCTTGAAGGCGCTCATCCTCGCAGGTGGACTGGGCACTCGCCTCCGGCCGCTCACTTACAGCCGGCCCAAACACCTGCTGCCGGTTGCTAACGTTCCGCACATCGAGCACGTCTTCACACTCCTCGAACGTCATGGAGTGGAGGAAGTGGTTCTTTTGACTTCGTATCTTGCGGAGGCTTTCGGCGCCACGGTCGACCGCGCGGCCGAACGCGGGCTCCGGGTCAGGGTGGTGCACGAGGAAGAGCCTCTCGGTACGGCAGGAGCACTGAAAAACGCGCAGCATCTTGTCGGCGACGACACTTTTCTTGCGTTCAACGGCGATGTGCTCACCGATGTCGATCTCACTGCGATCGTCGACTGGCACCGCGAACGGGGGGCCGAGGCGACGATCGTGCTCACATCGGTCGAAGATCCCTCGGCGTACGGAGTCGTCCCGACCGAGCCCAACGGCCGCGTCCTCGGTTTTATCGAGAAGCCGCCGGCCGGCGAGGCTCCCACCAACCTCATCAACGCCGGCGTCTACGTCTGTGAGCCACGGTTGCTCGATCGGATTCCCGCCGGCCGCGTTGTCTCCGCAGAACGCGACCTGTGGCCTGAAGTCGTCGAGGCTGGCACCCTGTACGCGCGGGACAGAAGCGTACTGGATGGACATTGGTACTCCCGAGAAATACCTCCAAGCTAATCTCGATGCGCTGGCCGGCAGATACATTTGTGCGGCGGTGGCGCATCCCGATGAAAGAGTCGCTCTTCTCGCTCCAGGGGCCGAGGTTCACGAGTCCGCACAGGTATCCTCAAGCTGCCTGGGTGATCGTTCACGGGTGGAGGCAGATGCCATCGTTGAACGAGCGGTACTACTGCCCCGAGTGACTGTTGGCGCCGGTGCAACCGTCCGGGACTCGGTCGTGGGCGAAGGGGCAAGAATCGGCCCGGGCGTCGCTCTCGTTGCGATGACAATCCGTGACGGGCAAACCATCGATGAGGAGAAATGATGCGAGTGCTTGTTACCGGCGCCGCCGGGTTCGTCGGATCTCACCTGGTTGACGCGCTGCTTGCCGAGGGTGAGGAAGTCATCGCGGCAGACAATCTCTCGTCCGGGGCGTTGCTCAACCTGTCCAACGCCCGCCGGTCGAATACGGGCAAGTTCAGCTTTCACCGTGTAGATGTGACCTCGGGGGCAATCGGAGATCTGATAGGTAGGCATAAACCCGAGGTCATCTGCCATCTCGCGGCCCAGGTCGACGTCCGGAAATCCGTTGCGGACCCTGTCTTCGACGCGCAAATCAACTTGATCGGCACCCTTAATGTTCTTCAAGCGGCTTCTTCTTCGGGGGCACGGAAGGTGGTGTTCACCTCATCCGGAGGAACCATCTACGGGGAGCCTGACGCTTCCCGTCTGCCCGTAACCGAGGATCAGGTCTTCCTGCCAGAGGCGATCCCTGAATCGCCCTATGGGGTCTCCAAGAAGGTGGCGCTCGACTACCTGCGGTACTACCAAGCAGTCGAGGATCTCGACTACACGGCGCTCGCTCTGTCCAACGTCTACGGACCGCGCCAGGAGCCGGCGAGCGAGGTTGGCCTCGAGGGTCAAGTCGTCGCCATCTTCTGCAGGCGGATGCTGGCCAGCCAACCGACTACCATCTACGGCGACGGTTCCCAGACGAGGGACTTCGTCTACGTTGACGACGTCGTTTCCGCCTTCCTGGCGGCTCGCACCAGAGGGAGCGGGGAGCTGATCAACATCGGCAGCAGTCAAGAGCTGTCGGTCAACGACCTGCACGCTCGTCTCGTGGGGCTCACCGAAGCGAGTTTCGAACCGGTCTATGCGCCGGCGCGCCCGGGCGAGCTGCAGAGGATCTATGTCGACACTTCAAAGGCGAGAGACGTTCTCGGGTGGAAGCCGACCGTTGATCTGGATGAGGGGTTAAAGCTAACGGTGGCCTGGTTCAAGACCAAGATCTGATCCAGCCAAGACAACGTCATCGACGGCCTGGCTCCAACCGAAAAATAGCCTGAGCGTGTGTGCTCAGGCTATTTTCGTACCTCGCGTCTTCTATGGGCTAGAGGGACAGGAGGTTCAGGCTGGGTCGACTGACGCCCTGCGTGCGCTCCGAAGAACGAGCGTACCTGCTCCGATTGCGCCCACACCAATCAGCACGAACAGCATGACCTGCCCACCGGTGAATGGCAGAACCGACTCGGTCGATCCCAAAACCGCTGGATCCCTCGTGATGTCGTTCGCCTGGACCTCAGGAGGTCTGTCACTCGAGCCGGGCCCGGCAAGCGCCGGCACGAAAAACCCCATGAGCACTACAATGACCAGTGAGGCCATCAATGCCTTCATAACTCTCACGCTTGCTCCCTTCGAAAAGTATGTCCACAAGCAAGATACGACTTTACTGGACACTCTTCTACACGCATTAGCGATCCGTTCGCTTGTCTTTTCTACGTCGTTTGCGTAATGTCCTCTGGTAAGTTTGGCTATTTGTTCCTACTTTATACCAGATTAAGCCGATTTGGGCTTCAGACATTAAAATCCTTTTCCAGTCTGCGCTCGACCTACCTTCTCCCTTCTCCCCCTCTGACGACTTGCTGGAGTCTTCCGACACCGGTTACCCGACCGCTCTGTTCCAAACCACCCATCGCCACTATCCTCGTCCACCGCGTCTCAGTGCGCTCGGAGGGCGGACAGGAGAATAAAGTGGCGGAGTTCATTCCACGCTCACTCGCGGCAGGAGGCAAATCTGGCCGGTAACTCGTCTCAGGGCAATCGTGGGATTCAAGGGATTGCTACGAGGAGGGATGGAGGGAGAGAGTCGGGGACACCGTCAGCGGCCTCCATCCTGACGGGCGGTGATAAGCCTCAGGGTCGCACGAAGGCACGCATCATCTGGGTCCTCGTGGCTCTTTTTGTCGTGGTCGTAGCCCTGAGCGGCTACGTGATGATTTCCGCCGCTCGTGACATCGATGCGGCAAGGAGGGCCCTAGCGGAAGGATCGAGGCGACTCGAGCCGGCCAAATTAGATAACGCCCGCCGGCATCTCGAGCAGGCGGAAGAGACCTTCGACTCATTGCCTGCCCGAGCTGTGGGGTGGGTGCCAGTCGTCAGACAGAATTTTGAGGCGCTTCACACAGTCGCCGACAAGGGTCTCCCCGTCGTTGACGCGACGAGAGCTCTGATGGTGGCCGTTGATGAGCTGGGGAATGCGAGCCTGATTCAGAACGGAGCGGTTGAGCTTGGATTGTTGGAGGAGCTCGAGGACCCTCTGCGCGCTCAGGCTGATGCCTTATCGGGATTGGTGGATGAGGTTCGGATACGTCGCAACGGGTGGCTGGTGCCTCTCCTGTGGTCCGAGCTGGACAATCTGCTCGACCAGGCCGATGAGGGACGGAGCTCAGCTGAGACCGCGGCCGATCTGATTGCCCTGGCTCCGTCGATGCTGGGTGGGTCCGGAGAACGGACCTACTTGGTGGCTTTGATGAACAACACCGAGCTTCGGGGGGCCGGTGGAATTCTCTCCGGTGTCGGTTCTGTGAACCTCAGCGAGGGACGAGTATCGCTGGGCGAGTTCCGACACTATGGGCAGCTGGCAGGCGACCCCCCGTATCGCCGTGTTTCTGCACCGAGAGATTTCCGGGAGAACTTCGGTACCTATAGGGCAGACACGACGCGCTGGGTGACGACGACATCTTCCCCCGACATTCCAGACGTCGCTTCCGTCGCAGCCGAACTGTTTCGGCAGACGGAGGGAACCGAGGTCGACGGTGTCATCCTCGTTGACCCAAGAGGACTGGCCGCGATGTTGCCTCCGAACGCGCGGATGAAGGTACCGACCACCGACACCGTATTGACTGTTGCGGATTTGCCCGAGTATGTCTATCGGGGAGCCTACGAAGAGCTGGGCGGCGGGGTATCGAGACGACGCGATTCCCTGATCGGGATCGGACATAGCGCCTTCGAGAGCATCGTGCGAAACGGCCTCGGCCGTCTCTCGTTACTTCGTTCAATCGGGGAAGCTGTGGGTGGGGGCCACTTGAGCGTCGTCTCCTTCGATCCGGGGGAGGCGACTGTGTTGACTGACGCCGGCATATCGCGAGACATCGGCGAGCCGACCTATGACGAGGTACTGGTGACCGTCCAAAACATCGGGGGCAACAAGCTGGACTCGTATGCGAACCGATCGATTCATCACGCGTGCCGGATCGAAAGCGAGAAACCGACAACCTGTTCGACCGAGGTCACGATCGACAACGCAACACCCCCCGGTTTATCGCGCTTCGAATACCAGTACCGGCCTTATGGATTGTTCAAGAATGTGGTCGAAATCTATGTGCCCGCGGGGGCAGATGTCTTGAGCGTGGAGGTCGACGACTCACCTGTGGACTTCTTCAAGAATCGCGAAGATGGACTCGCGCCCGTGGGCGTATACGTGGAGATCCCCCGCGGGCGTTCGACTTCTGTACGAGTCGTATACGAGCTTCCCGCCGAGGATGGATACACGCTCGAGGTGGCCCTCCAGCCCCTGGTGGCCGATGCGTCGTTAAGCGTTGACCTTGCGATTCCCGGGAGATGGGAGGTCGACGGCCCCGAGGGGCTCACCCGTGGGGATATTGTCCACTGGGAGGGCAAGCTAGATCGTAGGCTTCGGTTCGAGGCCGGATCGAGTGAAAGATCTGGTTTATCCGGTTTATGGAAGAACATCGGTCATTTCATGAGAGAGCCGCTACTGTGAATCTCAAGAAGGGCCCATGTAAGACCGACGAATCAGACAGAAGGCTGGGAGATCACGAGTTCAATGAGGCTCCTGACAATGCTCCCGCCCTAAAAGGGTTGCTCAACTATGGTTAGCGAATGAAAATAGGGACGAGGTCGTCGTGTCGGTAGAAACGGGCCCAAACAGCCCATTGGCGGGGACGCCGAGCATACGCGACTACCTGGAGGTTCTGGGACGCCGCAAATGGATCGTTTTTGCCTTTTTGTTCGTAACGCTGAACAGCGCTGTGGTTTTCACTTACACGAGAACCCCTGTTTACGAAGCCGAGGCTCAGGTGCTCGTTCAGCCTTTCTCTCTCGAGGCCGAAGTTGACACGAATCCCGACAACCTGAGCCTGGAGACAGAGGCTTTAATCGCAACTTCGCCCCAGATCGCACAGATTGCTGCCGCTCAGTTGGGGGAGGACGATCCGGGGTCTCTTATGAACAACTTGGAGGTGTCGGTTGCGCCCGATGCCTCTGTCTTGGAATATAAGTATGCAAACAAGAGCCCTGGAGAAGCGGTTCGCCGGGTAGAGGCTCTCGCTCAAGCGTATGTCGCCAACAGAACTCAAGAATCTCAGGATCGTCTGGATGCCATCTCCTCCTCGATCCAGAGCCAGATCGACGAACTCCAACGGCAGCTCGATGATGTTCAATCCGACATTGCGGCCGCCGACGACGAAGAGGCTCGAGCCGCCTTCATTGAGGATGCAGACACACTCAGTCAGCAGATCGCCTTCGAGCGGACTAGGTTGTTCTCCCTTGCGGACCCGACCACACTGGATGTTGGTAGCGTCCTGTACGTGTCAGAGATCCCGACGGCACCCTCCAGCCCAAAGCGGGTGACCAATATCTTGATCGCTTTGCTCGTGGGTATCGCAGGGGGCGTGGGGTTGGCCTTTCTGAGGGATCGCCTTGACGAGCGACTGTCTGGTCGATCGGATATGGAGACCGCATCGGGAGCTCCCGTTCTCGCGCTCGTACCTCATGTCGCCAACTGGAAGAAGCCAAAGAACCCCTACCTGGTGACAGATTTGGAGCCACAATCAACCGCGTCCGAGGCCTATAGGACGCTACGGACGGCTGTCTTATTTGCCGCCTCGCAGAGCGATATCAAAATACTCATGATCGCCAGCGCCAACGAACAGGAGGGGAAGACTGTTACCAGTTCGAACCTGGCAGTAGTCCTCGGTCAAGCGGGAAAGCGTGTTGTCGTGGTATCGGGGGATCTGAGAAAGCCTCGTTTGCATCACTTCTTCCAGGTCTTGCCGCCAAGGGGATTAACGAATGTGCTTGCCGGCGAAGCCCGAGTTGCTGACGTGCTTCACCCCATTGGTCCCTATCCTCAAAATGTAAGTTTGTTGTCCAGCGGTCCCATTCCGGGCAATCCCGCTGAGTTGCTTGGCTCCGAAGCCATGATGGGCCTCCTGAGAGAGCTGCGCGAGACGCATGATTTCGTCATCATCGATTCGGCGCCGGTGCTCGCCGTCACCGATGCCATGATTGTCGCCCGATCATGTGATGGTGTCGTCCTGGTTGCCGATGCAACCAAGACGAAAAGAGAGGCTGTGCAAGAAGCTCGAGTTCAGCTCGATCAGGTCGAGGCCACAATCATCGGGTCCGTACTTCACAACACCGATCCCACGAAGGCGTACACTTATTCGGTTGCTGCCACCCCGAGTTCCGTCCGGTACGAACTTGACGAGTCGCCGAGTCGACCAGGCTTCAGAGGGCAGCCGTGGAGTCGGCAAAAGAGCTAGCATCCGGCTCCAATGATCTCGAATTTCTCGCGCGGATAGCATTCTCTTCGGCCTTCGACGAAACCTGATTGTAGAAGAGGTCGTTTGTTTAGATGAGATTGAAATGAGGATAGTGCGCTACTACCCAAGGGCTCTAGTTGGGGACGGCGGCATGACGAGTGCGGTTAGAAACTGGTCAAGAGCCATGACTCGGTGCGGAGCGGAGGCTGTCATCGCCTATGACACAGGAGTTTCTGCCCCGAGCGACGATTCGGTGGAATGGATCAGAGTTCGCCATGCAGGACGCCGGGGACTTAAGTTTCCGCTCGGACTTCACGACGTTCTCGAGGGGGCTGATTACCTGGTTCTCCACTCGGCCTGGACGTTGCGCAACGTGCGAGCGGCCGCGGCAGCCAGAAAGCTTGGAACGGCCTACGTCCTCGAACCGCGGGGAGCCTACGACCCACACATCGTGAACCGAAAGAAGTGGATCAAGCGGCTCTGGTGGCTAGCGTGGGAGAAAAAGCTCGTCCAGAGCGCCCATGCCATCCACATCTTCTTCGAATCCGAGCGTCAACATTTAGCGGCGCTCGGCTATGAGGGCCCGACCATCGTCGCATCGAACGGCAGGGAAATACCTAGCGAGGACGCGTGGGATGGTGGTAGCGGTGGCTACCTCTTGTGGCTCGGTCGGTTCGATCCCGAGCACAAGGGACTTGATCTTTTGCTCGATGCCATTGATCTGCTGCCCGTCCCCGAACGGCCCGATCTGCGGCTACACGGTCCGGACTGGAGGGGCAAAAAAACATTAGTGGAGCGCTGGATCGCTGAAAGGAACCTTGGCGAATGGGTGAGTGTGGGTGATGCGGTTTACGGGGAAGAAAAAAGGGATCTGCTGAAGCGCTCATCGGGCTTCGTGTACCCATCGCGTTGGGATGCTTGTCCCAATTCAGTCCTCGAATCTGTCGGCATGGGCGTCCCTACTCTGGTGACTCCCTATCCACTCGGTCGATTCCTCAGCAGCAATGGCGGAGCTCTGCTCGCCGAGGCCCACCCCAGAGACCTGGCGGAGGGTCTCAGGCGATTGAGCGGTCGCGATGCGGCTGATGTCGGAAGAATCGGGGCGGAATTGGTGAGAGACCAGCTCGGGTGGGACGCGGTAGCGCGTACTTGGCTGGATCAAGCTGAGGCTCTGCTGTGATGTCCGATTCAACGGATCTCTCGGCCATGTGGATGCCTCTTCTGGTACGCCTTACCGAGCTCCATCCAAACTGGGGGCTCTGGAAGAATGCAGATTCAGCACTGCTCGGAGATGGTGATTTCGACTCCACAGCGCCGGAGTCGGATTGGGGCGGAATAGAAGCAGAGTTTGCTGCCTGGGCCGACCAGCACGGGCTTGGCGTTGTTGCCGCTTGCCGGCATGTTCGCGGAGTCTTGTTCTTGGTGGCGGTGGATGTGGATACCGGGACCCTCTTTGAGCTTGACGTCAATGCTCGGAAGTATTTCCGGGGCTGGACGGTGTTTCGCCCAACCGATCTAAAGCCAATGATGGAATTGGACGAGAGAGGGTTCCGACGCGTTCGGCCTGGTGCTGAGGGAGTGACACTTCTTACTCAGAACGGTCTGAAGTGGGGAGGCCGGCGCGACTCCCAGGGTCTTCAACGGAAACGAGTAGTCGAATATCTCGAGGCCGACCAGGAGGGTGTGGTTGCAGCCGCTCGCCTTTTCGGCTTCGCGGAGCAGGCGATCCTGCGAGGCGCTAAAGCCGTAACGGAGGATGGGTGGGATCGCGCGGCGATGCTGCAAGTTGAACTAAGGGCGCTCCTTGGTGCTCTACGAGAACCGAGCATCCTGGTGAGCCGTTTTCGAGCCAAAAGGGTAAAGAAGCGTTGTCAGTTGTTGCGGACCATCTTTGTCGACGGCAGACAGATCGACGGGAGCATTTCTTCGTGGGTCGAGCGGGTTTCTCGCGAGGGAGAGATCCGCTCGGTGGGTCAATAGGGCACGCCATGGGAAGAGATCTACCAACGCTGTGGATCCCCCTACTCAACCGACTGACCGCATCGTCGCAACATCGAGCCGTTTTGAAGAATGTTGACGCGGGATTGACCGGACGGGGTGATGTGGACTTCATCGCCCCTCGATGCGAGTGGGAAGAGATTCGCACTTTGTTTCAGACCTGGGCCAAGGATAGCGGACTGGGTCCCGTGATCGTCTGTCGACACATACCCGGCGCCTTGTTCCTTCTCGCGGTTGACAGATCTGAGGCAAACTTTCTTCAGCTCGATATGCGAGATCGGATCACGTTTCGAGGCTCGACAGTCTTCGAGCCGAGCGACGCCACGCATCTCATGGAGACGGACTTTAGGGGTTTTCGCCGCCTGCGCCCCGGCGCGGAGGGACTCTTCAAGCTCGTGGTCAACGCGACCGGGCCAACCGGACTTCCTAAGCCGAAGATGCTCGAGAAGGAGAATGTTGTCGATTTGCTGAGGTCCGATCCCCAGGGCATGTCGAGCGCGGCTTCTTCGATCTTTGCCAGGGTCGAGGATTCGGTGTTAACCGGGGCGCGTGCCGCGATGGAGGGAAGCTGGAACCGGCGCGCCATGGCTACCGTCGAGGGCTGGTATGTGCTGAAGATATTGGGTGATCCGAAGACCGCCGCACTGAGGGTGCGTGCGCGACGAGCAAAGAAGGAATGTGAAGTCATGCGCACGAGTCTGGGCAGCGCGCGGCAGATCCCCGGAGATGTGGATCTTTGGTTGGAGAAAGTTGCGCGAAGTCCACGACATCGAGTGAACCATCAGGCGCGCGACCATGATTAGGAGAACTCCTGTTAAGAGAGGAATCGTCCTCTCTGTGGTTGGACCCGATGGTGTCGGGAAGAGCACGTTGATCGATTCGATGGTGAAGGGCGTTCTCCAGGATCAAGACATCATGAGGATTCGTAACGTGGGGTTGTTGCCAAGGCGCACCCTTCCCGAGATTCCCGTTACCGAGCCACATAAAGATCCCCCATACTCCTCTCCAGTTTCTCTGCTTAAGGTTGGCTATGTCTGCTTCGACTACATTCTTGGGTGGTTCTTGAGACTCCGGCCCTTCGTTCGAAAGGGAGGTTGGGTCGTCCTCGAACGAGGATGGTGGGACATGGCGGTGGATCCCAAGCGCTACCGGATGCGATTGCCGACATGGCTGATATGGCGACTCGGGAGGCTGCTTCCTCGCCCCGATCTTCTGCTCGTTCTCGAGGCTCCCGCAGAGGTTGTCTTCGAACGCAAGAAGGAGCTTCCCGTGGCGGAGCTTCGCCGGCAACAACAGCTTTGGCGCGAGCGGTTACCGACTCGTCAGCCGCATGCGTTTCTAGACGCATCATTGCCGGCGAGCGAGGTACTCGCTAACGCAGAAAAGCAGATTCAGGCTCTGGTGGGGATCGGATCCATACCTTTTTCACAAATGGTCAATCTGCCTCGTTCCACTGACCCCCGCTGGATTCTTCCACAGGCGCCGAATGCCGTTGCGGCCGCGGGATTTCGCGTCTACCACCCTGTCACGCTCAAGGGGCTGATGGCGTGGGAGCTTGGGAAAGCGCTCGCGCATTTGGGTCTCGTTAGGCTATTTCCCGCCGGAAGCCCGCCCTCGAACGAGGTGAGTGAAGCTGTCGCTCAATGGATCCCCCCCGGCGGCAACCTCGCGGTCGCCAGAGCCAATCACGCAGGTCGCTGTGTAGCACTGCTTCTTGCTCGAGACGGAACATCCGTCGCCATGGCAAAGATTGCATCGAGCGAGGACGGGATCGCTGCTCTCGAGCGTGAAGCAGACAACATCACTAAGCTGACCGATCGCTTGCCGGCACCGCTTGTCGCGCCCAAGGTACTCGAGACTCGCCCAGGACTGCTAGTGCTCGACGTGGTGCACTGGAGCCCTCGTCTTCGTCCCTGGCGTCTGCCTGAGGACGTTGCCCGCGCAATCGGCATCTTCAGCAATCCTGAGACATCCGCCGATGACGGAGCCTCGCACGGCGACTTCGCGCCCTGGAATTTGCTGAAAAGCGGCACAGAGTGGGTCCTTATTGATTGGGAGGATGCCTCTGAGCGGGGCCACACTTGGCATGATTTCTGGCACTACATCGTGCAGGGGCATGCGTTGCTGAACCGTCCGACAGTGTCAACGATCCGACGGGGGCTCCGAGGTCGAGGGTGGGTCGGATCGGCAATAGAAGCGTACTCGGACGGGGCTGGAATCTCTCCGATCGGTGCTACGGACGCACTCGTTTCCTACCTGAGAACCAGCACGGCCAATCTTGACCCCCACACTCATGACGGAGCAATCGGACTCGATGCTCGCCGGCGATTGCTCTTGAGTATGGATTGACAGCGATGAACGTACGCAAATGGGTTCTCGTTACCGACGGAGGACACGGAGGTAGTAGGGACTGCGTAGCAGCGGTTCGCGCGCTGCACGCCGGCGGATACCAGACCGCTGTGACGGTGTCGCCTGGAACCTCTCGGGGATTTCCCTCTCGCTACAGCAAACGCCGTATCGCAGTGCCCAACGTCGCTGATGCCGGTTATGTGGAGGCCGTAAGAGGGGAACTGCAGTCATTCCCTTATCTAACCGTGATCTGTGCTAGCGAGGCCTCCATGCGTTCGCTGGGGCAGACCGGTTTGCATTTGACCCATAAGTCAGTTCTGAGCGAGGAGGCGAGAAAGGCGCAGATCAACGTTCCGGCGTCTCGCACCTACAAGACATGGGATGAGGCGAGCGCGGACTCCGACAGTTTCACATATCCAATTGTTGTGAAACCCGCGATCCGTACCTTCTCAGCGACACGAGTTAACAGCCCCTCCCAACTGGCTGCTCTTGATGTCCCCGGAGGGGACATCGTGGTCCAAGAATGGATCGAGGGTCAGCTCCATATCGTGTCGGGCGTGATGTGGAAAGGCCGCCTGGTCGTTTCGACCGCCGAAAAATGGATTCGAATTTGGCCCTCTTCATGCGGCCTTGCCTCTGCAGCCATGACAACCGAGAGTGATCCCGCCCTCGAGGACAAGCTTGTTCGGTTGTTGGGCGATTATGAAGGAATCTTCTGCGCGCAATTCGCCGGATCGCAACTCATCGACCTCAACTTGAGAATCCACTCGTCGCATTCACTCTCCGTCGCCGCGGGGGCGAATCTGGTCTCCATTTACTGCGATCTTCTAAACGGAATGCTGATACCGCGCACGCGTGCCAAACCAGGCTTGTTCTATCGGTGGTTGGAGGGCGACATTCGTCACGTGGCACAGGCGTACCGCGCCGGTACTCTGAGCCCGGCCGCGACCGCTCGAGCCCTGATGCCGCGCCGTGCCGTCTCCCACAGCATCGAATCCCTCAGTGACCCTGGACCACTGCTCGCCCGCTTGATTCACGCCTCTGGGCGTATGGGGAAGTCCAAGGAGCAGCGTCGCCTCGAGCCTAGGGTCAATGGTTAGGTTGACACGACAAAGGAACGATCCAACTCCTTCGACGAATTGCTCCCTACTAACGCAAAGGCGAGATCGATCTCGGCCCGCAGACTCTTGATGACATGCTCGACTCCTTGTTGTCCGCCTACCGCCAGTCCGTAGATATACGGTCGCCCAACAAGCACAGCATCAGCTCCAAGAGCCAGTGCCTTCACGACGTCGGTTCCACGCCGTATCCCGCTGTCCATCAACACGAGCGCATTCTCACCCACCGCGTCCCGCACATCGGCGAGTGCGTCTAGGGCAGTCATCACTCCATCAAGTTGGCGCCCTCCGTGATTAGACACGATGACTCCATCCATCCCGGCATCGAGCGCGCGCCGAGCATCCTCGGCTCTTAAGATGCCTTTGATTAGGATGGGGAGTGAGGTCTGGTTTCGCAACCACTCCACGTCCCCCCACGACAGTGATGGGTTGGGAAACATCTGCATCATCGCTTCGCCTGCCGCGCGAGGGTCTTCGTCTGGAGTTCTGCTCAGGCGAGCGCGGAAGATGGGGTCGCTCGTGTATTGACCGATGCCGTCATTTTCGAGAAAGGGGACATATCCGTTCCGTAGATCCCTGTCCCGCCAGCCGGGCATCGTTGTGTCCACTGTAAGGACCACGGCCCGACTCCCGCAAGCCTCGGCACGCCGGATAAGACTCGCGGTGATGTCTTGCTCGGCGACCATATAGAGCTGAAACCAGTGAGGAGCCCCTCCGAGCTCGTCCGCGATATCTTCCATCGAGTGGGACGCTGCCTGACTGATGATCATAGGTACTCGGGTTGCTTTAGAGGCTGCAGCTACGGCAAGCTCCCCGTCAGGATGGACGACCGTCTGCCCACCGATGGGGGCAAGGAGAAATGGTGCGACCGAGGGCGTGTTCAATAGGTCGATCGCCGTATCACGACCTGCGGTACTCGTGAGAACCCGTGGGCGGAGTTGCCATCTGTCGAACGCCTCTCTGTTGGCGTTCAAGGTTGACTCGTCGCCCGCGGCCCCTGCGATCCAGTCGAACGCACGCCGGCTCAAGACGGATTCTGCCCTTCGCTCCCAGTCCCGAGTGCCGATCGGCCAATCTTGCTTGCCTTCCGACATCAGTTGAGCGGTCGACCGCTTCTCTTCTGGCTCCACGCTATTCCCCCTGTATTTATCTGAACCGCCCCGGATTTCATAGGACTCGTTTCCTTGAGTCCCGGCCTCCGTGACCGGCACTTCCTGACTGTAATAGAGCGTCTCTGCTTCAGCTGGTGGGATCATCCTGATCGGTGCCAGCGGCCGACGGTTTGTGCCCCGGGGTGGTTCACGACCGCACTCGAGGCCACCAGCAACAGAGCCTTTCGGTTGTGCGTCAACTTCATGCGGCTGAAATCTGCTGGCCTGTGCCGGCTTCACCCGGAGCATCGTTGCCGAAGTCTGTTTGCAACTGGTGCGAATTGGCAGTTGAATAGACAAAATTTGGGAGAGGGGACTTCATGAAGCGTAGTGCAATGGTACTTGCCATGGTCGCGGTGCTCGCTGGGGGAGCCCCTAACGCGCACGCTAATTCATTCAACTGCTTCGGCAAAGCTCCAACCATTGTGGGCACTCTTGGTGATGACATTCTTATCGGGACTGACGGACCGGACGTGATCGTGGGGCTGGACGGCAGCGACTTCATATTTGGCGGCGACGGACCGGATTTGATCTGCGGCGGCGAAGGGGACGATGGCGAGTTCATCCCGTCCAGAGGAGTGGGGGGACTCAGCGGAGGGCTTGGGGTCGACAAGATTAGCGGTGGTCCAGGCAACGACGAGGTCAACGGAGGGCGCGACAGCTTGCTCGATTCGGATTCGGGGTCCGGTGACTTCCTTTTTGGCAAGGAGGGAGATGATCACATCTGCGACAATTCTTGCGCTCAGAACAGTTACCAAATGACCGACTCCGGCGATGATCGAATCTGGGGTGGTGCTGGGAACGACATCCTCAGCTCCACAGGTGGTGACGATCATCAGTTGGGCGGCCGAGGTAATGATCGCTTGGGCCGGCAACTGTTTGTGTGCGATGCCACTTCATGCGAAGAAGTGGTAACGGTGGACACCGGAGCAGACACTTATCTCGGAGGCGCAGGAGACGACACCATCACTGCCTCTGACGGCACCGAGGGAAATGATGTAGTCAATGGCGGTGACGACATCGACAACTGCACGGCTGATGCTCAAGACATCGTCGTCAAATGTGAGTGAGATCCGACTGCATCGCGCCTTGAGTGTTGATCCTTGAGCCAATCGGATGCCTGGGTCTCTGGAGGACGGCCTGGGGCCTAAAGTGCCTCTGATCGACTTCCCGACCACCAAATCTCGGGAAAGCTCTGTGCGGGCGTAGCTGCCAAGAGCGCCCGTGTGGTCCACCCAGTTGAAGGGAGAGATCGCACGTGCGCAATCGAGCGCTTCGGCCGGTTCATAGTCGTCGCGTCGTCATCCACCACAGTCGACCGTGGGAGCGCGGCGGCGTTCACTTCGGGCTGTAACCTCATCTTGAGACTCGCCCATGCTGGATACCAGATCGAATGGCTTTTTGAACGGGACATCGACTCACTTTGACAGTGAGTCGGCGGCGAGTTGAAGCAACCAGGAGATTGCCTCGAAGGGACGACGAGTGGCCGGAAAAACGGTGTCGGCAGAGCGCTACCCGCACATAGAGGTGACTGCCCAGTCGCTGAAAACTCTTCAGGCCCCCCTCGCGCCTCATACGACTGCTTCCGGCGATGAGTAAGAGGCTCAAAACGACATGGAAGTCGTTGAAGAGGTCCGCGCAGCACTCTGAGTCGGGTTTCGTAAGTGATCCGCTTCCCGACAGAATGGAGCTCTTCCTCAAGAGGCGGCAGCTGCACCTCAGACGTATGTGGCTGAGAACCCTTGTCCGCGCCGAACCGGACGTAGATCCTCCAAGGGATCCCATCTTCATCATCGGCTGCCCTCGGTCTGGAACAACACTCCTGTTCAGATTGCTACAGAGGCACGTGGACGTAGGCACGCCCGGTGGCGAAGGTCACATCCTGTGGAACACCTTCCAGCATCCTCGAGAAAGAAGCTGGTCGTCCGACCGTCTTCTCGAGGATGACATAGAGCCGAGAGAGCGGACGTTCTTGTACGCGGCGATCCGTAGAATGGCTGGGGAAGGCAGGTTTCTGGACAAGACGCCCCGGAATTGCCTGCGCATCCCTTATCTCCTCGAACTGTTTCCAGGCGCCCGATTCGTACTTCTCAAGAGGGACGGTCCGCCCACGGTTAGTTCTCTGATCGAGGGATGGAGGGTCCGGCATGGGATCTCGTACCGGCTCCCGGAGAAACTGGAGTTGGCTGAGTACCGAGGACGGCTGTGGAGCTACCTCCTGCCCCCAGGGTGGCGTGAGCTAAAGCACACAACGATCGCAGACGTTGCAGCCAGGCAGTACGTTGCAGCCTACGAGACCGCCCTCGCGGACATACAGAGAGTTCCTCGGGGACGCATGACCGAGATCGCGTATGAGTCTCTCGTGAACCGACCCGTCCCTGTGATCGAAGCTCTGCTCGAGGAGCTTCGTCTTCCTCCCTCGGCTGAGGTCGTCTCCATGGCCTCCAATCTGAGCAACCACCAGGTGCAGGTCAACAGCCCTCCCCGCCCCGACAAATGGAAGCAAAGAGCCACCGAGATCGCCCGCATTTTCCCCACGATCTCGCCCACCACCCGAAGTCTGGGGTACAAAGATACGCTTGATTTGTGATCTTCTTCCCTTTGTACCTTCGTACTATCGTCCAGCCACACCCTCCACAAGCGAGATGGTGTCAATGAGCGGGTTGGCCCGAACCGTCACTGAGAACGAGCTGCTCCGTAAGATCGCATTTCCGACCTATCGAGCTTATGCGCGCGCGATGATTTTCTATCCTGGGCCACGGGTCCTTGCCACAAGCATGCCGAAGGCAGGAACACATCTGCTGTCGAGCCTGCTGAAAAATTTCCCCAGACTGATGTTTTCGGGCCGTCATTATGCCATGAGAAATTTCAGGGTCGAATCTTCACAGGGTCCCGGAGACGCCACCATCGAGTTCGATTGGGGCAAGGTCGAGAGGATGCTTGGATCGGTCAACAAGGGTCAATTTCTGACAGCTCACTTTTCTCCGCACCCTGAACTGATGAGCATCCTCGACAAACTGAATTTCAAGGTTGTGAATATCATCCGTGATCCCCGGGACGTCGTGGTGTCGAGCGCGCATTACTTGGCGCATCTCGATCGCCACTTCCTACATGATCGAATGACGAAAGAATTCTCCACCGCCGGCGCCCGGATCACCGCAGTAATCTCGGGACTTCCGCCTGACGAAAGTGGAAGGGGTCTCCCTTCGGTTTCTCAGCGGATCGCCAGATACCGTCAGTGGCTCGCGCAGGAGGATACATACAATTGCCGTTTCGAACGTCTAGTCGGAACCCGGGGGGGTGGCAGCGACAAGGATCAGTTGCACGAGATCGAAGCGATCGGTCGTCATATCGGTCGCCCCCTGACCGCCGAAGCCGCCGCTGCCCTTGCGCGCAAGACGTGGTCCGCTAAGAGCTCCACGTTCAGAAAGGGAGTGATCGGAGACTGGCGGAACCATTTCACAGAGGAGCACAAGAGCATTTTCAAGGAGCTGGCAGGTCAGCAGCTCATCGAACTGGGGTATGAGCGCGACTTGGAGTGGTGATGGCGTCGCGGAGATAAAAGACGTTCCTACGAGGGTGCATCTACTGGCAGCTGACACCCCCTAACGAGCAGCCCTCTAGGGAATCGCCGTGCAACCGATTGTCACTGGCCGTGCCGGTTGCCCCTCCACGCCCCGCGGTACTTCTGAATGTGATGCCGGTTCCTCTGCGAGGATGAGCCCGTGTGCCGCCAAGTTCGTTGTTGCGAACGAGTGCGTTCTGGGCTGACATGATTCCAATGTCGGCCTTGGTGCTGAACCGACCCCAATTGTTTCCTCTCACACGGTTGCCTTTGATGATCGCCCGGGCGGGTGTCGATGGATTCTTCGTCGTGTGCTCATAGTGAATGCCAAAGGAATAGTTATCGAGAATGATGTTGCCGATGACCGTGAACGGCATGTGCTGACTCGAACAGTCAACGTCGCACCATACGCCTTGATTGTTGTTGTGAATCTTCGATCGCGTGACGGTGAAAGCACCATTGATGCCGCCCTTGAGGGCACCGGCGAAGCCGTTTTGATCCTTACCGTCGAATCTGTTGCCGCAGTGATCGATTTCGGATTGGGTGACGACAAGGCTGTGACCAGGTGAGCCGATGCATTGGGCATCCGCGTGATGAACACGGACGCCTCGGAGCCGCCACGCCGTGCCTGGTTTCACCGTTTGGCCACAGGCGGATGAGCTGGAGCACGTCGACCTACCCGCCGAATCCGTGACGCTTACGTCGAGCAGGCGAACACGTGCGCCCCCGAAAATCACCCTGTGGCCTCGGCCGACGATTCGTACAACCGGACGATTGCCTCGGGGGCTTGGTCGAGCACGACCTGCCCCGTCGAGTTCGTCTCCGTCCTGGAGCTTCAAGCCATGTTGTGAAACGGAGTAGGTCCCTCGCCCGATACAGAACGTCGTCCCAGGACCTTTTGCCAGGACAGCTCGCTCAAGCGCTTGTCCACCGCCCGTGACCCTTTTCCCTTGGCATCTCGACCGGCCTCCCTGGAAAAGGGATGCCTGTGTCCGCTCAGCGCGGACTCCAACTATCAGGGAACCCATCAACAACACCACTAGTGCAGCAGAGGTGAAACGCGCGAAGGCATTGATCCCGCGAAGTATCAACTTTCCTCCTACCTGTTGCTCGGTCGCCCGCACGACCAAGTCAAGGCGCTGGGAATCGTAGGCAATTCGCCCAGCCCTGTCACTTGCGACATTCAATGTCTCTTTTGGCGCTCAGGGCTCTGTTGTGCACGGGCGCGACGATTCACCGCTTCACAGCGGGTTTCCTTGTCGTCCGGTGACGATTGGGGTGTGCAAGTTCCTTCGGGGCTTGATGGCGCGGTCTTGAGCGCCAATCCGAAGCTGGTTTGCTACGGCTGCGAGGCTTGGGGGGCCAGGTATCCCAGCCGCTCGAGAGTCGATCCGAATTGCTGCTCGATGCTGAGTCGCTGAGCCTTGGTCAGCCCATCCCTCCAGCCTTCGGCGGTACCTTGGTTGACGAAGCGGATGTCTGAACGTGCGGTGGACCGCCACCCTCGGGAGCGAGCCGCGTCTTCCTTAGCACGCATCCGCTCAACGCGGTTGTTGTCCACGATTACCTGGAGTTCACTCGTACTCATCTCGACCCCAAGAAATCTCAGTATCCCTCGGAGCGAGGCGACCGGATCGCGCTTCAGGTCTTCGAACTTAACCAGGTGAAGATGTTGGTTGCGAGCAGGCTCACTATCGAGCCAGAACTGAACGTGTTTGTCCCACGCGCCCCAGGGGTTCGACTTGCCTCGAGTGAAGTCCCGGATAAAACGATCGAACGAGCCCGGCTCGAGCCCCGATCTCATTTGCCATTGATACTCAGAGAGAGCCACGCTTCTTGCGTCCCGTACGGCGTAGATGATTCTCCGGTCGCCGTCCGAGAACACCTCATGGCTCTGGATGAGCCGACCTTGCTGTCCCAGCACAACCGCCGCGTCGCGATGCTTTGTGAGCGAGGGCACAGCTTCTCTTATGTGGCCGAAGCTAGGAGATTCCTTTGTCAAGGATTCGAATAGAAGGAACCGAAGCCAGGTGGTCCCGGAACGAGGGTAGGACACAAGAAACGTGTCCTCTACATTGAGATGGGCTCGTCTGTAGCGCAACCAAACCACAGCTTTGCGAACCGTTTGATCCCTGAACCTAGCCCGCCGAAAGGCGGCTGAAAGTTGACGCAATCAAGTCCCTGTCTAGAGAGCCGACTTGTCTCTCTGCTCTACATAATAGAGTGCGAAATGGCAGCAACTCGCAGGGATTTAGAACGGTAGAAACCGAGGAGTGACGACGGCTCACAACACCAAGGTCCTTTACATAGCTGGCTGGGGTCGTAGCGGTAGCACCATCATCGACAACATTCTCGGCGAGATCGATGGATTCTTCTCAGGAGGAGAAGTTCATTACCTGTGGGAAAGAGGTTTACTCGAAGGCCGGAAATGTGGATGCGGCCGACGGCTCACCGAGTGCCCTGTTTGGTCGCGCGTGCTGAAGCGCCTCGCAACCAACGAGATTGCCGCCTCGGCCAGCCCGGCGCAAGTGGTGCGCTGGCAGCGCGAAAGCGTTCGCGTTCGGCATAGCTTCGGCCTGGTGCGCGTGGCACGGGATAGGGTGCGGCTCAACGAATCCCTTGACCTGTACACGCGTCTGCTCGGAGCTACCTATGCAGCCATCGCGGAGGTGACCGGCGCGCGCGTAATCGTCGACTCGTCTAAACGCCCATCGGAAGCCTCCGCGCTCCACCTCGTTCCCGGCATATCTCCCTATGCCGTGCACCTTGTCCGAGATCCTAGGGCCGTCGCCTATTCATGGCACCGGCGCAAGGCTCATCTCGATCGTGGCGCACCCACCGAGATGCGCAAGCATGGAACGGTCGCA
Source organism: uncultured Actinomycetes bacterium (assembly GCA_963713315.1). Taxonomy (GTDB): domain Bacteria; phylum Actinomycetota; class CADDZG01; order CADDZG01; family WHSQ01; genus WHSV01. The sequence goes on along the minus strand of CAVQLH010000012.1, from coordinate 147,065 downwards.
AGTACGCTGAGTTGGACGTTATGGAACTCGGCCATCGAAGTGGTGAGGCGATCCGGTCATTTCGATAGCATGCGGCTGCGTTATGAAGACTTCGTTGGGGATCCAAAGCGCTCGATAGAGGCGATCGTCGATATGGTCGGGGAGGAGACGTCGAGCCTGCCTTTTGTGGATGAAAAGACAGTGCGACTTTCAGGCAACCATACGATCTCAGGCAACCCGAGCCGTTTCTCTACTGGAGATTTGCCTGTCAGAGCCGACGACGATTGGATAAGGAAACAATCGTTGAAGGATCGAATGATCGCCACAAGCTTGGCAGTACCGCTGCTGCATCGCTACGGGTATCGGCTGAGACCTCGCCAACCCGCCGGATCCGTGCAAGCCCTGTGATGACCGATCTCAACGATTGCCTGTCTCATGTCTAGAAGTGGCCTGCGCGTTCTTGTTGCACACTCCTTCTACCGAGTTCCGGGTGGAGAGGATGGCGCGGTGCGCCAACAGGTCGAGTTGCTGAGTGGTCGCCACCATGTCGAACTGTTGGCTCGGCAAAACACCAACTTGACAGGTGGGTTGTCGACCGCGCGAAGAATGACATTCTCATCCCGCGAGCGCTCAGACGTCGAGACCTTCGTCGACCGTTTTCGTCCTGATGTGATCCATCTGCACAATGCATACCCTGCGCTGGGGCCGTCGGTTCATCTTGTCGCCCACAAGCGGTCGATCCCCCTCGTCATGACGGTGCACAACTTCCGTCTGCGCTGCCCCAACGGATACATGTTCACTGAAGGTGAGCCATGTCGCCGATGCGAAGGGGGCCTCTACAACAATGCGGTCATGCACCGATGCTTCCCCAGTCGCTCTCAAGCCATGGGTTATGCAGCCGCCCTTTGGTCCCATCGCTTCCTCTTGCGCCTTGACGAGAAAGTCGACATCTACATGACTCCCAGCGAATTCATGCGTCGTCGCATGCTCGATTGGGGATTCGAGGATGCCCGGGTGGAGGTGGTCCGGAACTTCACAACGGGCCTCCAGAGATCCGAGCGCCTCGGCTCCTATGGTCTCTATCTTGGCCGGATCTCTTCGGAGAAAGGGATTGACGTGCTTCTCAGGTCCCTACGCAAGGCGGGCGACCCGCCCTTCAAGGTGGCCGGTGATGGACCTGCATTGAATGAACTGCGAGCACTTGCTGCCGAGCTCGAGCTACAACAAACCGAGTTCCTTGGCCGGCTATCCCGGGATGAGGTTGAAACGACGCTTGCGGACGCAAGATATGTGGCGATGCCGTCCTCATGGGACGAAAATGCTCCTCTGGCGGCCCTCGAAGCAATGGCGTCGGGGAAACCCCTGCTCGTAACGTCGACCGGTGGACTGGTGGAGTTGGTGTCCAACGGTGAGGGGCTCGAATGCCCAATCGGTGACGTAGACGCCATCGCGGCGGCCATTGCGCGATTCTCTACAGAGGATGATCTATGCCGAGCTCTGGGGGAGCGCGCTGCAATGAGAGCCGACTCGGACTTCACTCCCGAGTCTCACCTTGCCCGCCTGGAGGCCGTCTACGATAAATGCGTTGCTGCTAAGCGCGTCGATTAGCTAGCCTTCGCCGACTCGACTCTCCCTAACGCACTGCTCCAGCCTCGTCATCGTAGTGTCGTCAAGCGTCGTGCGGGCAGCATCGATCCAACTCTCCACTTGTTCAGGTCTCCTGGCACCGACGATCGCACCGGTTACTCCCGGGATCGATAGAGTCCAGGCGATCGCCAGCAGCGGAAGAGTGATTCCAAGGTCCTCGGCAATCGCCCTCAGACGTCCAACGAGATCGAAGATGCGGGAAAGGTCAGGCTCCTGGAAGGCGGCGGAGTTTCGACGCCAGTCGTCCTTTGCCAGGTTCGCAAAACTCTCGTGATCGTACTTGCCGGTCAAAAGGCCGGACGCCATAGGTGAATACACGATGGCTCCTGCTCCGTGTCCTACGCACCAGGGGATGACGTCATTCCTCGCCTGCCTTTTCACCAGATTCAACGGGGGCTGAACCGAGGTGATGTGACGAAGGGCTTCGCAGCGATTGAGCAGCGCTGTATCGAAGTTGGAGACTCCTATCCACCGAACCTTCCCCTCGTCCACCAGACGGCTCATGGCCTCCCAAGAGTCCTCGACAACAGTACCCGTCGAATTGTCGGGCCAGTGGATCTGGTAGAGGTCGATTGTGCTCAGACCCAGCCGCCGGAGACTCTGCTCACATTCACCAGCGATCGAATCCGGCCGCAGATCGTAGACGACCTTTCCTAGCTCCTCTTTGAAGAAGCCTCCGCACTTGGTGAACACAAAGACGTCTTCGCCCACTCGCATGCCTGCGGTCGCCTTGCCCACCACCTCTTCCGAGTGTCCCAATCCATATATGGCCGCCGTATCGATCCAGTTGATCCCAGAGTCAACGGCGCGTCGTATGGCCGCAATCGATTCCTGGTCATCGGTTGGACCCCATCCGAACTTGTAGGGACCGCCTGCAGCCCACGATCCGAATCCCAGTATGGTGATTTCGGGGCCGTCCAATCCCAGCTTTCTCTTATGCATATGCTCGAAACCTTATCCTCCCTTCCAGTCCACCTTCCCGTCCCTAAGAAGGAGTCGCGGTGACCGCTCAGATGTACTACGACGACGATGCTTCGCTCGAACCACTCGTCGGCAAAAGAATCGCCGTTGTCGGATACGGATCTCAGGGCCGGGCCCATGCTCTCAATTTGAAGGACTCAGGTCTGGACGTAGTGGTGGGCCTTCGAGATGGCTCACCGACCGCCGCCGTTGTGAGTGCGGATGGACTGCAGGCCGTGTCCGTGGCCGATGCGTGTTCTGGGGCGGCGCTCGTTTCCTTCATGATGCCGGATCAAGTCCAAATGTCGGTTTACCAGGAGGTGATCAGCCCCCTGCTAGAGCCCGGTGTATGTCTGTTGTTCGCGCATGGATTCAACATCCACTTCCGAATGATCGAGCCCTCGGAGAAAGTCGACGTCGTAATGGTCGGGCCCAAGGCACCGGGGCCTATGTTGCGCGAGGTCTACGTTGCCGGAGGAGGTGCGCCCTCAGTCGTGGCGGTGGCGCAGGACGCAACGGGCCGCGCCCGCGAGCTCGCGCTTGCGTACGCCAAGGGACTTGGGTGCACAAGGGCGGGAGTGTTCGAAACGACCTTTGCCGAAGAGACAGAAACGGACTTGTTCGGCGAGCAGGCAATTCTCGCGGGAGGCGTGGGGGCGTTGATCAAGACAGGATTCGACGTCCTTGTGAGTGCCGGATATCAGCCTGAGACGGCCTATTTCGAGTGTCTCCACGAGATGAAGCTGGTGGTTGAACTGATTCAACGGTTCGGAATAAGCGGGATGCGGGCGGCCGTCTCCGACACGGCCGCTTACGGGTCTCTAACGAGAGGACACAGGGTTATCGGTCCCGAAAGCAGGCGGATCATGCAAGAGATCCTCGAGGATATCCGCTCGGGTTCGTTCGCCCAGGAGTGGGCCGCGGAGGCGAGGGCTGGAGGACCGGTGCTCGAGTCCGAGCGTCAAAAAGAGGTGACGCATCCCATCGAAGAGGTCGGCCGCCGGCTGCGTTCTTCGATGGTCGGCTCGGAGGAGGGCTAGCGTCAATTCCTCGGACGATTGACCCGAACAGAACCGAGCTCTTGCCGAGAATTACTCAAGGATTCGAACCCCGGCCATCCTCGTGGCTCTCGGCAAGGCTCCGCAACTGAGCGTCAGGTAAAACCAGTCGCCCCCCCTTGAGCGCGGCCAGCAGCTGACACCGGGCCGCGGGACCAAGTCGATACCGGATTCTCGCAAGTGCCTCCAAGGGCTTGAACAAGCCTCTGGCCAGAGCCCAGCCTTCCAGCGCGACCATCCGCGCCCGAGGCCAGTCACCCGTGGCCGCGACCAGCGCTGCCCTTTCGGCAAGCGACCCCATCGAGGGAAAGGCTTGCGAGGCGAGATGGACGCCGTGGGGATCCTGCCGGAGGAGATCCAGCACCCGTGCGGCCTTTGGACCCGTCCATTTCAATCCTCCGGACCACGTTATTCCGTTGGGCACTAGTTTGATGAGGGCGGCCGCCCCCGGACGCAGACACCTCCAGCCCCTCGAATCCATCTCCATGGCCGGTATCAGATCATCCGCCGCATAGATGCGGGCTCCTCTGAAATGCCTGTACCCGAGAACCTCCAGCTTGTATACGGGTGAGTGCGGGTCGTCCATTGCCACGAGGACCATGACCCCGGGCCGGTGGGGGCAGGAGATGACCGGGTCGAAGCCATTACCCTCCGCCCATCGACGGAACTCATTTTCTACCTCCTTCCAATCTGCTTGGGGAGCAACCAGATCCACATCGCCCTCACCCGCTAGTCCCTCATCGACATTGCCGGATACAGCCACGCGAGGGCACGCACGCGTGAGCCCGATCAGGAGCGATCGCCATCGGTCGAACCGCTCAGAGGTCATTCGCTCGCCCTCTTCGAGGACGCTGTTGATGTTTCGCTATAGCGCCGATGAAGACTACGTTAGTCGGAGGCGGAGGACTCCGGGCACGTCGGACCCGATTGCGACTGTGACCCCGTTGTCTTCATCGGAGGCCGTCTATAACCTTTGCAAGGTGCAACAGGATGCCAAAGAGAAATGGATATCGGGACAATCAGGTCTAACCACAAGCAAACGCGGCATAGGACCCGCTCCTCGGAGCACTCGAAGAGGGGCAAGGTGGTCATCATCGGAGGACCCGACGGGTCCGGGAAGACGACGTTATGCGAACGAATGGTCGCCGATGTGTTTGCTGGGGATCGGGTGCTCCATGTTCGTTTTCCTCGCCTGCTCCCCCGTAGGAATCGTGAGAGGGCACGCACCAGGCGGCTAGGCCCCGGTAGTACCCCGGATCCCTCTGCGCCGCGCATCTACCCGCCGCCCCATGTCCGGGGCGTGACCACCGTAAAGGCCTTGTACCTCTACATCGATTTCCTTCTCGGATGGGCCTTGCGGGTGGCTCCCCATGTCCGAAAAGGGGGGTGGGTTCTGTTCGAGCGGGGGTGGTGGGATCATGCGGTTGACCCCCGCCGCTACCGGCTCCGGTCCGGACGGCCCTTCCAGGTGCTCGGTAGGTTCCTTCCGAACGCGGACCTCGTTTTCGTCCTCGAGGCGGATCCGGACCTGATTCGAGCCCGGAAGCCGCAGCTCTCAGCGGAGGAGCTCACCAGGCAGATGACCGCTTGGCACAGCGTTCTGCCGGCCGACCAGCAAGTGGTCTTCCTCGATGCGGCCTCGCCGGTTGAGGTTCTTGTCAATGATGTCCGAAACCAGCTTGGGATGCTTGATTCGGGCGGTTCCAGCGGAAAGTCGTGAGACTGGACCGCTGGTGAACGGGTCGAGAGCGGTTCTCGTTACAGGCGATCAGGGGCGGATCGCCCTCACCACGGTCAGGGCCCTGGCCGTGGGTGGCTATGACCCGGTCCTTACCGTCGGAGAGGGCAGGTCCATTGCTGCAGCGTCGCGCCATTGCGTTCGGACCGTCAGGGTTCCACAGGTTCAGGCCCCAGGGTACGCGGAGGCCGTTCAATCGGAGCTGAACGGGTTCTCCTACCTGACCTGCTTGGCGGTCAACGACGAAGCGCTGCTGAAGTTGGATCCTTCGGTTGGCCATCTCCTCGACAAGACAAAGCTCATGGTCAGGGGCGAGGCCGCGGGCTTCGGAGCTCTGCCCACAAGAGCTTTCGATTCACCCCAACAGTTCGCGCAGAGGGCCGAGGAACTCGACTATCCGGTCGTGATCAAGCCTGTCATGCGAGACCGTAGAGCGTTTCGGCTGGAGTCTGCTAATCAGGTTAGGGAGTCAGCACTTGCCGGGGGGCCTCTTCTGGTGCAGCCCTTCATCAATGAGTCGATCCGCACCGTTGGCGGAGTGATGTGGAGGGACCGCATTGTTGCGGCGGTGCACCAGCGCTGGCTCAGGATCTGGCCCCCTGAATGTGGACAGGCCTCTGCAGTGGTCACGACCGAACCCGACGGAGAGCTCGAAGAGCGCATCGCGGCTCTCTTACATGGGTACGAGGGTATTTTCCACGTGCAGCTCGTCGGGCCCTATCTCATGGACGTCCATCCCCGGCCCTACGGCCTTCAGACCCTTGCTCTCGCTGCGGGAGTGAACCTGGCGGGGATCTGGTGTGATCTCCTGTCGGGCAAGCGAGTCGCCTCGGTGCGGGTGCCCGAGGGCCATTACTACCGGTGGTTGGCGGGTGACCTGCGCCATATGCGCTGGGCCCGACGCACGGCAAAGTTGAGTCTGGGCGAGATTGCCAGCGGGCTTAGACCCAGACGAGGCACGGCTCATGGCACCGAATCCCTCCTTGACCCCGGGCCTACGATCGCACGCATTCGGTTCCACCTGGATCGCGCACGATCACCCCGGTCCCGCAGGAAATGAATCTTGTACGGTGAAGATCGGCGGCCCGAGAGTGACTAGAGTCAGGCCCCTGCGTCCGGCGAACCCAGCTGCCGTCCGCTATCGAAATTCCACCGAGGATTGGATGCTCCTGCATGCCCCACTCACTCGCACCGGGATGAACAGGTTTACCGGAATACGATCGCAAGTGCTGCCCCAAGCGTCGGACACGGGTGGCGCCAACCAATCTGTCACAGGCGGCCGTTCACAATGAGTGAAGAAACGTCCGACCTTGGCGGCTTGACCCCTGAGGCGGCGGGTGATGTCCGGACCGTCGCAAAGGGTGGGGCCGTTCAGATGGTGGGCCAGGTCACCCAAAAGGGCGTCACCTTTTTGCTGGTTGCAGTCATGGTGCGCGTGCTGGGGACAGCCGATTACGGCCTCTACCGGCAGGTGTTCCAGATCCTCATGGTTGCGACGACCTTGTCTTCCGGAGGCTTTCCCGCCGCCGCCGTTCGCTTCATCGCCAAGGCACGCGTTGCCAAGGATCCTGCGGCCTCCCGGGGCGCCGCTCGTACGACCGTCGCCGGTGCAGGGGTCGTGTCCATGGTCGTCTTTGCCGTGGGCTTCTTGGCGGCAGATCAAATCGCGGCGGCGTTCGCAGACTCGTCCTCCAGCCGCAGCTACCTTGCCTTCCTGTTGAGGGTGGGAGCGGCCTACGTTCCCCTCTATGGCTGCATGCAGGTTCTGAGGTTTTGCACGCAGGCATACAGGACGATGGTGCCGTCGGTCATGGTGGGAAACGTCATTCAACCTTTGTCTCGCTTCATCCTGACGGTCGGGGCCCTCCTGGTGGGCTTCTCGGTGACCGGAGCGGTAGCAGCCCTCGTGGCGAGCGCCGGGATCGCGATGCTGAGCGGATTTTGGTACTACCGGAGGCTCTTGTCGGATGCGGAGCGAGTGGCCACCCCGCGTACGGAGATCGGTCCGATCCTACGTTTCACCTTTCCTCAGGCGGGGGTCGCACTCTTCAGCACCCAATCGCTGGGGCTCGGCATACTTCTGATCGGAGTCTTCGGTGTCGACAGGGAAGTTGGCCTGTACGGGATCGCGCAGTCTCTACAGCTGGCTGGTGGTCTGTTCCTCAACAGCATCGTCGGCATCTGGGCCCCCGTGGTGGTGCAGATATACGAGCGGGGTGAGATCGCGAGGCTGGGGTCTCTCTATCAGACGATCAATCGCTGGGTGGCCACCTTCTCGGTTCCGATCTTCATGGCTCTTATGATCCAGCCCGAGTTGTTCGTCCAGCTTCTCAGCGGTCAAGCCGACAGCGACGCCGCAATCCTTGTCTCCATCTTGGCGGCGGGCAACCTGTTCTACGTCACGACGGGCCCCTCCGGCTATCTGCTTGCGATGACCGGTCGACCGGGCATAAATCTTGTCAACTCCCTGGTGAGCGTGGGTCTCTACGTCGGACTTGGCATCTGGTTGGTTCCCCTGTATGGGGCCATCGGGATGGCCGTCGTAGATGCCATCGTGACGGCCCTCGTCAACATAGCCCGGGCGATCGAGGGAAAAATACTCGTGGGAGTGCAGCCATTCGGACGCACCTTTATCAAGCCGGTCGCTGCGACGCTGGCCGCCAGCGCCGTCCTCCTCGTCATGCGGCTGGTATTGGGCCATTCCCCCCCCATGGCGGTCGCCGGCCTGGTGGTAGCGGGAATCGTGTACCTAGGCGTGCTGAAGATCCTGGGCCTGGAAGCCGAGGAAAAGCACGTGATCGACGAGGTCAAGGCGAGGCTACTCGGTGCTTTTAGGCGTAACTAGTGGACATGAGGGAGTCGGAGGGCGGTGCTGTGAGCAGCAGTGCCCACCACGCCTTGCAATTCGAACAGACTTTGACATCGAGAGGGATCGATTAGCTTGAGCGCATCGTGAGAGCGTCCTTGACTCCACTGTCGGCCTTTCGCAGGCTGACGGGGACATCCGTCTTGAGCTTGCTGCTGATTCTCGTTGGGGGGATTGGAGCGGGCGTCGGTGCCTCGCTGGAGGGTCCAGTCGCGGGCGGGCTAGCGGTGGCCTCCCTCTTCGGGGCGCTGGGCGCGATGGTGATCTACGCACTCGAGCGTACTCGTCCCGGTTACCTCGCGGTCGAAATACCGGTTTTGCTCATACTCTTGTCTACGGTAACGCTGCGCTATTCATTCGCCGGAGGTCCGCGAACCGCCGAAGAGCTGACCTCGAATCCATTCGACATCTTCTCTTTGATGAAGCTGGGTTTTACTGCCACGGCGGCCGCCCTGGGGTTTCTTGCTTTGACAGCACCGAAATCCGAGAGGGCAAAAGTGACGACGCGTCCGGCGCGCTTCTACACCGCTTACGCGGTCGTGGTGTTCTTGGGCATTGTTGCCTCCATCAACCCGCTCCTCACCACCTATCGAGCCATCGAGATGGTTGCTGGCCTCGTCGTTGCGGCCGGGGCTTACCGAACCGCCGGGGGCGAGGCTCTCTCCAGAATCGAGAAGATGATCTTTTGGTACTCGGTGGCCATGATCCTGTCAGCGTGGATCGGTGCCGTCATCTTCGGGGGTGCCGCTCTGGAGGCGCAGCCGGGAAGTCCGATTCCGGTCCGCCTCCAGGGGATTTTTCCTCGCATCTCGCACAACTCACTCGGATACATGAGCGTATTGCTCGCGCTCTGGTCGTTTTCGAGACTGCTCGCGCGAGAGCGGGAAATCGGCCCCAGCCGGATGGTCTCAGGAGTGGTGGCAGCCTTGAGCCTGGTTACGCTCGTCGCATCTCAGTACCGAACAGGCTACGTGGCGTTTGTCGCCGGAGTGGGCGTACTACTGATGGTCGCCGGCAAGAAGGTCTTGGCAAGTCTCGCCCTGGTCACGGTCCTGGTGTTCAGCTTCGTCGGTGGGGGCTTGGTGGAGGAGGCGCAACCCTACCTCCTGAGGGGGCAGGATACCGAGCGAGCCAGCCGGCTGTCCGGGCGAGTTACCTATTGGAGCGCGGCCATTCCCGTTTGGCAGCAATCCCCCATCATCGGTGGCGGCCTCCAGACGGCGAGCAGGCTCGTCGTGCTGGCAGATCTCGACACGGCCAAGGGCACGGCGTCGAACCTGCACAGCACCTGGGTCGAGGCGCTCGTCGGTACTGGCTTGGTGGGGGTAACGATGCTTGCGTTGTCGCTGCTGTTCGGTCTTTGGCGCGCTCTGGCCAGGGCGTTCGACGGAGGAGGTCGGGTCGTTCCCGCAGTGATTTTGACAATTCTCTTGGTTCGCACCTTCACCGGGGGCGGGATCGACGGGGGAGGGGACACCCAACTCCTCTATCTCACGCTGCTCTTCGGCCTTCGGGACGAGTATCGATCGCCCAAACGCCGCGCCGGTGCAAACCCCGAGAGCCCCAGGCTTGGCCACCAAGTCGAGCCACGGGCTGCGGAGCTGATGCCCGGCACTCATCGGTGACTAGTCCACTCAATGCGTAGGATTTCACCCAGAATGATGGTTCACGCCCTCCAGCCTCGCCGGTAGCATAGCGGGGTGGGTTGGAAACTCTCCGTAGTGAGCGTGACAACCCAGAGTGACCACCCAGGGCCTGACTAGGCGTCTCTTTCGGAAGCGAATCTTAAATGAGAACGATACTGACAACCGTTGCAACCGCGGCCTTGCTCGTAGTTCAGGCAACGGCTGGCTGGACCGCTACGACAGCTGATGAGCCCAGCGTCACCACCGTGACCCCTGGGGGTGCTTGCGGGGTGGCTGGCTCCAGCCGTGCGACTTTCGACTCGAACAACCACCGAATGGTCGTGACGCCAGGTGGCCGCACTCTCGCCCTCTACGACCCCCACGGCAGTGGCGTTGACCTTGCGTGGAAGGATCAGGGCGTGGGTTGGCAGGAGACATCGGTTTGGGACAATGGGTCGGACGAGGTGAGCACCGATCGGCCGGCTTCGATCGCTCTCGATGGCGCCGGCCACGCGTGGGTCGTGTGGTCCGGTTACACGTTCAATCAGATCTCCCCGGTGAAGATGCGTCGGTTGACCGATCTCGACGCCGTTGGCGGACCCACCCTGGGGCCGACGCTGACAGTCGAAAGCGCGGGCTCTGGGAACGCGGCCGTCGATCTCGCTTTTCACGAGGGCCGAGGACACATCGTCTGGCTCCAGCGCACGGGCAGCACCGCCTACAGTCTGACGACGGTGTCGTTCACAGACCTGGAGGATCCGACGCCGCCTCTACTCGATCGCACCGTCCTCAGCACGACCTCGAACAAGCAGGCGTCGGCCACATTGGTGTCCACGCCGGCCGGCTTGCGAGCCGTGGCGCGCACAGACAAGCTGCGCTTGTTCAGGCACGAAACGACGGGATGGACAGTCGGCAGTGCGACCACTTCGGCTCCCGCAAAGACGCGACCCAGTGCCGTGTCATTCGGCGATGATGTCCTGGCGGCATTTCAGAGTTCCTTCGGCTCCGGTGGCGTAAAGGTGGCCAGCTTCTCTGACAACGGCAATAGCATCACCACATCACTCAATACCGGCGATGGTTATGCACAACCGACTATCGCGACGAATGAGGACGAAGCATTGGTGGTAATGATCAAGCTTGCGTCGGGCACCTCGGTCGTGTCGCGCCCCTTCGACGGTACCTCCTGGGAGGGGGACACAACACTGATGACACCGGCAGCCCCCGACAGCGGTGTGTTCAAGTTCCCGAATAGCATTCGACAAGCAGACGGAACGCTCCGGTTTGTGGTCTCACAAGCATGCACCCAACCCCAAAGGCTGCAGCGAAGCGCAGTCCTCTCGTTCGAACAGAGTCTCTGAACTCGTAACCTTCGCGGCTAAGGAGCACCTGAGCGCGACCAAGCTCGATGTCGAGGGTCGTGACATCGAGCTTGGTCGAGAAGATCGACTTCATGGATTCAAACGTGGTTGTGCAGGCGGAAGACTCCGAAACCTACCTGCAGACGTAAGGTGCCTCACACTTGCCGATCACATCGCCGCCCATCGCGTTGTTGGAAGCGGTTCCGGTGGAACTCCCCAAGCCTCTATCGAAGGCGGAGAATCCGTCACCTGACTGGGGATGAGCAGGAGTTGCGCCTAGCTGATTGCCGCTCACAACGGCATTCTGGGCGGAAACGATTCCGATGTCGGCCTTGTTGGCCAGGTTGCACCAGTCATTGCCTCTGACGATGTTGTTCGTGATGGATGCCGACGCCGATGTGGATGCTATGAAATATGTGTTCTCGTAGTGGATGCCGAACGAGCAGTTGTCCTCCACGATGGTGTTGGTAACGACAAAGACATCTCTCGCGCAGTCACGGTCGCACCAAATCCCCTGATTGTTGTCGTGCACGTAGGAGTTCCTGACGACGTAGCCGTCAGTCCCCTTGACCGCCGCTGAGAACCCGTTGTTGTTGGGCCCATCGAAACGGTTGCCGACGTGGTCAATCTCAACGTTGTCGAGGAGGACGTCGTTCGTTCCGCTGAAGCCGCCTATCGCCCGGCTGTCGATGTGGTGAAAGCGCATATTGCGGAACGTCCATGCGCTGCCGGGTTTGACTGCCTGCGGGCAGGACGGAGCGTCGGAGCAGGACTGGTCGGCGGCGGCGTCGGTGACGTCAAGGTCTCGAAGCGAGACATTAGTAGCCGATCCGGTGAGTACCGTATAGCCGCTGCCCTTGATCTTCACAGCAGGATCTGTGGCTCCCCTCGTTCCCTGGGGCCAGTCGCCTGCACCGTTGATGGTGTCGCCGCTTTGAATCGTGATTCCGCTGGCCGAGACGGTGTAGGTCCCTGCCTCTACGCAGAAGGTCGCGCCCGCCGGGGCCGATTCCACGATGGACTCCAAATCGTTCCCTGGAGCAACCTTGATGCCGGCGCAACCATCAGGGGTGGGAGTCGGATCCGGGGACGGAGTCGGATCCGGGTCGGGGGTCGGATCCGGGTCGGGGGTCGGATCCGGGTCGGGATCCGGAGTGCTTGCGATGATCTCAACGCCACCGATCATGGGGCGACCATCCTGGGCATTTACCCTGATGTCGAGGACCGCATTGCTGGAGACGGTGAAAGACTTCATGACCCCGCGGTAACCGCCCACATCCTTGTAGACGTCGAAGTTGTTGAGTACGGTCGAGCCCTCGAGCGAGAGGTTCATCACTCGCTTGCCTACGGCCTGCGTAGTGCTGTTGATCTCTGCAAAGAACAACCGAACCTCGTGAAGTCCGGGCTCTACCGGAAAAGCCATAGTTACCGATCCGGCTGTAGGTGCGTTTCGCTGGGTTGTGAGTAGCTTTGTGGGGAGTCCTGCGGGCAGCGAGGAGTGGCTCATGTCCACGACCTTCGACGTGGATGCGGTCTTGGTGGAAGATGAAGTGACAAACGGGGACTTGCTCTGAGCTGTATCGGCGTTCCAGTTAGGACTTGCCGAAAGTGTCGGGCCTCCCGAATTCAATCTGTGGTGGGATGGGGCAGCAGCCCCAAGGGCGATCGTCGGAATCACTAATCCGATGACGGAGATCGCGGTCATCAATGAGACTGCGATCCTGTGCTGAGAAAGGTGCACTGTAGGTCCTCCATTCGACAACCCGGCCATCTCATGGGAGTGAGATCCGTAGCTTTGCGTCTCCGCCTCGCGGCGGGTTTGCCTTTGTCGTGGAGGCTCCTGCCTCCATCGCGGAGGCTGTGCCTCCGTTTAGCTCATCGGTCGCTTCGACCACTCTCTGAAGTCTCGAAGAGACTCGCCATTAGGATGAGTCCTCCTTGAAGTACTCAAAGGCGGCTTGTGTTCAGCGTTGCCACGAGCTCGAATGGGCGATCCGCAACCAACGCCGCAGTGGTATCGATCAGGTACGCGCGTAGCGCTGGGTGAACCACTCAACGGAGCGTGCCAGACCTTCAGTGATGTCCACCACCGGCTTGTAGCCGATCGAGCGCTCCGCGAGCGACACATCCGCGTGCGTGAGCCAAACGTCCCCCGGCCGGGGATCCGCATGGATCGGATCGGGTTGAGTCTTGGTGAGTTCGGCGATGATGGCCAACAGCCTGTTCACGGAGGTCGGCTGGCGCCCGCCACCGACATTCAGGATGAGCCCGAAAGCTTTTTCGGAGGCCTTGGCGGCCAGCAGGTTAGCTTCGATCGCGTCGTCGATGTAGGTGAAGTCACGCGCCTGTTCTCCGCTCCCGTGGATCGTGGGTCTTTCGCCGGTGAGGCACGCGAGGACGAACTTGGGCATAACCGTGGCGTACTCGCTCGAGGGATCCTGAGCTGGGCCATAGACATTGAAGTAGCGGAGCGAGATCGTCGGAACCCCGAATGCTTTCGTCCAAGTCTGGCAGTAGACCTCTCCGGCAAGCTTGCTTGCGGCGTAGGGCGACTGTGGCGAAGGTGGAAGCCCCTCGTGCAATGGATATACGGTCTGCTCGCCGTAAACCGAAGAAGATGATGCGGAAACAACACGCGCAGAGTTTTGACGAGCTGCGAGCAGCACGTTGAGCGTCCCGCGCACGTTTACGTCGCTTGTGAGGGCCGGAAACTCCATGGAGCGCGGCACTGATCTCATGGCTGCCTGATGAAAGATAACCTCGCAACCGGCCGCAGCACGTGACAAGGCATCCTCATCCCGGAGGTCGATTTCGTGGAACTCGACATCACCCGCGTCTTCGAGATTGTCCATGGAGCCGTCCGACAGATTGTCGATAGCAACAACCCGATGTCCGTCTTGAACGAGACGAACACATAGCCTCGACCCTATAAAGCCGGCGGCCCCCGTCACCAAGCACTTCATGTAGCAGTCACTTCCCTTCGATGAGTTTGTTAGAGGTAACGCTTACCCGGTTGACTGATTACTGGTGCGACCACGACTCGCGAGCCCACTCGATCGTGCGTTGCAGTCCCTCTTCGAGCGACACACTGGGCTCCCAGCCGAGAACCTTGCTGGCCGTGGATATGTCGGGGCAACGAACTTCAGGATCATCGACCGGACGGTCAATGAAGGTGATCCCTGAGTTGCTATCAGCCGAATCGATGATCATCCGAGCGAGATCGAGAATCTTGATCTCCTGGGGATTTCCAATATTCATCGGACCAGTCACATCCGCGTTGAGGAGCCGCCAGATGCCTTCGATCAAATCGTCCACGTAGCAAAGAGAACGAGTCTGAGCTCCTTCCCCGTGCACGGTCAGGGGTTGCCCCGCCACGGCCTGTTTGATGAAGGTCGGAACAGCCCGCCCGTCCGCCTGGCGCATCCTGCGACCAAAGGTGTTGAAGATCCGGATGATCCTCACTGGTATGCCGTGAGTTCGGTGGTAGGCCATCGTCAAGGCTTCGGCATAGCGCTTGGCCTCGTCGTAGACACCTCTCGGACCGATGGGATTGACATTGCCCCAATAGGCCTCGGGCTGAGGATGCACGAGAGGGTCGCCGTATACCTCGGAGGTCGACGCCAGGAACAGGCCGGCATTCTTGGCCTTCGCCAGTCCTAACGCGTTTAGCGTCCCGAGCGCGCCAACTTTGAGCGTGTGAATAGGGTGATCCAGGTAGTCGACGGGCGAGGCGGGCGAGGCAAAGTGAAGTATCCAGTCGATGTCACCGTCGACCGAGAGGTGATTCGTGACGTCGTACTCCTCGAGCTGAAATCCGGCATGATCGACCACGCTGTCCAGGTTGGCAGCCTTTCCAGTCAAAAAGGAGTCGAGACACAAGACCTCCCACCCCTCGGACAGAAGTCGTTCGCAGAGATGGGAACCGAGAAATCCCGCGCCCCCAGTGACAACAGCTCTTGGCATTGAGTCTCCGGTCTAGGCGATGGGTGAGCGACCGGTCGGATAGTAGGAGAAACCGCGCTTCTCCATCTCCTCCGGCTCGAACATGTTACGCCCATCGACGATCAGCGGATAAGCCATGGCCAGCTTGAGGCGGTCGAGATCAAGGGACTTGAACTCCGCCCATTCCGTGCACAGGACCAGGCAATGCGAGCCCGATGCGGCGGCATAGGGGTCGGATGCGACCTCGAGTTCGGGCACCTCAGACTTGGCGTTTGCCATGGCCTGTGGGTCGTAGCCGACTACCGAAGCACCCTCGGCGTGTAGCCTGCGACCCAATGCAAGAGCGGGTGCGAACCTGACGTCATCCGTGTCTGGCTTGAACGACAGGCCAAGCAAGGTGATCCTCTTCCCATCCAAGTTCCAAAGCACGTCAATGATCTTGTCGGCCGTGGCTGTCACAGCTTCGTCGTTGATGCGTTCAACCTCTTTCAAAAGGGTGAAGTCATAACCCAATCGTGATGCGAGTCGCTCGAATGCCTGGAGATCCTTGGGGAAGCAGTACCCCCCGTAGCCAAGTCCGGCATTGAGAAAGGATCGGCCGATGCGGTCGTCCGAACCCATGACCTCTGCGACAGAGTCGACATCGCCTCCAGAACGTTCGCACATCCGCGCGAGGGCATTCATGTAGGAGATCTTTAGGGCGAGGAATGCGTTGCAAGCGTGTTTCGATAACTCTGCCGTCTCGATGTTCGTCTCGATGAGCTTGGCGCCTTGCTCGACGAGCGGAGCGTAGACCTCACGCATTACTTCGAACGCCTCGGGTGACTCCCCGCCGACGAGAATCCGGTCCGGCTCCAAGGAATCGCGAATGCCGCTTCCCTCTCGAAGGAACTCCGGATTCGACACCACGCTGAAGTTATCGGCGAAGTCAGGACGTTCCCTCTGGAGTGTGCGCTTCACGCGGGCCGACGTGCCGGCAGGGACCGTCGATTTCTCGACAACCACAACCTTTCCCCGAGCGAAGCGAGCCACGTCCTTCGCCGTGGACTCGACTGCGATGAGGTTGGCCTCGCCCGAGGCCTTTGGCGGGGTGCCTACGCAAATGAACACCACTTCGGCGTCCCTGATGGCCTCCTGCGAGTCGAATGAGAACTTGAGCTTGCCCGAGGCCAGCGTCTTCTCGAGAAGTTCGGTGAGCCCTGGCTCGAAGAAGGGCGCCTGACCCCGCTGGAGCATCTCGATTTTTTCCTGGTCGAGGTCGTTGCCGATTACGTCATGGCCCAGAAAGGCCATCGTGGTGCTCGTGATGAGCCCCACATGGCCGGTGCCGATCACTGTCACTTTCATCTATGTACGCCCTTTTTCTGTTGTGGTCCCGGCCTTAGCTGGCCCGCCTGGTTGGCACCTCAGCATTGGTCAGCTGCTCATGGATCCACGAGTACGTGGGTTGAATTCCGTCAGCGAGAAGTGTCGACGGACCCCACCCGAGGACCTCGGTAAGCAATGTGTTGTCGCTGTTCCGTCCCCGTACGCCCTGCGGCTTCGAAAGGTCGTGGCGCTTTCTTATGGTCTTCCCTGCGACACTCGAAACTAGGTCCACCAGTCCGTTGATCGTGATGAGTTCTTCAGTCCCGAGGTTGAGCGGAGCAGAGTAATCCGACTGCATGATCCGGTAGATGCCTTCGACGCAGTCGTCGACGTACATGAAGGATCTCGTCTGAAGCCCGTCGCCCCAGACCTCGATCTCGCCGCCGTCATCGGCAAGCGCAACTTTTCTGGAGATCGCTGCGGGTACCTTTTCGCGGCCCCCATCGTAGGTTCCGAGGGGTCCGTACACATTGTGGAAACGAGCGACACGTGTCGGGATACGCCCCTCCTCGTTGTAGTACTCACACATCTTCTCCGCGTAGAGCTTTTCCCATCCGTAACCCTCCTCGGGTTGGGCTGGGTAAGCGTCATCCTCTTTCAGTCCCCCCACGTCCGGCGAGGTCTGCAAGTGCATTGGATAGATGCAGGCAGAAGACGAATAGAAGTAACGCCCTACGCCGTTCAGCTCAGAGGCCTCCAGCATGTGCGCATTGATCAGGATGTTGTTGCTCGCTACATCCGCGTGATTGCCAGATATGAACCCGATGCCACCCATGTCAGCGGCGAGCTGGTACACCTCGTCTACGTCGCTTGTTGCCTCGATGCATTCGTCGCGCCGCCTAAGATCGAGCACTCGGAAGTCGTCGGCAGCCGTTGGCTCGTACTCAGGCTCCTTGATATCCACACCTCGGACGTCGTAGTCACGAGCCTTCAAGAACTTGACCATGTGATGCCCGATGAAGCCTCCGGCTCCCGCAACAAGAGCAGTACGTTTCACTTAACCTCCCTAACTGGGCTAATACTCCGAATGGTGTTTCGAGTTTTGCTTGAGACGGAAGCTTCCGCCCGCCGATTCCCGCTTACGGACCTACTTCGCCCTGTCGACCCTCGATCGCAAGAGCTGAAGCCCGAAGAGATATAGGAACCTCGGGTTCCGAACCAGGTACCGTCGCCACAGGCGACGGGGTTCGGACAGCAGGCGAAAGAACCACTCTAGTCCCAGGCGCTGGAGAATGGAAGGAGCTTGTTTCTTGACGCCGGCGATGAAGTCGAATGCCGCGCCGACCCCCAGCATTACAGCGCCGATCTGGTTCTTGTTGGAATCCATCCAGCGGTCCTGCTTCGGACTGCCGATACCAACAAATAGGAGTCGCGCCCCAGAGGCATTGATTTCCGCTACCTCTTGCTGACGTTCTTCGGGCGTCAGGCTCCTGAACGGCGGGCTGTACGCATAAGTCACTTTGAGCTCCGGCCACCGCTCGAATACGACTTCGAGCAAGTCGTCGAGAACCTCGGGCGTTCCACCATAGAACCCGACCCGTACACCGGAAACCTCCGCCCGGTCAAAGAGTATCTCCGTCAGGGTGGGTCCGTAGGTACGAGTCGGGCCCTTGACCCCGAGTAACTTCAAGCCCCAGA
The DNA here is from genome assembly GCA_963713315.1 of uncultured Actinomycetes bacterium. Lineage (GTDB taxonomy): Bacteria > Actinomycetota > CADDZG01 > CADDZG01 > WHSQ01 > WHSV01. Next base: position 128,886 of record CAVQLH010000012.1, on the reverse strand, counting down.
CCAGCGGCATTCCGTCGGGCGTGACGAGGTCGGCTCGGTTCATGACATCAAGGAAATCGCCGCTTTCTCTTGTCTCCATCACATTGTTGACGGAGGCAGCGCACACCATCCTTGACTCACCGTTTTTCGCCCAGTCCATGATGCGATCCGTCGCATCTCGGTAGCTCGTTGCGTCGACCCTCATCCCGACGATGAAGCGCGAGTCGAGTGGTTTTTCAAGCGCAGCAAGGCGGTTCTCGAGGTACTCCCTTTTCTGCGCCATCAGTAAGCACCTCGCCTGCGGAGTAAGACTCCAACCGTTTTGAGGATGATGAATAGATCGAGAGACAGTGCCCAATTCTCTATGTAGAAGAGATCGAGTCGAACCGCTTCCTCGGCGGAGAGGTTGCTTCGCCCGTTCACCTGCCACCAGCCGGTTACACCGCTGAATACCTCGTGACGAGCAGTCAGCAGCTCAGGATTGGCGTTGACCTGCTCGACTGGCAGTGGACGGGGACCAACCAGGCTCATGTCGCCCTTGACGACATTCAGCAGCTGCGGCAACTCGTCGATGCTCAGCTTTCGGAGAAGACCACCCACTCTTGTAAGGCGCGGATCATCCTCGACCTTGAAGAAAGCTGCGGACTTTTCGTGAGTGTCCTCGGTGAGTAGTGAGTCACCGTCCTGGAGCATGGTCCTGAACTTGTAGACGGTGAATTCCCTGCCGCCCTTTGTAACCCGCTGCTGGCAGAACAGGACCGGACCACGAGAAGTGAGCTTTATCGCGACTGCGGCCACTAGCATCACAGGGCTGCTCATCAGCAGACCAAGAGAGGCGAATACGATGTCGAAGCTCCGCTTCATTGCCTTCTGAACCCCGCGTGAGGCGAACGGGCCTCAGAGTGATCGCCATCAAATCGTTGGCGACCGTTTGGACCGATAGCCTCGTCGTGAGGATCTCTGGGAGATTGGCAGAAACGCGCACCTCAGCCCCCGTTCGCCTAGCCGCTTGAACGACCTTGAGCATGTCCTCTGCCTTCAAGGCGGTTGACGCGACGAACAGGCACTCAGCCTCATGCTCCCGAATCAGCTCGACGAGAGAATTGAAATGGCCGAGAAGCGGAAGGCTGTTTGGCGAAGGAGCCCCCGGGGACCCGACATAACCTATCGGCGCGAAGCCAAGGCCGCGGCGTTTCAGAACTTCGGCGAGTCGATGCGCTTCATCGTTTGTGCCGACGACAAGCGTGCGCAACGTGAGTCGACCGCCGTTCTTGAGTCTTCCAACGGTGAGCCTCCAGATGCGGCGGCCCGCCAGTTCGAAGCCGAGTGCCATCGCCAGAGCTGAGGTTACGAATGCACCGGACAGTTCAACCTCCGACAAGTAGCTCAGCAAGACCACAAGCAATATGCCGAAGCTGCAAGCGCCGATGATGCGTCGGAACTCCTCGGACGCGGGCAGATGCTGGATCGAATAGAGACCAAAACAATAGAAGAGCGGGGTCCACAACAGGCTCGTAACCAAAGGAGCAGTTAAATTGGTTGGATATGGGCTCGAAACGCCGTGGCTGATGATTTGCGCCAGAAACAGGGCGGTGATGATGCAGATAAGGTCGGTCGCGGCCAGTCCGAGCCCGATGTGCGAGTACCTTTTCAGGACTCTGTCTGAGGAGAGGCCGGCTGCCGGAGCTGCCTCCAAGGGGATGTCTGAAGCATCGTCGTCTGGGAGGCCGTCGAGCAGAATCTCTTGAACACTCGGCTCATCATCAACGGTGTGAACGAGGCTGAGGTCACGATTTCCTACAACGAGGCGCGGAAGCTGTTCTTCCACGCTCTCCGCTGACGGAGTGGTGTCCTGCACGATCCCTCTACTGTCCAACGAAATGACGTGACCTCTCTTCTGCCTCGGATGACGAATACAGGAACTGGATAGTCCGATTCACCTCAACCACCTGCTCAACACCCTATTTTCGATTGAAAAAGCTCTCTGGAAATCCGTCCCAAGGTCACTCAGCGTACAAAGAGGCTCACTCATACGGAACCCACTTGCTACCGTAGGATTTCTCACATCGTCGGACGATGTCCTGCCTAGTCACATGAATAACCAGGGGTGGGCTCTCTAATCCAAACCATGGCAATCCCGTCATCCGTAGGCCGCTGGAAGTTTTCTCCAGGGATGGAGATCGGCTTCGCCCGGTTACAGCGGGCGTGGACCGCCGAGGAGATCGGCGTACCGTTTTTCGCATGACCGATGCCAGCTCCGAACGAGCACAACCAGAAGTGTGGCGATCGTAAGTAGAGAAAGGGCTATGAAGGCCATTGAGTTTCAGTGTCCTCCGGTCATCGAAGTTTCGAAATTCCCCAAATGAGGATATTTCGAAACCCGGTTGGGGCTCACTCGGAGAATGTGGGAATCCCTACGCTCTCGGGGCCTTTGCCCTGGAAGTCCTCACGCCAGGTGTTCCACACCTCTTGGCTCGGGCGCTCGCAGCTCATCTGAACGCCCTCTTCGTTCGCTCCGTCCCAGGCGGTGAGGACGAAGTTGTAGGGATCCTCGATCTCATCCCACGGCAAGCCGACGGTCGCCGTTTGCTCCTGGTCGACTAGTTGCTCGATCTGATCGAGCACCTCATCGGGGGCCTCGGGGTTGTAGTACACGGCGATCATTCCGTGCTCTTGGTTGTGAACCACGCTCTCGGCGGCGATCGGTTCCTCGCTAAAGCCGGTCGGGGCGATGGCCTCCGTGGGCCAGTGATTGCCGGTCGTCGGCGGGTTTGCCTCGTACTGTACCGGGGTCCCCACGTCGACGTGCTGGTCGCCCTCGGACTCAAAGGTCTCGCGCTCGGTGCAGTTGGCCTCGGACGCGGCGACACCGACATTGTCGACCGGATCATCGCCGCCGAAGACAATGATCAACACGACGGTGATCGCGACCGCGGCCGCGATGCCGACGGTGATCAGGTTGGCTCGACGATGTTCCTTTTTCTGGCGCGCCCTTTTCGCTTCCTGGGCAAGCCGCCTCTGTTGTTTCTCATGAAGTTTCTTGCTCACGGTCAGCGAGGCTATCAGCAGGACTGAGTAACTCTGCGGGTCCCGGTGCTGAGGCCGGCTAGCGGAAGAGGTCTTCGTGCGCGGGGCGGGCTATCTCGGTCGCGGCTCCGCGACCCAGGATCATGGGTGCCCCTCGTACGATCGCCACGCAGTTACCCGACGTCTTTCCCATCACCATCTCCGCGGCGCCTGCGAGCTCGTCCGCGACGCAGATCCTCGTGGCTGAGAGATCGCGTCCCTCGGAATCCGTGGTCCCGCGATAGTCGATGAACGGCTCGAGCCCGGCAACGCCGATAGCGACGTTTGTCTGGCCCACTCGCCAGGCGCGACCGAAGGTGTCACTCACGATCACGGCGACATCGACTTGCAACAGATTCTGGAGCCGGGCACGCAACCGGCGGGCCGAGAGGTCCGGGTCGACTGGAAGCAACACGAGGTTGTCGCCTTCGACGTTGCTGGCATCCACCCCTGCGTTGGCGCATACGAAACCGTGCCTTGTCTCGGAGATGACCATGGCTCCCTGGCGTCGGAGCACGCGCACGGATTCTGCCAGCGCAGCAGCCTCTCGGTCGGTTCCACCGACCAACCGTCCCTCTGCCTTCGACACCACCTTTTGCGCAACGACCACGACATCTCCGTTCGAGAGCGTGCCGGGCCCGGCCGCATCGGCTATGAGGGCGGCGAGGTCGTCGCCCGGCCTGACCTCGGGGACACCCTGTAGGGGGGTGATGCTGATAGTGGTCATGTCAGCTCGACTATCTCCGCCGCGAGCCGCTCGGCGTGGTCGTGATCACTCATGATCGTGTCGAGGCTGGTGGCGCGGAGGCCGGTGGCTTCGATGCGCGTGACCTGGTCACCGTCGGACGCATCCACCACGAAGACATCGGCGAAGTCCTCGTAGAGGCAAGCGACACCGGCTGCGCTCGCCTCGGCCCCGAGGGAGAGCAGCATCCTGTCGGCGGGTCCCTTCAGAGCGGCCCCTTTGATGATGGGCGAGACCGCGACGACGCGAGTGTGCGCCTGCAGGGCTTCCCGCACGCCCTGAATTCCGAGGATGGGGCCAATAGACACGAAGGGATTCGAGGGGCACACCACCACCAGGTCTGCTTCCGCGATCGAGGCCAGAACACCCGGGGCGGGCGCGGCCACCGATATACCCGCGAACGACACCCCGGCGACCTCGGGAGCGGTTCGCTCCTTGACGAAGTACTCCTGAAAATCCAGAGAGCGCCCGTCGGCCGTCGCGATGACCGTTCGCACTTCGTCGTCGGACATGGGAAGGATGCTCGCCCTCACTCCCAACCGGCCCGCGAGCTCCGCCGTCACTTCGCTCAGAGACGATCCCGAAGCCAGCCCGTCGGTGCGGTGGAGACAGGTGGCGAAGTCCCTGTCACCGAGGTTGAACCAGGCATCGTGCCCGAGGGCGCGCATGCCCTCGACCACCGCGAAGCTGTCGCCCTCGATGCCCCAGCCCTTGTGCGTGTCGGCGATGCCTGCCAGCCAGTAGATGCAGATGTCGAGGTCGGCGCTCACGTGCACGCCATAGATGACCGCGTCGTCACCGGTGTTCACGACCGCCGTCAGATCCGCGCCGAGCCTGCGCTGCAGCCCGACGAGCAGCTTGGCTCCTCCGACCCCTCCGGCGAGCGCGGTGACTTTCATCCGAGCAGCATAGGAGAGGGAGCCGGTGAGGAATCAAACCCAACCAAACCAAAACCGGCACAAAAGGAAAAGCAGACCCCGAAAATCGGGCGAGGATCGATCCTCGTGCATAAAGGTCCGGTAGGCGGAAGAAAACGCAGCCTCTTTGAACTGGGGCGTTCCAACCCGAGCTGACACCCAATCGCCCCCGTTGGTGCCTGGTTCTTGCCTCGCGCCCGCCTCCCACCCAAATCGGGCCCCCTCTGCCGCTGGTAGCCTGCCCTGCGATGAGCGAACTCCAGGACCTGGCGAGGTCCGCCGCACGCGGGCGGCGGCTCGACGATACCCAGGCTCGCCGCCTCGCGGCCTTAGCGCCTGCCGACCCTCAACTGGTGGTCGCTGCCGCGGGTGCTGTGCGCGACGAGACCACGGGACCGAGGATCACCTACTCGCGCAAGGTTTTCATCCCACTCACGAAGCTGTGCAGGGACGCCTGTGGCTACTGCACCTTTGCCCATCCGCCGATCGAGGGCCACCGCGCGTTTCTGACACTGGACGAGGTGCTCGCGATTGCCAAGGAGGGCGAAGCGGCAGGCTGCCGCGAGGCATTGTTCACGCTCGGCGAAAAGCCGGAGCGCAAGTGGCGACAGGCGCGCGACGAGCTCAATGCGATGGGGTTCTCCTCGACCATCGACTACCTGGCCGAGGCGTGTCGAGCGGTGCTCGAGCACACCTCCCTCCTTCCGCACACCAATCCAGGAACCCTGACGTATGACGAGGCAATCACCTTGAAAGAGGTAAGCGTCAGCCAGGGAATGATGCTCGAGACATTGTCCGAGCGCTTGTTGAAGCGAGGATTCGCTCACTTCGGCGCGCCGGACAAGAAGCCCGCGGTGCGGCTTGCGACGCTCGAGAACGCCGGGAAAGCAGAAGCCCCCTTCACGACGGGCATCCTGATCGGAATCGGCGAGACCCCATCCGAGCGCGTCGATGCATTGATCGCGATCAGAGACTCACACGAACGACACGGACACGTTCAGGAAGTCATCGTTCAGAACTTCCGGGCCAAGACCGGCACGCTGATGGTCGGCGCGCCCGAGCTTCCTGTCGACGAGATCGCGGCGACCATCGCACTCGCTCGGCTGATCCTTCCGCGCGACGTCGCGCTCCAGGCTCCTCCGAATCTGACTCCGCGGGAGTACGGCACCTACATCGATTCCGGAATTAACGACTGGGGCGGTGTCTCGCCGGTCACGATCGATCATGTAAATCCAGAAGCACCGTGGCCGAAGCTTCGCGAGCTGGCGGAGGTCACCGAGGCGCGCGGTTACTCGCTCGCGCAGCGGCTCGCGATCTATCCCGCGTATTGCGAGTCACCGAGCGCGCTGGATCGGTGGGTGCATGGTGACCTTCGTCCGAAGGTTCTCGATGCAATCGACAGCGAGGGCTTTCCACGCACCGACGATTGGTATTCGGGGGCAGATCATGAGCCGCCGGCCGACGCCGCGCTGGCTGTCGAGCAGGGGCTCGCCGGCGCCTACCGTGTTCCGGGCCGAGCGGTGCGTCCGCAGCTGGGCGAAACACTCGACAAGGTGGACTCGGAAACACGGCTCGACGAGGACGAGATCGCGCTGCTGTTCACCGCGCACGGGGCCGAGATGGAACGACTCTTCGCGACGGCAGACCGGCTGCGTCGAGAGACGGTGGGGGACGAGGTCACCTACGTCGTTAACCGCAATATCAACTACACCAACATGTGCTACTTCAAGTGTGGATTCTGTGCCTTCTCCAAGGGACCGAAGTCGCTGAACCTGAGAGGCGAGCCTTACCTCTTGTCTCCGGAGGAAGTCGCGCAACGCGCACGTGAGGCGTGGGAGCTCGGAGCCACAGAGGTCTGCATGCAGGGTGGAATCCATCACAGCTTCACCGCAGACAACTACCTCGAGTACCTCCGCGCGGTGAAGGAAGAGCTGCCGGAGATGCACGTCCATGCCTTCACCGCCCTCGAGGTTGCTCAAGGTGCTCGTGCGTCGGGATTGTCCATCGAGGACTTCTTGATCCAGTTGCGCGAAGCGGGTCTCAAGACGCTGCCGGGAACGGCTGCGGAGATACTCGACGATGACATCCGGGCGATCATCTGTCCCGACAAGGTCACTACAGAGGAATGGTGCGAGGTGCACCGCATCGCTCATCGTCTCGGCCTTCGCAGCAATGCGACGATCATGTTCGGCACTGTCGAAGGACCGCGCAACTGGGCTCGACACCTCGCCGTCGTTCGCTCGCTTCACGACTCCATCGCAAGCGACGGTCATGCGGGCTTGTTCGAGTTCGTCCCCCTGCCGTTCGTGCACATGGCCGCTCCTATCTATTTGAGAGGAAAGGCGCGCCGGGGACCGACTTTTCCCGAGACATTGAAGATGCACGCGGTCGCACGCATCGCCCTGCATGGCTCGATCGCCAACATCCAGGTCTCGTGGGTGAAGATGGGCGTGGAGGGTTCCAAGCTCGCCCTGCAAGCCGGTGCCAACGATCTCGGCGGGACTCTGATGAACGAGAACATTTCGCGTGCCGCAGGAGCAACACACGGTCAGGAGCTCACTCCGGATTCGATGGTCGAGCTCATCCAATCCATCGGGCGAGTGCCTCGCCGTAGGACTACGCTGTACGAAACCGTCACGGCTTGAGCCGAGCATCCATGAGCACAAAAACCTCTTCTATGCCGCGCGGGTCCTGGAACCTGGAAGCGGACACAGAACCTTCCGAGCAGCCGAGAGTTCTGGCTATCGTCGTAACGCACGACGGTCGGCGCTGGCTTCGGGAATCCCTCGTCGCGCTTGCGAACCAGAGCTACAAGTCCCTCGATATTCTGGTTGTCGATGACGCATCGCCTCGCCCCCTCGAGGAGCCGCGTCTCAAGCGAATCGTCAAGCGTCATCTTCGGCGACGTCGATGGGGGTACCTGCGCACCCCGCGCCCTCTTGGCTATGGAGCAGCGATTAACTGGGCTCTGTCGCGCGTCCGAACCGATGCCGACTACCTGCTTTTCGTGCATGACGATGCCGCCCTGAGTCTCAAGTCGGTCGCACGGATGGTCGAGCGACTTCAGCAGGAAGATCGAACAGCGATAGTGGGCCCCAAGATCGTTTCGTGGGACGACCCTGCGGTTCTCGAAGAGGTCGGGATGGCGATCGATCGCTTCGGCTATCCGTATAAGGGCCTAGAGCAGGGAGAGATCGATCTCGGCCAGCACGACAGAGCGACCGAGGTCTTTTACGTGACAAGCACCGTCATGCTCGTTCGCCACGACGTCTTCAAACGGATGCGAGGGTTTGACCAGCATCTGGGCGCGTACAGCGAGGACCTCGATCTCTGCTGGCGGGCTCGCTTGCTCGGATACACGGTCAGGCTGGAGCCGGGCGCGGTGGCCCGCCACGTGATTGCCATGGCGACTGCACAACGGCAGACCCGCTTTGGTCCACAGCGTTATTACATCCGCCGCAACCGCTTGCATACGATCATCAAGAACTCGTCCGGGCTGCGCCTTCTCGTCCTGATACCTCTGTTCGTGCTGCTGACCCTCGGCGAGATGTTGGGTTTTCTCATTCTCAGAGAGCCGCGTGAGGTTGGAAATCTTGGACGCGCGCTGATGTGGAACCTGGTGCGTTTTCCGCAGGCCATAGGTGAACGCCGTCGCGTACAAAGCAGTCGAAAAGTCTCCGACGCGGACTTGACGCGCCTAATGGTGCGCCTCTCCTCACGACTTCGCGTCTACGCACTCGATCAAGCGGAACGCCTCGAGGAAACCTGGGGTCGCAGGGCCGACATTGTCGCGCGCAGAACGACTCAGGCGCGCGCTGCAACGTCTCGAGTCAGGGGTTGGCAGGTCGCAGGGATCGTCGCGTTTTTCGTGCTGGTCGTGTTGGGGTTCAGAGGCTTCTTCTGGGCTCCGGTCGCGACTTTCGGTGAGATCTTGCCCTTTCCCGACGGAGCGACGTCGATGTGGCGACAGTGGGCCTCCCCATGGCAAGACGCGGGGTTCGGCAGTCCCGGACCGGCCCCCACTTCGTATCTCTTGTTGGGTGTTGTGCAGTTTCTTAGTTTCGGAGCGGCGGGCTTCGCTCAAAAGTTGCTGATACTCCTCTTGGGCGTAACCGCATTCCTCGGTGCAACACGCCTCGTCTCAGAGTTGGTGGATCGCGCCGCCCGATTCACGACTGGAGTCGTCTACGTCCTCGGCGCCATCGGGTACGCGGGATTGCGCGATGGCTCGCTCGGCGCCTTGGTATTCGGAGCCGCGGCTCCCTTCGTGCTCCTATCAATCCTGAGGTTGGTGGGATGGATCCGGCCCGCACCCTGGTCAGCCGGGCGTGAGGTAGCGACGCTGGGCCTGTTTGCTGCACTCTCGGCCGCGTTCGTCCCTGGATCTCTGTTCCTGTATCTCGCGGCTGCTCTGATCCTGGCCGGGGTGCGCACCATGGTTGGACGGAGTGGAACCGAGCTGAAGGCGCTCGGCGGCTCTCTGATCGGGCTGGCGCTGGGGTGGGCGCTGCTGCTTCCGTGGAGCCTCAGTTGGTTTGGCGAGGGGGGCGCCCTCTGGGTCCTCAACGAGGGGCCTCCGTATGCCGATTTCACCTCACATTTCAACGGGCACGGAATGATCAGCGTGCTGCTGGGCCAGACGCCGGAGGGGCCCGTGCTCGCCGGACTCGCGCTTCCCATCTTGGGAATCGTTGCGGTCGCCACAGGCGCCGGCCAGCGACGAAGGATGGCCATCGCGCTCTGGTCGCTAATCGTGGGCCTCGGGTTCTTGGTCACGGCGACAGGATCGGGCGTGCTTTTTCCCATCGTGGCCTCACCCACCGAGATGGGAGTCCTGGTCTCGCTCGCCTTCGCAGGCTTGGCTGGGCTTGCTGTGGGAGCCTTTCGCCTTGACCTCCCGCGACGCGGGTTTGGGGTCGTTCAGGGTTTAACCGTTGCAGGCCTTGCGGTTGCGTTGTTCCTCTTGGGGGCCGGCCTTCTCCCGACCCTCGTGCGCGGCGATTGGGCTCCAGGCCAGGTCAACGACGCCGTTACGGACCCCCCGGCGATCGATCAGATAACCGCGCTATTGAAAGCCGACTCCGCGACCGAAGGTGAGTTCCGCGCCTTGTGGATCGGTCGGGACTGGAGTGGGGGGCCTGCGACATCTGCTCGGCCGGTGTCCCGTGCCTTGATCACCGACCCGCGTGGCCCCCAACTGAACGACCTTTTCGGAGGCAACTCGGGTGAGGGCACGCAGCGCCTGAACGAGATCCTCTCCTCGATCGAGGCTGGGGATACCGACCGAGCTGGCGATCTCCTGGGGAGTTTCAATGTTCGGTTCGTGATTGTTGACCTCGACTCTCGAACGGGGCCATGGGAGGCGCAGCGGGACCTGGCCCTAATTCGGCGGGAGAGCGAATTCTTCGTGTTTCAGGATGACGCCATGCTCGATCGTGCAGCCGTGTACGAGGCACTCCCTCCTTACGTCGCCGCTATTGAGGAGGAGGATCCAAGCCTGGCTTCCGCCGAGCCTCCGGCTAGGAGAACCGTTCTCGCGCGGGAGAGTCCCTGGAGGTACCGGGCCCCGCAGGGCTCTGCTCCGGGCGTGGCCTTTCTGGCCGAGACCAACGACGACAACTGGAAGGCAACCAGCGGCGAGGACGAACTAGAGCAAGTTCAATCGGGGTGGGGGAACACGTTCGAGGTTCCGGGCGGTGACACGCCGCTCGAAATCCTGTTCCCTCGATCGCTGATCGACTACGCGTGGCTCGTGGCTCTGCCTCTGCTGTGGCTGTTCATGATCGGCGCCGCCTTTCCTAGTCGACGCAGCGAGAAGAGGAAGGTGCCGGCGTGATCGAGCAGAAGCGCGATCTGTCGTTGCTGATTCTTGTGGGCGCCCTAATGCTTGCCGGTATTGGCTTCGACCTTGTGACGGACGATGCGGACCCCACGAGAACGGAGCCAACCGGATTTGCGTACTTCGAACGCGCGCAGTTCTGTCCCACTCGCATTCTCGAAGAAGGAGACGAGGCCCAGCTTTCCATCGCGACCGCATCCCCCGAGTCGATTCCAGTGGTGTTAGAGCCGAGTGAGGCCGCCGAACCGCTCGAGATGTCAGCCGGATCGACCGTGACGCGCGGGCTGGAGGCCAGCGAGGCGATAGCCGTCGAAGGCTTCGGATCGCCTGTCGCGGGCGCGACCTCGCACATTGTGGAATCGCGTGTCGGACGCTCTGGCACTGTTGAGGGCATCGGGGCTGGAAACTGCGCGACGGACGCGTCGCAGAACTGGTACTTCCCGAGCGGCGACAGTTCGGTTGCTACCGACTACCGGCTGGTCATTGCAAACCCGTTCCCCGATGAGGCTGTCGTTCAGATCAGCTTCATGACATCTGGCGGTGAGGAGACCTCCGCACAGCTTTCGGAGGTGGCCGTACCCGCCGGACAGGTGGAGGTTGCGTCTATAAGCGGCGCAGCGATCCCTCAGGACCTGCTGTCGGTTCGATTGCACTCGGCGCGCGGCAGGGTGGTCGCCTGGAAGGCGCTGTGGACAAAACCGGAGGGAGAGCCCTCCGGCCTCGAGTTCACCCTAGGGGCTCCGTCACCGGCGACCGAGTGGTACTTCCCGGCTGGCGAGGTTAGCGAGCGAGCCCGACAATCGATCACGGTGATGAATCCGAATGACGAAGAATCGAGCGTCTCTGTGACTCTTTCGACAGACGAAGAACCGGTGCAGTCCTCAAAACTAATCGAGATAGCCGTCGCCCCCCTGTCGTCAAAGAGACTGGTCATACCCGACCGTCTCGATAAGAAGACGAGCAACGTCGGCGGCATCAGCGCGGTTGTAACCGTCGACAATGATGTCCCGGTGGTGGCTGAGAGCACCACGGTATGGGATGCCGAGGACATGACCGGGCGCATGTCGGAGGTCGGATCCACCACGGTGTCGGACAGCTGGCTAGTCGCATCACCCGCAGTCGTGCCGACGACCGATTCGCTCGTTCTACAGAACCCAACTACCCAAGAGGCGACTGTGAACGTATCGATATACGGAGGACGGTCCGAAGAAGGCTCCGCTCCAGTGAGTCCCCAGAGGCTCCAGGGCATCACGGTGCCGCCGGGCCTCCGGGTGTCGGTCTCGCTCGACGACATGGAATTGAGCCGGGGATCGTGGCTCGAGGTGGTGGCTACTGGGAGCGAGGTGGTGGCCGAGCGCATGACGTTCAACGCCACTCGCTCGGACGTTTCTTCCGTCATGGGGCAGCCGGACTTCGGCCGGCCGATCAGATGACGGAGTGGTCCCTCAGCTCGCGATCTCGTCGACGCGTACCTTGATGCCCTCGGTCGCTCCCACGAAGGCCTCGAACAGCTGCCGTTGAGGCGCCGCATCGGGCATGGCCTCGGGATGCCACTGAACGGCGACGACCCATGAGTAGCCGCGCGCCTCGACTCCCTCGAGAACGCCGTCGTCAGCCCACGCAACGCCCTGGAGCGCCTCGGCGAGCCTGTCGACTCCCTGGTGGTGGTGCGAGTTCACCTCGAGCGCAGCGGCGCCGATGGCTTCGGCGAGCACGCTGTTTGGGTCGAGTCTGAGTCCGTGCGCCAGCTTCGAGTTCGGCGGCGTGCCCTCGTCGTGGCAGATTCGTTTGGGATCGTCCGCCAGGTGCTGGTCCAGGGTGCCGCCGAAGTGCAGGTTGAGCAACTGCATGCCGTGGCATATGCCGAGAATCGGTAGGTCGCGTTCCAGTGCCACCCGGATGAGGTTGAGCTCGAAGCGATCTCGGCGGTGGCTGATCCGGTTCGTCTGAGGATGCGTCTTGCGCCCGTACCAGGCGGGGTCGATGTCACCGCCACCCGGCAGGACCAGGCCTACGGCCCCGTCCAGCACGGAAGTGTCCTCCTCATCGACGCCTGTGATCGCCTCGAGTCCGGTTGGCACCTCCTCGTCGGCAAGCAGCTGGAAGGTCGAGATAACGCGCGCGCGTCCACCGGCTCTCTGTACGGATTCCACGTAGGAGAGTGGTAGGCGGCCGTGATCTTTTCGCAGCTGGCCGACGACGGCTATGAAGCCGTCTTGCTGCGTGTTAGAGAAAGCGTCGATCTTCAGTCCCTCCGCCTCATGAACTGGAGCACACAAGTGTCCGAGGATATTCGTTTTGAAACAGCTGCTATTCACGTGGGCCAAGATCCCGACCCGACCACCGGATCGGCGGTGGTCCCCATCTATCAAACATCGACTTATGTCCAACAAGCTGTAGGTACGCATAAAGGGTTTGAATATTCACGCACAGACAATCCAACTCGGCGCGCCCTCGAGACCTGTTTAGCCGCTCTTGAGGGGGCCGAACACTGTGTTTCCTTTGCCTCCGGCATGGCGGCCATCACGACTCTGGCCATGATATTGAGCTCGGGGGCCAGGGTGCTGATTCCAGACGATGTCTACGGCGGGACCCACAGGCTTTTCGCAAAGGTATTCAATCAACTGGGCTTCGAGTTCGAGGCTCTGGACATGACCGATCTCGGTGCCGTCGCGGCGGCCTGCGAACGCGGCGTCGACCTGCTTATTGCCGAGACTCCCACCAACCCGCTGCTCAAGGTGTTGGATCTCGCCGAGCTGTCACGGCTCGGACACGAGGCGGGTGCGCTGGTGGTGGTGGACAACACCTTTGCGACCCCGTACCTGCAGCGTCCCCTCGATTTCGGCGCAGACGCGGTCGTGTACTCGGCGACCAAGTATCTCGGCGGTCACTCAGACCTGGTCATGGGGGCCGTCACCACCAGCAGCGGAGAGTTGACCGAGCGGCTCCGCTTTCTGCAGAACGCGGCCGGCGCGGTCCCCGGGCCAATGGACGCGTGGCTTCTCTTGCGCGGCTTGAAGACCCTAGCCATTCGAATGAGGGCGCATTGTGAGGGGGCCGCGAAGGTGGCCGCTTGGCTCGCTTCGCACCCGGCCGTCACGCGCGTGCACTATCCGGGTCACCCGGACTTCCCCGGCCATGAAATCGCGGCGCGACAGATGTCGGCGTCGGGCTCACCCCTTTATGGGGGCATGGTCGGCTTGGAGGTGGTCGACGAGGAACTGGCCCTCGAGCTCTGCGCACGGACCGAGCTGTTCTGGCTGGCCGAGAGTCTCGGCGGGGTCGAGAGCCTCATCGAGCATCCCGGCAAGATGACCCACGCAAGCCTTATCGGCTCTGGCTTCGAGGTCCCCCCGACGCTCGTACGCCTGTCGGTAGGGATCGAGCACCCGGACGATCTCATAGCGGATCTCGACAGGGCCCTCGACGCGTAGCCCGGCGCATAAGAGCCTTCTCATGCCTGCCTCACGGTGGGCTCATGCCCGCGGCGGAGGCTGTGGCCATCAACCAGAGTCCCAATCAGAGGTCGAGGAGAAAACAAGATGACACGCAAACTGATAGTCGCACTGGCAGCTTCAGTCCTGACGATTGCTCTGCTGCCGCAGGTTGCCCACGCCGGGAAAAGGTCTGCAGGGGCTCGATCGGAGCACGAACTCTCGACAACGTAAAGGTTCCTCGAGGCGCCACGTGCACGCTCAGGGGAACCAAAGTGAAGGGCACCATCAAGGTCAGCAACAACGCCCGACTCGAGGCCATCGACGTCAACGTCATCGGCAACGTGCAGGGCGAGGGTGGCCCGCAACGTGATCGTGCGCAAGACCTCACGAGTGGGTGGAAGCATCCAGGTCGTTCAGGGAAAGAGGGCCAAGGTCGCAAACTCGAAGGTCAACGGCGACATTCTCTATGACGACCAGAGTGCCCGGGTGTCGGCTCTGAGGAATTCGGTGGGCGGCAATGTGCAGGCCTTCCAGAACACCGGTGGTACGCGAATCGCCGGTAACGTCATCGACGGGAATCTTCAGTGCAAGGAGAACCATCCCGCACCGACCGGGGGCAACAACCGCGTGCAGGGCAGCAAAGAAGATCAATGCAAGAACTTATAGCGGGACCTCCCCTCGGGCTTGATCGTCCAAGCGCCCTGAAGGTCCGCCCGCTGCTTACCTGCTACGGCGCTTGATCGCCCGCCGACTCTAGCCAGGCTGGTGGGCCAGGAACTCGAGTAGGTCCGCCCTAGAGAGCACTCCGACCGGTGTTGTGCCGTCGACCACCACGACCGCCTCAGCCCCCTGGGAGAGGTCCATCACCACGTCGTCGATTCCGTGGCGGAGCTCCACAACGGGTAGAGGAGCGTCCATCACGTCGGCCACGGACCGGCTGACCGCGTCGCGATCGCGAAAGACCCTGTCGAGCAGGCCGCGCTCGTGCACCGAACCGACGATGTCATCGATGGACTCGGGCTTGTCAGATGTCGCTACCGGGATCTGACTGATCCCATAGCTCTGCAGCAGGTCGATGGCGCGGCCAACCTTCTCGTCTTTGGCGACCGCGACGAGGTCCGGCATATCGTGCTCGAACGCTCTCTTGGCTGCGACGATCTCGCCGATGCGGGCAGTGGTTCCTGGGCGATCGAGGAAGCCGTGCTCGAGCATCCACGAGTCGTTGTACAGCTTGGACAGGTAGCCGCGGCCCGAGTCGGGCAGGAGCACCACCATCAGGGCCTCCGTTGGAAGCTCGGATGCCACTTGGAGAGCGGCGTGAACGGCCAGGCCCCCGGACCCTCCGAGCAGCAGCCCCTCTTCGCGTGTCACCCTGCGAGCCGCGAGAAACGAGTCCTTGTCGGTTACGGTCACGTAACTGTCGACCACACTGGGATCGAAGGTCTCGGGCCAGAAGTCCTCTCCCACACCCTCGACGAGATAAGGCCTCGCGTCGGTGGTCGAATACACCGAGCCGTCGGGGTCGGCTCCAATCACCCGGATGTCGGAGTTCTGTTCTTTGAGGTAGCGCCCGGTCCCTGTGATGGTTCCACCCGTTCCGACTCCGGCGACGAAGTGAGTGATCCGCCCCTCGGTCTGTCGCCATATCTCAGGCCCGGTCGTCTCGTAGTGCGTGCGTGGGTTTGCCTGGTTGAAGTACTGGTTTGGTTGAAAGGCTCCGGGGATCTCCTCGGTGAGGCGGTCGGCAACTCGGTAGTAGGACTCGGGGTCCTCGGGAGCCACCGCGGTCGGAGCGATCACGACCTCGGCTCCATAGGCTCGGAGCAACGAGATCTTTTCCTGACTCATCTTGTCGGGCATAGTGAACACGCACTTGTAGCCCTTGGCCGCAGCGGCCATGGCGATGCCCACACCCGTGTTGCCCGAGGTTGGCTCGACTATGGTGCCCCCCGGCTTGAGCCGGCCGTCACGCTCGGCCGCCTCGATCATGCGGATCCCTATGCGGTCCTTTACGCTCCCGCCGGGGTTGAGCATCTCGAGCTTTGCGACTACGTCACACCCGACGTTTCTGGTAATGGAGCGGAAGCGATACAGGGGCGTGTCGCCAATGAAATCGAGCAAAGAGTCGTGGATTTCCATGGGCTCATCGTGTCATCGGCACTTCCCTTGGGCAACCGTTCTCACCTCTGGCCCGGGGTAGTCATGTCGCCGTGGCTTCATTTTGGGGTGAGATGGGTCGATTAAAGATTGGTACTTACGGTAATCACAATTGCGCAGGTAGGATGTGCAACCCCCAGAGCACTTCAAAGGTTAAGCAGGCATGGGCACAGCAGAAGAGACCGAGCAGACCCCAGACAGCTCGAGCCGCCGCCGGTTGGGCAGGAGAGCCTTAATCATCCTTGCCGTGCTCCTCGGAATCATGGGGCTCGGGGCAGCCGGCGTCGCCTACGCCACCTACGACTACTCGAGCGAATACGAGGGGAAGTTCCTCCCAGGCGTAACCGTGGCCGGGATCGATGTGACCGGGATGACCGCCGATGAGGCTCTCACGGCCGTCAAGGCCGAGATCAAGCCGCAACTCGATCGGGCCATCACCGTCAGCTACAAGGGACGCCAGTGGACCACCACTCCGGGCGAGCTTGGCGCCCACGGCAACGCTCAAGCCGTCGTTGAGCAGGCGCTTGCGGCGAGCGAACGAGCATCGTTCATGGACAAGGTCGGAATTCGTTTTCTCGACAACAGATTGGACTTCGCGAGCGACGTTGCCATCACGTATCCGTCCAAGGGCGCACGAGAGCTTGTGGGCAGGATCGCCGGCAAGGTCGATGCTGAGCCCGTCGACGCACAACTCGACTACTCGACCGGATGGGTCAAGGTCACGGAGTCCGAGCTGGGCGTCAAGGTCGACCAGGACAAGTCTTCCAGGCGACTTCGTAAGGCGCTGCGCGGCGGAGGTGACAGCGTCGACGTTGCCTACAAGACCATCAACCCAAGCGTCACAAGCGACGCGTTCGCTCAGGTCCTGCTCGTTCGTCATGGTGAGCGCAAGCTGTACCTCTATGAGAACGGCAAGATCACGAGTTCGTGGACCGTCGCGGTCGGTCAGCCCAGTTACCCGACACCGACAGGTGTCTACGAGGTGACCGAGCTCAGGTACATGCCAACATGGGTCAACCCGGCCCCCGATACCTGGGGCTCGGACATGCCCGCCGAGATCGGGCCGGGAACGAGCAACCCTCTCGGAGTTCGAGCGATCAACTGGTCGGCACCCGCGATCCGATTCCACGGAACCGAGAACCTTTCCTCACTCGGCACCGCGGCGTCGCATGGCTGTGTGCGTATGTCGAACGAAGACGTAGTCGAGCTGTACGACAGAATCAAGGTCGGCGCCTCGATCGTGTCGACGACCCTCGGTTAGATAGCTCGACCAACGGCGTCCACCGACCCCGTGTGGTAACCAACAACAATGAGTGAGACACGGCCGCGCCCTCCCCACTTCGGTGAAGAGGACCGCGAGCTGTCGTACGGGAGCTATCTGAAGGTCCCGGAATTGCTGTCCCTGCAGCATCTCCTCAGCGATCCACCGGCACACGACGAATTGCTGTTCATCATCGTCCATCAGACCTACGAGCTGTGGTTCAAGCAATTGCTGTTCGAGCTCACGAGCGCCAGGGACCTGATGATGGAGGGCGACGCCCACCAGCCGAAGCACCTGCTCGAGCGTGCTCATTCAATCGAGCGAGTAATGGTCGCGCAGGTTCCGGTGATCGAGTCGATGTCACCGCAGGACTTTCTCGAGTTCCGCCAGCACCTGGCTCCCGCAAGCGGTTTCCAATCCATTCAGTTCCGGGAGGTCGAGTTCCTCTCGGGGCTGAAGGACGAGAACTACATGGAGAGGCTCGTATTGACCGACGATGAGGACAAGCGGCTCCGCGCTCGCCTCGATGACCCGACTCTGTGGGACGCGTTCTGTGCCCTGCTAGAGACCAGGGACCTGCCCATGCCCGCAGATGACGAGGACAAGCGGATCGAGAGTCTGCTGACGGTCGCTCGTGGCCGGCGGCAATTTGCCGAGGAGTTTTATCTCTCGGAGGCGCTCCTGACTCACGACGAGCTCTTTTCCCTGTGGCGCCAGCACCACGTGCTGATGGTCGAACGCCAGATCGGCTCGAAGACCGGGACCGGCGGGTCGACGGGTGCGAGCTATCTGCGAACGACGCTCGAGAAGCGCTTCTTCCCCGAGCTGTGGGGCCTCAGAAGCTATCTGTAGACCGCCCCCGAAATCGAGCAACCCGCAGACAGCGTTCGGCCGAAACCTACTTACCCTGCGGGCTGCGGCTCCAGCATAGCGAACGGTCGCGACACGTCTTCAGGCCGACTGCTTGGCCAGGAAGCCCTGCACCGCGGCGTTGTAGGCCGGCATCTCCTCGATCATGCAGCCGTGGCCGGTCTCGAGCGTCACGAACTCCGCCCCCGGGATGGCCCCGGCTATCTCTTCCGCGCCTAGGTAGGGGACCACCATGTCGGTGCGGGCGCCGATGACCAGAGTGGGAACGTCAATGGCCGGCAGACGGTCGAGCACATCGTGTTTGTCCACCGAATCTATCTGCGCGAGAAGAACGTCGGTGGTCGGCACATCGGGCCCGGTCTCGGCCATGAACGCCATCACCATCTGATCGAGCACCTCCGCACCCATTTCGAAGAAGGCCGGGGTGAACATCCGCACGAGCGTCGACTCCACGAGTAGCTCGGGGCTGCTGGCCTCGATCAACGCCCGGGCCAGCAGATGCTGGCGTCGCATGAACTCGATCGGCCGGGCCCAGGTCACTGCAAGGATGAGGCCCCCTACCCGCTCCGGATATTCGAGCGCGAGGTGCTGGGCAATGGCCCCGCCCATCGAGGTCCCATAGACGAGGCAACTCCCGACTTCCAAATGATCGAGCAGGGCCACCGTGTCACTGACCATGTCCTCGACCGAGGTGACGAGGGGGGCGCCATGCCGCCGAGATCGCCCGATGCCCCGATTGTCGAAGGTGATGAACTCATGTGTCTCGGTGACGACTGGAATCTGGCTCGCCCAGAAACGCTGGTCGAGTCCGAATCCCATGATCCCGAGAAGAGGAGGTCCATTGCCGCGACGCTGGTAGTGCAGGGTTATGTCGTCAAAGTCTGCTGAAGGCATGGCTCGAGCGTAAAGCGACCGAGACCCTTGGCAATCCCGATGGAATCCACAAAAGCGAAGACATGCCTCCATAGACTGCGACCGTGAGACTTTGTTCGAAGCCCGGGTGCCATCACCCGGCGTCCGCCCTACTCGGATACGACTATGCGGGACGGCTGGCGACTCTCGAAGATCCAGCCGAGGGTCTCGATGCCGCCGTATCGCCGCACCTCTACGCGCTCTGCTGGTCCTGTGCCGATGGGCTTGTGACCCCACGGGGCTGGCTCCTCGACGATCGCCGGAGCGAGCCCAGGCTCTTCCTGAGGGCCCAGAACTCCCTGGTCTGACTCTTGGTCCCCCTCCAGGACTCGAGCTTTAGCTCGATGCGCCGATTACGTATACGGCTTTTGGCCCAACCTGCCGATGGTCAGTGCAAGCAACTCCAATGGGGCGGGGTTCGAATTGGGAGGAATTCACAATGGTCAAATGTCCAGAGTGCAATAGCCAGGACTGCATCCACATCGAGATTCACCTGACCGATGAGCAGGTCCAGTTCTATTCATGTCGCAAGTGCGAGGCGAAATGGTGGGAGACCGAGAGTGGTCCCGTCGACCTCGAGAAGGTGCTCGGCTTGGCGGGCCGGCGCTAAAACGCATCTTCGATTAGCAACTCAGACGACACCTCCGCGGAACGGATTGACCGAGTTGTTGCGGGCGCCCGGCATCAGAATGCCATCTACCGGCGACAGGTGCCAGTTGAGGGGGTTGTGCCGGTTTCGCCTGCCGGCGAGTATGGCTCTACGGCAGAGCGGGTCGAGACAGCATCGGACCTCCGAGCGCCCGCAAACCTGAATGGCTATTGCTAATGAATCTTCGAGTATTGCTCCCTTCGATTCTTCGCGCCACTGGAGCACGTCGGTTGGAGCTCGCTCTTTTGCCTTCAGCTAGTTGACCTCAGGCACAACCTGTCGATTCTGTCAGGCGAACACCGGCCCCCTGTTACCTCGAGACGACCGACGTTGCGACGAAACGAGATGGTGAGTTGCGGCTCGAACCCCCCTTTGGCAACCGCCTTGAGCGACGCCGCGTTGCCGGACTCGACTCCGACCCAGACTCGCTGGAGCTCCTCTTTCCCCGCCCACGCGCAGATTCCCATCAACCCGAAGGGATAGATCCCCCTGCCGCGTGCGTCCGCTCTCGTGAACGACTCATAGACGTAGCAATCGCCCTCAGGAACCATCAGGTAACCGCCCAGCTCTCGCGTCCACGCGGAGCGGGTTGTGACCCACGTTGCATGCAGGACCTTCGATCCATCGGTCACGAGAAAACAGTGAGTGGTGTCCGTCAGGCGCGAGGCAAATGTCGAAGCGGAGTCCGTGCCGATATCTCGTGCATAGCGCGGTCCATCCTCGGCCGTGGCCGCAACGAACTCGAGATCGTCCCTCTTGGGCAGCACCCCGCCGGCCTGGCGAGCGAGGATGATCAGCTCGTCGGAAGACGAGATGAACTCCCTGACCCGTCCCAAACCCGTCGCCAGCACCTCCCGAAGCCCGCGCGTCCGCGCCCGTGTGGACAGCTTGAGAATGACTTGCACCGGCGTGGGCCTCGAGTCGGACACGAGCAGAAGATACCCGCACCGGTCGTGGGGGCCCTCCCAGAGAGGCGAAGCTAGCAGGCGGGCTAGCGGGAGCGGTTGGCGAAGCGGCGGCGTTCTACGTCGGTCATGCCGCCCCAGATCCCGTGAGACTCACGTGCCGATAGGGCGTAATCGAGGCAGTCCTGGCGAACCGGGCACTCGAAGCACACGGTTTTGGCCTGATCCTCCCGCAATCTCTTCTCGGCCGGGCTCTCGGAGTCATCGAAGCCAAAGAACAGCACCGCCGAGAAACGGAGGCAGGACGCGTGCTCACGCCACTCCTGATCCTCAAGCAGAACCTGCTCTTTAATCATGGTTCGCGAAGCCTTGCAGCCCCGGGCGCAGCAGTCAATGCCCATTTTCCGGCCCCGGCGGGGGCTGCGGGTCACGTGTTCGGGCGTTGCGCGGCACCTGACGTTGGCTGCCGGTCCGTCTCTTAGACTGCGAGCGTGACCAGAGACCTGAGCACCATTTTCAAGGCGTACGACGTCAGGGGGGTCTACCCCGACGAGTTGAACGAGGACGTGGCCCGCCGCGTGGGGGCCGCGTTCGCGCGTTTCGTTGAGTCGGACCAGGCAGTTGTCGGGCGAGACATGCGCCAGTCCTCGCCAGCGCTCGCGAATGCCTTCGCCGAGGGCGTAGCAGCGGAGGGCGGCACCGTGGTGGATGTCGGCGAGGTCAGCACCGATGCGCTCTACTTCGCTTCTGGCAAGCTCGATCTGCCGGGGGTCATGTTCACTGCGTCGCACAACCCAGCTCGTTACAACGGCATGAAGATGTGCAAGGCGCAAGCCGTCCCGATCGGATCGGACTCCGGGATGAGCGAGATCAGGGACATGGCTCAGACGCTCGATCCAACCAAGACGACCCCGCGGATTGAAGAGAACGACATTTTGGGGGACTACGCCGAGCACTGTCGCTCGTTTGTCGATGCCGGCGCGCTCAGGCCGCTGAAGGTCGCGATCGACGCGGGCAACGGTATGGCGGGCAAGACCGTTCCCATCGTCTTCGAACCGCTTCCGTTCGAAGTTTCGCCCCTCTATTTCGATCTTGACGGCAAATTCCCGAACCACCCGGCCAACCCCATCGAGGATGCCAACCTGGTCGATCTCCAGAAGCTCGTGCGCGATAGGGGATGCGACGTGGGCATCGCCTTCGACGGTGACGCGGACCGAATGTTTCTCGTGGACGAGAGGGCCGAGCTCATCTCGGGTTCGTTGACCACCGCGATGGTCGCTCACACTCTCTTGAAGAAGTATCCAGGCGAGAAGATCATCTACAACCTGATCTGTTCCTGGGTCGTCCGAGAGGTGATCGAAGAGAACGGCGGGGAGCCCATTCGGACACGCGTGGGCCATTCATTCATCAAGCAAATCATGGCCAAGACGGGTGCGATCTTCGGGGGAGAGCACTCGGGTCACTACTACTTCCGGGACAACTTCCGAGCGGACTCCGGGATGATCGCCGCGCTGCTCGTGCTGGAGGCGATGTCCGCATCCGACGCTCCCCTCTCCGAGATCCTCGAACCGTTCCGCCGGTACTTCGATTCGGGCGAGATCAACACCGAGGTAACGGACCAGGAGGGGGCTGTCAAGAAGCTCACGGAGGTCTTTTCGGACGGCAAGCAGGACTTCACCGACGGGCTGACGGTCGAGTACGAGGACTGGTGGTTCAACTGCCGGGCGTCGAACACGGAGC
Organism: uncultured Actinomycetes bacterium; assembly: GCA_963713315.1. Classification (GTDB taxonomy): domain Bacteria; phylum Actinomycetota; class CADDZG01; order CADDZG01; family WHSQ01; genus WHSV01. The sequence continues at coordinate 106,409 of CAVQLH010000012.1, read as the reverse complement.
CCCTTCTGCGGCTGAATCTCGAAGCTCGGACCAATGAACTCATGCAAGCCAAGCGCGATGATGTGCTGCGCGTGATCAGGGGAGAGAGCTAGTGGCACTGGATCAGAAGCTTCTCGACATACTCATCTGCCCGAATTGTCACGGGAAGGTGGAATACATCGAGAACGAGGACGGCATCGTGTGCCGGGGTGAGTGCAAGTACCGTTACCCCGTTCGAGATGACATCCCAGTCATGTTGATCGACGAGGCCGAAAAGCCTGCATCTGAATTCGGCGAGGGCAGCTGACGCGTGAATCTCGACGATGTTCAGGCGATCGCCAAGCTCGACTCGGGGGATGTCCTGGGCGCGACCGAACGCTTTGCCGACCAGTGCCGGGAGGCGTGGGCGATAGGTCGAGCGGCGCGCGATTTACCGGATGCTGCTGGGGTTGAGCACGTCGTCGTCTTCGGTATGGGCGGATCAGGCATCTCTGGAGACGTCGTACAAGCGCTCGTCGAACCACGCTTGGGGGTTCCTTGGCGAACCATCAAGGGTTACGGTCCCGTGCCTGAATGGGTCGGGCGCAACACGCTCGCATTCTTCGTGTCGTACTCGGGCGACACCGAAGAGACTCTGGCCGCGTTCGAGGAGATACACGACAGGGGCGCGCGGCCGGTCGTCGTGTCCTCTGGGGGCCGTCTGGCGGAGCTCGCCGCGAGCTACGGGGTGGCACAGGTGAGGGTTCCTGCGGGCCTGCAACCGCGCGCGTCGCTCGGCTTTCTGGCGCTCCCCGTGTTGGCGATCCTTGTTGAGATCGGCCTTGTTCCCGATTGCTCCGACGACATCGAAGAGGCGGTCGCGAGCCTTGCCGAAATCTCGAAGAGTTGTGGTCGCGACGTCCCGGTTGAAGATAACCTCGCGAAACAGCTGGCGACCTCGCTCGCCCCGCGCGTACCTGTGGTTTACGGCGGGAGTGGACTCGGTGAAGTGGTTGCTTATCGATTGAAGAGCGACTTCAACGAGTACGCCAAGAGTCCAGCCTTTGCGCACTCGATTCCCGAGATGAACCACAACGAACTCGAGGCGTATGGCCCCACCAACTCGGCAAGGATGAAGGATTTCATAGTCGTGTTGCTGCGGGATGCCGACGATCACGAGCGCATTGCAGCCAGATTCGACATCGTGAAGAGAATCGTCAAGAACGCCGGGGCAGACTTCATCGAAGTTCACTCACAGGGAATCAGCCCACTCGCTCGCATTCTTACGCTGGTGATGCAGACTCAGCTCACTGCCATCTACGCGGCGCTGATCAACGATGTCGATCCGGGCCCAGTTCCGGTCATCGAGAACTTCAAACAGCAACTCGCAGACCAATAGCGGTAACCGAACGCGCTTGAGAACGCATACGATCAAAGGAGTCGAGACCATGACCGTCGAGGGTGATGTTAGGGACCTGGGGCTAGCCGAAGAGGGCCGCCTCCGCGTCGAGTGGGCAGACCGGCAGATGCCTGTGCTGCAGCGCATTCGAGAGAGATTCGAAAAGGAGAAGCCGCTCGAGGGCATCACGATTGCTGCCTGCTTGCACGTTACGACCGAGACGGCGAACCTGATGCGCACCTTGAAGGCGGGAGGAGCCGATGTTGCACTGTCCGCGTCGAACCCCCTGTCGACTCAGGATCCGACTGCGGCCGCGCTAGTTGCGAACTACGAGATCCCCACCTACGCCATCCGGGGCGTGGATGACGATCTCTACTACAAGCACATCAACGCAACGCTGGACAGACATCCGATGATCTCGATGGACGACGGCGGGGACCTCGTCTTCACTTTGCACTCGAAGCGCACGGATCAACTCTCAGAGATCATCGGTGGAACCGAGGAGACGACTACCGGGGTCATTCGACTGAGGGCAATGCAGGCGAAAGGCGTTCTCGGTTACCCCGTCGTTTCGATCAACGACGCAGACACCAAACACCTATTCGATAATCGGTATGGCACGGGCCAGAGCGCCATGGACGGGATCATCCGCTCGACGAACGTCTTGATCGCCGGCAAGACCGTGGTCGTTTGCGGATATGGGCAGTGCGGACGCGGTGTCGCGAACCGATTCCGTGGGCTAGGAGCGAGCGTTATCGTGACCGAGATCGATCCGACGAGGGCTCTCGAGGCCGCGATGGACGGATTCCGGGTCATGAGCGGGCACGAGGCGGCTCGTCACGGTGACATCTTCATCACGGTGACCGGCAACAAGCACGTTCTCCGTGACGTGCACTTCGAAGTCATGAAGGATGGCGCCATCCTCGCCAACGCCGGCCACTTCGACATCGAGATCGATCTCCAGACCCTCAGAACGATGTCCTCGTCTCAGCGGGAGGTTCGTCACGAGGTTACGGAGTTCGCCCTCGAGGGCGACCGCAAGATCTACGTACTCAGCGAGGGACGATTGGTCAACCTCGCTGCGGCCGAGGGGCATCCCGCGTCCGTGATGGATATGTCCTTTGCCAACCAGTCGTTGTCTTGCGAGTGGCTCGCAAAGAACCACGGCTCGCTCGAGAAGAGGGTCTATCCGGTTCCGGAGGACATCGACAAAGAGGTGGCGCGCCTCAAGCTCGACACGATGGGTGTGCGCATCGATGAGCTGACCAAGGTGCAGGCCGCGTACCTCGAGGAATGGCAGGAAGGCACGTAGTGGCCGAGGACACTCGCACTGAACCACCCCCGAGCGCTTCGGAAAAGGAAACGCTCGGGGCGTTCCTCGACTACCACCGACAGACGGTAGTGATGAAATGCGTCGGTCTCACTGAAGAGGAGTTGCGCCGCCCGATGGTTGTGTCCGGCACGAGCATGCTGGGGATCGTCAAGCACCTCGGGTTCAACGAGCGCTGGTGGTTCCAAGAGGTGTTCGCGGCTCGAGACGTTGAGTTTCCCTGGAGAGAAGATGATCCCGACGCCGAGTTTCGAATCGAGGAACACGAATCGGCCGAATCGGTCTTCGACTTCTATGTACAGGAGTGCGACAAGAGCCGAGCCATCGTCGCCGAAGCAAACCTGGATGACACCGCGGGCAACTCCAAGTCGGAGCGTTCGTTGCGATGGATCGTTTCCCACATGCTCGAGGAAACGGCTCGCCACAACGGACACCTCGACATCCTGCGGGAGATGATCGACGGAACGACCGGAGAGTAAGGCGTCTGTCTAGATCACCGGTCAGACGAGGGTCTTCGCGCCGTTCTCCTCAGCGGTGATCGTCACCTGGTGGGGGAAGGGGATCTCGATGCCGTCCTCGTCGAAGGCCGCTTTGATGTGCTCGCGGAGTGCGCGGCCGACCTCCCACTGCTTCCCGGGCTTGGTGTCGACCACGATGCGCCATGTGACCTCGTACTCACCCAGCATCTCAACTCCTAGGATCTCGGGCTCGGCGTACATCGACCGACCGATCTCGCGGTCTACCTTGGAGGTGATCGCCACCTTCTCCAATGTTCGGCGAACCTTTTCGGAGTTCTCCTTGTAGGCGACGCCGACATCGACTACCGCCCGCGCCCAATCCTTGGAACGGTTCGCGATGTGAGTTATCTCACCATTCGCGATGTAGTGCATAGTTCCGTCGAGAGCGCGCATGCCGGTTACCCGCAGGGTCAGGGTCTCGACCTTCCCGGAAGCGACCTGATTGATCTCGATGATGTCTCCCACACCGTATTGATCCTCGAGGAGGATGAAGAATCCGCTGACGACATCACGCACGAGGTTTTGAGCACCGAAGCCGACCGCAAGTCCGATGATTCCGACGGAGGCCAGCAGGGGAGCGAGGTTCGCGCCGATCGCTCCAAGGATGTAGAACGTGCCCATCACCCAGATCACGACGATGCCGGCCGACGACAGCACCCGGGTCAGGGTCTCGGTCCGCTGCAGGGCACGAATGGGCGTCGTCTCCTGTGAGACCTTGTTGCCGACTTTTGTGGTGATGCGCCGCAGCAGGCGGGTGAGAACGAACGCAACCACGAGGACCAGCGCGATCTGGATCGCCGTCTGAACAATCCAGACGTCCCAAAGATCTTGGATTGTCTGCCACTCCATGGATTCTTGCCTCCGCGTCAATTGAGGTGTCTGCCGTGGGAAGGTCGGGCAATTTTCGCCTCGCGACCAGTTCCTCACCGTCTGCCATTGGCCCGGCCCGCACCGGTGCAGCCTGTGTAACGTCATTCTCGCGGGTGTGCAAACCAGGACGGCGCATTTCGTCACAGTTCGTCTCTAGTGTCGGCGCATGACACTGCTCGAGCTGATCGCCCTCGCTTCGCCCGAGCGCTGTGCCGGCTGCAGACTGCCCGGATCGGCCCTCTGTCGAGAGTGCGTGCACACGTTGGGCAAGCCGGTGGCTCCCGAGGTGCCCGGTGTCGACCAGATCGTGGTCGGCCTTCCCTACCGAGGTGCCGCAAGGTCCCTCGTGCTCGACTTGAAGCTGAGGGGAGATCGGGGCGCTGCACCACCGCTCGCCCGTGCGCTGGTGCGAGAGGTAGCGGCAGTGGGGCTCACAGCGATTGTAGTGACCTGGGTTCCAGGACGAGCGCACGAGAATCGCAGGCGCGGCCTCGACCACGCAGGCATCCTCGCCTCGCAGGTCGGGCGCGGGCTTGGACTCCCGGTCCTGCCACTCCTGGAGCGCACGGGTGAGCGGCCGGACCAGACTTCGTTGCGGGCCGCCGAGCGTTGGGCGAACCTTCAGGGGGCGTTCGTTGCCGGGGTTTGCCCGCGACGGGTTGCGCTAGTCGACGACCTGGTGACTACCGGCGCGACGGCAGCGGCCTGCAGCCGGGCACTCAAGGAGGCAGGCGCGACTCGAGTCGAGGTCCTGGCGGCCTGCTCGGCCTGATCCTTGGGGGCCACTTTTCCGTGCGCTCGGGCTCCATGACTACCAGTCCGGAGTCAGGCGAGGGGAGGCACACGGCCAGAAAACTCGTCCCTGGATTCCTGGTTTTTGGGTAATTGACGCCTGGCGGCCTCCAGGGGCTACCTCGGCCTCCCCCTAAATCCGGGCCCCCATCTAACGACCTAGTACTAATTGCTTAGGGTTTTTCGCCGGACTAGGCCCTACAATCTGGTCAGGGCATCTGATCAGAGAAGAAAATTTCTGGTCAGTAAGGACCATATCGGGCTGGTTGTGCCGACAATAACTGGTAGGGCACAACTTAAGTTAAAGGGGTTCTGGTGGCACAGCAGCCGCAAACTGAAAGCAACGAGGCCGTGAAGGTCCTCATCGTCGACGATCACGCGCTCTTCCGGCGGGGACTCCAAATGGTCCTCGAGGGGGAGCCAGACATCGATGTGGTGGGCGAGGCCTCCGATGGCCACGAGGCGCTCACGAAGGCCGAGGAGACGGCGCCGGACGTGGTTCTGATGGATGTCCGCATGCCCAAGCGTTCGGGAATCGAAGCGACCCGAATGATCAAGGACACGCTGCCCTCGACCCGGATCCTGATGCTGACGATCTCCGACGAAGAAGCCGACCTCTATGACGCCATCAAGGCGGGGGCCTCCGGCTACCTCCTGAAGGAGATCTCGATCGAAGAGGTCGCAAACGCGGTCCGCTCCGTGCATGCAGGTCAGAGCCTGATTTCCCCCTCGATGGCGTCCAAGCTGCTGACGGAGTTCGCAGCCATGGTCAAGCGCCGCGACGAACGCAATCAGGTTCCCGGCCCCCGGCTCACCGACAGAGAGCTCGAAGTCCTGAAACTCGTGGCTAAGGGCATGAACAACAGGGATATCGGCACGGAGCTGTTCATCAGCGAGAACACGGTCAAGAACCACGTCCGTAACATCCTCGAGAAGCTGCACCTGCACTCCCGGATGGAGGCTGTCGTCTACGCCGTTCGCGAGAAACTGCTCGACATCAAGTAGTCGCTTTCGCGGCCAATTCAGAAACTAGGCCGCCCGAAGGGCGGGTTCCGAGCCTCGTGCTCGGCGAGGCGAAGCGTAGCTTCGCCGAAGCCCAGAGCCGGGGGCATAATGAATCCATGAGCATTTTCCAAAAGCTCCTCACCGCGGGTGAGGGTAAGAAGCTAAAGGCTCTCGAAGCGGTCGTGCCGGTCGTCAACGCCCACGAAGAGGCCGTTCAGGCGTTGTCGGACGATGAGCTGCGGGGCAAGACAAACGAGTTCCGCAACCGCCTCGACAACGGCGAGGAACCCGACGACCTCATGGCAGAGGCCTTCGCGGTCGCACGAGAGGCCGCTTCGCGAGCAATCGGGCAACGTCACTTCGACGTTCAGCTAATGGGCGGTGCCGCGCTCCACTACGGCTGGATCGCAGAGATGAGAACCGGTGAGGGAAAGACTCAGACCGCTACGCTCGCCGTCTATTTGAACGCGCTGAAGGGCGAAGGCGTGCATCTCGTCACCGTGAACGACTACCTGGTGAAACGCGACTCCGAGTGGATGGGTCAGATCTATCGCTACCTCGGTCTCCAGACCGGTTTCATCCAGAACTCGATGCCACCGGAACAGCGTCGCCTTGCGTATGCCGCCGACGTCACCTACGGAACCAACAACGAGTTCGGATTCGACTACCTGCGCGACAACATGGTCACGACGAAAGATCGTCTCGTTCAGCGTGGCCATCGTTTTGCGGTGGTCGACGAGGTGGACTCGATCCTTGTCGACGAGGCCCGAACGCCGCTGATTATCTCGGGAGCCGTTCAGGAGTCTCAAAAGCTCTACTCGCAATTCGCCAAGATCTCGCCGCGACTCTCCCGCGATGTTCACTACGAGATCGACGAGAAGAAGCGCACGATCGCGATCAGTGAAGAGGGCATCGCAAAAGTTGAGGAGATCCTCGGCGTCGAGAACCTCTACGACCACGTCAACGTGGACATGGTGCACCACCTCGAGCAGTCGATCCGATCCAAGGAGCTCTACAAGCGAGACGTCGAGTACGTCGTCGAGCACGGCGAGGTCAAGATCGTCGACGAGTTCACCGGTCGCATTCTGCCCGGCCGGCGCTACTCGGAGGGCCTGCACCAGGCGATCGAGGCCAAAGAGGGCGTGCGCATCAAAGACGAGAACCAGACCCTTGCCACGATTACTCTGCAGAACTACTTCCGCATGTACGACAAGCTCGCCGGCATGACCGGGTACCGCGCTGACCGAGGCGGCCGAGTTCAATCACATCTACGGGCTCGAGGTGGCGACCATTCCCACCAACCGTCCGATGATCAGAAGCGACGAGCAGGATCTGATCTACAAGTCGGCAGATGCCAAGTGGAGTGCGGTTGCGGAGGACCTCAAGGAGCGGCACGAAAAGGGACAGCCGGTTCTGATCGGTACGGTCTCTGTCGAGAAGTCCGAGGTTCTGAGCCGCATCCTTTCCAAGAAGGGTGTGCCTCACTCCGTCCTGAACGCAAAGAACCACGAGAAGGAAGCGGCGATCGTCGCACAGGCGGGACGACTTGGCGCTGTGACTGTCGCAACGAACATGGCAGGCCGAGGTGTCGACATTGTCCTCGGTGGCAACGCCGAAGGCATGGCTCAGCAGGAGATGATCGCGCGCGGTTGGGACGTTGACTCCTACTTGCTCGATGAGTATTCGCCCGAGGATCGTGCCGCCTACGAGGCCGAGTTCGACCCACTCTTCGAGAAGTTCCGCAAGCAGACCGCAGCCGAGCGCGAGGAAGTGCTCAAGGCCGACGGGCTGTACGTGCTCGGAACCGAGCGCCATGACTCCCGGCGCATCGACAACCAGCTGCGAGGTCGTTCCGGACGTCAGGGAGATCCTGGCGAGAGCCGTTTCTATCTAAGCCTTGAAGACGATCTCATGCGTTTGTTCGCGTCCGATCGCATCGCGGGCGTGATGGAACGCCTCAAGATCCCTGACGACATTCCCATCGAGGCAAAGATGGTTAGCAAGGCCATCGAGCGGGCGCAGACGCAGGTCGAATCGCAGAACTTCGAGATCCGTAAGAACGTCCTGAAGTACGACGAGGTCATGGACAAGCAGCGCAAGGTCATCTACGGGGAGCGACGCAGCATTCTCGAAGGCGAGGACTTCCGTGAGACCGCGATCGAGCTCGTGACCGACGTTGTCGAGGGGATCGTCGATGCCAACACCAACCCAGATCTGCTGTCTGATGAATGGGATTGGGATCAGCTCTTTACCTCCGTTCGTGAAGTGTGGCCGACAACGCTGACTGCCGAAGATTTCGAGACTGGGCAACGCGGACCAGGACGACGTCCGCGACCGCTTTCTTGAGGACGCGCTCGAGGTCTACGCCAAGCGCGAGGAGGAGATCGGTTCCGAGCAGATGCGGAACATCGAGCGACTAGTGCTCCTCAACGTCATCGACAACCGCTGGCGCGAGCACCTCTACGAGATGGACTACCTCCAAGAGGGGATCGGGCTGCGGGCCATGGCTCAGAAGGACCCCCTCGTCGAGTACCAGCGTGAGGGGTACGACATGTTCGGCGGGATGCAGGAGTCCATCAAGGCCGACTTCGCGCGCTACATGTTCCACGTCGAGACGGTTCAGAGGAACGAAGAGCGGCAGCAGCGCACGCGACAAGAGCGTCGCCAGATCCCGCTGACTTCAGCGTCGCCCCCCGCGGGGGCCGAGGACGAGGAGGAGGGGACCACCACAGGGTGAGGAGCCGTCATTTGCCCAGGCCCGCTCCGAGAAGATCCCACGCAACGCGCCCTGCCCCTGCGGCTCGGGAAAGAAGTACAAGCAGTGCCACGGTCGCCCGGGAGCCGAACCCTTGTAGGAGCGGCAGTTCGGCAAGAACCTTTCCTTTTCAGTGGCCCGCTAGTAAGCTCCCCCTCGGCTCTCGCCGACATCCACAGTCCGACAGCAGGGGGGAAGACATGAGTGGACGTATGACGCGCGCAATCGGCGCGTTCGTCATTGTTCTGAGCACGCTCGCCGTACCCGTGACCGCAGGAGCTCAGGTGGAGACTCCGACGATCGTTGTCCAGGACGGCGTCACGCAGCCAGTTTTTGGCTATGACGACGCAATCAGGGAACGTGTTTGGGTGGAGTCTAATTTCGACAGCGATTCCAACGGAGTGAGCGACCGGATTGCCGTCGACATCATGCGTCCCCGAGCGACGGAGCAGGGCTTGAAGGTGCCGGTCGTGATGGACGCCAGCCCGTACTACACGACGCTCGGTCGAGGCAACGAGGGCGAGCTCAAGCAGGACACCGACGGAGACGGGATCCTCGATCGCTGGCCCCTCTTCTACGACAACTACTTCGTTCCACGCGGCTACGCAGTTGTTCTTCTTGACATGGTCGGCACGGGTAATTCCACGGGTTGTCCTGTAACCGGCGGCACAGAGGACAACTTGAGCGCAAAGGTGGCCATCGACTGGCTCAACGGTCGCGCCACCGCCTACAACGCAGCCGGCGACGTAGTGCCGGCGACCTGGGACAACGGCAAGGCCGGCATGATCGGCAAGTCGTACGATGGGACGCTGGCGAACGCGACTGCGGCAAGTGGAGTCGAAGGTCTGACAACAATCGTCCCGATCTCGGCGATCTCCAGTTGGTACGACTACACGCGCAGCAATGGAGTTCGCACCCGAACCAACTACCCGGCAAGTCTCTCGAACACTGTGACCAACCCAGATCGCCGTGCTCATTGCGCACCGCTGCGCGAGGAGATGAACGCGACCGATGGGGACGAGACCGGCGATTACACGGACTTCTGGGCCGAGCGTGACTACAACCCATACGTTCGAGATGTCGAAGCGAGTGTCTTCGTGGTTCACGGCATCAACGACAACAACGTGAAGCCCGATCATTTCAGCAAGTGGTGGTACGGCCTCCAGAGCCATGATGTGCCGCGCAAGATCTGGCTAACACAAACCGGCCACGTTGACCCCTTCGACTTCCGCCGAACCGAGTGGGTTCACACCTTGCATCGCTGGTTCGACTACTGGCTGCAGGGCGTAGACAACGGGATCATGGACGAGCCCATGGCCGATGTTGAACGAGCGGCAGACGAGTGGGCAACGTACGAGTCGTGGCCGGTGCCGGGCGCCGAGGACACCAACGTGTGGCTGCACCCAGGTGCAGAGGGCGGTGCAGGTGAAGTCGGCCTGGGACAGGCATCCAATCAGCATCTGTCCCTGTCATTCCAGGACTCACCGACCCAGAGCGAAACGACGATGGTCTCCGACGAGAACATCGTCAAGCCCAACCGACTGGCCTTCCTATCCGAGCCACTTCAAGCGCCTCTGCACATCTCCGGTACGCCGGTTGCGCGCTGGCGGGCCGAGGTCGACCAGACGGACACGAACTTCGGTGCAATCCTCGTGGATTACGGAACCGACACGCGCGTCGCACACCGGCTTTCCGGCGAGGGCATCCAAACGCTTGCCACCGAGGACTGCTGGGGCCTGTCCAGCGCTGCAGATGACCCCTGCTATCGCCAGACTCAGAAGCGGGTAACAACTGAGCCTCGCGAGGTCGTGACCAAGGGGATCCTCGACGCGCTGAACCGGAACTCCTACTCGGTCGCCGAGCCAGTCAAGGTCGGCAATCAGACGACGTTCGAGTTTCCACTGTTGCCCGAGGACTACATCTTCAAGCCCGGTCACCGCATCGGCATCATCGTCGTTGGCAGCTACCCGAGCTATCAGCAGCGTGGCCGACCAGACGCGGGCGAACATCAACCTGTATCCAAAGTTCAGCCGGATGGTCCTGCCTGTAGTCGGAGGTCGCAAGGCGGCCAATCAGGCAGGGCTCTAGGAAGCCTTCCACGAAGGAGACGGGCCGGGACTGGGGGGTTCCGGCCCGTTTCTGCTTCATACACTCAACGTTCGTGAGACGCGGTCGGTTAGAGGTACGCTCACGCCTTATGGACGATGCACGCGAACGCTTGATTGCCATCACCAAGAAGCTCGAACAGATCAAGGAGTACCTTTGACCTCGACGCCAAACGCGCGCGAGTCGAAGAGCTAAGGAGAACCAGCGAGTCCCCGGAATTCTGGGACGACACCACTTCCGCGCAGAAGGTAATGTCGGAGATCGCGGGCCTGGCCGACGACATCAACTCCTACGATCAACTGGTTCAGCGCACGTCCGATGCACTAGTGCTGCTAGAGCTAGCCGAAGCTGAGGCGGACGCAGAGTCGCTTGCAGAAGTAGCTCGCGATGTGAAGGCAATGGAATCAGAGATCGCAAGTCTCGAGGTGGTCGCATTGCTCGGCGACGAGTTTGACGACTACCCCGCCATCTTCGAGGTCCATGCGGGCGAGGGTGGCACCGATTCGCAAGACTGGGCCGAGATGTTGATGCGGATGTATCAGCGTTGGTTCGACCGGCACGGGTTCAAACACCAACTCGTTGAGTTGACCGACGGCGAGGAAGCGGGAGTCAAGAGCGCGACGTTCACCGTGGAGGGACGCCACGCTTATGGTCTGGCAGCTACCGAGCGAGGCGTCCACAGGCTGGTGCGCATCTCACCCTTCGATTCGGCGAAGAGGCGGCATACGTCGTTCGCCTCGGTCGACGTGACGCCAGAGATCGAAGAGGACGTCGACGTCGAGATCAATCCGGATGACCTGCGCGTTGACACCTATCGCTCATCAGGTGCGGGAGGCCAACACGTGAACGTCACGGATTCGGCCGTACGGATCACACACGTGCCGACCAACACCGTCGTTGCGGTTCAAAACGAGAGATCCCAGATGCAGAACCGTGCTGTCGCGATGCGAATCCTGAAGTCGCGGCTCGTCGCCCTCGAACGAGAGAAACGAGAGGCGGAGGTAAACGCCCTCAGGGCAGAGAAACGAGAAATCGGCTTCGGTTCGCAGATTCGTTCTTACGTCATGCATCCGTATCAGATGGTCAAGGACCATCGCACAGGGGTGGAGGTCGGAAACGTCCAGGGGGTGCTCGACGGTGGACTCGACCGATTCGTAGAGGCCGAGTTAAGGCGGAAGGCTGGGGCTGCCGAAGAATAAGATTGGTGAACGGGAGGCCCCATGCGCAGGGTAAGACAAACTGCTAACAAGCTGCCACAATTTTACATATGACCGATTCCATGCGGATCACCGCAGAGCGAGTCGAGCAAGCCACTCTCAACGAGTTGCGGGATGTCGACATCGACGACGTCTACGTCCAGATGGACTACCTCTTGCAATCGAGACCGACTCCACTTGATCTCTACAACCGGTGGGAGAACCAGAACTGGTCGACACAGAAGCTCGACTTCTCCGAGGACCGCGTCCATTGGGAGGGCATGACCGACGGATTCGAAGGTGTTCGCACCGAACTCCAACAAACGTTCACGCTCTTCTTCATCGGCGAGCAGGCCGTGACGGACACGCTGTCACCGCTCGTCCACGCGGCCCCCGATGAGCCGTCTCGTATCTTCTTGTCGACCCAGTTGGTCGACGAAGCAAGACACTCTGTTTTTTTCTCGCGGTTCTTCAAAGAGGTCGTGGGCATGGAAGGTGGTTTGCCAGAGGCCCTTGTTAGTTTGCGAGACAGCACCGTCGACGCATTTCGTGTGATCTTCGATACCGACCTCGTAGACGTAACCGAACGAGTTCGAATGAATCCCGCGGACTACGGAGCGTGGGTCGAGGGCATCACCGTCTACCATCTCGTCGTCGAGGGCATGCTCGCACTGACGGGTCAGAAGTACCTACTCGGTCTTATTCGAACCATGGGAATCCTTCCGGGCTTCTACACGGGCTTCACCGCGGTGGCGCGCGATGAATCGCGTCATGTGAACTTCGGCGTTCGGGCGTTGATGGAGGCTGGAGTGCGTGACCCGAGCTACCTCGAACGCGTCGAGTCCACGATCTTTCGCCTGCTCGAATCCGCCTGCCGGATCGTTGCCGCACCGGATCGGAAGTACGCGATCCTCCCCGAGGAGACGCCTCCGAGTCTGCTGATCAATCCCTACGATGTCAGGACCTTTTCGCTCATTTCGCTCACGAAAAGGCTCCGCACGATAGGTTTAACAAGCCGAGCATGTGACGAAATCTCCAAACGTGGCAACCTGTATTACGAGAACGCCTGGAATGAGTACGAGGACATCCACGGCGAAGAACACCCCCGACGCTATTTCGAACGGCTCGCGCCGGCCGCTAGCTGAGTAGCCAAACTTGAGGAAGACATGATTAAGACAGTAGATGTCAGCAAGGTTTACAAAGGCGGAACGCCCGCCGTGAACAAGATCTCGATGGATATCGAGAAGGGCGAGTTCGTATTCGTGGTGGGGCCTTCCGGGTCCGGAAAGTCCACCATGATCAAGATGCTGAACAAGGAGGAAGAGCCAACCTCCGGGAGCATCTACGTTGCCGGCAAGAACCTGGCGAGCCTCCCACGCTGGCGCGTTCCTTACCTCCGGCGCAACGTCGGTTGCGTCTTCCAGGACTTCAAGCTGCTTCCGAACAAGACGGTGTACGAGAACGTTGGTTTCGCTCTCGAGGTGATTGGGCGCCCCCGCGCCGTCGTGCGCCGGCAGGTTCCCCAGATCCTCGAGCTCGTTGGGCTCGGCGAGAAGCTGGATCGTTTTCCCGACGAACTCTCTGGCGGTGAGCAGCAGCGCGTATCGATCGCCCGGGCATTCGTCAACCGACCGCTCATTCTCCTGGCCGATGAGCCGACAGGAAACCTGGACCCCGCAACGTCGGTGGGCATCATGCGTCTGCTCGATCGCATCAACCGAACCGGAACAACCGTCGTGATGGCGACGCACGATCACGCAATCGTTGACTCGATGCGCCGACGGGTCATCGAGCTCGAGGGTGGAAACGTCGTGCGCGACCAGTCGCGTGGAATTTACGGAGTCGGCACATGAAAATCGGTTACTTCCTTTCGGAAACGGTCACCAATCTCAAGCGCAACTTGCTGATGACGGTCGCGGCCGTCTCCACCGTCGCGATCTCATTGTTGCTGTTGGGGGGCGTCCAGATCCTCGGGCTGGTAGTCACGAATGTCACCGGAGGCCTAGAGCAGAAGGTCGAGATCTCCGCGTACTTCAGAGAAGACGCAAGCTCCGGTGAGATCGAGCAATTGACCCGAGACTTGGACGAGATGCCGACGGTGAAGGACGTGACCTTCATCTCTAAGGAAGAAGCCTTCGAGGAATACAAGGAGATCTACAAGGATCAACCGGAGTTCTGGCAGAACATCCCGCCGGATTCGCTTCCCCAATCGCTTCGAATCTCTCTCACCGATGCCGACTTCACAGAAGAGGTGGCCTCCTCGATTCGCGGAGCACCTGGGCTCGACGAGGTTCGCTACGGCGGGCAGATCATCGATCGCCTGCTGCAGGTGAACAACCTCTTGACGGTGATCACCTTTTCGATGTCGATGATCCTTCTTGTGGCGGCGGCTGCCCTAATCGCGAACACCATTCGCCTCGCCATCTACGCGCGGCGCGACGAGATCGGAATCATGAAGCTGGTTGGCGCGACCAATTGGTTCATCCGGATCCCGTTCTTGTTCGAGGGAGTATTCGCCGCTTTCGTGGGTGCCATCATCGCCAGCCTGATCATGGTCGGCGCCCAGTGGGCGGTCTTCAAGAACCTAGGCGACCAGATCACCTTCTTGGGGCCCGTCTTCAGCTTCTCCACGGGCGAGATCGTGACTGTCGTAGGGGTTCTCTTCGCAGTTGGGTGTGGGATCGGCCTTATCGGGTCGGGCCTCGCCCTGCGCCGCTTCCTCGAGGCCTGATTCGGGCCTCGAGCGCTCAAGAAGGGGTCCCAAGACGCCGATTTGTAGAGAGTGAAAACCCCCTTCTTTGTGATTCGTGTGGTTACTGTTGAAGCTGTAAACTCGGCAGTCGGCCGAGAATCGGCCCTTCAAATATGAGAACCGCTCACAGGCAGTTGCAACACCAGGGCTTTCGACTCGCGGGCGTCGTAGCGACCCTCGTTCTTTGCATCGCGATCGTTGCCGTCCCCGCAGCCGCGGATCCTCAGGATCGTTTGCGGACAATTGAGCAGAAACGCGAGCAGATTCAGAGCCAGATCGAACGCGCCGAGGACAAGGCGAAGACGCTCGAGGGTTCGATCTCGATCCTGGACGATGAAGCCGAATCGCTTCAAAGCAAGCTCAGCGAGCTCAACGCGGAAATCAGCGAACTTGACGCGGACATCTCAGAGGTCCAGGACAAGCTCGAATTCGCGCAGCAACGCTATTCAATGCTGACCGAGCAATTGCTCGACATTCAAGCGGATCTTGTCGAGTCGACTGACTCGCTAACGGAGCGCGCAATCGAGAGATACAAGGCGGGCCCCGGAGCGTACGTAGAGGGAATGCTCTCGGCCCAGAGTTTCTCGGAGCTCTCCGACCGATATCAGTACTACGAGACCACAGTAGAGCTCGACAGCGATCTCATCGACGAGATTGAGCGCCTCAATTCCGAGACCGATGCGCGCCGTGATCAGGTCGCTGAAGAGAAGGACCGAATCGCCGACGCGAAGCTCCAGCTTGAAAAGGACCGGTCGGACCTCGCCTCAGTCCAGATCGAGAAGCAGCAGATGCTCGACGTTCAGAACGCGATCATCGCCCAGAAAGAAGATGTGTTGCGCGGCCAGCTTGCGAAGAAGTCCGAGCTCGAGAGGCTCGATGCGCAGCTTGAGCAAGACTCCCAGGAGATCCAGGGGCTCCTCTCCCGACCCACATCGGGTGGCAGTCCGACCTACACGGGTGGCCAGTTCGTCTGGCCGGCTAATGGTCCAGTGACCTCCCCCTACGGCTACAGGACTCACCCGATCTTCGGTGACTCCAGGCTCCATACGGGAGTCGATATCGGGGCTGCCTACGGCTCTGCGGTCTTTGCTGCGAGCGGGGGCCAGGTGGTCTTCGCCAGCACCATGAGCGGCTACGGAAACGCGATCGTCGTCGATCACGGTGGAGGGGTGGCAACGACCTACAACCACCTGTCGGGCTTCAGCGTCAGCGTCGGATCGAGCGTCAGCCGTGGTCAGACCATAGGTAGCGTGGGGTGTACCGGCTACTGCACGGGGCCTCACCTGCACTTTGAGGTCCGAATCGGCGGATCGCCCGTCGATCCGATGCCCTACCTCCAGTAGCGCCGAGACGCACTACCCTTAGACAATCATGGAACGCTGGCAGAAGGTCCTAATCGCGCTGCTCTCCGCGGCGGTGGTCGCGCTCGGCGCGTTCTCCTTGGGCTATTCGATCTCGGGTGGGGACAAGCAGATCTTCGCGGGATCCAGCGGAGACGACACCGACCTTTCGCTGATCGAAGACGTCTTCTCGAAGATCAAGAGCGAGTCGGTCGATCCTCCAAGTGACGAGGAGCTCGTGCGCGGTGCCGTCAAAGGCATGGCTAAATCGGCCAAGGCGGCCGGCGACGAGTTCGCACTCTTCTACTCACCCAAGGACTACCGCTCGTTCCAGGAGGTCACGACCGGGCAGTTCTCAGGAATCGGTGTGTGGCTCAAGGACCGAAGCGGGCAACTCGAGATCGTCTCGGTCATCCCCTCGACTCCCGCGCAGCGCGTCGGACTGCGTGAAGGGGACGTAATCGACTCGATCGATGGCGAGCCGGTCGGGTCTCTAAACAGCGATCAGGCCGTAAACCGGATCAAGGGCAAAGAGGGAACCGAGGTCAGCCTGGGCATCGACCGAGACGGCGAGCAGGTGAGCTTCGACATCACGCGCGAGACCATCGAGCTTCCCAACCTGATCGCCAATCGAACCCCCGAGGGCCTGGGCTACGTGAGGCTCTTCGGATTCTCGAGGGGGGCCGGGGACCAGCTTCGCGACGAGGTCAAAGAGCTGACCGAGGCGGGGGCGGAGGGCATCATCCTCGATCTGAGGGACAACGGCGGGGGCCTGTTCAGCGAGGGGGTCAGCGTCGCCAGCGTCTTCATCGAGGAGGGTGAGATCGTCTCCTACAAGGAGCGCTCCGAACCCGAAGTCGTCTATGACGCCCAGGGGGACGCGTTCGAGGATGTGCCACTGGTCGTCCTCGTCAACGAGGGTACGGCGAGTGCTTCTGAAATCGTGACCGGTGCGCTTCAGGACACGAACCGTGCCGTGGTCGTTGGAACGAACACGTATGGAAAGGGTTCGGTTCAGGAAGTACTTCCGCTGGCCGATTTCTCCGCTCTGAAACTAACCATTGGTGCATACTTCACTCCCGAAGGACAGAAAATCAACGGGACCGGAATCGAGCCTGATGTAGAGGTCGATTCGGACCCCGCAACTCAGAAGGAGCGCGCCAAGGAGATCCTGCAGGGGATCATCATCTCGGCCAACGGCGCTCAGGGTTGATCGCCTGCCGTGGCCAAGACAAAGGCGTCGGCTAAGACCGACACAAAGCTCATTGCGCAGAACCGCAAAGCGCGTCACAACTACGAGATCGAGGAAGCAGTCGAGGCGGGCATCGTCCTCGTAGGAACCGAAGTCAAGTCGTGCCGTGAGGGCCGAGTGAACATGTCCGAGGCCTACGCGACGATCGACTCTTCCGGTGAAGCCTGGCTCCTTCAGTGCCACATCAGTCCCTACAGTCATGGGAACCGCAACAACCATGAACCCGTGAGGCCGCGCAAGCTTCTTCTCAAGGCCAACGAGATCGAACGACTCGCGATCACTGTGAATCAGGGGGGCCGGACGCTCATCCCGTTGCGCATGTACTTCAAGCATGGCCTGGTGAAGGTCGAGGTTGCTGTAGGTCGAGGCAAGAAGCTCTACGACAAGCGTCAGAGCGAAGCGCGCCGTGACGCCGAGCGCTCGATGCAAAGGGAGCTCGGCCGCCGGCGGTAGCGCTTAGCCACGCAGACGTCGCACAATGGACGTTGACGTTAAAGGAGGTCATCCAATGCCCGAGCAAATCACCAAGACCGAGCAGGAGTGGCGCGAGGCCCTGTCTCCCGAGCAGTACGAGGTTCTGCGTAACAAGGCGACGGAGCGGCCCTTCACCGGCAAGTACGTTGACGTGAAGGACGATGGCGTCTATCGCTGCGCTGCTTGTGGGGCCGAGCTGTTCGATTCCGATACGAAGTTCGAATCCGGAACGGGATGGCCAAGCTTCACCGATCCCAAGGTTGCCGAAAACGTTACGCTCGAGATCGATTCGAGCCACGGAATGGTCCGCACCGAGGTCGTGTGCTCTCGCTGCGGGGGACATCTCGGCCACGTTTTCGACGACGGACCTGGGCCCAGCGGAAAGCGCTACTGCATCAACTCCTGCGCCATCGACCTCGAGCCCAAATAAGGCTCAGCCAAGCCCGGGATCCCAAGCGTTTCTGGAACAGAGCCGTCGTCCAGTGACGCGAGGGTCCCAGAGGGGGGCTCGGTGGTAACGGGAAGCTTCGGTTGAGCGGGGTGTTCCTACCTCTGAGAGGTGTCGCACGGCTGTGCGAGACTTCACTCAGGACATTGACAACGGGCGGCCAGTGGCCGCCCTCGTCCATCGAGGGGCTGAACTGGATTCGACCTTGACTGGACCGAGATAGGAGAAGCGAGCCGAGAATTCCGGGTGGTCTCGAGAATCTCTCCCGGAAATTTATAACTGCCGCTGCGTAAAGCACGGTTGCCATCTCCTAATTGATGGCCGTCGGCCCGAGGATCGTCTGCGTTCTCGGGATCCGGCGTCGTCTAGCAGACTCGCCGCTCCGGGCCCGATTGGCGCCTTGGAGCGGGACGCCTAAGCTGATCTAGGTACCGGCCGCTGCTGTTTGCGGGCCGGCCGGATACCGAAAACTGACCGCAAACTACGCTCGTAGAAGACCTATCACGGGGTCGAGGGACCCGGGTTCGATTCCCGGCAGCTCCACTACGCCTCGCTCCGCGGAGCAGCCACGCCCGAGGCCCGAGCCTTATCTCACCCGGGCCGCGGCTCCGCCGCTACTCCCCGGGTTCGATTCCCGGCAGCTCCACCAAGCTTCGCTTCGCGGGCGCCACGCCCGAGGCCCGAGCCTTATCTCACCCGGGCCGCGGCTCCGCCGCTTTCGATTCCCGTCAGCTCGGCATGTGTCAGGCGCTCGGGGGGCTTGAGCTTGCCGGCCTTGCGGTCGTGTTGCGTTTTCGCCTGGTGGCAACCCCAGCATCTCGGTTTGAGGTTGCCGTTCGAAGCCGGGCCCTTGGCACCGTGGGGTTGTACGTGATCGAACTCGGTCCTGAAGCGGTTTCCGCAGTCAACGCAGGACACACCGTCGAACGATGGTGGTGCCCCCAGCTCTAATGCGACCGCCACCTCGACCGGGATGTTCCTGGTCCAACGGGCGAAGTTGCGCAGGTCCACTCCGTCGTAGAACACACCGTTGAGGAACGCATCCTGGGCGATCTCCTTGGCGGCCTGAGGAGACACCGGCCCGACTCCAGGGATCTTGCAGACCTCCCCATCTTCAACGTCGCGCCAGCCTCTCCTTGCCACGTCGTGACTCACTAGGACTACGAGCTCGGGTCGTTTGGCCCGGCCTTTGCCGGAGTCACACAGCAGGGCGGCGAAGGCATCGGCCAGGTGGCGCTCGAAGGGCTCTGGAGAGTCGTTCTTTCTGGCGGTGCGCGCCTGGCGAGCGGCTTCGGCCTCGGCACGAGCCACGATGGGGGTGCCCACGTGCGGCTCCAAGGTGAGATGGATGTTGACCATGCCGAGGTCATCCGAGTAGCTGCGCGCGCCAGCGGGCGTCGCGCTGGCGCTGCGCCAGATCGTTGTGCTGCTCGGCCTCGAGCTTGGCCTTTCGGGCCCTCTCCCTGAGCACGTTGAAGGATTCCCTCAGAGCGACCGCAAGCAGCTCGGGGGCTGCGCCGGGGGAAGACTCCTCGGCTTTTGCGATCTCGGCGGCTTGATCCAGGGAGACGTCCCCGTGACGCAAGGCATCGCTGAGATCGTCGGAGTTACGCAGGATCCGGCCGGTAGTGACTGTCTCTTTCGCACGGCCCAGTGAGGTGCCCGTCACCCGAGCGAGCTCAGCCACGTCATCGAGCTTGCGGGAGAGCGCGGCCACTCCGAAGGCTGCGAGTCGCTGGGCGCGCACGTAGGCTTTCAGTCGCTCCTTTGCTTCCGGAACGCTCAGCAACTCGGGTTCCAGATCGGCGTTCGCCTTTTCGAGCAACTCGATGGCTTCGTCGACGGAGGTAACTTCCATGCTTGTGAGTATGGCGATGGCCTGTGACACTTTTGTCCCGGATTCATCTACTTCGGAACGGAGTGAGGAATGGAGCAGGTCGAGGTCGCCGGTCTGCGCATCGCTTACGAGCGAGCAGGCGCCGGCCCGCCGCTGGTTCTCCTGCACGGCGGATTGGCTGACAGTCGAGACTGGCGCCGCCAGATGCCGGCGTTTGCCGAAGAGTTCGACGTCATTGCTTGGGACGCCCCCGGATGCGGACGGTCATCGGATCCTCCGGAAGAGGGCTACGGGCTGGCGGACTACGCCGACTGCCTTGCCGGCCTCATGGCGCAACTCGTGCTCGACCGTCCACATGTGCTCGGACTCTCGTTCGGGTCCGGACTCGCCATCGAGTTTTACCGACGCCATCCGAGGATTCCCCGAAGCTTGATCCTTGCGTCCGCGTACGCCGGATGGAGAGGCTCGCTTTCGCGGGAGGAGGTCGAAGTGCGTCTTCAGGGCGCGCTGCGTGACTCCGACCGCCCTCCCGATGAGTTGGTGAGGGAGTGGCTGCCGAGCCTGCGTTCCGAATCGACACCCCCCGAGGCCGTCGACGAAATGGTGGAGGTCATGTCGGAGTTTCATCCAGTGGGAGCGCGCACAATGGCGCGCGCCTTCGCCGAGGCGGACCTGCGCGATGTTCTGCCATCGATCGAGGTACCGACTCTGCTCCTCTGGGGCGAGCACGACCAACGCTCACCGTTGCATATCGCCGCGGAATTCCACGATCAGATCCCAAACTCGGAGCTGCTGGTCATCCCGGGAGTGGGTCATATGAGCAACTACGACGACGACGCACGTTTCAACGACGCCGTCCTCACCTTCCTGCGAAGGCAACACTGACCGGATCGAGATGGAACGCGCCGCCTATTGGGTTTGTGGGACCGCGGCCTCCCGCACATCGGCGAGACTTTGAGCATGAGCACTGCGATCGAGCGCGGTCGGGAATCATTCGAGGCCCAAACTTGGGGTGATGCCTACACCCAATTCTCGAGCTGCGGACCAGCACGCGCCACTCGAAGCCGATGACCTCGAGCGCCTCGCGGTGGCGGCGTTCCTCCTTGGGAAGGATGCCGACAGTGTTGATGCCTGGGAGCAGGCTCATCAGGCCCGTTTGAGCGCCGGGGAAACGACGCGCGCAGCAAGGTGTGCGTTCTGGTTGGGTTTCATTCTGGTGTTGAGGGGCGAGACGGCGCGAGGAGGCGCCTGGTTGGCCCGCCTCCGGCGTTTGCTCGACGACTACCAAACCGATTGCGCGGAGGAGGGATTCTTCCTTGTGGCGATTGCGTTTCAGAACATGGACGAAGGCGACGCGGACGCTGCGTACGCGGCCTCCGAGAAAATCGGCGCCATCGCCGATCGATTCTCCGACCCCGACCTGACAGCGATCAGCCGCCTCATCAGGGGTCAGACTCTCATTCAACTTGGAGATACCAAGCAGGGTGTTGCGTGGCTGGACGAGGTGATGATCTCCGCCACGTCGAACGAAGTGTCTCCGCTCGTAGTGGGACTCATCTACTGCGCGGTGATCGAGGCTTTTCAGTCAATCTTCGATCTGCATCGGGCGCAGGAATGGACCGCGGCGCTTAGTCATTGGTGCGAGTCACAGCCTGACCTGGTTCCGTACCGCGGCCAGTGCCTCGTGCACCGTGCCGAGATCATGCAACTGCATGGAGCGTGGCCCGACGCGATCGAGGAAGCGAAACGCGCCGGTGACTGGCTTTCTCGGCCACCCGGTCACCCGGCTGTCGGGATGGCCTTCTACCAGCAGGCTGAGCTTCACAGGTTGTGTGGCAAGTTCGCCGAAGCCGAGGAAGCGTACCGCCAGGCCACCAGGTGGGGGCGAAGCCCACAGCCCGGCCTTGCCCAGTTGCGCCTTTCACAGGGGCAGGTCGAGGCAGCGGAAGCTGCGATCAACGGGGCGTTGGACGAGACCCAGGAGACGACGACACGTTCGCGGTTGCTCGCCGCGTACGTTGAGATTCTGCTCGCAGCGAACGATGTCACGGAGGCACGCTCCGCTGCGGATGAACTATCTGGCATCGCCGCGAAGTTGGATGCACCGATGCTCCATGCGATGGCTGCCCACGCGATGGGAGCGGTCCTACTCGCCGATGGCGAACACCGAACCGCTCTCGCAACGCTTCGCAGCGCTTGGGGAGTCTGGCGCAAGCTCGAGGCGCCGTACGAGGCCGCGCGTGTGCGGGTCCTTGTGGGTCTTGCCTGCCAGGCCATCGGAGACGAAGACACCGCGGAGATGGAACTCGACGCGGCCCGCTGGGTTTTCCAGCAGTTGGGCGCGGCACCCGACCTCGCACGAGTAGAGGAGCTTTCACGAGCCGAGGCGGTCATGCCGGCCGGTGGGCTGACTGCACGCGAGGTACAAGTGCTGGCGCTTGTCGCCAAGGGCGAAACCAACAAGGCCATAGCGGCGGAACTGGTCCTCAGCGAGAGAACGGTTGAGCGGCACGTCAGCAATATCTTCAACAAGCTGGGTGTCTCCTCGCGCGCAGCAGCCACTGCCCACGCCTACGAGCACCAGCTCATCTGAACGCCCTGACGTAGAAGCCAATGGGTGGGAATACCCACTAGCGACACGGTGCGGAGATGGGTGGTTCCCTCGATGCCCGTCGCAGCCCTAATCCCTAGCGTGCTTCTGGTGGTCGTCGACGAGCGATGACCGGGAGGAGCAATGGCAATGGCGACACAGCAGGTGGAGAAGTCAGTGGACTCCGATTCGGTCGAGGCCCTGAACGAGCGGCTGGCTGAGGTCTTCAGGACGAACGACGCAGGGGATGTTTTCACAGCGGACGTCTTCTTCGATCTGAACATGCCGGTTTGGCGCTTCCAGATGCAGGGCGTTGACGCCTTTGAGTCGTGGAGACGCGAACTCGCCCCCGAGGGAAGCGGAGTCAACATCCTGCGAACCGTGCCGACCGTTTCGGGATTCGTGACCGAGTACGAGGAGTTCGAAGAGCAAGAGGGCGAGCTGCATGACCTCTCGCAAGATGTTTCTGTGCGAAGTGAGGGAGGGACGGATCGCCGAGGTCGTCGCTTACTGCACCGGGGAGTGGGACGAGGCACTTCGGGCGCGTCACGCCATCGAGGCCCCCATGATCCGTCCGTGAACACCAGTGGAACGAGCCTGGTGACCGAATGAGTGCATGAGCGATGAGCCGAAAGTCCGAGGTTGCAGAACGCAGACGACGCATGGGGACGGACTCCCGGCAACAACTTTAGAGGAAGAAAGGGGTGAGGGAAACGCCGGTCACGTCCCTCACATGGAACAACCCAAGGCGTTCCTGCGAACGCTCTCCGATATCGATTCCTCGTTGCGCACGAGAGAGGGGGAAGGGGGGGTGAGGAGAGGCGCCGGGTCGAACTTCGATCGCCTTGCGGAGATCAAGGCGAAATACGATCCGAATAACCTCTTCCGCACGAATCGCAACATCCGTCCTCGAGTAGATCGAGCCGAGAAAGGATAGATGCCCCCAACGGTCGCAGCGTGAAGCAGTTGCGGATCCTCATCGTCGGCGGCGGGATTGCGGGTTTGGCGACGGCACGCGCCCTTCATCATCGAGGCTTCCGGCCGCAAATAGTTGAACGAGCGACCGAATGGCCGAGGCCGGAACGGGCATCTACATACCCGCCAATGGCTTGCGTGCTCTAAAAAACCTGGGGCTCGATGAGGCCGTGGCGTCGAGAGGCTTTGTAATCACTCGTCAGAGATTTCTCAATCGGCAAGGCTCCCTTCTTCTGGACATCGATCTGCAAGGCTTCTGGGGAGCATGCGGCCCCTGCCTGGCCATCCATCGCAGAGACTTCCATAGCGAGTTGGTTGAAGGCACCTCTGAGGTGCCCGTTCGTTTCGGAACCACTGTCGAATCGATTCAGCAACAGAACGGCGGCGCCAGAGCCACCTTCAGCGACGGAACGAGTGGGGACTTCGACATCATTGTGGGGGCGGATGGAATTCATTCCACGGTTCGCCGCCTCGCATTCGGCAGCGAGCAGCCGCGACACGTTGGTCAGGTGAGCTGGCGTTTCCTGCTCAATGGCTTCCCAGAGATAGATGCCTGGTCGGTGATGCTCGGTAAGGAAAGGACCTTCCTCACCATTCCACTGGGGCAAGGGCGCGTGTATTGCTACTGCGACATCGGATCCACGCTGACGGAAGACCCGGTCGGTGGAGACCCGGGTCGACTGCGTGAATTGTTTCGGGACTTTGCCGATCCCGTCCCGCGCATGCTCGACCGCATCGATGATGGCCAGCACACACACTTCTCACCAATCGAAGAGTTCGTCCAAGAGCCA
The DNA here is from genome assembly GCA_963713315.1 of uncultured Actinomycetes bacterium. Classification (GTDB taxonomy): domain Bacteria; phylum Actinomycetota; class CADDZG01; order CADDZG01; family WHSQ01; genus WHSV01. The sequence goes on along the minus strand of CAVQLH010000012.1, from coordinate 82,021 downwards.
TCGGTCAAAGGTCGCGTGGTGTTGGTCGGCGACGCGGCCCACGGCATGTCCCCCAACATGGCCCAAGGTGCCTCCCTGGCACTCGAGGATGCAATCGTGCTGGCCGAGACGCTCGGGACGCCAGTCGACTCCAGTCGAAAGCCTCTCTTCCTATTCGCTGCGTCGCACTCCCCGGATCAGTGGGGTACGTGAAGCCACCCATCGCCGTGACAAGACGCGTGGCCTTCCTCCGACGGTCCGCGACCTCGTGCTCCGCATTGCGGGCAAGAGGATCTTCAGCGCGCACTACCGACCGCTGCTCGAAGAACCCTGATTCCCCCGTCGACACTCGAAGCGCAGGGTCGCGTTTCGTACGGATCGAGGATCTGCAACGGTGCCTCGGTAGAACGTTCGAGCGGCTCAACCTCATGGCCGATGATGCAGAGGCTCAGGCCGGACTCCTAGTCGACTCAGAACTTCGTGGCCATCCAGACCACGGAGTTGCGGCGCTTGGCGCTCTGGTGAACTTCTATCGCGAAGCCAGGTTGAATCCCCGACCGTCTGTGCGCGTCCTGCGCGAGAGCGATGGTGCGATTCTTCTCGACGGGGACCGAGGCTGCGGGCCCGGCGCGCCGATGCGCGTGATGCGATGGTGCATCGAGCGCGCCACCGAGAGGAAAGGCATGGCCGTCGCTGCTGTTCGCTAACTGGCAGTTGATCGTCGCGGCGCCCTACGCTCGACTAGCTGCCGAGGCGGGTCTAATCGGCTTCGCCTGCGCCAACTTCGTTCCAGTCGTCGCCCCTCCCGGTGGTCGCACAGCCGTGTTTGGCACAAATCCAATGGCCTACGCAATCCCCGCGCAAGCGACACCCGCCCGTCGTCTTGGACATCGCGACCACGGCCGGCAACGTACTAAAAGTGCGCATGGCTGCCCAGCAGGGTGAGCGAGTGCCCGAAGGAATCATCTTGGACCGTGCAGGGCAGCCGATCACAGATCCCGGTGAGTTTCTCGAGGGCGGCCTCATGGCCCCACTGGGCTACCCGCATGTGCCCTACAAGGGTTTCGGTCTCGCACTCTTGATCGATGTGCTCAGCGGCGTCCTAAGCGGATCGGGATTCGCACAATGGATGACCACCGATGCGCCTGGAAACTTCCTCTGGGCACTCGACGTCGAGGCATTCATGCCGCGCGACGAGTTCCTCAAGCGCATGGATAAGCAACTCGACCAAATCAAGCAGGGCGAGCGGCTTCCAGGTGTCGATGAATTGGTTGCGCCGGGGGAGCGTGGCCAGTACCGCTACCTGAAGCTGACCGCCCGCGGAGTCGTGCCGATCTCGCCTGCCAGTTGGGACGTGCTCATGGCCTCCTGCCACTCGCTGGCCGTGTCGCTTCCCCCCGTTCTCGAACGTTCAATCGTTGACGGTGACAGGTTGGCCTAAGGGTCGTGGTCTGCGCTAGCTGAGATCCAACGTTCGACGAACGACCCCTGCTCTCTGGTGACGGACTCATCTCGACTGTCCCACCCTCGGGCGCACGCACTACCCATTCGGCCTTGGCTCGTTCCGTCGTCGAGTCCTCTGACCCCCACCACAACATGCTTCGCTTGAGCGCCCGGCCGGTTAGCTGCCCGAGCTCCACCTTCTTGTCTCCGGCGATGAGCTCGGCCCCTTCGGGGACGGAGATGGTCGCCTCGACGGGGAAGGTGATGTTCCGCTCGGTGGCCTTCTCGGTCACGTTGGTCGGCAGCCAGCCCTTGTTCGAGACCACGAGCTGCACCTTGTACGCACCGTCGCCGATTGCGTCGACCTCCAGCGACACAATCTGCAGTAGCGGGGAGATCAGGGCGTGCCACACGGCGAAGTCGGAGTGCGGTGCGATCTCGGCCTCAAGGAACTCGGGCGGAGGATTCGTCCAGCAGTACATGAAATCCCAACCACCGAGCTCTACTTTGCCGAGTTGCGGATGGTCGAAGGGATACCAGTCGATGTAACCCTTGCCCCCGAGCTTGTCGTCGTTCCACTTGAGGAGCTTCAGGTCGTCTTCGACCGGATGATCCTTCAGCCACTCGATGTAGTGGTAGTCCTCGAGCCCGGCTTGGCGCTGTGGGCTCCAGAACTCGGTCGTCCATGAGAACAACCCCAGATGCTCGTAGGCCCAGTCGTCGGCGCCCCCTTTGATGACCTGCTTTGCCTCGTAGCGGAAATCGTGAAACACGGAGATGGCGGGGTAGCCGGTGGTTTCCGTTGCCCGGTCGCCGATGAGCTTGAACACCGTCAGATCGTTGGGCGGCATGTGATCGTCATCGTGACCGGAGTACGGTCGCAGATGCACGCCTGAGAACGTGTGGTAGGTGATGTACCCGGTGATGTTGGGGCGATCGAAAACCGCCTGAACGAGTGCCCTCACCTCGGGCTCGGACGCCGGGTAGGGACCGGCTCCCTTCTGTTCGTTCTCCGTGGTCCACTCCATCGGGAAGTTGCGATTTAGATCGAGTCCTTCGAGCGGCTCGGCGACACGAATGGTCGTGCCGTCATAGTTACGGACCGTGCCCTCGGGAAGCAGCCGGTAAAAGGTGTCGTCGTCACTGAACTCAGTCGGTCCGCGCGGAACCATGAGGCGGGGATCACCATCGTGGACCTTCCAGGAACCATCAGGATCCTCGATCCTCATGAGAAGAATCCGTCCGTCTCCATCGATGTCTTCCTCGTGCAACCCGTCGAGGTGGTCGGTGCGCGGGTAGGGACGGACACTCGAGCGCACGAAACGTGGCTCGTCGGACAGCGCTATCTCTGCGCCATCGGGATTGAGACGGGGAACTATGTAGAACGTGCGCGTGTCGAGCGCGCGCGTCACGTCCTGGTCTTTGCCGTGTTCCGTCAGCAGCTTGTGAATCAGATGCAGCGCCGCCGTGCAGCCAGTGACCTCGACCGAATGGATGTTGGCGTCGATCCACAGAGCCGGCTTTTCGTCATGTGGCCCGGTGGCCGAGTTCGTCAGCGTCACGAGCTTGATGTCACGCCCCTCGTGGGACGTTCCTATGCTCTCAATCGTGCACAGAGCGTCGTAACTCGAAGCGAAGTCCTCGAGAACGGCAGTCAACTCCTCGTGGTTGTAGAAGCGATCAAACCGTAGATCCGTCACGCAACCCCCAGTCGTCGGTCTCCGAACCTTCCTAATTTATCCACACGGCATGGCACCCGTTACTCTGTGGCCATGTGCCGAAGCATCAAGACGCTCCGCGAAGGAGCCACGCCCGCGAGTGACGAGGAAATTCGAGCGGCTGCGCTGCAGTTCGTGCGAAAGGTGAGCGGCTTTAACAAGCCCGCTCAACACAACGAGGCCGTGTTCAACACGGCGGTCGATGAGATCGCCGAGTCCGCCACGAAGCTTCTCGACTCCCTCGTGATCCGCGGCCACCGCAAAGCAAGCTAAACAATAGGAACCGGTCCTTACGCCCCCTTTACCAGGGGCACGGTTAGCCTTGTCCCACAATGGGACAAAACCCGTATTGGATGCAGGAGCCCGGGTCAACCGGGCCACCTCCGCCGCCTCCCCCTGAGCCGCCCAAACGCTTCGGCGGCTCCGGGATCAAGATCGCGGTGGCCGTGCTCGCGGTCGCGCTGATCGCCGTGAGCATCTTTGCCTATGTGGGCTTCCAGCGCACCAGCGACCTCCAGGACCGTCTGGACGAGCAGGAGCGAGCGTCGGAGCAGGACGAGCCCGAGAATCCCCTTGACGACCTTCTCGGCGACCTCGGCGGCAGCGACGGTGATCTCGACGACCTCTTCGGAGACCTCGGTGGCGGAGGCGACCTCCTGGGAGGCTCGAACCCCGACCTGCTCGAGTGCCTCAGCTCGGGCGGCGGCGGGGGCCTGGAGGACCTGTTCGGCGGCGGCGGCGGGGGCGGGGGCTCGAGGACCTGTTCGGAGGCGGCGGCTCGTCTCCGAAGAAGGAGAGTCCACAGCAACTCGTCACGTCCATCTCGAAGCAGGTCGAGAAGATCAGAAAGCTTCGGTTCGACAAGCCTGTCGAGGCGAACTTCCTCACGAAGGCGCAGGTCGAGAAGAGGGTGGGGGAGCTCTTTCTCGAGGACTACTCGAGGCGAGACGCCGACCTCGAGGGGAGAGTGCTTGAGGCCCTCGGAGCCATTCCTCGCGACTCCGACTTGTTCAACGACCGCAAGAGTCTTCTCCAGGGCCAGGTCGCCGGTTTTTACGTCCCCGAGACCGAAGAGCTCGTGGTTCTTGCCGAAGACCAGGTGGGTCCGCTCGAGAGAGTGTCTCTGGCGCACGAGCTCGAGCACGCACTCGCCGATCAAAACCTCGACCTCCCTCTGCCCGAGCACTCCAACCCCGAGGACGCCGACTCGGACCTCGCGACCCTGGCGGTGGTCGAGGGTGATGCAACGCTGACCATGCAGCGCTGGTCCCTTGCGCACCTGACCCTGACGGACCAGTTGTCGATGATCTCGGGCTCCCCGCAGCTGCAGCAGTCGCAGGAGGACCTCGAAGCGATGCCCCACTTCATTCAGCAGCAGCTCTCGTTCCCCTACTTGGACGGTCTCGGTTTCGTGTGTGCGCTAGAGCGCGAGGGAGGCTGGCCGGCCGTCGACAAGGCTTACGACGAGCCACCGGCATCGACCGATCAGGTGCTCTTTCCCGAGCGATACGACCCGAAAGCCGAACCGATCGATCCAACTGATAGCGGCAACCCGGGAGCCGGATGGACGAGCTCGTTGACGGGGTCGTTGGGCGCCGCCGAGCTCAAGTGGTTGTTCGAGGCTCCGGGCGGTGACCCCGCCGCGGCGCTTGCCGACCCGCTCGAGTCCGTGGGGGCCTGGGGCGGCGGAGAACTGGAGCTATGGACCAACGGTGACGCGAGTGCCCTCGGGGTCGCTCTGGCGCAGCGCCAGGGCTCGGACGGGCTCTGTGAGTCAATCACCGAGTGGTACTCGGCCTCCTTCTCGGACGACGACGAGAGCACCGAGGGTGACGCCGCCCTCGTTGCCGAGGGTGGCGAGCAGGACGCGGTCATCACATGTTCCGGCGACGAGGTCAGGATCGGTATCGCCCCGGACGTAGAGGTAGCGCGCTCCCTCGCGGACTAGATCCTCAACGGCTGAGGCTCTGGTAGCGACGTACGGCCAGCGGCAGCGTGACCACGACGATCAGCAGTGGCCACACGACAGCCATCATCATCGCGTTCTCTGCGATCCAAGACCCTCCACCGGACGCTCCCGCGTTACCGAAAAGGTCGCGCGTCGCGGAGATCGTTGACGAGATCGGGTTCCACAGCGCAACCGTGCCAAGCCAGTCGGGCATCATCTCGGGGTCGACGAACGCGTTGGTAAGCATCGTCACGGGAAAGAGCAACCCCCACACTGCTCCGAGCGCCTCTGGAGATTTCACGACGAGGCCGATGTAGATGCCAATCCACAGGAATGCGAAACGAAGCAACAGCAGCAGGCCGACCGCAAGCAGCGCGTTGCCGAATCCCTCGTGCCATCTCCAGCCCACCACGAGACCGCAAGCGATCATCACGATCAGTCCGGTCGCGGAATTCAACATATCGGCCGTGTTCCTACCAACGACGACAGCGGACTGGGCCATCGGTAGGGACCTGAACCGGTCCGTGATTCCCTTGTCGGCGTCGGTGTTCACGGCGACCATCGTCTCGCCGATCCCGAAGGCCATGGTCTGCGCGAAGAGACCCGCCATCAAAAAGTCGATGTAGCTACCCCCTTCGGGTGCGATCATTCCGCTGCCGAACACATAGCCGAAGAGCAGGATGAATACGATCGGGAAGATCAAACCGGCAACGATTTGACCCGGCTGATGAGCCCAGTGCGACAAATCGCGGTGGGCGACCGTCCAGCCGTCCTTCACCGCCCACTTCAAGCGAGCAGTGGGAGTCTTCGGATGTAGGGCGCTTGCCGGCGTCATGCGGCCACCTCCTCTTCGAGCGCGGTGTCCCGTGAGCTCGAGGAACACCTCGTCCAGTGTGGGCTTGCGAACCGCGACGTCCTCAGCGAGGATGCCGGCGTCCTCGAGGGCACGCAGAACCTCGGTAAGGGTCGCGACTCGATTCTTCACCGGGGCACTAACACGGCGCCTGTCGGGATCGACTTCGGCTTCACCGTCGCAAATGCGTTCGACGAGTCCGGACACGATCGGCAACTCGTCGACATTGTTGAGGACGATGTCTACCCTGCTTCCGCCGATCTTGGACTTGAGCTGCTCCGGCGTGCCGTCCGCGATCACTCGACCACGGTCGATGACGGAGATCTGATCGGCGAGCTGATCCGCCTCCTCGAGGTAATGAGTTGTCAGCAATACCGTCGTCCCTCCGGCGACCAGATCGCGCACGACGTTCCAGACCTCGTTACGGTTGCGCGGGTCCTGGCCGGTCGTGGGCTCGTCCAGGAACATCACCTGGGAGCGAGGATGAAGCTCGCAGCGAGGTCGAGTCGCCGCTTCATTCCGCCGGAGTAGCTCTTCGCCTGTTTGCCGGCTGCCTCGGTCAGTCCGAATTGCTCCAACAGTTCGTCGGCGCGCCGGCGAGACGCTCTTGGGTCGAGGTGGTTCAGCTTTCCGAACATCACGAGGTTCTGGCGTCCGGTGAGGATCTCGTCCACTGCCGGGTTCTGGCCCGTGAGGCCAATTCGGGAACGTACATACGCCGGATCGCGCCGGACGTCGAAGCCCGCAACCTCTGCGCGACCCTCGTCGAAGTGGAGGAGGGTACTGAGAATGCGGACCGCAGTGGTCTTGCCCGCCCCGTTCGGACCGAGCAAACCGCAAACACTCCCTGACGGGACCGCGAGATCGAATCCGTCGAGAGCCAAGGTCGTCCCGTAACTCTTGCGCAGCCCCTCGGCTACGACTGCGAAATCTCCGCCCATTCCCGGCCTCCCGTGGCTCTTTTGAGGTTTACTGGGTACACTGTACGTCGCTTGGCGTACGCTATACGCAGTTCAAGGGATAGGTCAAGGCATGACGAGCGAATACAACTACAGCGGACGAAGCGACCCCAAGCGGAGCCTCGAGCTTCTGTGGCGCCTCGAGATCAAGCCCAGCCGGGGACCGAAGCCAGGCCTAAGCCTGGATCAGATCGTGGCTGCCGCGATCGAGGTGGCAGACGCCGAGGGTCTCCCAGCGCTTTCCATGCGGCGGGTGGCAGAGCACCTCGGAGTCGGGACGATGTCGCTCTACCGTTATGTGCCCGCTAAGGCGGAGCTTCTCGATCTCATGCTCGACACGGTGGACGGCGGCCTGGAGAGACCGGATGCCTCTGTCGTGGGATGGCGTGCCAAGCTCGAGTTCTTCGCGCGCCAGAGCTGGGACGGTTATCACCGGCACCCTTGGGTCTTGCACATCGTTGCAATGGACGCCCGGCCCCCACTGGGCCCGAACATCCTCGCGTCGTTCGAGGCCATGCTCGAGGCTGTCGCCGGCATTGGTCTCAGGGGAAGCGAGATGGTCGCAGTGATCAAACTGGTCCAGGGCTATGTCCAGGGAGTCGCTCGCAGTTCCGTCGAGGCAACCCAGCTAGTGGAGGAAACCGGGGTGAGCGAGGGACAGTGGTGGTCGGATCGAACCCAATTCTGGGAGGAGATCTTCGACGTCGACACCTTCCCGACGATGACCGCCGTCTGGGAAGCGGGCGGCTTCGACAAACCCGAGGATGACTTCGAGTTCGGCCTCACGCGGGTGCTGGACGGTATCGAGGTTCTCGTCGCTGAGCGACAAAGGGGAATCCAGCCACAGGCCCCAACGAGAAAGGACGGACCCTAGGGCCCGTCCTTCTCTCACGCAGGGGGTGGGGGGGTCTGCGCACCTCTAGTTCGAATCGCAAGTCCGGAGGGGATTGCGCGCGCGAAGTTTTTTTCTTGCATAGTTGCTCGTTATGCGTGCGATTCAACTCATCCTCCACACTCATTGGGATCGTGAGTGGTACCTGCCGTTCGAGCGCTTCGCAGAGCGATTGCTCCCGACGATCGACCTCGTGCTGGACACCATGCGAACCGATCCGAGGCTCACCCACTTTCACCTCGACGGACAGGTCGCGCTCGTCGACGACTACATCGCTCGCCGTCCGGAACGAGCCGCCGAGCTCCGCTCGCTGATCGCCGGCGGACGATTGTCGTGTGGTCCGTGGATCGCGCTAGTCGATGAGTTCCTGGTGTCGGGTGAATCGATCGTGCGCTCTCTGGATGACGGTCTTCGTCGTGGGGACGATCTGGGTGGAGCGCTGAGAGTCGGTTACGTGCCCGACCAGTTCGGTCACATCGGTCAGCTTCCTCAGATTCTCGCGAACGTGGGGATCGGGACCGCAGTTACGTGGCGGGGCGTCCCGGCAGCGGTCGAGACGGGCGAGTTTCTGTGGAGATCGCCCGACGGCTCCGAGGTGCTAGTGAGCTACATGCCGTTCGGCTACGCGCAGGGCGCGCGCATGGAACAGACCCAGGAGGGGTTCGTCGAACGGCTGGAGCGGGAGCTTGCGCGCAGCGAGCCGTGGCTACGCAGCGAGCAATCGCTGATGCTGATGACGGGAGACGACCACGAGCAGCTGAATCCACGGATTTTGGATCTCGTCGACGGAGCGCGCGCGAATGGCATTGACGTGGCGATCTCGTCCTTGAACGACTCGGTTGGACGCAACTCCGCTTCCGATGCGCCGGTCGTGGTGGGCGAACTTCGTTCGGCCGCGCGCGCGAATCTGTTGCCGAACACGTACTCGGTCAGACCTCGTCAGAAAGTCGAGCGCGCGGGGGCCGAATTGATCCTCGAACGCTACGCGGAACCACTTGCCGCACTGGTTCCTGGATTCGAGTGGCCCGAGGAGGCTCTGGCCGAGGCGTGGTACCTGCTGCACCTGAACGGCGCGCACGACTCGGTCTGCGGATGCTCAACCGACGAGGTCGCGCACGCCGTCGACCAACGCACACGCGCGGCTCGGGCGATTGCGAACCGAATTGCCCACGAGGCTTTCGACGTGTTGCGGGAGGAGGTCGACGGCGAGGGAGAGCTCGTGTTCAACCTGTCACCCTTTGAACGAGAGGGAGTTCCACCACTTGGGTGGTCGGTCGACGCCTCACCTGACTTGGCTGACATTGAAGTCGCTCCGGTTCTAGAAGACGGCTGGCTGACCTTTCGTCATGAGGAGCTCGTCACCTCACTACGCCTGGTCGATCAGGACGATCACGGTGATCTCTATACCTTCGAGCCCTCCGGGCCCCCGGGATACGCGACATCAATGGCGACGGAGGGCGCGATCGCTACGTGCTCGTTCGAAGGTTTCGACGCGACCGTCCGAGCGACGCGACATCCGGCCGACGAGTTCCTGCGACTTCATTTCGAGATCGACAACCGGTCCTCCGATCACAGAGTTCAGGTCGAGTTCGCAACACAGACTCCGGCTCAAGAGGCGCGGGCCGGCTCTCCCTTCGAGATCGTGACGCGCCCGGCGGTCGGGGAGGGCGGCGATAGCGAACCGCCGCCACGACAGTGGCCCGCGCGCGGTTTCGTCGTTGCGGGAGGAACCTGTGTTCTCGGCGACGGTGTCTTCGAATACGAATTGGGCAAGGACGGAATCGGGGTCACGTTAATTCGGTGCACCGGCACGATCAGTCGGAGGACCCTGACAGCTCGCAAGGTAACGGCCGGGCCCGATGTCGCGACACCCGAGGCGCAATTGATCGGGCCTACCTCCCGAAGTTTCGGCGCGACGTCAACCGAGCCCGTGGACCCGGTCGGGCTCAGCGAGATCTTCTCGGCCTCTCTGATGCGGATGCCGGTGAGCGCGGGGGGATCGCTTCCTGCCAGGGGACGTTTGCTCGATCTGGACGTCCCGGCCCTATCAGCTGTCTACCGTCAGGACGGCAGGCTTCTGGTGCGCGCATGGAACCCGTGGGGCGAACCTCGAAGCGCATCAATCGGCGACCATGAGCTGGAACTCGGCCCTCACAGAATCGAAACGGTTCAGCTCGGGGATTTTTCGGGCACTCGGTAGCAAACCTTCTACTTCTCGTACTCCTTGTCCCGGCGGAAGTTGGGGTGCTCGTCTTTCAGGTGCTGTTCCAACTCGTTTTCGAGGCGGAAGATGAGCTTGCAGACAGGACACTGAAATGGCATGCATCCAGCCTACATATGCTGTGCGGACGACCGCGACGACCCGCGACGATGGGAGAGGTGTGGCACCGACGCTCGAGTGGTGGGAGATGGGCCTTCGGCTGCTCGCCGCGGCCGCCCTCGGAGGGCTCATCGGATTCGAGCGCGAGTACAACGAACAACCAGCCGGATTTCGCACGCACATTCTCGTCACCCTGGGCGCGGCTCTCTTCACCATGGCGGGAGCTTACGGAACCGCCGCTTTCGTCGGGGCGGGTGTAGTGCGCTTCGATCCGACGAGGGTTGCCGCCCAGGTGGTGACGGGTATCGGGTTCCTCGGCGCTGGTGCGATCCTGCGATACGGAATCAACATCCGAGGACTGACTACCGCTGCGAGCATCTGGGTGACCGCGTCGATCGGAGTGGCCGTGGCGCTCGGGTTCTGGACGCCAGCTCTGTTCACCACCGCACTGGCGCTGATCTCGCTGTTGTTCCTCCGGCCGATTCAGCGCGTGGTTCTGAGGCAGCTTCGCCGGAGTCTCTACAAAATGGTCGTGGACCTCGAGCCGGGCGGCCGTGTTGCGGAGGTGAACGAGGTTCTCGAACGGATGGGAGCAAACGTTCGTCGGCTGAGGACCGTGGGCTTGCCGGGCCAGCAACGTCAGCTCATTCTTGACGTCGAGATATCCGAGGACCTGGACATCGACGAAGTGGCGGAACAATTGAGGAGCACCGGGGGCGTCTCCGCCGTGGACTGGACCCGTTAGTCGAAGGTCAGCGCGCGGCGGAGTAGGTCGCGACGATCGCGCCGGTGGTCGAGACCTGACTCTTGATCAGCTGCAGTGATTTGAGCGCTCCGGTTTCGCGGAAGAGGCGCTTGCCCTCTCCTAAGACAAGTGGGTCGATCATCAGCCGGTATTCATCGACGAGATCATGCTCGATTAGCGTCTGCGCGAACTCGGCGCTGCCGACCAAATGCAGGTTCCCGCCGTCTTTCTTCTTGAGCCCTCGCACTGCCTCGGCGACATCACCACTGAGCAGCACCGAGTTGGCCCACTCGAGAGGCTCGGTGAGCGTCCTCGAAGCCACGTACTTTGGCAGCGTGTTCAGCGGACGAGCAATGGCCTGCTCTTCTTCGGCAGCGTTTGGCCAGTAACCCGCCAGGCTCTCGAAGGTCCGGCGGCCGAACAGGAATCCGCCCGCGTCCTCATAACCCTCGACCACCCAGTTCCGAGAGATGTCGTCGAAGTAGGGCAGGTGCCAGCCGCCGTGCTCGAAGCCGCCATCCCTGTCCTCATCCGGGTGACCGGGCGCCTGCACCACCCCGTCCAGAGACATCCACTCGTTCACGATTACCTTGCGCATTGGGTTCCCCTCCGAGTTGCCTATGAACTACTAGGACCCGGTTCGCCGTCGAAACTCATCGGTTGGGCCGCTTCGTGTGCCAGTCGGTCACGCTCTGATAGAGCTCGGCAAGAGCGAGCAGGGTCGTTTCGTCTCTGCCGATGAGATGCAGCCCTATGGGGAGACCGTTGTCGTCAAAGCCGCACGGGATGCTGATGGCTGCAAGCCTGCAGACGTTCACCGGCCCGCAGATACGAGTGAGATTTCGGACGACGGGAGTCCGATGACCGTCGTCGCGGGCGGTTGTCTCGGCCACCGTGGGGGCCGAGACTTGTGTCGTCGGCAGCGCGAGGACCTCGGCGTGATCGAACACCGCCATGAGATCCGCGACCAGAGCTGCGAGAGGTTCTCGGTTTGCCTCCACCTGCTCGGATGTAAGCCGCTCCGCATAGCGCAGTGAACCGAGTGTCTCGTCCGAGTAACGGTCGGCGAGCTTCGGATACCAGCCTCTGGAACGATGCACCTCGAGAGCCTCGAGCATGAGTGGTATCGAGCGAGGTTTGTCCCACTCGACGAACGGTTCGAGGTTGACGGTGACCCTACGCGGTCCCGCTTCCACCAGAGTTGCAACAGCGGAGTCGACGGCGCGAGTGACCTCTGGGCTTGCTCCTGTCACCTCGGCCGATTCTGGCACGGCGATGCGCAGATGTTGTGGCTCCGGGGAAGCGCCGGTCGTCCCGCCGATCGCTTTTAAGAGGAGCCGGAGATCAGCGGCCGTGCGCGCCATCGGGCCGCATGCGTCGAGGCTGGGTGACAAGGGGATGATTCCGTCAAGGGGAAGCACATCGGGCCGAGGCTTCAGGCCGCTGGTTCCGCACAGCGAGGAGGGGATGCGTATCGAGCCGGCGGTGTCGGTGCCGATTCCGCCAAGTGTCATGCCCGCGGCTATGGCCGCGGCGGTGCCCCCGCTCGATCCGCCTGGAATGCGGTTCGGGTCCCAAGGATTGCGTGTTGGCGCGCTAACGACGCCGTAAGCGAACTCCTGTGTGTTCGTTTTTCCGACGATGATGGCGCCTGACGCGCGAAGTCTGGCGACGATCGTGGCATCGGACGAGGCGATGTTGCCCTCGAGCACACGGGACGATGCGGTCGTCGGCAGCCCCTCAACGTCCACGATGTCCTTGATACCGACGGGAACACCGTGGAGCGGCGAACGGGGGCCGGACCGTGCGAGCTCCTCGGTCAGTTCGCGAGCTTGTTCCTCGGCCCTCTCCTCGTCGAGGGTGACGAACGCCTTGATAGTGGGCTCGAGCTCTTCGATTCGCTCGAAGCAGGCGGTGGCCAGGTCGGCCGGAGCCAGCTCTCCGCTCGCGATTGCGAGGGCGCTTTGTGCGATATCGAAGTCGGCGGGATTCGTCACGAGATAGGAGACTATCGCCATGGGCGCATTGACCTCGGGAGCCGAAACCATCGTCTCGGTCCTTGCGCGCCGGGCCTCCGAGCAGCCATCCTCTCCGTTCCTGGTGTTCGACGATCTCGATGGCGGAATACATCATCGGTCTTACGAAGCCATGGCGTCGCGCGCCGCGCTAACCGCTGGAATGCTCTCCGGTCACGGAATCGGTCGCGGCGACAAGGTGCACGTGCACCTCTGGAATTGCCCCGAGTTCTTCGACGTCTGGTTCGGAGCCGCCTGGCTCGGGGCAGTGATAGTGCCGACGAACCCGCTTCTTACAGCAAACGAGTTGAATTACGTGGTGGGACATGCGGGCACGAAGCTCTCGGTGACCCAATTGGACCTGCTCGGCACGGTGGGCTCCGCAACCGGTGACCGGCGGGTCCTCGTGACCGGCGACGCGTCCGGCGCGGCCCGATCGTTTGACGACGAACTCGCCGAAGCGTCCCCAATCGAAAGCAGCAACCTGGCCCCCACTGACGTCGCGTCGGTGATGTACACCTCAGGAACGACCAGCCGGCCCAAAGGCGTCCTCGTAACGCACGCAAACTATCTTCACGTGGGCGAGGTGGTAGCTCAGCACCTGCGCGTTACGCCGGATGACCGGATGCTGATCACGCTGCCGCTCTTCCATGCCAACGCTCAGTACTACTCGACGATGTCGGCGCTGGTCACGGGTTCCAGTGTGATTGTGATGGCGCGCTTCAGCGCCTCGCGCTGGGCTAGCGTTGCCAAAACGCATCAAGCGACGCTTGCAAGTTTGTTTGCCGCACCGATCCGCATGCTGCTTGCACAACCACGCAACGAGGAAGATGCTCGCAACCAATTGCGCGCGGTGCTGTTCTCACAAAACGTCACGGAGGAACAGCTCGCGGAGTTCGAGGAGCGCTTCGACTGCCCGCTGCTGCAGCTCTATGGAATGACGGAGACCATTGCTCCGCCCACTCTCAACCCTCTTTATGGCGAACGGCGCAACATGACGATCGGCCGCCCCACGCTGGGTGCGCGCCTGAGAGTCGTCGGGGAGGACGGAGCCGAAGTGAATGACGGCGCGGTGGGCGAGTTGCTCGTGGGTGGCGAGCCAGGAACGACACTCATGGCGGGCTATCTCGGTGACGAAGACGCCACACGTGCGGCCTTGGTGGATGGATGGTTGCGCACCGGAGACAACGTGCGCGTGGATGAGGCCGGATACCTTCATTTCGTCGACCGGGCTAAGGACATGATCAAGCGCGCCGGCGAGAATGTGGCTGCGAGCGAAATCGAGAGCACGCTCAACGCGCATCCCGCGGTGTTCGAGTCGGCCGCGATCGGCGTGGCGGACGCCATGCGTGACGAGGCGATCGCAGCTTTCGTAGTGCTCGCCAACGAGGCGAGCGTGACGGAGAATGAACTCACTGAATGGTGCGCAAACCGCTTGGCAGCATTCAAAGTTCCAGGCAGTATCGAGTTTGTAGACAGCCTGCCGCGCACCTCGGTCGGAAAGATCCAGAAGGAGGAGCTCAGGCTGAGCCGAGCATTGGGACGGGGGAAGGTTTGAAGATTCAAGGACGCTACGAGTTTGATGCGGATCGTCGAAGCGTATGGAAGGCGCTTCAGGATCCGGAGTTGCTGGCCGCAACCCTGCCCGGCGCAAAGAGTCTCGAGGTCGTCGGGCCTGACCGCTACAAGGTCACGGCGGACGTCGGTGTGGGAAGCGTAAAAGGGACCTACGACGGTGTCTTCAGCATGACCGACAAGAAGGACTTCGAGTCCTGCGTGCTCTCCGGATCGGCGCGCGGTGGAGCGGGATCGATCGAGGTCGAGGCTCTCAGCCGGTTGTCAGACTCCAACGGTGGAGGAACTTTGCTGATCTATGAGGCCGAAGCCCAGGTCGCGGGTCCCATCGCCGGTGTCGGCCAGAGAATGATCGGCGCGGCGTCCAAGCGCATGTCGAACGACTTTTTCAAGGCCATCGACGGAGCGTTGACGGGAGCGCCGGTCGCAGCCGCGCAGGCTCCCGCGGGTGCGGAGCTACAAGCCGCGGTCGGCCGGGTTTTCACCAAGCCTCCGGCAGCACCATCCGACAACCGGACGTTCCTCATGGGCGTTGCGGTCGGGTTCGCGCTCGCCATCATCGGCGTCATCGTCGGCCGGAAGACCGCTCGTTAGTGAAGCCCGCTCCGTTCACCTATCACCGGCCCGAAACGCGCACCGAGGTCGACGCGCTGATGGCCGAGCTCGGGTCCGAGGCGAAGATCCTGGCGGGCGGGCAGAGCCTCATTCCGATCATGAACATGCGACTGTCCAGCCCAGCCCACCTTGTCGACCTGAACCACCTCCACGATGAGCGCGCCGATCCAGCGCTGGACGATGGCCATGTGTCCGTCGGACCGCTCGTCAGGCAGTCGTCTGCAGAGCGATCCGAGCTGGTGGCCGACAGAGTCCCGTTGCTCGGCGAGACGCTGGAGTTCGTCGCCCACCCCGCGATCCGTAACCGGGGGACCATCGTAGGAAGCATCGCCCACGCGGATCCCGCCGCCGAGCTTCCTGCGGTACTCGCCGTCCTGCGAGGCGAGGTCGTTGCTCGATCCTCGGGTGGACGCCGGACGATTCCGGCCGGGGACTGCTTCAGGGGTCCCCTCGAGAACTCGCTCGAGGACACCGAATGGCTCGAAGAGGTGCGCTGGCCCGTCGCTCGGGACCATCAGGGATTCGCCTTCGAGGAGTTCGCAAGGCGGAGCGGTGACTACGCTCTCTGCGGCGTGGCCGTTCGAGCAGAGCACGCCGAAGGTAGGACAACGATTGCGCTCGGATACCTCGGCATGGGGGACGTGCCGGTGTGCATCGAGCTTCCAGCGTTCGACCAGGCGTCAATCGATTCCGAGATCGAGGGAGCGGTCGCAGACGTTGTCGAGCAGCAGCTCGATCCCGGCGACGACATTCACGCGACGGTCGCATTCAGGGCCCACCTGGCGCGCAAACTCGGAGTAATTGCAGGCAAGCGCGCGGCCGCGAACGCCCAAGCTCGAGGGGAGTCGTAGTGGCGCTGGAGCCCGGCGAGAGCACGCGCATCGAGCTGACGGTAAATTCGGTCGCGCACCAGGTTGACGTCGAGGCACGCTGGCTACTGTCCGACGTCCTGCGTCACTCGATCGGTCTCACGGGGACGCACGTCGGCTGCGAACACGGAGTCTGTGGTTGCTGCACGGTCCTGATCGATGGTGAACCCGCCCGATCCTGCCTCACGTTTGCGGTCCAGGCGGACGGCGCCGCAATCACCACTGTCGAGGGCCTCGCCGGGCCCGACGGCGAACTTCATCCCCTACAGGAATCGTTCAAGACCCATCACGGGCTCCAGTGCGGTTACTGCACACCTGGGTTTCTGATGACGGCGCTGGCCGTCTACGAGCAGGCCCCCGAGATGAGCGACGACGAGCTTCGCCGGGCTATAAGCGGCCAGTTGTGCCGTTGCACGGGCTACGCCGGAATCCTGAAGGCCATCAGAAGCGCGGCCGGCATCGAGAGTTCCCGCGAAGGTGATGGCTCGTGACGACGCGCATGTTTGGGCAGAGCATCCAGCGCAACGAAGATGTTCGTTTGCTCACGGGCAAGGGCCGCTATGTGGATGACTTCGAGCACTCAGCCGCCCAGGTTGCTTTCGTCCGCTCCGAGCCGGCTCATGCGCGCATCGTCGACATCGACGTCTCCGGCACCCTCGATATCGATGGCGTCCTCGGGATCTACACGCATGAGGACCTCGAGGGTGACTTCGCGAAGCCCCTTCCCCTGTTGATCCCGAACGACGGGCTGTTTGCACCCAAGACTCAGTACGCGCTGGCTCGCGACGAGGTTTGCTACGCGGGTGAGGTCATCGCGATGGTTGTAGCGCGCGACCGTTACATAGCCGAGGACGCCGCAAGCGCCATTCGGGTGGAGTACGAGACTCTCCCGGTGGTTGCCGATCTGGAGGAGGCGGCACAGCCCGGAGCTCCGGTTGCTCACTCGGACATGGACGACAATGTCAACGGCCGGGTGAGCGAGGAAAAGGGCGACGTCGATGCCGCGCTCGCGGCGGCCTCACACGTCTTCGAGTGGCGTTTCAGAATGGAGCGCGCCGCGGCCATGCCGATGGAAGGCCGCGGAATCGTTGCCTACTACGACGAGGGCGACCAGTCTCTTCTGCTGTACGACTCGACTCAGGCCCCCACTGGTGTGCGCGGCGGACTCGCACTTCTCTTCGGGCTTGATCCCGACCACGTTCACGTCGTGGCGCCCGACATCGGCGGCGGGTTCGGAATGAAGGTGATCCAGTTCTACCCCGAGGAGGTGCTCGTTCCCTGGGCCTCTCGACACCTCGGCATACCCGTCAAGTGGACCGAGGACCGGCGCGAAGACTTCATCGGGTCCAACCACGAACGAGGGCAGGTTCACGACGTGCGTGTCGGCACGGACGACGAGGGGCGAATCCTCGGGATGGAAACGACCTTCATCAACGACGCCGGCGCCTATTGCTCCTACGGCTTGATCATCCCGATCATCACCGCCGCACAGATGCCGGGTCCCTACCGGATCGAGAATTTCCGATACGAGTTCCGGAACCTGTTCACGAACAGAGTGCCGACCTCGCCTTATAGGGGGGCCGGCCGCCCCCACGCGGTGTACGTGATGGAGCGCGTCATCGAGAAGATCGCGCTCGAGCTGAAGATCGACGCCACCGAGGTGCGTAGACGGAACTTCATCGGTCCCGACGAGTTCCCCTACGACGTCGGCGTGACCTTCCAGGACGGAGGGCCCACCGTCTACGACTCCGGCGAGTACGAACGCGGCCTCGACGTGCTCCTTGAGGCCCTCGACTACAAAAAGGCCAGGGCCGAGCAGCGCAAGGCCGTCAAGAAGGGCAGGCTGATGGGCATCGGCATCGGCTATTACGTCGAGGGCACGGGGATTGGGCCCTACGAGGGCGCTGCCATGAAGGTCCTGGCAGACGGCTCGGTCACCGTCGCCCTTGGCTTCTCGTCTCAGGGCCAGGGTCACGAGACCGTGTTCGCCCAGATCGTGTCGGACGAGCTCGGGGTTCCTGTGGACAAGGTGAAGATCACCGCGGGCGACACCCGTCGCATGGGTTACGGCGTCGGGACGTTTGCAAGCCGATCGGCCGTTGTCGGTGGCAACGCGGTGTTCAAGGCGGCCAAAGAGGTACGCAGGAAGGCGGCCGAGGTTGCTGCGCGTTCTCTCGAAGTTTCTCCCGATGATCTTGTTTTCGAAGACGGGTCGATACGAGTGGCGGGTGCTCCCGGTCTCAGTGTCGAGCTCGGTCAGGTCGCGCTCATCTCCAATCCGTTGCGCTACGCGTTCGGCGAGGAATCGCAGAAGGCGGTGCTTCTCGCACAACGGGCGTACGCACAAAGCGACCGGCCTCTTCCCGAGGGCATGCATCCTGGGCTCGAAGCAGCGGAGTTCTACAGTCCGACGTCTGGGGTGTTCGCGTTCGGTGCTCACGCAGCGGTGATCGAGATCGATCCCGACACGTGCAACCTCAAGATCCTGCGCTACGTCGTTATGCACGACTGCGGCGCGGTAATCAATCCGATGATCGTAGAGGGACAGATCCTCGGCGGCGTTGCGCAAGGGATCGGAGGAGCGTTCTACGAACGTCTCGCGTACGACGACCAGGGTCAGATTCAAAACGCGAGCTTCATGGACTTCCTCATCCCGTACGCGACCGAGATCCCCGAAGTCGAGATGCATCACACCGAGACGAAGTCGCCGTTGAATCCGCTGGGGATAAAGGGAGTGGGCGAGGCGGGAACGATCCCGGGTGCGGCAGTCATCGCAAATGCGGTCTCGGACGCGCTTGGTCATCCCATCGACTCGATGCCGATCTCGCCTTTGAGTATCTACGAGATCCTCCACAAAGGGTAAAGGATGGGTCGAGGGATTCGTGTCGGGATCGACACAGGGGGGACCTTCACCGACGTGGTTGCCGTCGACGAGTCGTCGGGCGACATCATCACGACCAAGACCCCCTCGACGCCTGCGGACCCCTCCCAGGGCTTCATGAACGGAGTGACGAAGGTCCTCGAGCAGATGACGGCCACGGGAGACGACCTCTCGAAGGTGTCGCACGGCACAACCGTCGCGACGAATGCATTGCTTCAGGAGGAGTTCGCTGGTCTCGGCTTCATCACGACGCAGGGATTCCGCCACCTTCTCGAGATCGCACGGCAGAGCGTGCCCGAGGGCTACGGCAACTCGTACTTCTGGGTGAAGCCCGAACGGATCGTCCCCTTGCATCTGATCAAGGAGGTTCCCGAAAGGCTTGCCTTCGACGGCAACGTGGTGCGCGACTTCGACGAACAGGCAGCTGCCCAGGTCGCGCGTTGGTTTCGCGGCGCGGTATCAACTCGATTGGTGTTTGTTTCATCAACGCGTACGTAAATCCCGAGCACGAACTCCGCATGCGCGAGGTTCTCCGATCGGAGCATCCCGGCTGCGCCGTGTCCATTAGCTCCGACGTTCTGCGCGAGTACCGCGAATACGAGCGCTCGGTTACGACACTGGTCGACGCCTTCGTCAAACCCAAGGTGTCGCATTACATCTCGGGGATCAACGCCCGACTCGACGACTTCACGTCGTCCAATGGCGATGGAGGAGTTCCGTTCTACGTGATGAAGAGCAACGGGGGAGTGATGTCGTCGGCCGAGATCGGCGAGCAGCCGATCACCACCATCTTGTCGGGTCCGGCCGCCGGCGTTCTCGGCGCTGCTCTGGTCGCGAAAATGGCCGAGTTCGACAGTGTGCTGACCCTCGATGCGGGAGGTACGTCCACGGACGTCAGTGTCGTCCGATCGAGCGAGCCGACGATGACGACTGAGGGAGCGGTCGGGCGGTTCCCTGTCAAGGTGCCGATGGTCGATGTCGTAACCGTTGGCACCGGGGGCGGCTCGATCGCATGGGTGGCCCCGGACGGGGGGTTGAAGGTCGGCCCCCGCTCCGCAGGCGCCGACCCCGGCCCCCTCTGCTACCGCAGGGGCGGCACGGAGCCCACCACCACCGACGCCCACCTCGCCCTCGGCCGGATCCCGCCGGCCCTGCTTGGCGGCGAGCTGGCGCTGGATCCCGATGCGGCTCGCTCCGGGCTTACCGAACTCGCGTCCAAGCTCGCCCTCGATCTCGAGCCCTGCGCCGCCGGTGTCCTCGAGATCGCGGCCTGGAACCAGGCAAACGCGATCCGTCAGGTGACGGTTCGGCGCGGCCTGGACGTGAGGGACTTCGCGATGATCGCGTTTGGAGGGTCGGGACCGCTGCAGGCCTGCCGGCTCGTCGACGTGCTCGACCTCGATGCGGCGGTCGTGCCGCCGAACCCCGGGAACCTCAGCGCACTCGGGCTGCTGACCGTGGACGTGCGCAATGACTACGTTCAGACTTTCGTGCGGCGCCAGCACGACGCATCCCCGGAGGACCTCGCCGCCGTCTTCAACTCCCTGGAGACGAGCGCGACCACCGCTCTGAACAACGAGGGTTTCGAGGCGAAGGACCAGGTGCTCGCGCGCTCGGCCGACCTTCGTTATTCCGGACAGGCCTTCGAAGTGCGCGTCGGTGCAGCGCCTGGTCCAATCGACGCGGGCTTCATCGCGGATGTCATAGCGCGCTTCCACGATGAACACGAGCGCCTCTACGGCTACTGCTATCGCGACGATCCCACGCAAACCGTGGAATGGGTGAACCTGCGAGCGACCGGCATCGGCCCTATAACTCGCCCGGACATCCGGGAGCTAGTGCGCGGCGACGGCGATCCCGAGCGCGCGAGGACAGGCGAACGCGACGTCTATTTCGATGAGGACTGGCACTCGGCTGCGCTCTACGATCGAGCGCGTTTACGCGCGGGGGATGAAGTGAGAGGGCCCGCGGTCGTCGAGGAATACGGCTCTACGCTTCCGCTGGCCCCCGGTTTCGTCGGACGGGTTGACGCCCGCTCCAACATCGTCGTGCGGAGAGAGCGCTCGTGACCGCGACCACCGATCCGATCGTTCTCGAGATCGTTCAGGGGACGCTCGCGTCGATCGAGGCCGAGGTCGAGGACGCCATTGGTCGAACGGCCCGCTCGCCCATGATCCGAGACCAACACGACTACCGGGCGGGCATCCACGATCGCAAGCTCAGGAAGCTCACGGGCCGGTCCTACTCCGCTCTCGTTCATCCAGTCGTACGTGACTATCCGATGGAGGACATGCACGAGGGCGACGTCTTCTTCCACAACGACGTCTATCTCTCCGAGGGCGGGGTTGGTCATCTCCCCGATCTCACAGTGACGGTCCCGGTGTTCTGCGAGGGTGAGGTCGTTGCGTTCGTTCAGGCCTTCGGCCACCACGACGACATCGGTGGGATGGTGCCCGGCTCGATGCCCTCGAACGCAACTTCAGCGTTCCAGGAGGGCCTGATGGTCCCGCCCATCAAGTTGTACGACAGGGGTGTCCCGAACGATTCGGCCATCAAGATCATCACCCGTAACTCGCGCCTTCCCGATCACATCGCCGGCGACCTAGACGCGGAGTGCGCCGCGTGCTCGATGGGGGCGCGCCGAATGGCCGAGCTGTTCGAGAGATACGGGCGCGAGGTAGTCGAGGGTTGCTTCGACACGATCATCACCCGCACAACCGAGACCTTCCGGCGCGAGATCCTGAGCAAGATCCCGGATGGCACCTACGTCTGGGAGGACTACGCCGAGCATGACGGGATAGATGAGCCGCGCCTTCACGCTCAGCGAATCACTCTTACCAAGACGCCCGACAAGTTGGTGCTGGACTTCAACGGAACGAGTCCGCAGGCGAAGGGGCCAATCAATCATGCCGGCGACTACGCCGACGGCAATTTCCTCAAGAAGTGGATCGCCCCCATCCTCCGCAATCTCGCCGATAGCCCCGAGCGCATGGCCGAGCTCGACGTCAACGAGGGCATCGTCGAGCTCATCGAGATGAGGTTCCCGCCGCCTGGAACGCTTCTTACCCCGGTGTTCCCGGCCCCCACCAACGCCCGGACCTTCGTCATCCTGCGGCTTTTGGGCGTGTTTGCGGGAGCCCTCGCCAAGGCAGTCGACGGGTACATGCCGGCGGACCAGGAGACCATCCGTTACACCGGCATCACGGGCCACGACGCGAACGGTGACTGGTATCTGTATCGTGAGATCCTCGGCGGCGGTTCCGGCGGTCGCTACTATGCCGATGGGTCCGACACCATCCACGTGGTTCCCGATTCGAAGAACATGCCAACCGAGTTCATCGAGACGAGTTTTCCCGCGCGCGTCGAACGGCTCGCCCTTGCAACCGACTCCGGTGGGGCTGGGCAGTACCGGGGCGGGCTCGGATATCTGAAGGAGATTCGCGTGCTCGCAGACGCAACCTTTCTGTCGATTGCCGATCGTTCCATCCTGGCCTGCTGGGGTTTGCGCGGCGGTCGCGCCGGCGCACCCTTCAGCGTGACGATCGATCCCGGAGGTCCCAACGAGCGCGTGTTGCCGGGACTGGCCGACGACGTTGCTGTCAAAGCTGGAGAGACCGTGCGAATCGAGACGACCGGCGGTGGGGGATGGGGCGACCCACTCGAGCGTGATCACGCGAGCGTGGCCCTCGATGTGCTGCAGGACAAGGTGTCGACAAGCACCGCGAGATCGGAGTACGGGGTGGTTCTCGCTGACGGTGACGACGAGACGAGGGTGGACTCGGCCGCGACCAAGAAGCTGCGGGAGAAGCTGCGCGCCGAGCGAGACGATCTGCCTTTCTTCGACAGAGGACCAGGTTATGCCCGCCTGTCCGGAGGCCGGGCGAGTGCGGATGTCGACGAGCCAGCAGGCAAGGACAAGTCATGAGCGACCGGCTGAGCGTTCGACCCGACACCTATTACGATTCGGTAACCCTCATGCTCGCATCGAGGGATGCCGAGGCGGTTGACGGAGTGACCTTCGCTGCGGCGGTCACCGCGACACCTGTAAATCTCTCTCTCCTCGAAACGCAGGGCTTCGTCCTGGGGGACGACACCCCCGGGCCGAACGATCTCGTCATCGCGCTTCGTGCGGAGAACGACAGCGCAGCCGATGCGGCCGAGGGAGCGATTGCCGACCGGCTGTCCGGATCGGCCGATGTCGGGACTGGCGGACAGGCCAGTATCCGGCCGCGCTCGTTGCGTTCCGCGGCGCGCAACAACCCGGACATCAACATGGCATTCGTCTCCGTGCCCGGACGTTTTGCAACGGCTGAGGCCGCGCAGGCGCTCGCGGCCGGTCTCAATGTCTTTTGCTTCTCGGACGGGTTGTCGCTGGACGACGAAGCGACGCTCAAGAAGCTCGCGATCAAAGAGGGCTTACTGGTTATGGGCGCGGACTGTGGCACGGCGATCATCGACGGCATCGGGCTCGGATTCGCGAACGGCGTCGAGCGTGGGTCGATCGGAGTCGTGGGGGCGTCGGGCACAGGGATTCAAGAAGTCACCTGCCTGCTCGACTCGGCTGGACTCGGCATCAGTCATGCGATCGGAGTGGGTGGACGCGACCTCAGCAGCGCCGTAGGCGGAGCCATGACCTTGCGCGGCATTCAACTCCTCGACGCCGACGAGTCGACGAGCATCATCGTTGTTGTCTCGAAGCCTCCAGACGCAGCAGTTGCAGGACGAGTGATCGAGGCAGCTGGGCGGTCACAGAAACCAGTGGTTGTCGGTTTCTTAGGCGGAGGAGGCAAACACGGGGACGTTCCCGCAAACGTCGCCGTCGTGGGATCGCTCGAGGGCGCAGCACGCAAGGTCGCCGCGTTCGCGGGGGCCGAGATCGAGACAGCATCTCCGCTTCCCCAGCGTCACACGCCCGGATTCGTGCGAGGCCTGTTCTGCGGCGGATCGCTGTGCTACGAGGCGATGATCTTGGTCGCCGCCATGGGACGCAGGGTCGCCTCCAACGTGCCCATCAGGGAGGAATGGCGCTTGGCCGAAGTCGAGTCGAGCGAGGGGGACACCTTCATAGACTTCGGCGAGGACGAGCTCACTCAGGGTCGCGCGCATCCCATGATCGATCCGTCCCTCCGCAACGAACGCCTGGAGCGAGAAAGCCGTGACCCGAATGTCGGAGCAATCGTTTTAGACGTCGTGCTGGGTTATGGCGCTCATGCCGATCCCGCGCACGATCTCGCACGCGTCATCTCAGAGGCGTTGCGTCGTCGTCCGATCGGTCTGACGATCGTGGTCGCGCTGTGCGGTGCGAGAGGTGACCCGCAACGGATCGACGACCAGTCGAAGCAGCTATCGGACGCAGGTGCGTTCGTAACCAGGAACTCGGCTCAGGCAGCCCGCGTTGCACTCGCGGCCATGACCCCCCCAACGGAGAACGCCGATGGCTAACGAGCCGCTTCTGGGAAATTCCTTGAACGTCGCCAGCGAGGGCGTTGCTCTCTTCGCAGACGAGCTCGAGCGACAGTCAGTTCCGGTCGAGCGAGTCGACTGGCGGCCCCCCGTATCAGGTTCGGAGGACGCGCTTGCTCGGCTTGCACTCGCGAGCGCACGAGTGGCTCAGGCCAACGACACGGCCCTCGCGTGGCTGCAGGCAGCCAAGCCCAGGGTCACCGCAATCGGCCGTGCCGCGGACCTCGTCGAGGACATGGACGGACACACCTTCCTGCACGCCGGGCCCCCGATCGAGTGGGCCGACATGACCGGACCTCTACGAGGAGCCATCATCGGGGCGGCTCTGTACGAGGAACTGGCCGACTCACCCGACGATGCTTCCGCCAAAGCGGAGGCCGGCGAGTTCACATTCGTCCCCTGTCATGAGCGAGGTGCCGTGGGACCGATGGCCGGGGTCGTCAGCCCCTCGATGCCGATGTGGGTCGTGACCAACGACACTGGCGGCAATAAGGCTCTCTGCACCCTGAACGAGGGGCTCGGCAAAGTGCTTCGGTACGGCGCGTACGACGATTCGGTCATCTACCGGTTGAGGTGGATGAGCGACATCCTCGCTCCGGCACTGAGCTCCGCTCTCCAGGTTTTCGGGCAGCCGATCGATCTGCGCGCCATGCTGGCGCACGCGCTGCAGATGGGCGACGAGGGCCACAATCGCAACCGAGCGGGAACCTCGTTGTTCCTGCGCGAGTTGATCCCCGCGTTGCTCACGAGCGACGAACGGACGAAGGACAAAGTTGAGGCCGTCCGGTTCATCTCGAGTAACGATCATTTCTTTCTCAATCTCGTCATGGCCGCGGGCAAGGCGACCGCCGACGCGGCAGCCGGCATCGAAGGCTCATCCTTGGTAGTCGCCATGGCGCGCAACGGTACCGAGTTCGGCATCAGGCTCGCGGGAACGGGCGACGAGTGGTTCACGGGTCCGGCGGGCGAGGTCGAGGGCCTCTACCTGCCCGGCTTCGGTCCCGACGATGCGAATCCCGATATCGGCGACAGCACGATCACCGAGACCATCGGGGTCGGAGGTATGGCGATGGCCGCTGCACCAGCCATCGTGCGGTTCGTCGGTGGGAGCCCCCAGGACGCGATCGACGCAACTCGCTCGATGTACGAGATCACTTGGGGAGAGAGCGACCACTATCAGGTTCCCGCGCTCGGCTTTCGGGGCACGCCGCTTGGGATCGACTGCAGGGCCGTCGTTCAGACGGGTCTGCTGCCGGTCGTCAACACAGGCATCGCTCACCGAGAACCGGGCATCGGCCAGGTGGGGGCCGGACTCGTAGATCCCCCGATGGAGGCGTTCGTCGCTGCGACGCGCGCACTTGCCGACTCGTTGTGAGCGCTTACCGCTTCACCGCCCACTCGTTTGCCGCGGCACTGCACACGCTGATCGCTGGAGGCCCCCGCACCGGCACCGTCCTGGGATCATCCCCGACCTCGGCGTATCTGGCGTTCGACGATCTCGTCATGGCCGTGAACACCCGAACGGTCCCGTTGATGCCAAACGGTGCCACCGTCATCGAGAGCGAGGGGCTGGATGCATTCGAGTCGGGAGCCGTCGTCCGCACATCCGTCGAGGGACTGCGCGCGGGACGCGTGAAGGTCACATGGAATAGGGCCGTCCCCGTCGATCTCGCCGTTCCTTTGAACGAGAGCTACCATGCGCGCGACGTTGCCCACAGAGGTCGCGCTCTGCTCGACGCGATGAATCATGACGGCGGTCCACTCGCCGCTATCGCTTGCTCGAGGCCTGGGATCATTGCCGGAGAGGGACTGGATGCAGTGCGATTGCTGTTCACGGCGTTCAGCGACGGCCGGTCCGAGGCTGCGCGCGAGGCAGCCCGCCTGCTCACTGGACGGGGGCCCGGGCTGACGCCTGACGGGGACGACCTACTCGCGGCCGTGGCCGCAGCGACCCGCGATTCGAGGGCCCCGCTGCAATTGACCCTCACGCCGCGCACAGGCTTCGAGCGGATCTGCTGGTGGACGACCTCGGGAACCGAACGGGTGCTCTGTCGGCCACGCTTCTGAGGCTGGCCGTCGAAGGACAGGTGATCGATCCCGTGCGTTCGTTGCTCGATCTGACCGTCGAGCGAGTTACGTGGCAGCGCGCACTCGGGCGGCTCGAGCGCATCGGGCACTCAACCGGTGGGACCTATGCTCTCGGGTGCGCGCTTGCAGCTCTGGCGCTTGCCGGGAGCAACAGGATTGTCAGGTAAATCAGCTACGGGAGGAGAAACCTTGAACGTGCTCGATCTCTCGCAGGACTTCAGCATGCACACGCCGGCGTTCGCGAGTTACGACGGGCCGTCGATCAAGTGGATCAAGCGGCTTGCGTTTGACAAAGCTGGGGGCCAGGAGATCACCTCAACCCTGCACGTCGGCACACACTTGGACGCGCCCGCTCATTTCCTCTCGGGAGGCAAGTTCATCGGTGATCTGCCGATCGACTGGCTCGTAGGTTCCGCCTGCGTGGTCGACTTGGAGAAGATGGGAATTGGCGACTTTGAGCTCTACGGGCCGGAGCACTTCGAGCAGTGGGAGGCGGATACAGGCATCTCGATCGAGCGGGACGACATCCTCATCATTCACACGGGCTATCACCGTTACTACCCGGAGAACTGGACCGATCGCTCCGAGACCGACGAGACCAAATACTTCATCAGGCATCCTGGTCCGACGCGCGCATTCGCTGAGTGGACGCTAGACAGGGGAATCCGCTACTTCGCTATCGATGCCGGCACCCTCGATCACCCGATGAACACTGTGATCAGAAAGATGCGCCCCGACGAGGCTGAGGACGCCGAGGCAAAGCTGGGTCGCTCGCTGGACGAAGTGTTCCCCAAACCCGACTACCAGATCATGCACACGTTGTTGTTCCCGCACGACATCATTCATATCGAGAATCTCGGAGGAGAGATCGACAAGGTCCTCGATCAGAAGATCCAGTTCGGATGTTTCCCGTGGCGCTTCCAGGGAGGAGAGGCCGCCTTCTGCAGGGCGGTCGCGTTCCTCGACTAGTCGCTAAGAGCTGGTCGTCCTGACTTTGGCTTGAGCGGAACTCGCAGGCCGAATGTCACGAGACCATCGTGCGATTCCACATCGATCGTGCCACCGCTCGCCTCGGTCAGGCGGAGCGCGATGTAAAGGCCAAGCCCGACCCCGGAGGAGCGCGCGTCGGCCCCCCGCTGAAAGGGCTGAAAGAGAGCACTGGCATCCAGCTCCTCTGGAAGGGTGCCCTCGTTGGTGACGGCAATTGACAGCTCCGCGTCGTCGACCGTCGAGCGGATCCCGATGCTCGAGCCCGTGGGTGAATGAGCAATCGCATTCTCCAAGAGGATGCCCAACGCTCCCTGAATGGAGCCCGCATCGGTCCTGACGGTGAGGTCCGGGACCTCCTCGATGTCGAGGATCCCCATGTCTCTGAACCCCTTGACAGAGTTGCTAATCAAATCTTGAAGTGTGATGTCTTGTTCGATGTTGGCGAGCTCAGCGCGCGCTCCAATCAACAGCCGGTTTATCAGATGGGCGAGTTGCTCGCCGCGGTCGACGGCGGAATTGAGCATCGATTCGCGCAACTCTCCCCGCAAAGCCGAATCGTGCTTCTGAAAGGTTCTGAGTGTGCCCATGATCGCGGTGAGGGGGGTCTTGAGCTCGTGAGAAACCATGGCGAGGAACATCTCTTTGACGCGTTGGGCTTCACGAAGAGCCTCAACGGTCTTCGCGTCGGTCAACGCGATGCTGACGTGCTCCGCGAAGGCGAGGAGGACCTCTTGCTCGACTTGGCTGTAGCGACGGCCTCGCTTGTAGGTCGAAACCACGAGACTGCCGACGGGCTGGCCGTGCTCGTGAACGGGCGCGGCCATTGCACTCTGCAAGCCGCCCTCTTTCAGAGGGATGACCACGTTGTCGCTACGGTCGTACTCGTACACGATGACGAGCCGGTTCTCCTTGAATGCGCGGCCCCCGACTCCTACTCCGGATCGACCCCGCCGAACCTTCTCGCGTAGTTCGTCCGAGAGTCCGACATCGGCCTTGACCTCGATGATCTCGGGATCGTCGCCACTGATGAGCCGAACCCCTACGACCTCGTCGCCGATCAACTCGCGGGCGCCATAGCAGACCGCGTCCAGAACTTCCTGAAGTGGCGCGCGATGGCTAATCGACCTTTGGATGCGCGTCAGTCGTTCGAACAGTCGCTGTCGCTCGATGAGAGAGTCAAGCAAGCGGACGTTTTCAACCGCCTGTCGGTGTCCCCGCTCGGCCGATAGGCGCTCGCTGTCGCGCGCACGCCACATTCGAAGAAAGAGGTCGAGTGCCGACCCAAACCCGATGAGAGTCTCGAGCTCACTTTCGTCGTAGGCAGGCCCGGAACGCGCAACCATGAGGTAACCATCTTCGAGCAGAGGCGCCACGGCCCCGAAGCGACCATCGAGATCGACTGTTCCCGCGCGGCGATCGAGTGAGATTGGTTCGATATTCCCAAAAAGGTGTCGGACGTCGCCGTCGGCCCACACCAAGGCCCCATCCGAGTCAATCATCGAAGCGACAGCCGGCAGGGCGGCTACCAGGCCCTCGAGTTCGTCGCTCGCGCCGGCAAGAGCAGTCAACAACCTGTTCAGTTGCCGCTCCTCTTTCGCGGTCATGTCAGTTGAGCTGATGCCGTAAACCCTTTCGAAATGGCTTCGCGCCAAGCCGTGCCCGGGGGTCAAGCTTAGAGCGAAAGTTGTCTGCTCTGCCCAGATATCGCGGTACGTCGCCTTAGCGACGCCTCTCGAGCCCGGTTCGGCCCCTTATCGTGAGTCGCTGAACCGGTCGCCCATTCCGCCTCGACAGCAAGAAAACAGCCTCGGGCTACAGTCATTTCGAAGAAGTTAAGCCCGAACCCGAAAGGAGGTGGCCGAATTGCGCGATGAGGTACGTCTGACCTCGTATTCGCACGGTGGTGGTTGAGCGTGCAAGCTCGGCACCTCCGAGCTGGCGCAGGTGCTGCGCCACGTGACATCGACAACAACCGATCCTGCCATCCTCGTCGGCTTGGACGCGCCGGACGACGCCGCGGTCTATCGGCTTACCGACGACATCGCCATCGTCCAGACGGTCGACTTCTTTACTCCCGTCGTCGATGACCCGTTCGACTGGGGCAGGGTCGCCGCGGCCAACGCGCTGAGCGACGTCTACGCGATGGGCGGGCGACCGGTGACTGCGTTGAACCTCGTTGGATGGCCGCGCGATCTGGACTTCGGGTTGCTCGGCCGAGTGCTCGAGGGCGGGAGTGCTGTCTGTTCCGAGGCCGAGGTCAACATAGTGGGCGGCCACTCGATCGACGATCCCGAGCCCAAGTACGGACTGGCAGTGACTGGATTGATTCACCCCGATCACATCGTTCCGAAGTCCACTGGGACGGTGGGGTGCGATCTCGTGCTTACCAAGCCGTTAGGGATGGGGATCATCTCGAGCGGCATCAAGGAGGGCAAGACGTCGCCCGAGACCGCGGCGCGGGCCATTGAGATCATGACCACCCTGAACCGTACGGCTTCCGAGGCGATGGTCGAGGTCGGGGCGGCAGCGGCAACCGACATCACAGGCTTCGGCTTGATGGGGCACCTGTTGCAGATGCTCGATGGGCGGTTGTCGGCGCGGCTGTCCGCCGGTTCGATACCCATCCTTCCGGAGGCCTACGATCTCGTGGCCTCTGGGGTTCTGCCGGGTGGCAGTCGGAGGAACCGCGAGGCGGACGAACCGTTTGTCGACGCACGAGGGCTCAGCGATGAGGGCCTGGCTGTGCTCTTCGACGCGCAAACCTCGGGCGGACTGTTGATAGCGGTTGTGGCCGATCGCACCGCGGTGCTCATGGATGCGCTTGAAGGCCGAGGGGTCGCGGACGCGGCCGTCATCGGCTCGCTCGTCGAAGGCGAGGGACGGATAGAAGTGACGCCGTGAGCGACGAGTTCAGGATCTCGAGCGAACTTGCCGAGGAGATGGTCCAGCACTGCAGGGAGGGTCGTCCGAACGAGGCCTGCGGGATGCTCGGCGCGAAGGGCGGCGAGACGGTAAAGGTGTTCAAGATGGCCAATGCAGCGCAGAACCCGGTTCGTTATTCGCTCGAACCGTCCGAGCAGCTCGCCGTTTACAACACGCTCGACGAGCAGGGGTGGGATCTGGGTGGCGTATTCCACAGCCACACGCACACCGAGGCGTACCCGTCGCCGACCGACGTGCGCCTCGCCAGCGAAGACGTGCCCTACGTGATCGTCTCCCTGGCGACCGAGCCCGCAGAGATCCGGGCCTTTCGCATCATCAAGAGCGAATGGGGGGCCGAGGACGGCGAGATCGTGGAGATCCCGGTCGCGGTCCTGTAGCTGCGTCGGGCAAACCATAAGTGGGAAATCTCAAACCGAGAGGCGCCCTCTGGGGCGCCTCTTGCGCGCTGTTCCCGGCCCCAGGAATTCGGGCACTTCCCTTCTCGTTGAGTAGCAGTAGACTTAACAACCTTTACAAGGGAGGAAGATGTGTCCGTCGCAGTTCGAATCCCAACCGTGTTCCGCAAGTACACGGAGGGGGAATCGCAGGTAAAGGTGGATCCCGGCACCATCGGCGAGCTGATCGGTCAGCTCGAACATCGATATCCCGGCTTCAGAGGCCAGGTCTTGACCCACGACGGGAGCCTTCACCGGTTCATCAACGTCTACGTGAACGACGAGGACATTCGCTACATCCAGAAGCTCGACACCAGGGCCTCAGAGGGCGACACGGTCTCCCTGCTCCCCAGCGTCGCGGGGGGAGCGGGAAACGCAGAGGGCTGACCAACTGGTGAGGCCGAGACCATGAAGTACAAGTCGATCCTGGACGCCATCGGGCAGACCCCGCTGGTCCAGGTATCGAGCCTGAGCCCCGTTGACGACGTTCGGCTCTGGGTCAAGCTCGAGGGCCAGAACCCGACCGGCTCGGTCAAGGACCGGGTTGCTCTCGCCCTGATAGAGGCGGGTGAGGCCTCCGGCGAGCTGACCAAAGATCACATTGTCCTCGAGCCAACCTCGGGTAACACGGGCGTGTCCCTTGCGATGGTCTGCTCGATCCGGGGCTACCGGTTTACCGCCGTGATGCCGGACAACGCGTCGGCAGAGAGGGTCTCGTTGCTGCAAGCGTTCGGTGCCGACATCGTCTACTCGGAAGGCGCCAAGGGCACGAACGGCTCTGTCGCTCTTGCCAGGGAGATGGCGCGCGATGAGAAGTACCACATGCCATTTCAGTACGGCAACGAGGCCAATGTCACCGCCCACTACAAAGGGACCGGCCAGGAGATCGTCGACGACCTGCCCGAGGTCAAGGCTTTCGTCGCTGGTCTGGGAACCGGCGGAACGCTGACCGGGGTTGGTCGCAGGCTGAAGGAGCATGACCCCGAGATCAAGATCGTCGCCGCAGAACCACAGTTGGGCGAGCTTGTCTACGGTTTGCGTTCGCTGGAGGACGGCTACATTCCGCCGATCTTCGACCCCGACATCCTGGACGGCAAGGTCATGGTCAACGCACGCGAGTCGATCGCCTGGACGAGGAAGCTTCTGACCGATGAGGGAATCTTCGCCGGCATCTCGGCCGGAGCGGTCATCTGGGTAGCTCAGCGAACCGCCGAACGCTTGAGCTCGGAGGGTGGAGGAGACGTCGTTTGCCTGCTGGCCGACGCTGGCTGGAAGTACCTCTCGACGGAGGCCTGGACGAAGGACATCGACACCGCCGAGGAGCAGGTCGAAGCCGTCCTCTGGTGGTAGCCGCACCTCGGAGGCAGTGGGTCTTTCTCCGGAATCGACGATCCTGCGGTGCCTCCGGTCCCCGCGGTGCCTGCGAGCACCGGGGGCACCAGCGTCCTGGCCCGTTCCGGAAAGGCATACCGTGTGTCGCTGATACTAAGGTGAGCGCCGGATGCCAGGCCGGGCGCGATGCGCTGGTTCTGTCCGCAAGCAAGGAGAGCAATGTCTGACCGCAGGCCGATTGGGATGTTCGACTCCGGCGTGGGGGGCCTCACGGTCGCCCGTGCCGTAATCGACCTGTTGCCTCACGAGGACCTTGATCTATTTCGGTGACGTCGAACGGTGCCCTTATGGCCCCCGCCCCGCGGACGAGGTCAGGCGCTTCGCCCTCGAGATCATGGATGTGCTCGTCGAGCAGGACGTGAAGCTCTTGGTCGTTGCATGTAACTCCGCAGCCTCGACCGCGTTGGATGCCGCCAGGGAGCGATACGACGTGCCGATCATCTCGGTCATCGAACCGGGCGTTCACGCCGCCGTCGCCGCCACTCGCAACCGTCGGATAGGTCTCATCGGTACCAGGGCGACAGTGGATTCGGGCGCCTACGACCGGGCGGTTGCCGAAACGCGGGCCAACGTCACGCTCGTGTCGCAAGCTTGCCCTCTCTTTGTCGAGTACGTAGAGCGCGGCGACACGACATCGGATGAGGTCATAACGCTCGCTCGGGAATACCTCGCGCCGCTGAAGGAGCAGGAGGTAGACACGCTCATCCTCGGCTGCACGCACTACCCCCTGCTGTCGGGCGTCATTCAGTACGTCATGGGTGAAAGTGTCGTCCTCGTTTCCTCCGCAGAGGCAACGGCAACCGACGTGTTCGCCGCGTTGCGAAACAAGAACCTGGTAACCGACCAGCGGCCTCTCGGGTCGCACCGCTTCATCTCGTCGAGCATCGAGGGATCGTTTTCCGAGCTGGGCACCCGCTTCCTCGGACCCGAATTCGGTGAGGTTGAGCACCACCCCTGGCAGCACGAGGCTCGCACGTGAGCTTCACTGTCACCGTTCTGGGCTGCTCCGGCGTTTACCAAACGCGCGACCTTGCAGCGTCCGGCTTCCTGGTGGAGATCGACGGCGGGCACTGGGTGATCGACATGGGTGGCGGGACGTGGCACAACCTTCAGTCCCACATGGACTACCGGGATCTGGACGGGATCTTTCTGAGCCACAGGCACCCGGATCACACGATCGACATCTGGCAGCTCTTTCACGCACGCCACTATGGGGACGTCGATGCTCCCGAGACCAAGATTCCGCTATGGGCCCCGCAGGAGACTATCGACCGGATCGTCGGATTCGACAAGGGAGTCGCCGAGAGCTTCGATCTCGTGCCCGTGGACGAGACGAGTGAGGTGAGCTTCGGAGATGCGAGCGTGTCCTTCGCGCGCATGAAGCATCCGCCCATCACGCTCGGCACTCGTATCGAGCACGGTGGCGTCACCTTCGCCTACACCGCGGATACCGGTCCCGAGGGCGACATCCACTCGATTGCCTCGGGAGCGAACGTCTTCCTTTGCGAGGCAACGGTGCAGGACGCTGATGAGTCTTGGTGGGGACATATGTGTGCGAGCGACGCCGCCAGAATCGCGGCAAGCTGTGGTGTGGATCGCCTGGTGCTCACGCATCTGCGTCCCGGATCTGACCGCGACCTCTCCCTCGAGCAGGCGCGCCGCGCAGCGCCCGGTTTGAACATTGAGCTCGCGACCGACGGAATGGTATTGGAGGTGGGTTGATGGCCCGGGTCGACGGACGCACACCAGACGAGCTGAGACCTGCGACCATGACGCCGGGGTTCATGCCAAATGCCGAGGGCTCGTGCCTGATCGAGATGGGCAACACGAAGGTCATCTGCACGGCCACGATCGAGGACGGCGTGCCGCGCTGGATGGCGAACAAGGGACGAGGGTGGGTGACTGCCGAGTACTCGATGCTGCCTCGTTCGACGAGCGAGCGAGTTCGCAGGGAGGTCAACAAAGGCCGGCCCTCGGGACGCACTCAGGAGATCCAGCGCCTCATCGGACGCAGCCTGCGAGCAGTCACCGATCTTGATGCGCTGGGCGAACGCAGCGTCATTGTCGACTGCGACGTGCTGCAAGCCGACGGCGGCACCCGGACGGCGTCCATCACAGGAGCTTTCGTCGCGCTCTCGATGGCCTTCGCGCAACTCGAGGAGAGTGGCGCCGTCGCATCGATGCCGCTGGTGGACTCGGTCTCTGCGATAAGCGTCGGCATCATCGACGGAGTCCCGTGTCTCGATCTCAACTACGTCGAGGACGTGAAGGCCGGCGTGGACATGAACGTCGTGATGACCGGAGCCGGCCGGCTCGTCGAGGTGCAGGGCACGGCCGAGCACGGCACCTTCGACCGAGCGGAGCTCGATCGGCTACTCGATCTCGCAACCAAGGGGATCGGGGAGCTCACGGCCGAACAGGAGAAGACGCTGGGCGCGCCGGAGGCGGATTGAAGGCGATCTTCGCTTCACGTAACAAGCACAAAGTGGAGCAGGTCCAGCTTTTGCTCACGGGGATGGAGCTCGCGCCCCTCGACGAGGTCGCGCCCGATCTCG
Source organism: uncultured Actinomycetes bacterium (assembly GCA_963713315.1). GTDB lineage: Bacteria > Actinomycetota > CADDZG01 > CADDZG01 > WHSQ01 > WHSV01. The sequence goes on along the minus strand of CAVQLH010000012.1, from coordinate 47,344 downwards.
TGCTCGATGAACCATTCGACACGTTCGAAGCCAACGCGCTCGCGAAGGCACGAACGGTCGCCGAAGCGACCGGCGAGCCGGCGGTGGCCGATGACTCCGGACTCGAGGTCGACGTGCTCGACGGAGCCCCCGGGGTCCTCTCGGCTCGCTATGCGGGCGTTGGCGCCAGCGATTCCGACAACAACAAGAAGCTGGTCGCGGCTCTGAAAGACGTCGGCGCCGGCGAGCGCACCGCTCGCTACCGATGTGTTGCCGTGTTGGTTCTTCCCGACGGCAAGGAGTTCGTGGCCGAGGGAAGCTGCGAGGGCATCATCACTCTCGAAGCGAGGGGCGAGCAGGGTTTCGGGTACGACCCGCACTTCATCCCGATAGTGCCTGGGCGCTCAGAGACTCGGACGATGGGAGAGATCCCGCTCGACGAGAAGCTTGCAGTTCAGTCACAGGGGCAACGCGTTTAGAGCACTGGCAGCGAAGCTGGCCAGCGACATGGTCATGCTGGATTCCGAGGACAGCACCTCCTGACATGAACGACGATCGAGAGGATCTCACCGATGCGATTTCGCAACTGCGCGTGAAGCGCTCCACGGAGGGGCTAGACGAGAGCGACATCGACCCGGATCCCTTTGTCCAGTTCGCTGCCTGGATGCAGAAGGCTCTCGACGCGAAGTTGCGAATGCCGAACGAGATGACGCTGGCGACGGTCGACAGCCAAGGCAGGCCAGTCGCGCGTATCGTGCTGCTCAAAGGAGTCGACGAGCGCGGGTTTACGTTCTTTACGAACTACGAGAGCCGCAAGGGCAGGCACCTCGCGGCCAACCCTCACGCCGCGCTCGTTTTCTACTGGGCCGAGCTCGAGCGTCAGGTCGATGTGACGGGGCAGGTCGAGAAAGTGCCCTTCCCGGAGTCGGAGGCGTACTGGCGTACCCGGCCCCCGGCCAGCCGAAGGGCCGCCTGGGCCTCGCGCCAGAGCGAGGTGATTCAAAGCCGCGCGGAGCTAGAGGAGCGCGTTCGCGAAGTCGAAGCTCGGTGGCCCGACGATGACGACATCCCAATGCCGCCGCACTGGGGTGGGTTCCGCCTCATCCCGGAGACCATCGAGTTCTGGCAGGGTCGTCCTGACCGGTTGCACGATCGGCTGATCTACAAACGTGTCGCGGGCATGGGCTGGCTCATCGAGCGGCTGTCGCCATAGCGACGACGGTGTCGTGCAACACGCCATTCGAAGACAAACACGTCCCCTTGCCGCTGAACCGAGAACCGTCGAGGTGTGTCAGCCTGCCTCCGGCCTCTTCGAGGATGACCTCGATCGCAGCCACGTCCCAAAGCGAAACGCTCGGCTCCAACATCACGTGACCCGCGCCCCGCGCGACCAGCATGTGGCCCCAGAAGTCCCCGTAACCGCGTGAACGCCACGACTCGGTGGCCAGCCTCGCCTGAAGGTCTTCGAGATGATGCCGGTGGAAGCCCTTGTTACCGCCGAAGAAAACGGTGGCTCGCTCGAGCGAGTCCACGTTGTCGACAGCGATGCGATGCCCGTTGAAACGGGCACCCGCTCCGAGTGCTGCGTCGTACGTTTCGTTGAGCGCGGGAGCATTGACCACTCCGACGACACTGCGATCGTCGATTCGAAGCGCCACGAGCGTCGCCCAAACAGGGACCTCGCTCATGAAGTTGTTGGTTCCATCGATCGGGTCGACGACCCATGTCGCGGCCCCCTCGACCGGTTCGCCTCCGGATGCGGAGGTCAGTCCCTCCTCTTCCCCGAGGATGTTGTGGTCCGGCCAGGCGGAGGCGATGTGCTCGCGGATGACAGTCTCCGTGGCGATGTCGGCTTCGGTCACCCACGACCCGTCGCTCTTTCGACTGCGCGGTGGATCCTTTCGATAGTGATCACTGGCCACGCCGCTGCCGATCCTGGCGATGTCGATGGCGAACTGGAGCTCGGTCGAGTAGTCGGGCACCGCGACACGATAGCCGCCGTTTCAGAGAACCCTCTACTACTCGCTATTTGCTCAAAGGTTGCGAGACGGACACCGTGCAAGCCTAGTCAGGAACTGCTGAAACCTACGCAGGAAGGCGGTGTCGCCACCGCCGACCACACAGTTTGATGACCGCAGGCTTCCGGAGGTGGACCAGGAAGCGAAGCGAAGCAGGGGTGAGTACCGAAGAGGGACGGGCCTAGGCCCGCCCCTCTGGGTACACAAGTGGACTTGAGCACGGACAGCAGAGGCGTTGCCTCACATCAATCCTCGGAGGCCATTCCCTGGCGCGACTAACAATTGGCCATTTCCACGCCGTCAGGAAGATGAGCACGGTGATTGCGTTCTCCGCAATTCCGAACAAGATGTAGTACGCCCATCCCTCGCCGGCAAGGTTGCTAATGTTCACGAGGGTGTAAAGAATCGCTAGGACCAGGTTCAGTGGGCGGCTCACTCTTGCCTCGAATTCCGTTCCCGGTTTCTTCGCGATGGGTTCCCTCTCTTAGTCGGCCAGTCTTGGGCCGGACTAGCTATTCACTGCCAGCCGAGCGTTCCTTGAGAGGTTGATCAGATTCACCCGCTTTTAGCAACACCTTCTCCCCAGCCGAAGTCTCGTTTTCATTTGGAGTTTCCTTTGGTCCTTGCCCAGAAGGCCATATCGGTTGGGGGGATTGCTGGTTACCAAATCCACCAATCAGCGACGCAATGGCAACAAGGAACAATCCCCAACCGATTGACCCAAGGCAGGCGAGAATGAAATCAACAGAGGTCACCAGGTAAGCACCTCAATCGCTCCCCTGTACAGGGAGCGGCCCCGCGTGCGAGCGCTAAGCGAGGCCGCCAAAACGAGACCGCCGACCGCCCCCAAAACGATGCCGAGGATGGACCAACCGGAGAGCTCCACCTTGATTTCGTCTTTCAGGAGAATTGTGACGAGAGTCACCAGAAAGCCGGCCGCGGTTGAAGCAATGCCTTTAGCAGCACCAAATATCCGTTCGCGTTCCCAACCAACAACTAAGTCCACCCTTGAGGCATCCCACCTACCATCGAAGTCAATCTGCCCGAACTTCGAAAGGCGAAGCCACGCTGACATCACACCAATGGTTAGAACAGCACCCCCTACCGTCACCCATAACTCGGGATCATTCAGAGCAAGAGTCCACCTCACAAGCTCCCCTCCTTTTGAAAGCGGGTCCATCAGTCACACATTGTGCGAGAGGGGGGACTCGAACCCCCACGTCCTTACGGACACTGGCACCTAAAGCCAGCGCGTCTGCCAATTCCGCCACTCTCGCAATGATTCATCGTATGGGCTCAGGCCATTGACACCAGGTCCAGGAGGTCATCACTCCAGTAGTCGAGGTTGCCCTCCGGCATGTAGAGCACGCGGTCGGGCGTCAGCGTTCGCACGAAATCGACATCGTGGCTCACCACCACCATCGCGCCGGGCCAGCGACTGAGCGCGTCGGCGATAGCCGTCAACGACGGCGGATCGAGGTTGTTGGTCGGTTCGTCGAGCAGCAGCAGGTTGTGCTTGCCAGCTACGAGCTGAGCCAGCGCGAGCTTTGTCTTCTCGCCCCCCGACAGCGTGCCGGCGTCCTGGAATGCGATGTCTCCGCTCAACCCGAACATGCCGGCGAGCGAGCGAAGCTGTTGATCTGGTGCGCCGGACATGTTGCTCATGTGCCATAGCAGGTCGTGTCCAGGTGTAATGCCCTCGTGCTCCTGTGCGTAGTAGCCGACCGACACGCCGACACCGGTGCGAGCTTCACCCGAGTCTGCTTCCGTGACCCCCGCAAGGATGCGAAGCAGCGACGTTTTTCCCGCACCGTTCAACCCCATGACGAAGAGCCGCTCGCCGCGCCCGAGGTCGAAGTCGAGATCCTCGAACACCGGAGGACCGCCGTAGCCTTTTGTCAGGTCCTCGACGGTGAGCACGATCTTTCCGCAACGAGGGGGCTCGGGGAAGCGAACGGCGATCGACCGCTCGCCCCGAGGAGCGCTGATCTGCTCTGCGCGCATTCTGTTGACACGGCTGTCGAGCATCTTCGCCGTACGTGCGCGTCGCTCTGTTTGTCCTCGCATCGAGTCCGCGAGCGTTGACAGGCGTCTGATCTCTGACGCCTGCCGGGTGGCGATCTTGGTGAGCCGGGATTCGTCCTTTTTCCTGGCTTCCTTGTACTCGGAGTACGTGCCGCGGTACTCAACGATGGCGCTCTCGTCGAGATGGAGGACGCGCGTGATCGCTCTGTCGAGAAGGACGAGGTCGTGACTTACAACCAAGAGTGCGCCCTTGTACGTGGCGAGGAACTTCATAAGCCACGCCTTCGCATCAGTGTCGAGGTGGTTAGTTGGTTCGTCGAGGACGAGTACGTCGCTTCCCGCGAACAGGATGCGGGCCAGCTCGACGCGGCGTCGCTCGCCTCCTGAAAGAGCGGCGACCGGCAGGTCGAGCCGGTCGTCCGGAAGCCCCAGCCCATGTGCGATCCGATGAGCCTCAGCCTCCGCCGAATAACCTCCCTCTGCTCGATAGCGTTCTTCCGCTCGGGCAAACTTCTCGACGTTCTTGCGCGAAGCGTTCTCTTCGATCCGCAACCGCAGTTTCTCGACATGATGAGCGGCTTCGTCGAGTCCTCGGCCTGCGATGACATGAGCGAGCGCAGTGTTGTCCACCGATTGGGCATGCAGGCGCGGGTCCTGGCGCAGATAGCCGAGCGCTCCTTTTCGGACGACGTGCCCCTCGGCTGCGACGGACTCCCCGCCGATCACCTTGAGCATCGAGGTCTTGCCGGCACCGTTCCGTCCGACCAGGCCCACCTTGTCGCCTGGGTGAAGAGTGAACGACGCATCTTCGACGACCAGACGGCCGCCGACCTCGACGCTGAGATTTCGGGCTTGCAACATGAGGATTCCTTGCTACGTCTTCGTCCTCCCAAAGTATGACTGGGAGATCGGAGCGTAGGTGGACGATTTCGTAACGGTGGAGAACTAGCGTGACTGGCATCGGCAGAGAGGGATAGACGTGAGGGCACTCGGGCTCCTAGCCTCTTTTGATGCCCCCGGGGCGAAGGCCACCCGCGAGGTCTCGCCCCGGCGTCTCCCTCTCGATTCGAACGGCTCGCTTACTCCTCGATCTCGACTCGCTCGAGCACGACGTCGCTCTGAGGCCGGTCCTGCGCTCCTGTTGGGAGATTTGAGATCTTCGTTACGACTTCCATTCCCTCGGTCACCTCGCCGAAGATCGTGTGCTTGTTGTTCAACCAGGGCGTGGCGACGACGGTCACGAAGAACTGCGACCCGTTGCTGTTCGGACCTGCGTTTGCCATCGCGAGCAGACCCGGCTTGTCGAACTTCGGCCCGTTCGGAGGAAACTCGTCCTCGAACTTGTATCCGGGACCGCCGGTGCCTGTCCCGAGCGGATCGCCGCCCTGAACCATGAAGTCGGGGATCACCCGATGGAGGATCGTTCCGTCATAGAGCTTGTCGGTCTTGCGCTGGTTGTCGCGTGGATCGCGCCACTCTCTCTTGCCGCTCGCCAGATCAACGAAATTTGCAACGGTTATCGGAGCGTTCTCGTCCAGCAGCTTGGCCTTGAACGTGCCCTCTGAGGTTACGAACGTTGCGGTCGTCATGGTTCCTCCAGTTTCGATTTGTGACTACGGATACGAAGGGTAGGCGCGATCGAGGTGCCGCTGGGAACCTTTGCCGGGTCTGGGGCGGATCGCCCCGCTGGCTCACCCGAAGTTCGGGGCCCGCTTCTCGACGAAGGCGGCGATGGCCTCGGCGAAGTCGGGCGAGCCGAAGCATTCGAGTTGCCCTTGCGCCTCCTCGTCCATCCCTTCGTCTATCGGGACTCGGCCCGAGAGGTCGACCAGGCGCTTCACCTGACGGGCGGCCGTCGGAGGCGCCGCCGCGATCGCTGCCGCCAACTCCTCGACTGACGACTCCAAGTCATCCGGATCGACGACGAGCTCGACCAGGCCACGGCGGTGTGCCTCGCTCCCGTCGATTCTTTCCTGCGTCCAGATCATCTTCTTGGCCATGCCGGGGCCGACCAGTCGCCCCAGCTGCTGCGTCCCGCCGAGGTCGGGGAGTATCCCGAAGCGGTGCTCGAGCAGGCCGAGCGAGGCGTCGGTTGCCGCGACTCTGATGTCGCACGCCAGCGCGAGCTGCAGCCCGGCTCCCAGTGCGTGGCCTTTTATCGCCACAATCGTCGGTATCGGCAGCGCGGCGAGCTTCCGGAATCCCGCTTGGGCGTGGGCGATCATGTCCTCCAGCGACCCACGCGGCGACTGTAGTGTTGTCGTGTCGATTCCGCTGCACAGCGACCTGCCCTCGCCCGAGACGACCACGACCCGGACATCGCTCCGCACCACCACTTCGTCGCAGACCCTTGCCAGAGCGTCAAAGGTGTCCCAATCCATTGCGTTCAGGACCTCGGGCCGGTTGAGAATCACGTTCGCCCGCGAGCCGGCGAGCTCGAGTTTGACAGTCATGCGTCCTCTCCTCGAATAGGCAGAACGAACCGTAATCGACCACGCGAGCGGCTTCAGTCACCTCTGCAGAGAGTCGACCTAAGCAGGAGGGGCACCCGGTGGTTAGGGTTCCCGTGCCGACTTCGCGGAAGGTTCGAATCCCAACATGCTCAAGTCACGCGTTTCAGCCGTCCTAGTAGTGGCGATCCTTGCGGCCTCCGTTCCGGCCACGGCCGGAGCGAAACCGTCCAGTCCGTCATTGGGCCCGGCTATTGACCCGTCGCCCGGCTACGAAGGGCAGCGCAAGTGCAGCGCAACCGACAAGCCAGGAGTTGTGGCGTTTCGGAAACTCGTGTTGAAGGCATACCCGGCAACCGGATATGGCTCGATCAGTCGCGGGTGCAGTATCGGCGGCAACAGTGAGCACAAGGAGGGCCGGGCCTGGGACTGGGGCGTGAACGCGGGAAACGCATCGCAGAAGCGTGCCGCAGAGAACCTCTTCGAATGGCTCTTCGCAAAGGATACCTACGGCAACAGCTACGCCATGGCTCGGCGGCTTGGTGTCATGTACATCATCTTCAATCGCAGAATCTGGTTTCCAGGAACCGGCTGGAGCGTCTACTGCAAGCAGAAGCCAAGGGGATGCGTGTCGCCCAGCGATGGTGGACTGCGTCACCCCCACACCGATCACGTCCACTTCAGCTTCACTTGGGATGGGGCGAGGAAACACACCACGTTTTGGAATCCGTCTCGTTCGATGGTCGCCGGCGTTTCAGGTCATCCCTGCTTCGGCGGGCAGTTGGTCGGTGGGTGGCAACGGCGGGGTGCTCACCGACGGAACCTCTTATTACGGCTCGATGGATCACGTCTGGCTCAAACGCCCAATTGTCGATATGACTTCGACGCCGAGCGGAAATGGCTACTGGCTGCTGCGTTCGGACGGCCGAGTTCTGGCTTTCGGAGATGCGGTGAAGAGAGGGTCGATCACCGGTAACAACAAGCGGGTAGTCGGAATGAGCGCGACCCCCAACGGTGGGGGCTATTGGATTGTCACTCGTTCCGGCCAGGTGTTGTCATTCGGTAACGCAGTTGGCTACGGCGGAGCAAGTCCCTCGGGCGCGACGATCGCCGAGATCGTGGCCACGCCGTCCGGTCATGGCTACTGGCTGTTTGCTTCCGACGGCAGGGTGTTCCCGTTCGGCGATGCCGGCGATTTCGGAAACGCCAAGGACAGTCGCATAGTGGGCGGTGACAATCACGGTTCGGACGGCTACTGGCTCGTCAGCGAGGGAGGGCGAGTCCGTTCCTTCGGCAGCGCGACCTCGTTCGGCGATCCGGCCGGCGGGAACCTCGGCTCCCGGGTTGTGGGGCTTGCCGCGACGCCAACCGGCGAGGGCTACGTTGTCGTCACCTCAAAGGGCCGGATCTATCACTTCGGAGACGCATAGAGTCTGCGTTCGCGCACTCGATGAGGACCTTTGAGATTGCCTGTCGTTCTGGTAGACACTGCTGATGACAACTCGCATCGGCATCTCGTTGTTCGAGGGAGCAGAAGAACTCGATTGGGCCGGACCGTGGGAGGTCTTGGCGGCTTGGTCCCAAAATCACCCGACGGACGAGATCGAGGTTTTCACCGTCGCGCAGCATGACGGTGTCATTACCTGCGCCAAGGGCCTCAAGGTGGTGCCGGACTACACCTGGGACTCGGCTCCCCCAATCGATGTCCTCGTTTATCCGGGAGGCCGGGGAACGCGGACGCAAATTGGTGACGAGACCATTGCCGCGTGGGTGCGAAAGACCGCCGCGGACGCGCAGCTGATGACGAGCGTCTGCACCGGATCCCTCGTCTACGCGGACGTCGGCCTCCTCGATGGCCGTCCCGCGACCACTCACTGGGGGTCACTGGACCGGCTCGGTGAACTCGGCCAGGGGGTCGAGGTGCGTCCAGACGATCGCTTTGTCGACGACGGTGATGTGATCACTGCGGCCGGCGTGTCGGCGGGGATCGACATGGCGTTGCATCTCATAGTGCGGCTCGTTTCGGCCGACCGAGCCAGAGAAGTGCGGCGCTACATTCAGTACGATCCCGAACCTCCCGTTTAGGTTTCGCGACGCGGGCCGCGGTTCAGAGAGCGGCTGCTCCACCTTGATGTCGGTTTGGGCACGCTCATGGGAGTTGACGGTTCTGGTATTTCTTGGCAACCGACGTGAGCTAGAGGTCGTAACTGAATCGAATTTCACATCCGAGCGGTAGGCCTTCTACGGGCGATAACCGATGTGCCGCATCGGGACTCGGCATTGACTGAGTTGTCTGGCGGCGCGCTGGGCGCCGATGGGAGGGCACAACCTTGTCTGTAGCAATCGTCTCGGGGTCCGGAGGCCTCGTTGGGTCTGAGGCTGCGCAACGCTATGCCGCGGCAGGCTACGACGTCGTGGGAATCGATAACGACATGCGCCGGTTGTTCTTCGGCGCCGAGGCTTCGACCCTGTGGAACGTCGACCGACTCGAGCGGGCCATCGGCAGCGGGTACTGGCACTTCTCCGTAGACATCCGGAATCGGGAAGCCGTCCGAGATGTTTTTCGTATCTATGGCCGGGAGGTCGAGGTCGTAGTTCATGCCGCGGCCCAGCCCTCCAGAGATTGGGGCGAGCGGGAGCCGTCGACAGACTTTGCGGTCAACGCGCTTGGAACCCTGAATCTGTTGGAGGCCACCCGCGAGTTTGCGCCGGAGGCCTCTTTCATCTACACGTCGACGAATCGGGTCTACGGAGATGGGCCGAATGCCCTTCCTCTCTTCGAGCTCGACACCCGCTACGAGATCGAGTCCGACCATCGCTATCGCGATGGCATCAAAGAGGACATGTCGATCGATGGCTGTCATCACGCGGTTTCCGGTGCATCCAAGGCCGCTGCGGATCTGATGGTTCAGGAATACGGGCGCTCCTTCGGTCTCAACACCGTCTGTTTCAGAACGGGGACTCTTGCCGGTAAGCACCAGTCGGCGACCTCACACCACGGCTTGATCTCGTATGTCTTGCGGTGCGCGATCAGTGGGACGCATTTCACCGTTTACGGCTACAAGGGAAAGCAAGTGCGGGACCTCATGCACGTCTCGGATCTCGTTAGCGCCTTCATGGAGTATTCAAGTAATCCAAGGCCGGCTGAGATTTACAACCTCGGCGGTGGTCGAAAGGTCAATGTCTCGATCGTCGAGCTGATCGACCGAGCTCAGGCCCTGACGGGCAAGCAGATGAACTGGTCCTATCTGAGTGTGATGCGCGCTGGAGACACCATTTGGTGGATCGGAGATAACTCAAAGTTCGAGTCTCACTATCCGAAGTGGGCACTCACGCGTAACCTCGACATGATCTTTGAGGAAGTCCACGAGGTGAACGTCGAACGCTGGAGCGAAGCCACCTAACCCAGGTTGGACTCCTGGTTAGGCCAGGATCATTTCCTTCACGATGTTGTTCCGCAGGACGAGTGCGAGCGCTTCGAGCCTGGAGTGGACATCGAGCTTGCTCAGGATGTTCTGGATGTGCGTACGCGCCGTCTCGGGGCTGATGACCAGGCGCTGGGCGACTAGGTCGTTGTCGGCTCCTTCGACAAGCAGCGCCAGAACCTCTCGCTCTCTTCGAGTTAGCCGCGATAGCCGGCGGAGGACATCGTTCTGCCGCTCCTTGGATTGGACGAGCTGTGACAAAAGGTCTCCAAGCATGGCGGGAGGCACGATTGTCTCGCCTCGCAACACCGCTCGCGTGGCTTCGATCAGCTTGGCAAGCGGGATCGCCTTGGTTAGATACCCATTGGCTCCTGCCTGCATAGCGTCGAACAGAGCGACTTGGTCCTGGTGGTTCGAGAGCACTAAGACCTTGCAACCGGGGACGCGCTCACGCAGCGTCCGCGTCGCACTGATTCCGTTGACCTTAGGCAAATCAGTGTCGATCAGAGCGATGTGAGGGGAAAACCTGTCTGCAGCCTCGAGTGCCTCTTGGCCGTCGCCGGCCTCCGCTACGACGGTGAGGTCAGTCTCGGTTTCGAGTGCGCTTCGGACAGCCTGACGAAACAGGGACTGTTCGTCGGCAATCAAGACATTGATCATGCGGTCCTCGGATTCTTCCAGTGGTGTTCCTGACTGAAGGCTACGTACCGATCTCTAAGGCGACACGGCCCCTGCGACGTAATCGGACTACGTCGATTGCATGATGTTCTAGGCTTCGGCGAAGCTTCCCTGCGCCTCTGGGCTTCGGCGAAGCGATTGCTGCGCCTCGCCAAGCAAAATGCTCGGAACCGCCCTTCGTGCGGCAAGTCTCTCGCCGGTCTCTCGCCGAGGGAAAGGCTCGGCACCCGCCCTACGGGCGGGCCAAGTCTCTATGCGCTCTCCAAGGATGAGTGCGACACCTTGACCACGTTGTGACGAGCAGCGAAGGCGACTGCCTCGAGCCGAGAGTGAACCTGAAGCTTGGTCAGGATGTTCTGAACGTGACTCCGAACGGTGTTTCGGCTCACGTTGAGGGTTTGCGCGATTTCCTCTCCACCGGCGCCGCGGGCGAGGAGAGTCAGCACCTCGAGCTCACGCTGGGTGAGCTGCTTGATGAGCAGCGCCGCCTGGCGCTCCTCCGGCGACATCTGTCCTGCGGCGGGAGCGGCGAGCTTGTGGGGGATGACCATTTGTCCGCTTAGCGCAGTCTGGATCGAGGCAACGAACTGCTGGAGGGGCATGCTCTTGGTGATGAATCCGTGGAAGCCGGCCTTGATGGTCGCCCGGAGAGCGGTGGGCTCGTTCATCGCCGTGACCGCCAGGACCTTGAGATCCGGAAGCATCTCGAGCAGCTTCTCGCCTAGATCGACTCCAGACATGTCCGGAAGGCCAAGGTCGACGAGGGCGATCTCGGGACCCCATATGGGAGCCACCTCGAGCGCTTCGGTCGCTGTATTGACGAGCCGAAGCTCCATGTTCTGGTTCGCCAGCACACGCTCGAGCGCGTCCGCGAATAGTGCGTGGTCGTCGACGATCAAGACCTTCGTTGTCATTCAGACTCCTTGGCTCGGGGTAGTTCGATGACGAACTTGGCGCCACGCTCGCGCGTGTCGGTCCAGATTCGTCCCCTGTGACCCTCGACAACCCTTTTGGCTATGAAGAGACCGAGCCCGCGACCGCTGCGAGGGCTTGTGCCCCCCAGCCCTCGAACGAAGGGATCGAAGATGCTTCTATGTTGGCCCTGCGGTACGCCGGGGCCCTTGTCGGTAACTGTGATGCGGATGCTTCGAGTCAGCTGCTGGATTGCGACGTCTACGGATTCCCCCGGAGGCGAGTAGTACAGGGCGTTACGGATGAGGTTGGTGATGGCGACCCTGAGGTGGTTGGGACTGCCTGGGACGCTGATCCGCTCCGCCGGAGGTTCGAAGACGATGGCGTGGAAGTTGCGCTCGTGACTGCAGGCTTGCATAGCCGCGGTCACGGTCTGGGCGAGATCAACCGGGTCGAACTCGAGGGCATTGTCGTCAACCGCCCAAAAGAGAAGCGTCTCGCACGTTTCGGCCAAGTGTCCGATTTCGTGTTGAGCTCGTGACAGAAGCTGGGTCGTGAGATTGTTGCCGCCATTGACGTCTGATTTCTCGTCGATTGGGTTCCCGTCCAACAAAGAGGTCTCGATGGCCGCCTTGACCGACAGAAGAGGACTTCGCAACTCGTGCGCGGTGAGGGCCAGGCTCATGTCGAGGTTTTCACCTCGTTTGCGCGATACGGTCGCCTCGTCGACGAGCTCGAGCATCGTGGAGACCAGGGGCTCGAGGCCGAACGGAGTGGTCGGATCGTCCTCGAAGGAGGAAATGAGAATCACGACGCCTCGGGCGTGAAGGACCATGGCGTTGGATCGCCCGGTCACAGCTCCGAATCGACGTCTCAGCTTGACGATGTCCGACTCGTCGCCGGTGGCTACGAGGCCCATGTCGGACTCGAGTACCGGCTTGGCGTCGGGGTTCAAGCCGTGGCTTGCGTGGAGGAGCGAGGCTTCTTCGCCGGGAAGGGCGTGCCACGCGGCGGCCGGTGCATCGAACTGGATGCCGCACAGGCGGACTGCCGAACGAATCGCGTCGTCCCGATCGTCTGCCTGAGCTAGTTCATTCATCGACATAATGATTCGTTCAAGGTCTGAAGAAGCCCTGTTGGCAGCGCTGTTTTCTTGCATCAGTTGAATAGCCTCGCCCATGTACCCTTCACTTGGTCGAAGTGTCGAGAACTGTCCCCAGATGTCCTCTTGTCCTTGCCCTGATACCTGAATATCACCTGGTAGGACCCCTGAATAGGGTCGTGTCCCAAAAATGTGTTTTGCCCGAGTTAGGGCGCCTTGGCGGAGTCATGCCGTTTGCCCACTTTCGGTTACTAGTCAATTTGGATCATGCTCAGAGCGATACAATCGAGCATCATTTTACCCTCTTCTAGCTGCATCTATGACGTTGGGTGCCCGAGCGAGTGCATGCCGTGACGTAGTCATTTGCGGACAATGAAATCATTAAACGGACCCGGACGGCTAGCAAAAATAGCTAATCGCAACCCTGAACCGCGTCACCCATTAGGACCACCGTTTTGTAGGCTCTCAATAAGCGCGCTGCCGAGTGCGCCGCCTCCCACCCGCCCACCGGCTGAGTGAGGGGGCCCGTCGATCCTGGAGACCTCCGTGTCAATCCGCCAAGACCTTCGTAATGTCGCGATCGTCGCCCACGTCGATCACGGCAAGACGACGCTCGTGGACGCGATGCTCTGGCAGTCCGGAGCATTCCGAGTGAATCAGGACGTCAACGAGCGGGTCATGGACTCGATGGACCTCGAGCGTGAGAAGGGCATCACGATCCTGGCCAAGAACACCGCCGTGCGCTACGGCGACGTCAAGATAAATATCGTCGACACCCCCGGTCACGCCGACTTTGGGGGCGAGGTCGAGAGGGGTCTGACAATGGTCGACGGCGTGCTTCTCCTCGTTGACGCGAGTGAAGGGCCACTTCCGCAAACTCGGTTCGTCTTGCGTAAGGCGCTCGAGGCGAGGCTTCCCGTCATCCTCGTGGTCAACAAGGTCGATCGCCCCGATGCCGCGCATCGCAGAGGTCGTCGATGAGGTCTACGAGTTGTTCCTGGATCTGGACGCCGATGCGGAGCAGATCGATTTCCCGATCGTCTACGCGAACGCTCGGGCGGGCTGGGCAACACTCGAGCAGGGGGTCGAGGGCGTCGATCTCAAGCCGCTGTTCGAGCTTCTCCTCGACCGTATTCCCGCGCCCGTCCATGACGAGGATCACCCTCTTCAGGCGCTGGTCACCAACCTCGACTCGTCCCCTTACGTCGGCCGTATCGCTCTTTGCCGCGTTTTTCACGGAGCCATTCGCAAAGGAAGTTCGGTCTCCTGGTGCCGGACCGATGGGAGCGTCGAACGAGTAAAGGTGACCGAGCTCTACGTCACCGAGTCGTTGGACCGTGTCGACGCCGAGGAGGCGGGACCCGGAGAGATCATCGCCATTGCCGGGATCTCCGAGGTCACAATCGGCGAAACACTGTCGGACCCCGAAGATCCGAGGCCCCTGCCCGTAAGTCATTTCGACGATCCGTCGTTGTCGATGCTGGTCGGCATCAACACCTCGCCGCTCTCGGGGCAAGATGGCTCCAAGTTGACCGCGCGGCTCTTGAAGAACCGACTCGACGCAGAGCTAGTTGGGAACGTGTCCATCCGCGTGCTGGACACCGAGAGACCGGATGCCTGGGAGGTCCAGGGCAGAGGAGAGCTGCAGCTCGCGGTTCTCGTCGAGATGATGAGGCGTGAGGGCTTCGAGTTGACAGTCGGCAAACCCCAGGTAGTGACGAGAGAGGTCGACGGCAAGCTCTGCGAGCCAGTGGAGCGGCTAGCAATCGACGCTCCCGAGACCTATCTCGGAGTCATCTCCCAGTTGCTTGCGCTGCGCAAGGGGCGCCTGGAGCACATGGTCAATCACGGAACCGGTTGGGTCCGGATGGAGTATCTGGTTCCGGCCCGCGGCCTCATCGGGTTCCGAACCGAGTTCCTCACCGAGACCCGTGGAACCGGGCTTCTCCATCACGTCTTCGACCGCTACGAGCCCTGGCATGGCGAGTTGCGGACCCGTCCTACGGGGAGCCTGATTGCCGATCGCCGCGGCCAGACGACGAGCTATGCGCTGCTCAACCTGCAGGACCGCGGGGCGATGTTCATCGGCCCCGGAATCGAGGTCTACGAGGGCATGATCGTGGGGGAGAACGCGCGGGGCGAGGACATGGACGTCAACCCGACCAAAGAGAAGAAGCTCACGAACATGCGCTCCTCAACCGGCGACGAGCTGGTTCGCCTCATCCCCGCGCGCAAGCTGTCGCTCGAGCAAGCTCTCGAGTTCGTCAGGGGAGACGAGTGCGCTGAAGTCACGCCAAACCACGTGCGACTGCGCAAGGTCACTCTCGATGTAAGCCAACGGACAAGGGAATCCCGGAGCCGAGGCTCCTAACCGTGCCGGCATCTGACTGATTAGGTCATTGCTACCCAGACGACCCAGCACAGGACCATCGTGAGACCCGCGGCGAACTCGATAGCGACGCCGATTCCAAAACCAACCAGAAGTTCCTTGGTAGTCGTCCAGGCTGTCGCCCAATCGCCGGTCCGAGCTCGCTCGGCGAGCAGAACTCCCCCAACCGCTCCCAGCACGAGGCCGATGACGGGGATTGCGAAGAAGCCGACGATGCCGAGGACGACACCGGCGGCAACAGTTGAGGCCGGGGCTCCTTTGGCTGCGACCCGGCGGTGGGGGAGGACAAACCCCGCGATGATGCCCACCACTGCGAGCAATGTGATCAGGACGAACGAAACGAGGCCGGCTCCGTCGAAGTCTTCGACGAGTCCGTAGACCAGAGCCGCTGCCCAGATGATAGGCAAACCAGGGAGTATCGGCAGCACGGTTCCAAAGAGTCCCTACGGCCATGATCAGGCCAATCAGCGTGACGAATGCGAGATCCATGTCCGGAAGCTTGCCCGATGTAAAGCGGCGCGAACCCGTGCGTAACGCGCAGTCGCTTCGCTCGTTAGCCCTCTCGAAAAGAGAAACCATGACTAGGGGGTGTAGCGGTGCTGAAGCTAAAGGTCGTGACGCTGCTGCTCGTCGTCGCGGCGGCATCCGCTTGCGCGGGCGAATCTCCAACGCCAACAGGCGATGAAACCAGTTCGGGCACTAGCTCACGCCGAGAGAATGGGAGCGCTTCCGCAACCGCATCATCCAATTCTCTAGCGAAGCGCATCGATCCGAAGCGGGGTGGTTTCGAGATCGGTCTCGGGGAGTGGGCGATCACCTCGGAGGCACGAGCGATTCGCCCGGGTCCCGTGACGTTCGTTATTCACAACCGGGGGACTGTTCCGCACGGCTTCGAGATCGAGCTCGAGGGCGACAGCAGCGGGCACGGTTCCGGTGATCTCTTCAAAGCCGAGACAGACCTGCTCCAACCCGGCGAGTCGACACGAATGAGGGTCACCCTCTCGCAGGGAGTGCACAAGATCGAATGTCTCGTCGAGGGACATGACGACATGGGCATGGAGGACCTCCTCGATGTGAGTGCCGAGCGCACCGCTCGTGAAGAACAAGGCGTCTGGCGACCCAGGGCGCATCGCGATCGCGGACTTCGCCTTCGCCCCCGACGTCACCGAGGTCGATGCCGGCACGAAGGTTACGTGGCGCAACGAGGATCCAGCAGAGCACACGGTTACCGCGACGGACGCCGATTTCGAGTCGAACAACCTGGCCCAGGGCGAGTCGTTCTCTTTCACCTTTGACCAACCGGGCACCTACGACTACCGCTGCGTGATCCACCCAGAGATGGAAGGAACGGTGAACGTCAGATGAAGGGAGATCGCATGATCAGAAGGATGTTGGCAACACTTGGAATCGTCGCCCTGTTGGCAACGGCTTGTGGAGGAGACGATGGAGGCTCGCCGGCCGCGTCCGGAGATGACGGCGGGGGCGGTGCTGGTGGCGGCGGTGGGGCAAGCGTGACGGTTACGGCCGCCGACTTCTCCTTTGATCCAGGAAGCGTCACCGCGTCCGTGGGCGACACGATCGAGTTGTCGAACGAGGGAGAGTCCCCGCACAACCTTCAGGCCGAGGAAGCAGGTCTTGATGAAGATGTCGATCCAGGCAAGACGGTGTCCATTGATCTCGCCGACGTCGAGCCGGGGACCTACGATTTCGTCTGCAAGTTCCACCCCGACGACATGAAGGGCACGCTCGAGATCACGGAGTGAGGCGCGCACCGGGCTGGACTCAAAGAATTTGGATCCACGGACGAATCCCCAGGACTGATGGCGGGTATAGACGGGAGGAACCGATTCGAGCAGTCGAAGTGAGAGGATCCGTCAATGACCACAAAGGCAACTGCGAAGTTCCAGATGAAGGGATGGGACGAGAACCCCTATGCGGAGCTCCAGGGGAGCAAAAGGTTGGTTCGTTCGTCGATGAACGGCTCCTATGAGGGAGACGTTACCGGCGACAGCTCGACCGAGTTCCTCATGGTTTATTCAAGCGACGACCTGGCGACGTACGTCGGCATCGAGCGCATCGAAGGCTCGATTGGAGGGCGCTCCGGGATGTTCGTGATGCAGGTCATCGGAACCTTCGCCGAAGGGGTCGCAAAACATACATCGACGGTCATTCCGGGAGCCGGAACTGGCGACCTCGCGCTTCTGCGTGGCCAGGGCACCTTCGAGGCTCCCATGGGACAAACGGCCGAGACCACGCTCGATTACGACTTCGAATAGCCAAGAGGATGTAAGTCGAGTGGTTACCCAGGTCGATCGCAAGCAGGTACTTGCATACCGAGTCGCGGCGCAAGGGCTCGATCGGACCACTCGTAGGGCGTCAAGGCTCGCAGTCTTCGACATCGGTTTCCAAGACACTCCCTCCGGCTCGGCCGCGATCGGTCTTGCGGCTCGCCTCGGAGAGGCGCCCTCGAATGAGGACATGATCGAAGACGAATCCTTTGCTTTCGCGTGGACCGTTCGCGGGGCCCCGCATCTGCATAGGCGGAACGACCTCCCCCAGCTAATTTCGGCGCTGTGGCCATTAAGCGAGGACGACGCCGGCGTTCGGCTTGCTGCATTCGGAACGGACATGAAGAAGGCGGGCAGATCCGCTCTCGATGCATACGCTGCAGCGGCCAAGGCCATGCGCGCGGTGGTAAAGAAGCCGATGACCAAAGGCGAGGCGAGCGGCGCTGTTACCAGGCGCGCTCCCGACTACGTTTCCCTCTGGTGCAGAGGATGCAATTGCACCCACATCCACGAACAGCTCTTCAGGTTGTCGGCGCTCCCTGCTGGGCTTGAGCTGGTAGCAAACAACTCGCCAGTGATGCTTGCACCCGTCGGTGGTCGACCCGACATCCCCAACAAAGCCAGGGGCACTGAATCGCTCGTCCGTGCATATCTGACCTTTCTCGGCCCCGCGACCAAGTTAGAGGTTGCCTCCTTCCTCGGAACCAACCGGTCTCTGGTCGAACCCGCGTGGCCCAACGATCTTTCAGAGGTGAGCATCGAGGGCAAGACCGCGTGGCTGCCTCGGGCAAGACTGGCGTCACTCAAGAAAGCCAAGCCCGAGTCCATGGTTCGTCTGCTCCCGCCGTACGACCCATACCTACAGGCACGGGACCGAGGTTTGCTTCTCGAGGACAAGGCGCAGCAGAAGTCATTGTGGAGAGGCCTGCTCGGCGCGCCGGGGGCAGTGTTCACCGACGGCGAGATCAAGGGAGTGTGGCGAGCAAAGATGGCCGGTAAGAAGCGTCTCGTGGTTACCGTCGATACCTTCCGGCCACCGACCAAGCGGGCCCAGAAGGCGCTCGAGCGCGAGGCCGAGATTGTGGCTGGTGCCCGTAGGGCCTCAGACGTCGAGGTCGTTTACGGGTCATTCTGAGGAATAGCCCTTCAGGAAGTTCAGGCCCACACCTCTGGTCGGGCTCTGAGTTGTTAAGGTCTGACCGGCTTGCACTTTCTACCGAACGGGTTCTTCTTACAAGTCTCCGTAGCGGGCATGACCTCGAAGAGGTTCATGTTGGCACCCTCTCGGAAGGTGGATTCGTTCGCCGAAGCGATCGAACCAGCGGCTCCAGGCTTTGTAGTCCCTCACAGGCGATGTGCCCACACTCTTGGTAAGCGGCTTCTTGATCCTGTAAAGGAAGTAGTCCTCACCCCCGCCATCCTTCATCCGAAACCATCGCTCACTCGAACAACTGCGCTTCTCCCAGTCACTACCTGTCCACCAGGTACACACGCCGCTCTTGAAGCGCTTGCGAATCGCCAGCTCTGCGAAGAGAACCTTCCATTCGCAGTCTCATCAGGCCCGGGACACTGACGTCCTGTGGATAACTGAAGCCCCTTCGCATTCTGCGTGAAGAGATGAATCTCGTTCAGATAGGGATAATTGCGCGGATATTTGTAGTGGTGTCTCGGGTGGTGCAGTTTCCCCTTCGGATGCATCTCTGGGTCCGGATCGGGGTCCGGGTCCGGCCCCCCGTCGCTATCGAGGATCGTGACCCTCGTCGAAACGGCGCCCCCAGTGTTGTTGTGGCCCACCAGGTTCACGTCGAAGGTCTCGGGGTGCTCGCCGACCCGGTCCCTGTAGAGGCGGATCTTTATCCATGACAGCCTTGGTCCGGTGTCTCCACCAAGAGTGGGGCTGGTCGGAGTTGCAGGGAATTCGACCGTCCCATTGGTGAGATCGGTGAAGTCGGTGCCTGCGCCACGCAGCGCCCTTCGTCGCAGGATGCTCGCCCGCGGGCACCAATGTGTAGTCGACCTCCGTTGCCGTTGTCGAGGATCCGGCCCGGAACACCGGGAGCCAAAGATCGGTAGAGGATCCGAACTCGGGCCGCGAGTAGGTAATCGCCTGATTTGCGTTGGAGAAGGTTGGTTCCAGAGAGAAGCGTGATGTCCCGTCATCGTCGACGACGTGCACGGTGCGGGAGCGTCCCTGGGAGGAGGTGTTGCTGAGCGAAAAGGGCGACAGTCCGTTGGAGCCATCGATCTGTGCCGCGGTGAGCCTGATCCTGAACGATTTGACGGCATCGCCTCCAGGGCTCTGGAGAAGGGTGACCGGAGTCGGTCGTTCAGACGGGTCGTTCGGCGACCTCGGTGGCGTGCAACCTAGTTCGTGGATGTCGTTGCAGATCCAGCCGGTTTGATCCTCGACCGACTCAGGTGGGTTGGTAGGCGTGGTCGGAGCCGTTACGTGTGTGTAGTCGACCCCTGCCGTGGCGGACCCGGGGTCGGTCGTGTACCTGACCCTTGTCCGAGCGAAATCGGGTGTCGGAGCGTCGTAACAACCAGCTACGGTGCTCGCGCGCAGTATCGATGAGGTAGCGGCGCCCTCGGCAGCAACGTAGAAGGTGAAATGCTCGCTTTGCCTGGTCGTGGCATTGGAAAGAAAGGCGGTGCCGGCGTGTCCGCTCAAAGTCTCGGCCCCGAGCGAGTCTCCAGTGCATGCGGCATTCGACCCGGAAGACGCCGAGGATTCCCTAGTTGAGGTAGCTGCCGCGGTGGGAGAGGTCAGAAGGCTCGCGGTTACCCCGCAGGCGAGAAGGCCCCCCCAAAGTCGTCTCCAACGCACCGGGCGATTTTAGCACCGCACTTTCCTTTATCGAGCAAACCGTAGAGACGGAGCCGGCGGTAAGCCGAGCGTTTTGGTCCCGATATCGTTGCCCGGAAATCGCCGGCTGAGAGGTTTGGGAGGTGAGGTGGCGCGCTGGGATGAGGTTGTTCGATCGGCTCCGGAGTTCGCAGGCGCGGCCCGCGCTCTTTTCGACGACCATCTTCACAAGACCATCGCGACCCTTCGCGTTGATGGGGCTCCCCGGATCAGTGGGATCGAGGCAACCTTCAAGGACGGTGACCTGTGGCTCGGGATGATGCCCGGCTCGTTGAAGGCACGCGATCTCCAACGCGACGGGCGCATGGCCCTACACAGTGCATCTGTCGATCCAGACGGCGACGATCCGAGCGCGTGGCCGGGGGATGCCAAGATCAGCGGACGGGCGCTAGAGATCACCGACCGAGACACCATGGAGAGCTTCGGGCCAATGCCGAACGGATCCCATCTCTTCCGCGTCGACATCGATGAAGTGGTCACCACACGAGTTGGGACGCCGGCGGATCATCTCGTCATCCAACTGTGGCGAGAGGGCAAGGAGCTCAAGCGGATAACCCGAACCTAGGGTCTCGATACCTCAGCTGACGACCTACTGCAAAAATTCCGAGATCTAAGGAAGGGAAGAACTGGGTGACTAGCGAACGATTAGGCAGTCGCTAAACACACGGGGGGTTCAACATGAAGAGGGTCCTGGCACTTGGTTCGTTTTCGATCCTTTTCTGGGTTTTTTCCGGAGTGGCTGCTGCCCAATCGCTGTCCGGGCTCACCGGGCCGCTCGACGAAGTAGTCGACACAGTCACCCGCCCGGTCGACAAGGTCACCGCTCCGGTCGACAAGGTCAAGGAAGTGGTCGACGAGGTCACGAAACCCGTGACCGAGGCGCTTCCGGCCCCCATCAAGAACCCCGTTGATAACGTCGTCAAGGATGTCGGCAAGGCAGTCGACACAGTCGTTAAAGACGTGACCAACGCCGGCAACAAAACCGCAGTGCCCGCTACGAACGTGCCCGACTCCGACTTTGACTCGGGCGGCAACCTCAACAACGCTACGGGGAGCGCTCCGGCCCCAGGTCGGTCGACGAACCGATCTGCGCCACGTTCCTTGGCGACCAAGACCAAGGCTGCACGAACCGAACCCGCGTCGCGACACCGAGCAAGTCGCGGCTTCGGGGAACACGATCGAGCCGGGCGAGGTGAAGGGCACCCACATCATCGCACCGGCGACCGACGTCGAGGACTCCCATTCGGGCCTTTCTCTCACCGGCGTTCAGATTCTGACGTGGCTCATCCTTGCCTGCGGGCTTATGGGTGCGGGGGCCGCACTCTTCCTGAGTGGGCGAATACGTTTACGCCCCGCAAGTTCATGACTCACTTTCGCCAGCACCTGCTCTTCGCCGGTCTGTTCGTTATCGCGCTGATCGTACAGGTTGCGATTCTGGTGTGGTTCTTAGACGAACGTAAAGACGATGATCCGGTGATCAGGGGTGAGGCGGGGCCTCGATTCGGCGAAACCATAATGAATGTGGCCAGGCATCACCTTCCGGCCAGCCATCCAACGTTCGCTTTGATGAGGGCCAGCGTCTCGCTGTGAAAGTACCTCCCAAGTGGAGCAGCAAGGCAGAAGGCAGTGTGGTGACGGTCAACAAGAAGAACGGCGGAGCCACGCTCTCGGTGGGACTCGCCCGGCCAGGCGGCCTCCTGGAAGCACTCGAGGATCTACGAGCCAGCCTTCGTCGGTCGTATCCGAACCTGGAAGTCACTAGCGTGGAACCATTGTTACTCGATGGTTGCCCGGCTCGTTCGGTCGCGGGTCGCGCTCGAAACCGCCATGGCGCTAGCCTGAACTTCGAGGCGGCTGTCGTCGCCGGGCCAACAGACAATTTCGTCCTCGCAGGATTCCTAGAGCGCGGCAGACCGCCTCGCCTGGAATCGAACCTGGACCGAGTTATCCGATCGATACGCTTCTATCTCTCGGAATTTGGAGACCGACGCGCTAGATTCTGAAGAACAATCCTGCGAACTTACGGGCCGCATCTAGATCACCGTACGGAGTTCCAGAGCTGACACGACCGAAGGCCGTGAGCACCAGGCTGGCAGGATCGAAATCGATGAGCACCGGTAGGTCGTCGCCCGAGCCGGGCTCGTAGACCATCCCCTCGGACGTCACCGTGACCCGGTAGGTACCAGCATTTCGTCCGGAGACGCGTACGCCTACATCGAGCGTCTCACCTCCGAGCCTCGATGCATCGGTGGTGGCCTGCCACAGCACAAACATGAACGGAACGAGCATGTCGGCGGCGTCGGCGCTCATGAAATGAGGCAAGTCGAGTCCCTCGCGCAGGTCCCAGCTGTGCACGCCGTAGTCCATCAGCTGACCGATGGGATAGAAGAACGCCGGTACGGGACCCATGTAGGCATGCGTGATGAGGAAGTTGCTCCAGTCCTGTTCGTTGACCTCTTCGAACACCTTCATCGCGCGTCCGAAGTCGTCGCGCAATCGTGCTATCAGTTCGTCCTGCGGAGTATCGCTGAGTGCTTGAGCCCGCTTGTCGGCGGTCGCGGCCATCTGTGTGAGGGGAGCGAGGGCCTCCGCCGTTGCTCCGCCCCGCGTGGTTTCGAAGCGCTCGAGGTAGCCCTCGGTAGTGTCGGCGATGTGAGCCACGATGTTCTTGACTCGCCAGTGCCCCGCGCCGGTCGGCGAGTCCCAATTCTCGGGCTTCTCGGCCAAGGCAAATAAACCCTCGGCTTCCTCGCGCACGATCCGCAGCAGGTTGTCCTTGGCCGCGAAGTTGGTCGCGTCCCACTGGACCTGAGAGTTTTCCTGCTCGGCAATCGCCATGCTTCCCCCTTGGAATCGCTAGGCACTGGCTGCTCTAGGGGCCGATTGTGACACTGGTTATAGTTACTTACAAGAGATTAGCTTGGCACGATGACACGACCGCTTTGAGGAGGAGTCTTGAAACTGGAGGGCATTCACCACATCACCGCGATCACGGGCGACGCGCCCCAAAACCTAACGTTCTATACCGACGCCCTGGGACTTCGTCTTGTAAAGAAGTCCGTCAATCAGGACGACCCGACCGTCTACCACCTCTTCTACGCCGACGAGGAGGGAGGAGCGGGCTCCGACATCACCTTCTTCGAGTATCCGAACGCGGCGCGCGGGCGCGCGGGCGCGGGAATGGTTCACCGCATCACCTGGCGAGTCGGCTCCTCCGACGCACTCGACTTCTGGGCTTCACGACTCGCAGATGGCGGTGTCACCACCGAGCGCGACGGTAACAAGCTCCTCTTTAATGACCCCGAGGGACTTGGTCTCGAGCTTGCCGTGGTTGAAACGACAGACGAACCGCTCAGCGCTCGGCATCCGGAGATCCCACATGAGTTCGCTCTGCAGGGATTCGATGGAGTGCGCGTCTACTCAGCCAACCCCGCTGCAAGTAAGGACTTCCTGGAGTCGACGATGAACTTCGATCCTGATGCCGACGTCTCCTGGATCGCGCGCGGCGAGCAGCGTGGTGGCTTCTATGCCTACGACGAGGCGCCGGAAGAGCCCGGTCTGAGTGGCGCCGGCACCGTGCATCACGTTGCATGGGCCACGCCCATGGATGAGCACACGGCCTGGCACAAGCGGGTCCGCGAGGCAGGGGCGGACGTCACTCCAATCATCGATCGCTACTACTTCAAGTCCATCTACTTCCGCGAACCTTCAGGGGTGTTGTTCGAGATCGCAACGCTCGGCCCGGGTTTCGACGTCGACGAGCCGAAGGAGTCGCTCGGCGAACGGCTGGCTTTACCTCCGGACTACGAACATCTACGTGACAAGCTCGCCGACGTCTTGACTCCGCTGCCCGACCCTCGAGCAGAGTCACAGAGGTAGACGTGACAACCAGCCCAGACAAGGATTTCTGTCCGCACTTTCAAAAAGCAATCGAGCTGGTAGGCAAGAGGTGGAGCGGCACGATATTGCGCGCGATCATGTACAACCCATTGCGGTTCTCGGAAATATCGGCTCACATCGCTGAGATCTCCGACCGGTCACTTTCGCTTCGGCTGAAAGAGCTCGAGTCCGAGGGCTTGATCACGCGAAGCGTCGTAGCAACGCAACCGGTAGGCGTGAGCTACGAGCTAACCTCCAAGGGTCGAGCGCTTGAGTCCGTGATCACCGAGCTCGAGACATGGGCGCACGACTGGGTGGCTCAACAGGAGCCCGCAAGGACACGCGCGCGTTGAATAGCTCCTACGACGAGACCGGAACCGTGCTCACGATCCCCGGTCTCTTCGAATCGGCTGTCGAACAGTCGCCCACCAAAGAATGGCTTTTCTACGAGGACTTGACATGGACGTACGAACGTGCCTACGAGCGCATTACCGCCACTGCCTACGCGCTCGAGCAACTGGGGGTCGGACGAGAGAAGCGAGTCCTCGCGACCGCGCGGAACTCACCCGACTACCTCTTCACTTGGCTCGCGACCGTCCACCTGGGTGCGACGATCGTTGCGGTCAACCCTGAGAGCAGTGCTGAGGAACTTGCAGGCCTCATCGGACAGGTGCGGCCGCATGTCATCGTGACCGACCCAGGCTTGAGCCGCTCGATCGACGCGGAGTCCTTCGAAGCTCTCCTGGTGCTTGCTGAGGATCTCGCTGCGTCCCCCGCGGCCCAGGTAGCGTCCTCAGCTTGTGCCGATGATGTCGCCGTCATGATTCCGACTTCCGGCACCACAGGCCGCTCCAAGCTGGTCATGCAAACGCAGCGGGCCTACGCGATGGCAGGGGTCGGCTTTCCTTTTTGGATGAGACTCGACGACACGGATCGTTTGATGACCTCGTTACCGCTGTTCCATATCAACGCCCCCGCCTATTCGATGCTGGGCTCGGTCGCGGCGCGGGCCTCATTGATTCTGCTCCCTCGTTTTTCGGGCAGCGGATTCATCGATGCGGCTCGACGTTACGGAGCGACCGAGTTCAATGCGATCGGAGCCATGCTCGAGATCCTGATGCGGCAGCGGGAACGCGCCGACGACGCCGACAACCCTTTGCGCCGCTGCTATACGGGCCCATCGCCAGCCAGGGAGCGCCATCTCGCAATCGAAAGGCGCTTCGGCCTTGAAATCGTGTGTGGCTACGCACTGTCAGAAAGCCCCTACGCCCTGATCTGGAAAAAGGGCACTCGACCTTTTGAGACACTCGGAAGTCCTCGACAGCATCCGACGATGGGCGAGATCAACAAGGCGCGCGTCGTCGAGGACGAACAGGAGGTCGGCGTCGGAGGAGTTGGAGAGCTCGAGCTGAAGAACCCGGCGGTGATGCTGGGTTATTACGGGATGCCTGAGGAAACAGAAAGGGTTCTGTCCGACGGGTGGCTGAAGACTGGCGATGTGGTGCGTGTGAACGATGACGGTACCTTCACATTCGTGGGACGGAGGAAGGAGCTAATCCGACGAAGAGGTGAGAATCTCTCTCCCGTTGAGGTCGAAGCCGCACTCGAAGCTCACCCCGACGTCACAGAAGCCGCGGTGATAGGCGTTCCCTCCGAGCTGTCCGAGGAAGAGGTCAAGGCCTTCGTGATTCTCACGGCCGATGCTGCCGTCTCGCTCGGCGAGTTGCGCGATTTCGCGGCCGAACGGCTCGCGCCCTTCAAGGTTCCCCGGTACGTTGAAGTCGTGGAGGAACTGCCGCATACCGCAACGGGTCGAATTGCAAAGCATGAGTTACCCACGGATCGCAACGATCGAGAGAGCGACTTCGAGCCCGCTAGAGCAGGGGAAGAGCAACGATGACCGAGTCGTCCGAACCGGAGTCGGTCGAAAGAGACTGGCTCACCACGTCGATCGGGCATTCGACACCCGACTCGATCACAGTGCGCGGCCGCGACCTCGCATCCGAGGTCATGGGGCGAATGTCGTTCACCGCCCTCGCCTTCCTGCTGGCGTCCGGCCGCACGCCAACCGAGGCAGAAGCAACTCTCTTCAATGCAGTGCTTGTGTCACTAGCGGATCATGGTCTGACGCCGACTGCTCTGGCCGCAAGGCTCACCTACACAGGAGCACCGGAAGCAATGCAGGGAGCAGTCGCCGCTGGATTGCTCGGAGGCGGAAGTGTGTTTCTCGGTCCCGTCGAGGACACCGCCCGGTTCCTGAACGAGATCCTCGAGAGCTTCCCGGACGATGAACTGCCGGATGACGCGGCGCTAGAGTCCGCTGCCACGGACGCGGTTCGAAGAGCTCTGGATGCCGGTTTGCGGATTCCCGGTCTCGGCCATCCCGTGCATCGAGAGACCGATCCTCGAACGCCGCGTTTTTACGAGCTCGCAGGCGAAGTAGGGCTGGTCGGGCCAAACCTGCGACTGCTCAGATTCGTGGCAGAGGCTCAACTACACGGCGACCGGCAAGGCCCTCCCTATAAACGGGGCCGGCGCGGCGGGCGCAGTGCTCGCCGATCTTGGGTTTCCACCGCCGCTGACGCGGGGCTTTGCGCTGCTCGCTAGGACGGCAGGGCTCATTGGGCACCTCGCCGAGGAGATGGAGCATCCAATCGGGCTACGACTCTACAAAGAGGTGGATGCCAGAGCCTCGAGGAACGCAGAGCCGGAAGCACCGTGAACTTGACGCACCGGCTTCTGTCCAGGGGCCTGGTGGACGGTGAGCTCAGACCTGGTGAGGAGATTCACCTCAAGCCGGATCAGGTTCTCATCGAAGACGCCACGGGTTCAATGACGTACATGCAGTTCGAGTCACTTGGCGTCGAGCGTGTAAGGGTTCCGCTCGCCGTCATGTACGTCGATCACAACGTGCTGCAGGTGGACCAGCTGAACGCCGACGAGCACCGTTTTCTCAGGTCGTTCTCGTCGCGCTACGGGATCAAGTGTTCGAAACCGGGCAACGGAATCTCGCACAGCATTCACCTCGAGCGATTCGCTCGTCCTGGCGAGATCCTTCTCGGAGCGGACTCCCACACGACGACGTCGGGTGCCGCAGGCATGTTTGCGATCGGTGCGGGAGGACTTGATGTTGCGGTGGCGCTTGCCGGCATCGGTTTCTGGATCCCGTGCCCGTCGGTGGTGGCGGTTGAGTTGCGCGGAGCGTTGCCCGACTGGGTCGAAGCAAAGGATGTTGTCCTGGAGTTGCTGAGACGCCATGGAACGAGAGGAGGCAGCGACAAAGTGTTCGAGTTCCATGGCGAAGGCGTTTCGACTTTGTCGGTAATGGAACGGGCGACCATTTGCAACATGGTCCTCGAAACGGGGGCCACAACCGGTTTGTTCCCCAGTGACGACCGAACGCTCGAGTGGTTGTCGGCTCAGGAGCGTGAGAATGACTTCGTTGAGTTGTCGGCGGATTCCGGCGCAGCCTACGACGAGGTCGAGGTGATCGACATGTCTTCGTTGGAACCGCTTATCGCGAAACCACATTCACCAGGCAACGTTGTCCCCGTCGCCGAGATCGAAGGCACTTCTGTCGGTCAGGTGTGCGTGGGTTCGTCCGTCAACTCTTCGTATGAGGACCTAGCGCGCGTCGCGGGCGTTCTCCGGGGGACGCGCGTGCATTCCGACGTCGATCTGACTGTCAGCCCTGGATCACGGCAGATCCTCGATGCCGCAGCGCGCTCGGATGTCTATCGAGATCTCGTGGGGGCCGGCGCGCGCGTGCTCGAGGCCGTCTGTGGCCCGTGCATCGGTGTGGGCCAGGCTCCGTCGGCGGGAGTCCCTTCGGTGCGCACCTTCAACCGCAACTTTCCAGGCCGAAGTGGAACGGAAGACGATGCCGTTTATCTCTGCTCTCCTTCGGTCGCGGCGGCGACCGCGCTGCGCGGAGTCATCACGGACCCTCGTCGTCTGGGCGCCTTGCCCTCAGTTGCCCCGCCTCTCTACAGTCCCGAGGTGGTCGACCGTCACATAATCGAGCCGGCGCAGGCTGGCGAAGCCGCCAAAGTCTCCATTGACAGGGGGCCGAACATCGTCGAGCCCCCAACACCTCAGCCGGTGGCCCCCGATGTGCGAGAGCGAGTGCTCATCGTGCTCGGTGACGACGTGTCAACGGGCGACATGGCCCCTGATGGGGCGCTGGGGATTGCACTCTGGTCGAACATCCCAGCTTGCGCGGAGTTCATGTTCCGGCGCACGGATGCCGAGTTCCATCGCCGCGCGCTCGAATGGGGGGCCGGAATCATCGTGGCAGGTCACAACTACGGCCAGGGTTCATCACGCGAGCAGGCGGCGCTGTCGGCGTCTTACCTTGGGATTCGGACGATCGTTGCCAAGAGCTTCGCCCGCATCCACAAACAGAATCTGATCGCACAGGGGATCCTGCCGTTGCTGTTTGCCAACGAAGGTGATCACACTGGCGTAGCGGTGGGGGACGAGTGGCGAATCGAGCGCCTGAGGGATGCGCTGGCAGGCGGGGCCGAGATCGTGACCTGCCTGACCGACTCGGGTTCGGCCATACAACTGGAGATTGCGCTGCTGCAGCGCGAAAGAGAGATTCTGCTTGCCGGAGGAATGCTTGGCTATCTCCGGCGAGCTACCACTCCATAAACACCAATTCTCATGAGTGAGCGCGCCGGTGCCGATGCTCCCAAGGATGAACTCCTCAGAGAGAAATTGAAGTGCTTGCCTGGATCGGGGTCGGGTTGCTGGTCACTGCGGGTGGCGTCGTCATCCGTTGGATGTCGGCACGAACTGATGTGCTCGGCCGCTCTCGGCCATTTCCCTACATCACTGTTGTTCTTCTGGTAACCGTCGGCTGCGCGTCGCTCGTCCCCCTTGTGCTTCGGGTTCGTCTCGAACACCGACTCGAGACTGCGGCTTCGAGCCTGGTCGGAGCACAGGTCGAGGTTCGTTGCCAGAGCTTCGGAGGAGCCTTCGTCGACATCGGCAACGACGTCGGCTACGTGATCTTTGGAGCAGACGGCAAGCCTGAAGCCTGGACCCTCATCAAGCGTCAGCAATGTGGAGACCTGTCGGACTATCTGAGATCTGACAAGCAGAATCCGACGCGCGACCAGATCATCGCGGTGCATGTCCTTACCCACGAAACGATCCACGTGACGGGTGTGAGAGACGAAGCACAGACAGAATGCAAGGCGATGCAGTTCGATGCCGGTATGGCTGCGCTTCTCGGCGCAGAACCTCAGGCCGCTGAGGGGCTTGCCATCGCCTACTGGCGCGATATCTATCCCTGGATGCCGCCCTCCTACCGTTCGGATGAGTGCATTCCTGGCGGAGCACTCGACGCGGGCCGCCCCGACTCGCCGTGGGAGCTCTCTACGAGCTAACTCACGAGGTTGACCCACGCGGAGAAAGCGCACGGTTATCGCTCGTCGTGTGTTCCGAGGGTGTTCCTGCAGACCTAGCACTCGCCAATCCGAATTGGGCGAAACGCAAGGTTTGCGGGACTTGGCAGAGCGCGCGATGCGATGCCAATATGTCAAACACTGGACGAAAGGGAAGGGGCAGGACATTGGCATTGGCGGTCGACTCCAGCCTGGACAAGGCGGATCTTAACGAGTTCCAATCAACCTTTGCGGGTCAAATCATCCTTCCCGACGATGCCACTTACGAATACGCGCGTGGGATCTGGAATGGGTCGATCGACAGGCATCCCGCCCTGATTGCTCGGTGCACCGGCGTTGCCGATGTGGTTGCGGCTGTGCGGTACGCACGCTCAACGGGACTCCCAGCTGCGATTCGATCTGGCGGCCACAGCTTCCCAGGTCAGTCGATTTGCGACGGCGGAATCGTCATCGACCTCGGGCTGATGAAGGGCATTCGCGTCGATCCCCAGGAAGGGACGGCCAGGGCTCAGGCAGGTGTGGCGCTGGGCGAGCTCGACCGCGAAACCCAGGCCTTCGGGATGGCGGTTCCGGCTGGAATCGTCACGACCACTGGGCTTGCCGGACTGACGCTCGGTGGCGGCATCGGATGGCTGATGAGGAAGTACGGACTGACGATCGATCAACTTCTTTCTGTAGATCTCGTGACCGCCGAAGGCGAATTCGTCAAAGCGAGCGCGGACGAGAACGCCGATCTCTTCTGGGGTGTGCGGGGAGGGGGAGGCAACTTCGGCATCGTGACCAACTTCGAGTTCCGCCTGAACCCCGTGGGGCCGACTGTGCTGGCAGGTCCCATCATGTGGCCGATCGAGAATGCCCCGGAGGTTCTCCGGTTCTACAGGGACTGGATCGAGGATGTGCCGGACGAACTAACCACGATCATCGTCAACCGGAAAGCGCCGCCTCTCCCGGCCATCCCCCAGGAGCTTCACGGCAAGCGCGTAACCATCATCACGTGCTGTTATGCGGGCTCTATTGACGATGGGGAGCGAGTGGTTGCTCCGCTCAGGAAGTTCGGGACACCTCTTCTCGACTTGTGCGCTCCCAAGCCGTACGTCGCGCATCAGTCCATGTTCGATGCCTCCTACCCGCGCGGCTTGTGGTACTACTTCAAACCCTGCGACGTGGATCGCCTCAGCGACGAGGTCATCGACGTCGTCACCGACTACAGCGGGCGAATTCAGTCCCCAATGAGCAGCATGCCGATTTTTCATCTCGGGGGCCAGGTGGCGCGCGTTGATGAGAACGCGACCGCCTTCAGTGGCCGAAAGAGAGGCCACACGCTGAACCCCAACGGCATCACCAAGGATGCAGAGGGTTTCGAGGACGAGAGGGCGTGGGTGCGCGGGCTCTATGAGGCTCTCGAGCCACATCACTCCAGCGTCTACGTGAACTTCCTCATGGACGAGGGCGAGGATCGAATTCGCCAAGCGTACGGGACCGAGAAATACGAGCGATTGAAGAAACTAAAGAAAGAGTACGATCCCGACAACTTCTTCCGGCTCAACCAGAACATTCCGCCGGACTAGTTGAGCCAGGGACTATCACTTCAATTAACCCTCTCTTGTTGGGCCGACCTTGTCGATCGAGATTCGGATTATCAGCCGCTTCTGCTCTTGCATTGCTGACCGGTACTCATCCCAGTCGGGGTGCTCACCAGATATCCGTCGGTAGTAGTCGACCAACCTCTCCATCGCATCCGGCATTGAAATCAAATCGGCCGCGCCGTCGATCTGTATCCACTTGCCATAGAAAGTGTCGGAGAAAACGCAAAGCGTGGCCCTCGGGTCGCGCCGCAGGTTGCGAACTTTGAAAGCGGTCTCTCTACTGCTGATGACGACGTAACCATCACCATCGATTCCGACGGTGACCGGCGATGTCTGCAGACCGTCGTT
This sequence comes from uncultured Actinomycetes bacterium, assembly GCA_963713315.1. GTDB lineage: Bacteria > Actinomycetota > CADDZG01 > CADDZG01 > WHSQ01 > WHSV01. The sequence continues at coordinate 15,988 of CAVQLH010000012.1, read as the reverse complement.
GGCCTTACGAGTTACCAACACGGTTCTGTGGTTCTTACTAACGAACTCGAGGGCGTCGTCGCGATTCATGGGATCCCCTTTGGCAAAGATAGTGAGCTATGGATCAATCGATCGTTCTTCCAAGGCGCTTGGGTGCGATCAGACGGTAGCTGTCCCGGACAAGTTCCGAAACCTCGTCCCAGTCAACCTCTGGAAGATCGAGATAGAGGCCCACCCATCCGCGCGGGCCAACGTAGGCCGGGATGAAGAATCGTTTGGGCTCGGCAACGACCAGTTCTTGGTTCTCGTGTGGTGCCACTTTGCAGTTGAGCGCCACTCGTCCGTCGCCGTGGTGGTCGTCCAGATAGTAGGCGAACGTTTTCCCCCGCACACGAAAGGTGATGTGCTGTTGGTCCTCAACCGCGACTTCGGGAAGCGCTCGACATATCTCGAGTACCCTGCGGCGACGTTCGGGATCGGCTGCGATCATCGAGCCCTGTGGTTGTGTGCCATAACCACCGCATCATCCTCCAGCGGAACCCCGGGATAGGTGAATTGTTTCTCCTGTTCGTCATATTCACGATGAAAGAGTCGGTCCAGGTCGGAGGTGAGGAGTTCAAGGAGGCATTTCCAATTCCTACCACCGCAGCCATGCAGGCCAAGAGCGTTCCCAGACTGAGTTCATCGAGGTTCATCGTTCCGTTAATTGCCGGCAACCTCTGGGACTTGGATTGCTTGGCTCCCCTTGTCGAGTTGTTTCGTTTTATTCCCTTGACAAGAAACCTTAGGGAAAAGAACATTCAGTTATCCAAGAGGGGGGAAAGCAACTGCTTATTCTGGGGGGAACGGGCATCTCCGGTCTGATGAGGCAGTGGTAAGTCCCCATCGAGCCTAGGAGGAGCCTTTGAAACACCGCACCAGATGGTTGGTGCTCTGCATATCCCTGCTAACGATGGCCGCTTTGGCGTTCCCATCTGCAGGTTTGGCAGATCACGATAACCGCGACATCTTTGGACCCATCGTACCCCTTGGTCATAGTGCCTTCCCCAGTGGTCCTGGGCCATTTGACAACATCAGCTCGGACCTGGCGTTTTGGGGAGACACCGCCTATCAGGGCAACTTTAACGGGTTCAGGATCATTGACCTCACCGACCCGGCCAACCCAGAGCAGATCCTTCGCTACGACAAGTGCACCGGCGGTCAAGGCGACGTAATGGTTTGGGGGGACCTGCTCATCCGCACGTGGGACTCCGGAGCACCAGCAGGCGCGACCTGCGGCGAGATGGATGACCCGGCAGGTCCGCCAGGACAGGTCATTCCCCGCCCGGTGCCGCTCGGTTTCGAAGGGCTTCACATCTTCGATGTCAGCAACCCCAACAACCCCGAGATGGTCCACCAGATCGACCTCAGCCAAGCCCGTATGCAGGCCGATTTTGGTCGTAACGGCTGCGGGTCGCATACCGCCACGCTCGTTCCGGACGAGGACACCGGCAGGCTGTTCGTCTATAACGGCGCCTCGAGCGCCAACTGTCCGGGAACCGAGATCATCGAGATCTTCCCGGATGACATTCTCGAGTCGGACTTCATGCGGTTCGAGAACCTCGGACGTTCGTGCCACGACATCGCGGTGTTCCTCGGCGATGACAAGCGCGGAGTCTGTGCCGGAGGCAACGGTTTCACTGTCTTCCGGATGGACCCGGACTCCTCGGGTAATGGCTCGATCACAAACCCGCAGCACATTGACAGCGTCGCCGTAAATGGTGTGACGATCGGTCACACCACCACCTTCACGTGGGATGGAGGGCGCTTTGTCTTTGGCCACGAGCCGGGCGGTGGAACTCAAGCCGAGTGTGAGGACCAAGATCCGGACAGAAACCGTACGTTCTGGATGTACGACACGGATACTGCACAGAACATCGGCAAATGGACGATGCCGCACGCTCAGGCCTTTAACGAGAACTGCACCTTGCACAACATCAACTTCATCCCGACGACGGATGGAAGTGACCTGCTTGTGTCGGGTAACTACCAGGCCGGAACGTGGGTTACTGACTGGACCGACCCGGCGAACCCGTCGGTGCTCGCGTTTGCCGACCCGCCTCCGCTGGCAGCCACCCTGACACTTGGTGGCGCGTGGTCGACCTACTGGTACAACGGCTTCATGTACGAGAGCGAGATCACTAAGGGTCTGAACGTCTTCGGCCTCAATGACCCGAGCGCGAACACGGCGGTCGAGTTTCCGTTCCTGAATCCACAGACTCAGATGCAGACCATCAGCGCAGGATGTGGTCGCCACGTCCACCGTGACTCTGAGTCACAGTAACGATCGCCGCATCGCTTCTCGGGGACGGTCCAATCGTCCGAGAACACATGTGTGGCCGGTCGTCGCGGTCACCGTCTTCAAGCAATTCGCGAATGGCGGCCGCCGCAATGTCGGCGCAACGACGACAAATGCCAGCGGTGCGTATCGAGTACCCCACACCGTTGGAGGCGGGGGCAGTTACTACGCTGTAGCTCGCAGAGTGGTCGTTGACGACGGCGTCAACACGACCGACTGTTTGAGGGCGCAATCTCCAACTAGGAACGTCAGCAGGTAGTTCTACTGCGCAGAAGCACGATCTGAGGGGGCGGCCGGCGGGCCGTCCCCTCTTTTTATGTGTCGCGGGGTCGTCTCTTTCGCCGCCCAATTGACTAGGCCGCTGGCGAAACGGACCAGTCCACCTATCCCACCCCCGTAAAGAAAATAGGCCCACTAGCCTATTGGGAAAAAGTTACAGGAGGCCGATGTCCTTTGAGAACGGATTTCTCGGTGACCAAACGTTGCCTGAGCAAGCCACGGAGGACAAATGCATCAATATGGGACGCGAGCTTTACTAGACATCAGGCGGACGGTCATCGCCGCTGCCCTCGGCGCCCTGCTGTTCACGTTGGTGGGTGGCGCCGGCGCCCACGCCAAAGATGGCAGGGACAACTACGTCATAGTTGTCGTCCAGGCCATCCCAGGCGAACGAGCGGCGGCGGAAGATATGGTCCGCTCGTCCGGCGGGAAGGTCGGCCGCCCCCTCAACGTCATCACGGGTTCACCGCGCGCGTTCGGTTGAGCACCATCGACTCGCTGAGTGAAACCCCATTCGTGCGAGCAGTTACTCCCAACGGCCGAGTCACGCTGATGAGCCACAGCTCGGTTGACCCGGGAACGGGTAAGGGAACGAGCTATGACTTTACGCGTGCGATCGGTGCCCGCTCTCTCTGGGAGCAGGGCTATACCGGCAGTGGGGTCGATGTTGCTCTCATCGACTCAGGCGTGGCTCCCGTCCAAGGTCTCCGGGCCCCGGCAAGATCGTTCACGGCCCTGATTTCTCGTGGGAATCCCAAGCAGAGAACCTCAGGTATCTCGACACCTACGGGCATGGGACGCACATGGCCGGTCTCATCGCCGGACGCGAGGGGCCCGCAGGCGCCGCCTACCATTTTGAACAACCACAATTACTTTGGCGTTGCACCCGACGCTCGTCTTATCAGCCTGAAGGTGGCCGACGCCAAGGGTCTTACCGACGTTACCCAGGTCATCGCGGCCATCGTCTGGGTCATCGCTCACCGAAACGACGCTGGAATGAACATTCGAGTACTCAGCCTCTCCTTCGGAACCGACGGCACTCAGACCTATCTGCTGGACCCACTCTCCTTCGCAGTCGAGCGTGCATGGAAGAAAGGAATCGTCGTTGTTGCAGCCGCCGGGAACACCGGGTTCGGCGATCTGAGTCTCAATAACCCGGCCTTCACCCCTTCGTGATCGCGGTCGGCGCAAGCGACACACAGGGCACGCCATCTGTCTCGGATGATGTCGTCCCGAGTTGGTCCACTACCGGAAACCTTCTCCGGAGGCCGGACGTCGTCGCGCCTGGCACTTCGATCGTGAGTTACAGAAACCGACAGTCGTACATCGACCAGCAGCATCCCGAGGGCCGAATCGGCGACCGTTACTTCAAGGGCAGTGGGACATCGCAGGCGACCGCATTGACGTCGGGAGCCGTGGCCCTGCTGCTGGATCATCGGCCAAGCCTGAAGCCCGACCAGGTCAAGAAAGCACTGACTAAGAGCGCCACGCGCCTATCGGGTGCGACCTCGAATGCGCAAGGTCACGGGCTGATCAATCTGCCGTCCGCCATGCGCTACTCATCGTTTTTCCTCTCCGGTCAACTGCACCTGCCGGGAACGGGTCTCGGAAGCCTGCTCGGAGCGCGCGGATCGCACAGAGTGTTGTCCTCCGGGCAGCCCCTGGCCAACCAGACAGACATCTTCGGACAACCATGGCTCGCCAGCACTCTCACGAACCTGGGAAACAGCCTTCTAGGTGTGTTCAACGGCAGTCTTCTCTCAGGAACTCGCTTTATCACCGACCCGGTCCTCGGACTTGTCTGGACGACAGTTGGCTGGGATCGGAAAGACTGGGCAGGTAGTCGCTGGACCGATGAATCGTGGACCGGTAGCCGATGGATCGGTAGCCGGTGGACCGGTAGCCGGTGGACCGGCGATACCTGGTCGAGTGCCTCGTGGGGAAGTCCTTGAACGACCGGCACGACGAATCCAAGATTGAGACCGCCTCCGCCTGGCCGGTGTGGATTCCCCGCACCGGCCCAATGCTTGTCTGGTACCTGAATGCGTTGCTCCTAACGGGGGCACTGTTCATCTATCTCGGCCCCTTCTCGATTCTCGAGCACGGACCCGCGCCTCCTCATTCCATGGTGGGTGCTCGCTGTCGGGTTTTTCGTGGCCGAGAAGAACCTCGTGCATCTCAAGTTTCGACGCCACACTACTCACAGCTACTCATTGTTCGAGATCCCGCTGATCGCCGGGTTCTTCTTTGCTCCGCCCGGAGCGATTGCGCTCGCGCAGCTGGTTAACCTGTCCGTCTCTTTGTTCCAACGTCGCGAGTTCGTTAAGAACGCTTTCAACTTCGCCAACGCCACCTTCAGCATGGGTGTTGCCTTGCTCGTGTTCTTCTCGCTGGCGGATACCTCCGGCCCCAGCATCCTTCGCAACATGGTTGCAGCATTTCTAGCCGCTCTTGCCTTCTCGGTGCTCGAAGCCGTGATGGTCGTGGCCGCGATGTTTCTTGCAACCGGAGAACTTCCCGAGGGGAGCTTGCGACGAAGCCTTGGCTTTGGGGTTCTGGTGTCGGTGACGAACACGTCGCTCGCCCTGATGGCTACAACGATTCTGTGGTTCGACCCGAAGGCGGCGACTCTGTTCCTGGTGCCGACCGTCGTGGTGTTCTTTGCCTACAGAACGTTCGTCTGGCAACGGCGGAAAAGCGAAAGCCTGGAGACTCTCTACGAATCGACTCGTCATCTCCATCACTCGGTTGACTCCGAGCCTGCAACGCGTGACCTGCTCGAGCAGGTGAAGAACATGTTCCGGTCGGAGGTCGCCGAGTTCCTGCTGTTCGCATCGATGGAGCATGAAGCACACGTCAGGGTCACTCTCGATGCGGAAGGCGAGTTGCATATCCTCAAGTCCAACGTCCTCGAAGCTACGGAAGACATGTGGCTGCACGTCGTCGCTCAGGACCGCGCTCAACTGATCGACCGACCCGTTCGAGAGCCGAGACTTGCCGAACAACTCTCGGCGCGGGGCCTCCAGGACGCCATGATCGCACCACTGCGTGGAGAAGATGGTGTGATCGGAACGTTGTTGGTGGGCAATCGAGTAGGAGAGACGTTCCGAACCGATGACCTTCCCTTGTTCGAGACACTGGCGAACCATGCGAGTGTCTTACTCGCGAACGGTCGCCTGATGGACCGTCTAAGAGAGGAAGCGGCCGAGAAGGAGTACCAGGCACTTCACGATTCTCTTACAGGGCTACCGAACCGGACCCTGTTCCGCGATCGCGTGGAGCATCGACTGGCGAGCCTTGAACAGCACGGTTTGCTGGCGATCCTTCTTGCGGACCTCGACCGTTTCAAGGAGGTCAACGACACACTCGGGCACCACAACGGAGACCTGCTCCTCAAGGAGGTTGCCTGGCGTCTACGGAAGGTCCTCGACTCCGACGTGACCGTGGCGCGTTTCAGCGGGGATGAATTCGCAATTCTGCTTCCAAGCATCGACTTGGTTGAGGATGCTGCCGCTATTGCGCAACATGTCCTGGTCGCTCTTCAGGAATCCTTCGAGCTCGCGAACGTCGAGATCAATGTCAACGCGAGTATCGGGATAGCAGTTCATCGGTTGCATGGAGACAACGCCAACAAACTGATTCAGCGAGCCGACGTGGCCATGTACGTTGCGAAGGAATCGCACTCGGGTTTCGAGGTCTACTCCACCGATCGCGATGGCTACAGCCCAGCGCGCCTCGCCCTCGCCTCCGAGCTTCGCCAGGCCATCGAGCGCGTGGATCTGGGTTGTTCACTACCAGCCCAAGGTCGATATACGAACGAGACGTGTTGTCGGTGTCGAGGCGCTCGTTCGATGGATTCATCCCGAGCGAGGGTTCATGCCTCCCGACGAGTTCATCCCTCTTGCGGAACAGACGGGCCTAATTCAACCTCTGACCACGTTGGTACTTCGCTCTGCACTTCACCAGTGCCGCCAGTGGGAAGAAAAGGGATTGGATCTCGATGTCTCGGTCAATTTCTCGGTTCGAAGTCTTCTCGACCTGCACCTGCCAGAAAATGTTGCGGCTCTGCTACGCGAGTTCTCCGTCGAACCGGCTCGTCTGGTTCTCGAGATCACGGAGAGCAGCATCATGGCAGATCCGATCCGGGCTGCCGACGTGGTCGATCGCCTGAGTGACCTAGGGATCGGGCTTGCTATCGACGACTTCGGCACCGGTTACTCGTCGCTGTCCTATTTGAAGCGCCTCCCGTTTCGGAAATCAAGATCGACAAGTCTTTCGTAATGGCGATGACAAGTGAAGACAACGATGCAGTCATCGTTCGCTCGACGGTTGACCTGGGCAGGAACCTTGGCTCACGGTGGTAGCCGAAGGAGCCGAAACCGTAGAGATGTTCGATGAGCTCGAGCGCCTCGGATGTGACATCGCACAGGGATATCTGCTGAGAGCCGGCCGCTTCCGCCCGATGACCTGACCGAGTGGGCGATGAACTGGCGCTCGGCTGAGGAAAAGAAAGCGCTCGTCGGCTCGCTCACCTACTAAGTCGAGCAACTTGCTTGGTTTCCTTACTCATCCTCTAAGCGCGCGGTATTTGCGCTGTTTGAGTCGAAGCGTCGATTGAGTCAGGGGAATGATGAGGAAAGACTCCTGTGCTTGGTTGCCCAGCAGGTGCAGAATAGGAACCAAGGGAGGCGCTCATGACGAATCCTGGTAACGAGCAGAAGCCGGGGGAGTCATTCGTTCAGGAATTGCTTTGGGTCCACGACATGATTCGTCGAGACCTCGTCGCGGTTCAGCGTCTCGCGGCCAATGCTCTGGATGGGGCACCGCCGGAAGATCTGAGTGCGGAGATCGAGTCTCTGCAGACCAAAGGGCCGCTCTGGAAGCTGCGCATGAACTGCATGCACTACTGCCGTTTCGTGCACGGTCATCACTCACTTGAGGACCAAGCTCTGTTTCCTGCCCTTCTGGAGTCGAATCCTAAACTCGCGCCGGTGATCGAAAAGCTTGAAGCGGATCACCGGGCGATAGCTGTCCACTTGGACGAGATCGCAGAGAGCATCGGCGAGTTGCAGTGGGATGAAACGCCGAGTTCGAGGCAGCGATTGGTAGCAGCGTTGGAGATCCTGTCCGAGCACCTTCTCGAGCATCTCGACTACGAGGAGAAATCCGTCAGTTCGACACTTCGATCGTGGACACGCTAAGTCGGAGGAGCAGCGACGTTGTTTGTCGTCCTCTCCACGCTGACACCGAGGTGGGGTCAGTCACTGCTTTGTCTGATAACCGCTAGTCGCCGGCCACTCCCGCTGTAAGGATGAGCCTATGCAGCTCGACTTCGACCATTGCTACAAGGCCCTCAGGAGTCGCGACGCCCGCTTCGATGGGAGCTTCTTCGCGGGCGTAACGTCGACTGGGATCTACTGCAGACCGAGCTGTCCGGCCCGCCAGGTCAAGCGCGCGAACGTCAGGTTTTTCCCGACGGCCGCGGCCGCGCAAGCCGCCGGTTTTCGCGCCTGCAAGAGGTGCCGGCCGGACGCTTCTCCCGGATCACCGGAATGGGACGTCAGGGCCGACCTCGTCGGACGGGCAATGCGCCTGATAGCAGACGGAATCGTCGACCGAGAGGGAGTCGACGCTCTTGCTCGACGTCTGCATGTCAGCGCCCGTCATCTACAACGGCAACTTGTCGCCGAGGTGGGAGCAGCCCCGCAGGCACTTGCGCGAGCTCAACGGGCCCAAACAGCTCGCGTACTCATCGAGACCACGACTCTTTCTTTCACAGAGGTGGCTTTCGGAGCCGGTTTCTCGAGTGTTCGTCAGTTCAATGACACGATAAGAAAGGTCTTTGCCACAACTCCCACCAGACTTAGGGCCAGCAACAGAAACCAGGAGTTGCCCATACCAGGGACGATGTCGATCCGGTTGCCCTATCGTGCTCCGTTCGACGACCAGGGACTGCTGGCTTTCCTTGGGAGCCCGTGGAATCTCAGGGGTCGAATCCTTCGACGGCACCCTTTACAGGAGAACTCTGAGGTTACCGACGTCAGATGCGATCGTTGATCTAGCGGCCGGCAACGACCACGTTCGATGCACGTTTCGACTTAGGTGACATCCGTGACCTTGGCCCGGCAGTGCGTCGTTGCAGGCAACTTTTTGATCTCGATGCCGACCCTGTCGCAATCGATGAGTCACTTTGGCAACGATCGTCTTATTGGTTCCATCGTGCGGGCGCATCCTGGCCGGCGTCTCCCCGGAAGTGTTGATGGCTTCGAGCTTGCTGTGCGAGCGGTTCTCGGCCAGCAGGTCTCCGTTGCCGGCGCCCGCACGATTGCAGGTCGACTTGTTCGTAGCTTCGGCAAACCGTTGACGTCGGCAGACGGCGACCTGACGCACGTGTTCCCAGAGCCTGCTGCGCTCGTCGATGCGGATCTTGGGGCGTTGGGAATTCCAGGAAGCCGTCAGGAGACCTTGCGCGAGCTTGCGAAATCCGTCGAGGCGAACGAACTTGTGCTCGACAGTGGGGCGGATCGCGCTAGAGGTCGCGGCGAAGTTGCAGGAGTTACGGGGGGTTGGGCCGTGGACGGCGTCGTACGTGGCGATGCGGGCACTGGGTGACCCCGACGTGTTCCTGGCCACCGATCTGGGAGTAAGGCGGGCCCTCGAGAGGCTCGGGCAACCGGGCGATCCGAGGTCGGCCGAGGCGCTCGCCGAACGCTGGCGCCCGTGGCGCTCCTATGCGGTGCAGTACCTCTGGGCGAGCCTCTGAGTTTGCGAGGAAGCTCCAACCGAGTGGTACCGCGCGCAACCAAACCTGGGAATGCGACGATGGTGCGGCGGATCGACGCACAAAGGTGGAGCGCACTTGCAGGAGAACCAGCAACAGAAGGTCTCGACACTCGAGCTCTTCTTCGACCTGGTGTTCGTTTTCACGCTGACCCAATTGGCAAGCCTGCTGAGACACGATCCGACGTTCGAGGGTGCGGCCCGCACGGTTCTTGTCTTCTCTGTCCTTTACTGGATGTACGGCGGGTACGTCTGGCTCACGAACCGTGTTACACCCGAACCTGACGCTCCGGCGCCTGCTCCTCATTGGCGGGATGGCAGGGTTTTTCATATGTGCTCTGGCCGCGCCGGAGGCTTTCGGGGACAGTGGATTGGCCTTTGGGCTCGGCTACCTTGGCGTCATCATCGTGCACGCCGCCCTTTATGGAGATGAGGTCGGCTGGAGCGTGCTGGTGCGCTTCGCACCGTTCAACCTGGTCTCGGCCGGCTTCGTGCTTGGTGCAGCCCTGCTCGAGGGTCCGGCGGTCTACGTGGCCTGGGTGGTCGCGATCGTGATCCAGTTCATTACGCCATTCATCGCGGCGCGGGTTGCGCCCGGCTTCGACATTCGCTCCGACCACTTCGTCGAGCGCCACGGACTGATCATGATCGTGGCACTGGGCGAGTCGATCGTCGCCGTGGGAATCGGAGCTTCGCACCTCGAGCTAGACGTTTCGGTCGTCATCGCACTGCTCCTGGGTTGGCATTGAGCTCGGCTCTGTGGTGGACGTACTTCGTCGGGGATGAGGAAGCCGCCGTTATTGCAATGTCATCGGTGGACGCGAGAGGGTCGATTCCGAATCGCGATCAACGGCTTTTTCTATTCGTACATACCGATGCTGCTCGGAATCGTGATTCATCGCCGCCGCCCTTGAGGAAGCCATCGCCGACGCATCGCCATTCTCTTTCGACACCTTTCGCACTCGCGCTCGGCGGAGGGTGTCGCGCTTTTCCTGCTGGGGGACCTCTGCTTCCGCCACGTGTATTGGGCATCGAGCCAAAGATCTTCCGTCTCTGCGGCGCCCTGCTCGCCTTGGCTGCGATCCCTGTCGGCATCGGTTCGTAAGTGCGGTCAATGCAGCTCGCCGCTCTCGTGGTCATCTTGATCGCCATGCTCTTGCTTGGAATCTCGCAGCACTCGGCTGAAACCACCTCTTGCCGAATCTCAGACTCCGCTTGACTCTCCCATTGTGGGAGGGTTCACCTGATTCTCAGAAGGGAGGAGCGATGGACCGCCTGATGACGATTGGTGAGCTCTCGAAGGTCTCCAGGCTCAGCGTGAAGAGCCTAAGAAACTATGACGAGCTCGGTCTCCTCAAGCCGGCTGAGGTCGATGAGTCAACGGGTTATCGGCGTTATGCGCAGGAGCAAGTCGCTGACGCTCTTGTCATCGCACTCCTTCGTTCGGTCGACATGCCTCTGAGTGAGAGTGGCGAGGTCCTGAACGAACTGCCTTCTGGGGGAGCAGATGTCCTGAAGAGACACCGGCTGCGTCTCGAAGAGAGAGTTGAACGTGAGAGCAAGCTGCTCGACCACGTCGAGCGACTCATCACCAAAGGAGGAGTCATGAACTACGAGGTGACGATCAAAGAGAGGCCGGGTTTTCAACTGGCGGCCATTCGAAAGGACACGACTCCGGACACGATCGGCAAGGACCTGAATGAGGCTTGGGCTGAGCTGTCCGAATACCTGGAATCACGTTCGTTGGCACCCCAGGATGTGCCCGTGTGCGTGTATCGCGGGTGGGAGCCGAACAATTGGGTGATCGAAGCCGGCTTTGTCGTAGATGGGGATGTCAAACCCCACGAAGAGGTGCATCCCATGGAGGTTCCCGGGGGCCGGTGCGCATCCCTGATCCACGAGGGTCCTTACGAGGAGCTCGGGCTCGCGAACAGGGCGATGGAGAAGTGGTTCAACGACAACGGGTACGAGATGACGGGGCTGCCCTATGAGCGGTACATCACCAGCCCGGCCGTCGAGACGGACCCTGCGAAGTACCAGACCGAAGTCGTGTGGCCGCTGAAGGGCGACTAGTTCGTCATACGTCCAGGTGAGCCGCGGCCACGCACTTTGGCACAACCATTCGCCACGCGTCCTTAACGAGCTCGCTCATCTCGTCCTCGTCGATGGCCGCGAGTCGAACCACTACCCAGTTGTAACGAAGGTCCCCCGGCTTCGGCATGAGGAACTTCTCTGGGTCTGATGCGATCAGAGCCTCGCGCTCGTCTTTTGGATACGCGAAGCCCATCATCGTCTCGTCACGGGCGAACGCAAGGTAGACGATCCGTCCGACCCGGAACTTCACCCTGTCCCTCACGAGTGCCTCGTAGCTCCGTGGAAGTGTGAGGGCAAGTGCGCGTACATCGTCGATTGTCACCATTGATCTCATCCTTTTACTACGAGATCTTTTCGACGAACCAGTCACGCGCTAGCTCCGACACGCGCTCCAAGGCGCCTGGCTCCTCGAACAGGTGAGACGCGCCGGTGATGATGTCCATTTGCTTCTCGCATCGAAGTTGCTTCATCGCCTCTTCGTTCATCCCTAGCACCGGCACGTCCACGCCTCTCCGACGATCAGTAACGTGGGGCAGGTCACACGCTGCCAGTGCGCTCCCGGCCAGGTCTGGCCTTCCACCGCGCGACACCACGGCACCGATACGGGGTTCTTCTTGCGGCAGCGACAAGAGCGGCGGCCGCTCCAGTGCTTGCCCCGAAGTATCCGATCCGCAAATCACTCAAGTTGTCCGATTCCCCCACGCAGCGAGTCGCCCCAAGGAGTCGGTCAGACAGCAACGAGATGTCGAACCGCAGCTCCATTGTGCGTGCATCGATCGCTGCCTCCGCCTCACTCAGGAGGTCGAACAGCAAGGTCCCCAGGCCTGATTCATGCAAAGTGGCGGCGACGGCCCGATTCCTGGAACTACGCCTGCTGCTCCCACTGCCGTGCGCGAACAGGACGATTGCTTTGGCACCTGGGGGAACGGACAAGTCTCCAGTTAGCTCGACCGACCCGAGCTTGAGAACGACTTCGGCGACGGACGGCATCTAGCAAACGACGGCTCGGCAGCCCCATCTCAACGTCATCGACGCTCCCAGTCCTCATCGTCAAGAGGGGAGGGGCGCTGTTGGTCGAGGACATCCGCCTCGGGGGCATCGCCTGGGATCTCACGGGTTTCGAGCGGCCCCTCGTCCGACCATTCTCGGGCTTGTTCCAGAGCATCCGCTTCCGGAGCATCGGGTGGGATCTTACGCATGGCGACCTCCCTCTCTTCGAGCGGACCGGCCGGGTGACTTTCGCCTGCACATTCCCGACGGATTCCTGGACCAGGATAATGCCGTAGCTCCTGCCCAGCAGTTTGCCTCACCTGAGGCCGCGTGGGAGGCTCTTCCAGTTGCCAGGGGTTTCGTTGAAAAGGGGGGGTTATGCGTCGGTGGCTGTCATTGGTGATAGCGGCGATCGTAGGCTTTGCGTTGATGGTGCCGGCGGGTGGCGCGGCCGAGCGTCGACAGGGACAAGGGGATCGGCTCGACGCTTACACGGCCAAGGTGAATGCTCAGCAATTCAGTCAACTCGTTGAACAGGGCTTTGACGTCGGTGGTCAGCGCAGTACGGGGACCGAGGTCGAGGTTGACCTCGTCCTGACGAGGGATCAGCGCGCCAAACTTGCCGATCAGGGCATTGACACAAAGTTAACGCGTGTCAAAGGTGGGCAGACGCTACAGCAGTTCGCGGCCGCGCAGGCCGAGGATGGCTTCGAGGTATGGCGCTCCTGGGACGAGCCTGGCGGTTTCCGCGATCAGATGTACGACGCTGCCGAGGAGAACCCGAACATCGCAAAGCTGGTCAAGCTCGGCACGACGGTCCAGGGCCGCGAAATGCTCGCGGTGAAACTCACGAAGAACGCGAACAGGCAGCGTGACGGGAAGCGACCGGCGGTGCTCTACAGCTCAACGCAGCACGCGCGCGAGTGGATCGCTTCCGAGGTCAACCGACGCCTTATGAACTGGTACATCGATGGCTGGAACGACAAGAACAAAGAGATAAGAAGGCTGCTCAAGAGGACCGAGTTGTGGTTCGTACTCGTGGCGAACCCCGACGGTTACGAGTACACGTTCGATGTCGACCGGCTTTGGCGGAAGAACCTTCGCATCAACGACGACGACGGCCAGATAACGATCGCCGACGGCGTGGACCTCAACCGCAACTTCCCGAACCACTGGAAATATGACGAAGAAGGATCCTCTTCGATCCTTTCGAGCGAGACGTATCGGGGGCCGAGTCCCGTTTCAGAACCGGAGACCAAGGCAATGAAGGGGCTTCTCGACAAGATCGGCTTTTCCTTCCAGGTCAACTATCATTCCGTGGGTGAGTGGCTTCTCTATGCCGACGGCTGGCAGATAGCAACGCCAACCGCGGACGACCCGATCTACTACGCGCTCTCAGGCAACCTGGATGAGCCGGCGATCGACAACTTCCACCCGGGATTGAGCTCCGACGTCCTCTACGTGACCAATGGAGAAACGACCGACTACGCCCACTCCCAAACCGGCGCCCTGGCTTGGACGCCAGAGCTGGGCGACGGTTGTCCGACCGAAGACTGTGGGTTCGTCTTTCCCGACGACGAGGACGCCGTGCAGGCGGAGTTCGAACGCAATATTCCGTTCGCACTATCGGTCGCCAAGTCGGCCGACGATCCGGACGACCCGGATTCGTCCCTCGGCATCGAGACGAAGCCGTTGTACATCCAGAGTGACGACCCCTACAAGGACGGCATCCCCGGTGCCAACTTCGCGTTCGATTACTCCTACGGGGATCCACAGCCAGTATCCGTCCTGGCCAAGCGAAGCATCAAGAAGGTTTGGCTGAAGTACCGCATAAACGGCAAGAGGATCCAAACCGCAAAGACGAAGGAGTGGAAGGGCGGCGAGCGTTACGCACCAACCTCCGTGTACTACCGTGAGATGCGCGGTGTCGTGAAGGGAACTGAGCCGGGCGACACTGTCGAGGTCTGGTTCAAAGGTGGAGGTAAGAGGAGCGAGTCGTTTACCTACGAGGCCATTTCCGAAACGGACAGCGACGTGCTTGTGGTCGCGGCTGAGGACTACACGGGCGCATCACCGGTGCAAACAGGCGGCCCAAAGTACCTCGACTACTACCTGGACGCTCTTGAAACCGCGGGTTACGACGCCGATGTCTACGATGTCGACGCGCTCAACCGGACGGCTCCGGATCACATGGGCGTGCTCAGCCACTACGACGCCGTCGTCTGGTACACGGGAGATGACAACGTCACGCGAAGAGTTGGCTGGGGAGGAGGGAACGCCGACCGCCTCGCCATGGACGAGATCCTCGAGTTCCGCGCCTACATGAACGAGGGCGGTGGTGTGCTGTATACGGGCCCGTGGGCTGGGCTCCAGTACAGCGGCGCGTTTGTCGGGACGCAGCGTTATGACCCCAAGGGCGAGGGCCCGTGCACCCCCAACCCGACTTTCGATCCTCGTCGGTGCCTGATGCTCCGTGGCTCTGGCGACGGAGTGAACGACGTCCTCGAGTACTACTTCGGCTCGTACGTGCAGGTTGCCGGCGACGGACACGACCCCGACACGGGCGACCACTTCAACGTGAATGGAATCGACATTCCGTTCGAAGGGTTGTCTTGGGGGTTCGATGGCCCCGACAGTGCGGGCAACCAGAACCAAAGCTCGTCGTTCGTGGCCACGAGCGGAATCCTTCCGCCCGATGAATTCCCGCAGTTCGAGAGCTGGGCTTCGTCTCGGTACGACAAGCCGGGGGGCCCGTTCTCACCGCACACGGGCGATCACTACGTCTACTCGCAGATTGCCGACGTGTCCTACAAGCGCCTGACCCGTGAGATCCAGGTTCCGGCGGCCGGCGGCGACCTGAATTTCTGGACCTCCTACGACACCGAACCGGCCTGGGACCACGTTTTGGTAGAGGCGCGGACCGCGGGTGGCACTGACTGGACGACGCTACCTGACCAGAACAACCACACGACGCAGGACACCGGCGACAGCTGTCCCGAGGGATGGCGGGAGCTGCATCCGCATCTCGACCACTACCAGACGTTGAACGCCAACGGCACCTGCTCGCCAACCGGCACGGGAGGCGGCGAGTGGCATGCGGCCTCCGGAAACTCGAGCGGGTGGCAGGAGTGGTCGGTGGATCTTTCCGAGTGGTCTGGAGAGACCGTCGAGATCTCGATCGCGTACGTCAGCGACTGGGCGACACAAAACCTCGGAGTGTTCGTCGACGACGTGACTCTGCCTGACGGTACGACCACGTCTTTCGAGACGGATCTTGGCGGCTGGCAGATCACCGGCCCACCCGCGGGCAGCGGGCCAAACGCGAACAACTGGACTCGCACGGACGCGTCCGGCTTCCCTGTGGGGTCTTCCATCACAACGCCGGACTCGCTGCTCCTCGGGTTCGGCCTGGAGGGTATCTCTGGCGCAGACGCCCGAGCCGACGTCATGGGCCGCGCTTTGGATCATCTGCTGGACTGAGCTGACTTTTGGGGAGGGACCTGAAATGGGTCCCTCCCCTTGGCCCTG
>CAVQLH010000011.1:0-106886 GCA_963713315.1 uncultured Actinomycetes bacterium | reverse complement strand
GTCGTGGACACCACGGCCCGCGCCACGTTCGAGCTCGCCCGCTCGACCGGCCGCCTCGGCGACACGCTCGACCACGCGCTCTGCGTCGTCGAGCTCGACAGCCACGCCGAGGGGGTGGCCGAGGTCTGCGGCGGCCATCTCACCTACTATTTCGGCGACGTCGACATCATGGTCCACGAGATGCAGCGGACGGCGACCTGCGCCGCCAGCCGGGTCGAGGACTTCGGCGCCTACGAGCCCTACGCGGTCAGGCTGCCCAACGCCGACGAGGGGTTCCGCCGCGCCTTCGTCGCCGCCCTCTACGGCCTCTTCGCCGACGGCACCGCGCTCGCCATCTACGCCGAGGCGTTCGGCACCGACCGCCTGAGCGAGCCGCTGCGCATGCTCTTCAGCGTCAACAACGTCCCCCTGGGCGACGCCGCCACGGACTAGGCTCCGGACCCGGAGGACCGAACGAGCGCATGGGGCGTCGCGCGACGTTGGAGCCCGCGTCGGCCCCGGCGACCAACCCGGGCGGGTTGCCATTGTCGCGGTCGTCCATCGGGCGCCATCGGTTCGAGCCCGATGGACGACGGCTCGAGCGACACTGGCAACGCCCTTCCCCGCGGGCGGGCGCCTCCTCACCGTCGCGCGACGAACGAGGTCGTCCGGGGCGTCGCCATGAACCGCAGACCGACGGCCGGGCACCAGCGCCCACCCGTCGCCATTGTCGCTCGGACCAATGGCGCTCCAACGGCGACGGGCGCGGCCCTCCGCGCTTGGGCAGCCGCCCAAGAGTTGGATTCCGACGCTTGGGTCGTTCCTGCCATCGAAGTTGATCGGATTGCGCTCGCTTGGCGGTCCGGCAGGCCGGACGCTAGCCCGGGGCCGGGGGTCAGAAGCGGAAGGTCGCCCTGGCCTGGAGGCGGGTGGCGCCGACGTCGAAGGAGTCTCGGTCCCGTTGCCGACGTCGCTGAACGACTGGTACATCAGCTCGCCGCCGAGCGTGAAGCGGTCGGTCAGCAGGTAGTCGGCACCCGCGCCGATGACCCAGCCCTGGCCGTCGAAGGTGTCGTTCGGGGTCTTGATCGACGCCCGCGCCCAGCCGAGCGAGCCGAACACCAGCGTCCGCCCCTGCGTCGTAGCCGGCGATGCCCTTGAACCGCCACATGTCCTTGAGCTCGCCCACCTCGTCGACGTCCTGGCCGCCCACGTTGACCTCGTCGTAGTCGGTCTGCGACCAGTCGAACTGCGCCTCGCCGCCGACGACGAACTGGCCGAGGTCGTGGCGGTAGCCGAGCGTCAGGCCGTACATCCCGCCGCTGCCCTCGACATCGGTGTCGAAGGTGTCGCCGCCGACCTCGATGGTGGCGTCGCCGCTGGTCCAGCCCCAGCCGACCTGGCCGCCGACATAGGTGCCCGTCCAGTCGCCGCCGGGGTCAGGCCCGCGAACGCCGTGTCGCAGCACATCTGCGCCGAGGCGGGCCCGGCGAGAGCCGCGGCCAGCGCGGCAGCGGACGAGACGATCATCAGGCGCTCGATCATGGAGGCTTCCCCCAATCCCGCGGATCGGCGCCGGCCGAACCCGCCAACCGCTCGGTGTCAGTGCTGCTGATGCAACCTGCCGGGTCCGCTGTCAAACCCAAGCGATGAGCCGCATGCGGAAGAAAAGCCCCGGACGAGACCGGGGCTTTTCGGAGACGGTCCTGGCGCCTTGTGTCAGAAGCGGAAGGCCACCTTCGCCTGAAGCGCCGAGAAGTTGAGATCGTTGCCCCTCGCCGCCGAAGTCGCTGAACTGGTGGTACGGGTATTCGCCACCGACCGCAGACTTCTCGGTCAGCGCGTAGTCGGCACCGGCGCCGATGACCCAGCCGTCGCCGCTCGGGTCGTCGCCGCTGACCTCGCCGGTGGCATGCGCCCAGCCCGCCGAGCCGTAGACCAGCGTCCGCCCGATGTCGTAGCCGGCCAGCCCCTTGAGCGCGCCAGATCGGGTCCAGCGACCCTGCCTCCTCGTCGAGATCGATGTCGACCTCGACGTCGTCGGTGTTGATGTCGAGCTCGTCGAACTCGACGCCGGCCCAGTCGTACTGGACCTCGCCGCCGACGACCCACTGGCCGAAGTCATAGCGATAACCGCCGGTGAAGCCGCCCACCAGGCCGTCGCCGTCGAGGTCCGAGTCATCGACGTCATCGAGGTCGAAATCGGAGAGGTCGAGATAGTTTCGCCGCTAGCCCATCCCCAACCGAGCTGGGCGCCGACATAGGGCCCGGTCCAGTCGGCGGAGGGCACGATCACCGTCTCGGGGGCGATGATCACCCGGTCCTCGTAGACCGGTACGGGGCCTGCGGCGAAGGCGGGGGCGGCGGCGGCGGCGATCACGCCGGCGCCGGCCGTCGCAACTATCCGTCGGAACATAAGGGTTACTCCATTCAGGTCTTGACACTGCGGTTGAGCGCCCTTTTGCAGGGCGCACTCGTTCCGTACCGGCTCATATGCTCTCTTTTCCGTACGCACGCGAGGCGGGAGCTTCACTTTCGGTAACGTGGTCCCATCGGCGACGACACGCCTGTCAACCGCCGGCACGCTCCTCGAGGGCAAGCCACTCCTCCTCGGCGGCGGCGAGGGCGGCCTGGCGCTCGGCCAGGGCCTGGGTAGCCCGGCGCGCCTGTCCGGGGCGTCGGTGAACAACGCCGGCGTCGGAGAGGAAGTCGGCGAGCCGCGCGACCTCGGCCTCGAGCCGGGCGATCTCGGCCGGCAGCGCGGCGAGCCGGTGCCGCTCGGTAAAGCTGAGGCCGCCGGCGACGCCGCGCTGTCGCGGTCGGCGGCGCCGGGCGCTACGGCGCGCCCGGCAGGCGGGCCGCGTCGCCCCTTGGGAGGCGCGGCGAGGCTCGCCCCCTGGGCCACCGCGTCGGTCCAGCCGCCGGCGTAGACGCTGGCGCTGCCGTCGCCCCGCAGCAGCACGGTCGCGGTCGCGAGCCGGTCGAGGAAGTCGCGGTCGTGGCTGACCAGGATCAGCGTGCCGTCGTAGTCGGCGAGCACCTCCTGCAGGAGGTCGAGCGTCTCCAGGTCGAGATCGTTGGTCGGCTCGTCCAGCACCAGCAGGTTCGCCGGCTTGCGCCAGAGCCGCGCCAGCAGCAGCCGCGCCGCTCGCCGCCCGACAGGCTCCCGACCGGCGCGCGGGCCTGGTCCTCGGTGAACAGGAAATCCTTGAGGTAGCCGACGACGTGCCGCGGCTGGCCGCGCACCATCACCTGGTCGACCGCCGAACGCCGTCCGGGGTCCCAGGCAGCATGTCCCACAGGGTCGCCTCGGGGTCGAGCGCGGCGCGGGCCTGGTCGAAGACTGCGATCTCGAGGTTCGGTCCCGAGCGTGACCTCGCCGGCGTCGGGCGCGAGCTGCGCCGAGTCAGCAGCTCACCAGCGTCGTCTTGCCGGCCCCGTTCGGGCCGACCACCGCCACCCGGTCGCCGCGCATGACGCCGCAGGCTGAGGCCGCAGGACCATCAGCCGCGGTCGAGAGAGGCGCTTGGGCGATCCCCCGTGGCGGCGGATCACTCCGCCGGCCCCGATGGCGGCGGCCGACTGGGCGCAGCGGCGAGACGGCCGGCGGTGCCTGGCGGCGGATCCGGCTCGCGCCGCTCCGCCCGCATCGCGGCCAGCGCCCGCACCCGGCCCTGGTTGCGCTTGCGCCGGGCCGAGATGCCCTCTACCGCCCAGCTCCCCCTCCGCCCGATCTTGCGGTCCAGCTTGTGGCGCGCCTCGTCCTCCTCGGCCCAGACCTCGTCGCGCCACTCCTCGAGGCGTCGAAGCCCCGGTCCATGCCGGCGCACCTCGCCGCGGTCCATCCACAGCGTCGCCGCGCGTCAGCCGGCGCAGGAAGGCGCGGTCGTGCGAGATCAGCACGAACGCCGGCGCCGGCTCGGCGAGCCGCGCCTCGAGCCAGGCGATGGCGGCGATGTCGAGGTGGTTGGTCGGCTCGTCGAGCAGCATCAGCTCGGGCTCCGCGGCGAGCAGGCGCAGCCAGCGCGGCGCGCCGCCGCTCGCCCGCCGCTGCGTCGGCGACGGCCCCGCGCGGGTCGAACCCCAGCCCTTCCGGCGCCTCGGCGACGCGCAGCCCTCGCAGGCGCCAGGTCGGCGGTGGCGAGTCGCCGAGGGTCGCGAAGGCGGACAGGTCGGGATCCTGCTGCAGGTAGCCGCGGCCGTGCCGGCGGGCACCGTCCGCTCGCCCCGGTCGGGCAGCACGAGCCCGGCCATGACCTTCAGCAGCGTCGACTTGCCGGCGCCGTTGCGGCCGACCAGCGCGATCCGCTCGCCCTCCTGCACGGCGAGGTCGACCCGTCGAGCACCGGCGTCGCCGCCGTAGGCGAGGGCGACGCCGGCGAGCTGGAGCAGGGGCGCGCGGGCCATGCGCGCGGGCTATCCCGCCGGCCGCCCCGGGCGCAAGGCCGTCCAGCGCCGCGCCGTGTCCCCGCCTGGCCCGCACCGTGAGCCGCCAGCAGGGGCCCGTCCCCGGTGCGCCGCCGCGCCGGTCATGCCTCGGCGGCTCGGGGTTGCGCTCCCTCGGCATCGGGGTGGCTAATGCGGGCCGTAACCCCGCAGCACGGAGGTTGACCCCGTGGGTCTCTGGAACTTCGTCAAGAACGCCGGCAAGTCGCTCGGCATCGGCAGCGCCGAGGCCGCCGAGCCCGAGCCCGAGGCCGAGCCCGACAAGGGCGCCGCGCCTGGCAAGACGACCACCGACAAGGCGGCGGCCGAGCGCGAGTGTCGCGGCCCTCAAGAAGGAGGTCGAGGCGCTCGGCCTCGCCGCCAAGAACCTCAAGATCGAGGTCCAGGGCCGCAAGGTCCGGCTCACCGGCAAGGCCGTGAGCCAGGAGGAGAAGGAGAAGGCGATACTCGCCGTCGGCAACGTCGAGGGCATCGCCACCGTCGAGGACGACGTCGAGACGCCCGAGCCGGCGAAGGAGCCGCTGTTCCACACCGTCGTCAAGGGCGACAGCCTGTGGAAGATCGCCGAGAAGCACCTCGGCAACGGCGCCCGCTACCCCGGAGATTTTAGGCGCAACAAGCCCATGCTCTCCGACCCCGACAAGATTTACCCCGGCCAGATGCTCCGCATCCCCGGCGCCCCAACGCCGTAGGCCGGGGTTCACCCCGCCATCCCCGGCCGCCGTAGGGTGCGTGCTCGCACGCACCACCCCCAACGCCGCGCCCCGCGCAAACGGTGCGGTACGCCCCCAGCGCCCGTAGGGTGGGTGGTTCCGGCTCGTCCGAGCCGGGTTCACCCACCGCCCCGGCGCGACGCCCGACGCCCCTCCAGAACCACCACGCGCCCCGGCCCCCGAGCCGCGGCCTCAACCCCCCGAGCATCGTCCGCCGAGGTCCGGGCCAAGCCCGGACGCCGAAGCAAGGCCGGCGCCTGCCCCCAGCGCCCGGCCCGGCTGACCAGGCCGGGCGGGTCGCCATTGTCGCGGTCGTCCATCGTGGGCCATCGGTTCGAGCCCGATGGACGACGGTTCGAGCGACAATGGCAACGCCCTTCCCCCCGGGCGGGCGCCTCCTCACCGTCGCGCGACGAACGAGGTCGTGCGGGACGTCGCCATAAACCGCAGACCCAAACCGGGATACCCGCGCCCACCCGTCGCCATTGTCGCTCGGACCAATGGCGCTCCAATGGCGACGGCGCGGCAGGAGAAGAAGTGCACCGCCCGCCCCCAGCGCCCGGTCCGGCTGACCAAGCCGGGCGGGTTGCCATTGTCGCGCCACCGGTTCGAGCGACAATGGCAACGCCCTCCTCCTTGGGCGGGCGCGGCAGGAGAAGCAGTGCACCGCCCGCCCCCAGCGCCCGGCCCGGCTGACCAAGCCGGGCCGCGCCCGCCCTTCCCCCGGGCGGGCGCCTCCTCACCATCGCGCGACGAACGAGGTCGTGCGGGACGTCACCATAAACCGCAGACCGACACCGAAGCACCAGCGCCCCCCCAAGGGCGGCCACGGCCCCTCCGTGCTCCGCGGAAGCGGATCAGAAAGGACGCGCGCCGCCGACAACTTCGACCTTCCGCCCCGCGGAAAGCCTCCCCGCCTGGCTCATCCCTCCGGCCCCGGCTGACCAAGCCGGGCGGGCGCCTCCTCCACCGTCGCGCGACGAACGAGGTCTGTGCGGGACGTCGCCATAAACCGCAGACCCAAACCGGAGCACCCGCGCCCACCCGTCGCCATTGTCGCTCGGACCAATGGCGCTTCCAATGGCGACGGGCGCGGCCCTCCGGCGCTCGGGGGCCCGCCATGTGACCGCCCGATATCACGTATCGCCCGGCGTGACCGACCCCCGATGAAGCGCCATTCGCATGCACCGAAGATGCACACCAACGCGGACACCACGGGGTGCAGCCGGTTTGCGCTCCCCCGGCCTTCCACACCCCGCGCCGTCCCGAAGCGTTGCGCCTCAGGCGCCGCCGGCGCGCTATTCGTATGTACAGAAGATGTACAGGTACGCAGACACTACGCCGTACAGCCCATTCCCGCGCTTCCCCGGCATTTCCGTCCCCCGCGCCGTCCCGAAGCGTTGCGCACCACGCGCCATCTCGGTCCGTTTCCGCATGTACAGACACGCCCACGCAGCAATGCACTACGCACTACAGTCGATTCCGGGGTTTCCCAGCGTTTCCACGCCCTTGCAGCCGACCCGCCGATCACCCTGCAAAGGTTCAGGTTGCCCCACCCGCGCCGGCTCCCGGTCGGCGGCCGAGGGCCGCAGCCGCGTGCCCGGGCGATCGCGCCGCCCTCGGTTCATTGCGTCAACGAGATCCGGGGTGCTCGTTACCCTCGCTCTCGTCTGTCAGTTGTTCGTGGACGCCGCAGATATGAGTGGATTGGCCGAGCAGGTTGCGCGCAACGGGGTTCCGTTCGCAGCGATTCTCATGTCGGCGGGCTTCTTCTTCTCGTCGATGGGCAAGGAGGCCACGAAGCCCAACGGTTTCATCGCGCTGGTCTACGCGGGAACTATCTCGCTCGCGCTCGGAGTCGCGTTCCTGGGATACGGCCTGATTACCGCGTGACTTTCGTAAGCGATTCGCACAGTTCTTCCAGACTCTTGACGTTGTGGCCTGACAGAAAGCGGTCGACGTGGGGAAGCGCGGCAGCCATTCCCCGAGCCAGAGGCTCGTAGTCGGTCGTCCCCTTGAGCGGGTTGACCCACACCAGCTCGTGGGCGATGCGATGGAGACGCGACATCTGACTCGCCAGCAGTAGGGGATCACCTCGCTCGAGACCGTCCGAGCACAGCACCACAACCGCTCCTTTGAGCGCCGCCGCCTGTGAGTAGAGGTCGGTCAGAGTCTTGAGCGATTCACCGATGCGAGTACCACCCTCCCAGTCGCGCACCCGCGTGGCTACATCGGCCAATGCCCGGTCGGGATCGGTAGTCCGCAAGGAGCGCGTGACGCGCGTGAGTCGCGTTCCGAAGCAGAAGACCTCGACCTTCTTTCCCGATGCCATGGCCGCGTAGCCGAACTGCATCAGAGCGCGCGCGTAGGGAGCCATCGATCCCGAGACGTCCAAGACCAGAACCAGGGGACGGGCCACGTCGAGCCGGGACCGCCATGCTCTCTGGAACGGCTCGCCCTGCGTACGGAGCGACATTCGCAACGTTCGTCTGAGATCGAAGTGAGGCCCTCTGGTCGTCCGATGCAGTCGCCTCGAGCGACGAAGGGGAAGCGAGAAGGCGAGTTGCCTGATGAGCCGATCCGCCCGCCGACGCTCGTCGTCGGTGAGCTGTTCGAACGACTTCGTCTTGAGAACCTCGGCCCCCGACGCGATCAGTCGCATGATCTCGATCTCATCGTCGGCAGCGCCATCGCCTTCCGAGTCATCGTTCAAGGTTGACGTTTCAGCCTGAAGCTCGATTTCCTTCGGGCGAGTTGGGGGGACCCCGGAGAACATGGTCGACAGCTGCTCGCGTAACCGGGACCTGAAGTAGTTCTCGAACACCTGGTCGTAAACGACCACATGGTCGGGATGCGCGATAAGGCTCGATCGCCCGGCCCAGTAGAGAGTTTTGCGATCGAGGGGTGCCAGAGCAGCTGCGCTCTGACAGAAAGTCAGAATTCGATTCGTGCCGACGGGCAGACCGCGCTTGCGTAGCTCGCGTCCGAACCCGACGAGTAACGGAGCGGCCTGGTCCTCGGTCTCACGCGTGGTCGTCGCCGAGCACCTCCTGCAAGTGGGCGGCCACCACCTGCTGGTCCTCGTGATCCTTCACAACTGCACCAAGAGTCTCCAGCGCGGTTTCGCTCTCGAGCTTGTCCGCTCCGAGGAAGCTGAGCGCGTTCGCCCAGTCGATGGTCTCGGCGACACCAGGGCGCTTTGCGACCTCGAGCGTTCTCAGACGCTCCACCGCGGCGGCGACCTCGCGCGCCAGAGACTCACGCACTCCCGGAGCGCGCGTTCGGATGATCGCAACCTCCCGCTCGAGGCTTGGGTGGTCGATCCAGTGGTACAGACATCTCCGTTTGAGGGCGTCGTGCAGCTCGCGGGTCCGGTTCGAGGTAATGATGACGGCGGGTGGCTGGCTTGCAGCGATACGTCCAATCTCGGGAACCGTTACGGCAAACTCGCTCAGCACCTCCAGAAGAAACGCCTCGAACTCGTCGTCGGAGCGGTCGAGCTCGTCAATCAATAGGACTGCTCCGGGACCCGTTCGGATCGCGTCCAGGAGGGGGCGCTCGACGAGAAAGGCTCCGCCGAAGAGATCGTCGATCGGTTTGCCCTCCGCCTGTGCCGCGCGGATGGCGACCAACTGACGGGAGTAGTCCCAGTCGTAGAGGGCCTGGTTCGAGTCGATGCCCTCGTAGCACTGCAGGCGGATAAGCCTGCGACCCATCATTTCGGAAAGAACCTTCGCAACCTCGGTCTTGCCGACACCAGCCTCGCCCTCGAGGAGCAGAGGCCGGTCGAGCGAAACGGCCAGATATATGGCGACTGCGAGACCGCGATCGGGCAGGTACGAGTGAGCTCGCAGACTCTTCTCGAGATCTTCGACGGACGCGAAGGGAGGGGCGCTCACGGTTGCAGGCTAAATCGTTTAGCCGCTTGCCAATGCGCGCCCCTCCTTGGGGCTTGGTTCACTTCTAGCCCATGGCCTCCTGTAGCGCCCTGCGGGTCAGCACCTTTGCAAGGTCACGCCGGTACTCGGCGCTTCCAAAAGGATCGCTCGGCGGCGAGGTGTTTTGCGCCGCCTCCTCCGCTGCGGTTGCCGCGTCGCTTCCCGAGGTCAGGGCCTGCTCGACTCCGGTCGCCCGCAGGGGAACCTGACCCATGTTAGTTAGTGCGACGGACGCGCTCCCATTGTTTTGAACCGCAGCGACGCCGACGATGGCCCAGTCCTGAGCGCGATGGTGGAACTTCTGATACGACCACCCACCGGTCACCTTCGGGACGCGGATCTCGGTGAGCAAGTCCGTCGGTCCCAGTGCCGTTTCGAATAGACCGGTGAAAAACTCGTTCGCACCCACGGTGCGCTCACCCGACGAGGAACGCACCACTATCTGAGCGTCGAGCGCGAGCATCACCGTGGGAAGATCAGATGCGGGATCTCCATGTGCCAGAGATCCACCGATCGTGCCGAAGTGACGCACCTGAGGATCGCCGATTTCGCCGGCTGTGTGCGCGACTATTCCGCAGTGCTGCTTTAGCACGTCGGACTCCTCGACCTCCTCGTGGCGCGTGAGTGCGCCAATGGCGATGACATCTCCGTCATCCCGGATGTAGCTCATGTCCTGCAAACGGCCGATGTCGATCAGCACCGAGGGTGTTGCGAGCCGCAGCTTCATCAGCGGCAGGAGTGAGTGCCCTCCGGCCAACAATTTGGCCTCATCACCGTGCTGCTCGAGGAGCTGGAGCACATGATCGCTCGACTCAGCGAGGTCATAGTCGAACTCTGCCGGGATCATGCCTCACCTCCAGGTGTGTCGGCGGATCCAACTCCGCTGCCCGCCGCGGTCCCCTCAGTTCCACGGGCCTCGACCGATGCACCGGATGCGTTGCGTATCGCAGCCCAAACTCGCTCTGGGGAAACAGGCATGTCGATGTGATCGATGCCGAGAGGTGACAGCGCATCGATTGTTGCGTTCACGACGGCCGGTGGAGAGGCGATGGTTCCCGCCTCGCCGATTCCCTTTACGCCGAGCGGATTCGTGGTCGAGGGAGTCTCCACCCTGTCGGTCTCGAAGTGCGGAAGCTCTGCGGCTGACGGCACGCGGTAGTTCGACATCGACGATGTCATGAGCACGCCGTTCTCGTCGTAGACGGCTTCCTCGTACATCGCCTCGGCGATGCCCTGCGCGATTCCACCGTGCACCTGGCCCTCGATGATGATCGGGTTGATTGCCTTGCCGCAGTCGTCGACGGCCACGTACTTAAGGATGTCCGTCATCCCTGTTTCGGTATCAACCTCGACCGCACAGAGGTGAGTTCCGGAGGGGAACGTGAAGTTGGGCGGGTCGAAAACGTGCGTTTCCTCCAGCCCGGGCTCGGTTCCCTCCGGAAGGTCATGAGCCGTCCATGCCGAGAACGCGATCTCGGGGATCGTCTTCGACTTGTCGGGAGCTCCCTTGACCGAGAACGTCCCACTCGAGTACTCCAGGTCTTCTTCGGACACCTCGAGCTCATGCGCGGCGATCGTTTTGGCTTTTTTGACGACCTTTTGAGACGCGTAGTGCAATGCAACGCCACCGACCGAGAGACTGCGGCTCCCGTAGCTGTCCATTCCCAATGGGCTAATCGCCGTGTCCCCGTGCAGCACCTCGACGTCGTCGAAATCAACGCCGAGCTCGTCGGCGACAATCTGCGACCACGCGGTGACATGACCCTGACCGTGAGGCGAGGTACCGGTGATGACCGTTACCTTCCCGGTTGGGTGACAACGGATCGTTGCCGCCTCCCAACCGCCGGCCACGTAGCGCAGCGCCGCCAATACCTGGCTGGGGGCGAGGCCACACATCTCGATATAGGTCGACACGCCGATGCCGAGCAGCTTGCCGTTGCCCGACTCTCTGCGACGTTTCTGTTCCGCGCGCAGATCGTCGTAGCCGAACATCTCCAACGCCTTGTCGAGAGCGGCAACGTAGTTTCCTGAGTCAAAGCTCAGGCCGCTGATGACCTCGCGCGCTTCGTCGAACGGCTCGAGGAAGTTGAGGCGACGGATCTCGACAGGGTCCTTGCCCACTCTGCGAGCGAGTGCATCCATGATTCGTTCGACGGCGTAGGTGGCCTCGGGCCTACCCGCGCCGCGATAGGCATCCGTCGGGGTCTTGTTCGTGAACACGCCCGTGCAGGTGAACGAGTAGGCCTGAGCGTCGTAGACGCCGTGATAGAGGAATGCTCCCAGTATCGGGATGCCCGGCGTGACGAGCTGCAGGTACGCGCCCATGTCAGCGAAGATGTTGGCGCGGAATCCAACGATCTTTCCGTTCTCGTCGGCGGCAACCTCCATGTCCTGAAGGACATCGCGCCCGTGGATGGTCGCTAGGTAGCCCTCGGAGCGTGTCTCGATCCACTTGACCGGCACCCCGAGCTTGCGTCCGAGTGCGAGGCACGTGGCCTCTTCGGCGTAGACGTTCAGCTTCGAACCGAAGCCGCCGCCGACCTCCGGCGCAACCACTCTCAGTTTCTGCTCGGGAATCCCCGTAACGCCCGAAAGAGTCACTTTGAGGATGTGCGGGATCTGGGTCGCCGAATAAAGCGTGTATTCCTCCTGCGCGGGGTTCGGCATGCAAAGGACTCCGCGCGGTTCGATCGCGTTCGGGATGAGCCTCGGGTGGTAGTAGCGCTCCTTGACCACGACGGGGGCATCGTTGAAGACCTTGTCGACCTCACCGACGTCGAGGTTCCACACGTACGAGGAGTTGTTCTCGAATTCTTCGTGAACCTTGGTGGAGCCCTTTTCGAGGGCCGCTTCCATGCCCATCACCACGTCGAGCGGCTCGTAGTCAACGTCGACGGCCCCGGCAGCATCCATCGCCTGGGCGCGCGTCTCCGCCACGACAACCGCCACCGGCTCCCCGGCAAAGCGCGCAATGTCCTTGGCAATGGGCCAGTGCGTTGGCGACTTGATGTCCTCGGTCACGGGCCAGGCACACGGCAGGCCATCGGCCCAGTCGTCCGCCAGGTCGGTGCCACTGTAGATGTCGCGGACACCCGGCATCGATTCGGCGCGGGACTTATCGACAGAGGTGATGGTCGCGTGAGCGAAGGGACTCCGCACGAAACTCACCCACAACATTCCCGGTATTGATATGTCGTCGATGTAGCGGCCGGCACCGGTGAGCAATTCCGGATCCTCTTTGCGGAGGATGCCTCCACCTACGTACTTCTGAGCCTCATCGGCTAGCTGTGCCATTGCTCACCTCCTCATCTGTTAGCAGGCGAAGACAACTCGCCGGCGGCCTGTTGAACTGCCTTGACGATGTTCTGGTAGCCCGTGCAGCGGCACAGGTTCCCTTCGAGACCCATACGGATGTCCTCGTCGCTCATGTCTTCGTTGTTTTCTATGAGGTCGACGCTGGCCATAATCATTCCGGGTGTGCAGTATCCACACTGAAGTGCGTGGTTCTCATGAAAAGCTTTTTGAAGGGGATGCATCTCGCCGTCGTTGGCTAGTCCCTCGATGGTGGTGATCTCGGCTCCGTCGGCCTGAACGGCCAGCAGGGTGCACGATTTGGCGGACTTGCCGTTCACAAGAATCGTGCATGCTCCGCACGTCGACGTGTCGCACCCAACGTTCGTTCCGGTCAGTGCGAGCTGCTCGCGCAAGAAGTACACGAGAAGTTGCCTGGGCTCGACCTTCGCATCGTGCTGGACCCCGTTAACTGTGAGCGAGATTTGTCTCAAGGGCCACCTCCTTCCAAAGGTCCATCGAATGGAAGGCGCGACGGCAGGCCACCCGAGGTACATAAAGAACCCAAGCCGTCATTACTAATCCCACCCCCCGACAGGACCGACTCCGGCGATAATGAACAGAATCAAGGTAGCACTACGCTGCGTTTTGGTCATAAGAAAGTTTTGAAATGCGGGAATCTGGAGTCCGATGAATCTAAGTGAGACCGTAGAAGTGCTTGCCGCTGTCGCCGATCTCGAGAGGCGTGGCCGGCCGATGGCATTGGCCACGATCGTTTCCGTCACGGGATCGACGTACCGTCGCCCCGGAGCGCGACTGCTCGTACCGGACGAAGGCGACACGATTGGCAATCTTTCAGGCGGTTGCCTCGAGGGTCAAGTCACTGAGATCGGTCGCGATGTGATGAAGTCGGGCGAAAGCCACCTCGAGTTCTATGACCTCACTGCAGACGACGAGGTGGTTTGGGGTTGGGGCCTCGGCTGCAATGGGGCGATCGAGGTCTTCATCGAACCCGCCGCCAATGCCGCGGCCACCGCCGCGATCCTCCGCGAGGCCCTGGAAGAGGAACGGCCGCTCGCTACGGTGACCGTGTTGTCCACTTCGGTCCCGGGCGCCGAGCAGGGCTCCAGGATCGTCGTCTACCCGAACGGTGATCTGTCCGGCTCACTCGGCGATGACGCTTTGACGAATAGCGCGGTGGACGAGGCATCGCGCGCTCTGGCGGACGGAAGGACGAGTGCTGTGAAGCTCGCGACCCAAGGAGGCGAGTCGAGGGTCTTCGTCGAGGTTTTGCGACCACCGTTGAGACTGGTCGTGTGCGGAGCCGGTCACGATGCCATTCCACTCGTCCGAGCGGCGGCTCAACTTGGGTGGCGTGTCGATGTGGTCGACGACAGAGCCTCGTTCCTGGATGCCGAGCGTTTCCAGGCAGCCCGCTCGTTCATAGAGTGCGAACCCGGCGAGGTAGCGGAACGGGCGAACATCGACGAGCGAAGCCACGTAGTGGTCATGAGCCACAACTACCTGAGAGACCGGGATTACCTGCGCTCGTTGCTTCCCAGTAGAGCCGCCTACATCGGGATGCTCGGCCCCCACGCGCGTCTTCAGCGTCTGTTGGGTGACCTCGAAGGGGATGGCTTTGTGCCAACGCCCGAGCAACTCGAGCGAACCCACGGACCCGCAGGACTCGATCTCGGCGGCGAGGGCCCCGAAGAGATCGCGACCGCGATCGTGGCCGAGATCCTCGCGGTGAGCGAGGGGCGAGAGGCCGGCTTCCTACGGCGGCGATCGGGGCCCATCCACGAACGTCCACAGCCGACTACGGCCTGAGGGGAGCGACATGGAGATCAACAACAGCTTCGAAGTGCCGGCGCCGCGGGAAAAGGTTTGGGCATACATGCTCGACGTCACGAAGGTCATCGTATGCATGCCGGGGGCATCGTTGACCGAGACCATCGACGACACCCATTGGAAGGGAAAACTGACGATGAAGCTCGGCCCGGTGTCGTTGAACTTCGCCGGCAAGGTCGAGATGGCGGAACGTGATGACGAGGCTCATCGCGTGGTTCTGAAGGGCTCCGGGATGGAGCAACGTGGCAAGGGGGCCGCGTCGGCGACCGTTACTTCGACGCTCGAATCGATGGACGGCGGGGGTACGCGCGTGAACGTCGTTCAGGACATCAAGGTCTCGGGCCAGGCCGCTCAGTTCAGCCGGGGAATGATGCAGGACGTCTCGGCCAAGCTCACGAAACAGTTTGCCGACTGTCTCAAAAACAACATCAGTGTCGAGGATGCCGAGGCCGCTGCCGTTGTTCCGGAGGCTGCCGAGGCAAACTCCGACGCGGTTGAGCCGACGGCTCCTGTTCCCCAGCGCATGGAGGCCAAGCCCGTTTCGGGCCTGAGGCTGGCTTTGAGCGCGATGGGATCTGCCATCGTTCGGTTCTTCAAGCGACTGTTCGGTCGCAAGGACGCGTGATCGTCGCAGTCGTCCTCGCGGCGGGCACCTCGGAGAGGCTGGGGCAACCCAAACAATTGCTCGAGCTCGAGGGAAAACCCCTCTTGCAGCACGCCGTCGACCGGGCGACAAGTCATTTCGACGAGGTAATCGTCGTCCTCGGGCACGAGGCTGAAGCGATCGAAGCAGCGCTGTTCCTTCCGTCCACTACACGCGTCGTTCTCAACGAGAGGTTCGCACAGGGTCATCATGGATCGGTACGTGTCGGGTTCGCCGAGGCGTCGAAGAACGACGCCGACGTGGCTATGTTGCTGGGGGATCAGCCGTACATCGGTGGTGATCTCGTCGACCGAACGATCGACGCATTCGAGAATTCGTCGGCGGCCGTGGTGAGACCGCGACACGGCGAGGCTCCCGGACACCCGGTGCTGGTGCGCGCCGGCGCGGCCGCACGCCTTGCCTCCGGCAGCAACGAGGAGCTCGGTTCCGTGCTGAGGGGACCGGACGTGGAGTGGATCGACGGGGGGCCGGAGGCACCAGCGGATGTCGATACGTGGGAAGCCTACGAAGTCCTGATAGCGGCTCATCGGAAGGATCGCTAGCGGGGCAATACAGGCCAAGGGATGCACCCGGCTACGGGCGAAACCGAACCCTGAGTCGTGGGATGCTGAGAGCTCACACGCCGGGGGGAGACCGTGGACGTAGCCGAGCTTGTTGACGAACTGATCTCCATCTGTGGACCCGACGGGGTCGTTTCGGATGCGGTCGCTCGTCGCACCTACGAGTCCGACGGACTGTTGCAGTACAAGGTCCAGCCCGGAGCCGTTGTCCTACCGACTACCACCGAACAGGTCAGCCGGGTCGTATCCCTGTGCCACCGCAACGAGATCCCATGGGTCGCGCGTGGGTCGGGCACCGGGCTCTCGGGTGGGGCTCTTCCTGTGGCCGACGGCGTCCTGATCGTGATGTCGCGCATGCGAACGATCCTCGAGGTCGATCTCGCCAACCAGCGCGTGGTGCTCCAGCCCGGAGTCACCAACAAAGAGATCTCGATGGCGGTGTCACCCACACATTTCTACCCGCCCGATCCGTCGAGCCAGATCGTGTGCTCGATCGGGGGGAACATCGCCGAGAACTCCGGGGGTCTTCACTGCTTCAAGTACGGGTTCACGACGAACTACGTCCATGGACTCGAAGTCGTACTGCCGGACGGACAGGTGGTGGAACTCGGCGGCAAGGAAATGGACGCTCCCGGCTACGATCTCATAGGTGCATTCGTCGGCTCGGAGGGGACGCTGGGTATAGCAACGCGCATCACCCTTCGGATCGTGCCCGTGCCAGAGACGGTGAGGACCTTGATTGCTTACTTCAAGAGCGTGGGGCCTGCAGGGCAAACGGTTTCTGACATCGTTGCCGATGGCGCCCTTCCAGGGGCGATCGAGATGATGGACAACGCTGCGATCAAAGCGTGTGAGGACTCCACTCATATAGGGATGCCGATCGATGCGGGTGCGGCGCTCATCGTCGAGCTCGACGGCCCTGAAGCCGAGTGCGAGGCTCGTTTCGAGGGAGTCGTCAAGAACTGTGAGAACAACGGTGCGACGGAGGTCCACGTTGCCGCCAACGAGGTCGAAAGAGAGCTCATCTGGAAGGCGCGCAAGGCTGCCTTCGCCGCCATGGGCCGCATCGCACCCAACTACTACGTTCAAGATGGAGTAATTCCGCGCACTCGCCTGGGCGAGGTACTGGAACGGATAGCGTCGCTCGGGCGCGAGTACGACCTAGTTGTTGCGAACGTCTTTCATGCAGGAGATGGCAATCTGCATCCGCTCGTCTG
Organism: uncultured Actinomycetes bacterium; assembly: GCA_963713315.1. GTDB lineage: Bacteria > Actinomycetota > CADDZG01 > CADDZG01 > WHSQ01 > WHSV01. The sequence continues at coordinate 90,227 of CAVQLH010000011.1, read as the reverse complement.
TTACGACGGCTCTGTTCCAGGCGAGGCCGAGCGAGCCGAGGAGTGCGCGGGGCTCATTCTCCAAGCGTGTCTGGATGCTGGAGGTTCGATCACTGGCGAGCACGGGGTCGGAATCGACAAGAAGCGCTTCATGTCGGGCATGTTCACGGACGACGATCTCGCGGTGTTCCAGCGGTTGCGTTGTGCCTTCGATCCTGAGCAACTGGCGAACCCCGGCAAGGTGATGCCGACGCCGCGGTTGTGCGGCGAGGTCCCAGGTCCGTATCGCCGGCACCCGCTCGAGGTGGCGGGAATAGCGGAGCGCGTGTGATGGCCAAGACCGAGATCAGAACCGAGAGGCCGGCCACGCCGAGCGAGGCAGCCGAGATCATGCAGGCGTTGGCGGCCGACGGCACGCCGCTTCGGGTCCGCGGAGGCGGAACAAAGTTCTCCTGGGGATCCGAGTGTGAACCGGGAGCGATTGTCTCGACGGAGTCGCTGACAGAGGTAAAGGAACACAATGCAGCCGATATGACGGCGATCCTGGGAGCGGGCACACCCCTGGCGCAAGCGCAGGAGACGTTCGCCCAGTCCGACCAGATGCTGGCTCTCGATCCGCCACTCGTCGGTGAGGCCGCGACGATCGGCGGAATCATCGCAACCAACGACTCCGGCCCCCTCAGGCACCGTTACCGCGCGGCGCGGGATCTGGTCCTCGGAATGACCGTGGTTCTCAGCGACGGGACTCTTGCGCGCAGTGGTAGCAGGGTGATCAAGAACGTCGCCGGCTACGACATCGCCAAGCTGTTCGCCGGTTCCCTGGGAACGCTCGGGCTCATCGTCGAGGTCATCGTGAGGTTGCACCCACTGCCGCGCAGGACTGTGACGGTGGTGGGGGAGAGCGCCGACCCCGCATCCCTCCAGAGCGCATTGTTCGATCTGGGCCATGCTCCGCTCGAGATCGAAGCATTTGATGTGGCATGGGCGGACGGGGGCCGGGTGCTCGCTCGCTTCGGTGGAGTTGCTCCGGAGGGACAGGCAGCCAACGCACGGATCTTGTTGGACAAAGCTGGGCTCGATGTGACGGAGACAGATGACGATGCCACCTATTGGACTGACCAGCGAGATGCACAGCGCGCTCCTCAGGGTGAGCTTTCGGTGAAGCTCTCGGCATTGCCCGCGGACTTCGAGAAAGTGGTCGCGGCAACGCAGGGGCTCGGCGGGACACTCGTCGGTCGTGCGGGTCTTGGCCTATATTGGCTGAGAACTCCATCGACGGTGGCGCTGGGCGAAATCCGAAACCAACTCGGCACGGTTGCTCGTCACATCGTTCTCCTCGACGCTCCGGACGACGTCCGGGCCGAGGGCAATGTGTGGGGCGAGCCGGATCCCGGCACGCTTCGGCTGATGCAGGCGGTCAAGTCCCGCTTCGACCCAGCGGGCATCTGCGCGCCAGGACTCTACGTTGGTGGGATCTGATCGTGAAGATCGAGCCGCGCCTCAAGCGGGCGTTCGACGACCACAATCCGCCCGACCTAGACCTCATCGAGGATTGTGTTCACTGTGGCTTTTGCCTCCCCACCTGTCCGACCTACGTTCTGTGGGGCGAAGAGATGGACTCTCCGCGTGGGCGCATCGTCCTCATGCGCACCGGACTCGAGGAGGGGAGCGAGCTAACCGATTCCATGGCAACTCATTTCGACAGATGCCTCGGGTGTATGGCTTGCGTCACGGCCTGCCCCTCCGGCGTCTTGTATGACCGGTTGATCGAACAGACCCGCCCGCAGGTCGAACGGCATCACGACCGTTCTCGCTCCGAGAGACTTGGTCGACGAACAGCCTTCGCGTTGTTCACGCACCCGCGCCGTTTGCGTGCGATGGCTCCTCTACTGGCAGTGTCGCGACGCCTTCGGCTCGATCGCGCTGTAGCCAACGGGCCGATCGGCCGGCGCTGGCCGCGACTGCAGGCTCTCGCTTCGCTTGCTCCGGAAGTAAGCCTGAGTTCGAAGGGTTCGAAGCTCGACGAGCTCACCCCAGGCCTCGGCGAAGTACGGGGGCGCGTCGGTCTGCTTCAAGGCTGCGTTCAACGAGCGTTCTTCGGTGATGTCAATCGATCGACGGCCAGGGTTCTGGCGGCTGAGGGCTATGACGTCGTCGCGCCAGCGTCGGTGCGATGCTGCGGCGCGCTCATGCTGCACACCGGCTACGAGGAGGAGACGAAAAAGCTGGCGCAACGCGCCATCGAGGCTTTTGAGAAATGCGATCTCATCGTCACGAACGCGGCAGGGTGCGGCTCGGCGATGAAAGACTACGTCCATCTCTTCGCCGATGACCCGCTGTGGGCCGACCGAGCGAGGTCGCTGTCGGAGCGCACGCGCGACATCATGGAGCTACTCGGGTCGGTCGAGCAGCGACAGCCCAGAAACTCGGTGAATCTGCGGCTCGCCTACCACGATGCGTGTCACCTGGCTCATGCTCAGCAGGTCAGATCACAACCGCGCGAACTGTTGTCGTCGATTCCAGGTATCGAGCTTGTCGAACCCCGTGAGTGGGAGATCTGTTGCGGTTCGGCGGGGATCTACAATCTCCTCGAGCCGGAGGCGGCCCGGCAACTCGGCGAACGCAAGGCCGACAATCTCTTGGCGACCGGGGCGGAGGCCATCGCCGCGGGCAACCCGGGATGCTCTCTTCAGATAGCCGGACACCTCCGGTCAAGAGGGCAGGAAATGCCTATCTATCACCCCATCCAGCTGCTCGACGCCGCAATCTCAGGAGGCCAAAGCGGCCTAAAGGACTAGGGCCTAGTCCTTGTGAGCTACCCGCGGCTCATATTCAGGCCAATGTTCACCTGCTCGAATTGAGTCGAGCGACTTGTTGGTCGATAGACAGTTGATGCGAGTTCTGATTGTCGATGACAACGTCCATGTGCGCGGCGGATTGCGCCAGCTACTGGACTTCCAGGAGCACATTCAGGTAGTGGGTGAATGTGCAGACGGTCGCGAGGCCGTCAGTGAGGTCGGGCGACTGTCTCCCGATGTCGTCGTCATGGATATGCGCATGCCGGAGATGACGGGGGCCGAGGCAACCGCCGTCATCAAGCAGGATCACCCCGACGTCAAGGTTCTCGCCTTGACCGCGTTCGGCGAAATGGACATGGTCAGCGAGATGGTGAAAGCAGGGGCCGACGGCTACCTTCTCAAGGGAGGCAGTGCGGAAGAACTCCTTCGTTCACTCGATGCCGTTTATGAGGGCGAAGCCGCTCTCGGCCGCGAAATAACGCGTGGCGTTATGCAAAACCTCGCCCAGCTCTATCGCGAGGAGCAGGAACGAGCTCGCTCCCTCGCGGATCTGGACCGCATGAAAACCGAGTTCGTCTCGGTTGTCTCGCACGAGTTGCGAACGCCGCTAACGACGATAAGCGGGGGCGTCTCGACCCTCAAGTACAAGTGGGATGATCTCGATGAGTCGACAAAACTCGAGCTTCTCGGTTCCATGTCAAATCAATGCGAAAGACTCTCCTTGATGATCGACAAGATCCTGACCGTGAGCGGGATCCAGCGCGGGGGGCTCGGTCTTCAGCCCACTGATTTCTCGCTCAACACTGTCGCGCGTGAGGCGCTCGCACTTCTCGATCACAAGTCGGATCTGACCCGGGTCTCCATGGGTGAATCCGATGTTGACGTATCCGGCGATCAGGACCGCGTCCGCGAGGCTGCGGTATCGCTCGTCGACAACGCTTTGTCCTTTACGGATGGCAAGGTCGAGGTCGAGATAACCAGCGACGCCCGCATGGCTCAACTCATCGTGCGAGATCACGGTCCCGGACTCGATTTCGCTACCCTCGACGCGCTGTTGAACAAGCCTTTCACCCAGGCCGATTCGTCATCGACTCGACGGGTCGGAGGACTGGGACTCTCTCTCTTCATTGCGCGCCAGGTCCTGGAGGCATCAGGCGGCCGTTTGGATGTCGAGACGAGCCCCGAGGGTGGCTCGACCTTCACGATGGTCCTTCCGAAGGCCGCAGCTTAGGCGCCCACGGCCCTCTGGTATTCTTTTTTTGCCCCAGTTTCGTGGCGGCTATTTACAAGGAGCGACATGTACGCAGTAATCCGCGCGGGCGGCAAGCAATACAAGGTCGCCAAGGGCGATGTGATCGAAATAGAGAAGTTGAAGGACTCGGACGACAAGGTCGAGTTCACTCCGCTGGTGGTTGTCGACGACAAGGGCAACTCAACCGCCGGCAAATCGGCGCTGTCCAAGGCCAAGGTCACGGCGAAGGTGGTGGGTGCCACCAAGGGCCCGAAGGTCGAGGTAGCCAAGCACCGCAACAAGACCGGCTATCGCCGCAACACCGGGCATCGCCAGCAGTACACGGCTGTCGAGATATCAGACATCAAGCTGTAGATTAGAAAGCCTCCTCACAAAGGAACTTGCATGGCCCACAAAAAAGGTGCTTCGTCCTCACGTAACGGACGAGATTCTCAGAGCAAACGGCTGGGAGTGAAGATGTACGGCGGCGAGGTCACCGGCCCCGGCCGGATAATCGTGCGCCAGCGCGGGACGAAAGTGCATCCCGGGCTGAACGTCAAGCGTGGAGGTGACGACACGCTCTTCGCCACGGCGGAAGGTGTCGTCAAGTTCCATCGAATGCGAGGCCGCAAGGTCGTCAGCGTCGTCGCCGAGTAGCGGCGCTTCTCACTAGAGTTAAGGGGACCCCCGCGTGGGTCCCCTTTTTGATAGGCAGGTAGTCGTGAGATTCGTCGATGAGGTCAAGATCAACGTGCACGCGGGGGCGGGCGGCAACGGCGCGTCCGCATTCCACCACGAACCGTTCAAGCCCAAGGGCGGACCGGACGGAGGCGATGGCGGCGACGGCGGGAGCGTGATCATGCGGGCCGACCATTCTGTCGGAACTCTGCTCGAGCTCAGAGACAACCCGCACATCAAAGGTCAGCGTGGAGGACACGGAGAGGGCAAGCGCAGACACGGGGCGCGCGGTGATGACAGGCTCATTCTCGTTCCCGCCGGGACCGTCGTCTACGACGCCGAAGGGACTCTCATCGCCGACCTGGCGAACCCCGGTGATGAGTTTGTAGCCGCTCGTGGGGGTCAGGGGGGCCGGGGAAACGCTCAGTTCGCCACCTCTACCAGGCGCGCACCGACGTTCGCGGAGCGCGGGGAGCCGGGAGAGGAAAGCTGGCTCCGCCTGGAGTTGCGTCTTCTCGCGGACGTCGGATTGGTGGGGTTCCCGAATGCAGGCAAGTCGACCCTGGTGGCGCGCATCTCGGCGGCTCGGCCGAAAATCGCCGACTACCCGTTCACTACACTGGTTCCCAACCTCGGAGTGGTCAGACTTGGTGACGATTCCTTCGTGGTAGCCGACATTCCGGGTTTAGTGGCCGGGGCGAGTGAGGGCAAGGGCATCGGTCATCGGTTCCTTCGTCACGTCCGTCGGGCGGCCTTGCTCGTCTTCTTTATGGATCTGGCGGCCATGGACCGGGACCCGATTGACGATGTGGATGTCCTTCGGGCGGAGCTGGAGGCCTTCGACCCCGAGTTCGCATCCCGGCCCTCGCTGGTGGTGCTCAGCAAGGTCGATGCAGGCGGAGCGAGACTGGATGAGGCGACGGAGCGGTATCCGGAGGCGCTACCGATCTCAGCCGTCAGTGGCGAGGGTATCGACGAGCTCAAACGTCGACTGGCCGCAGGAGTCGAAAGGTCACGCGAGCGCTCCACGCCGAGTCTGGGTTACGTACGACATGTAGTGCGAGAAGACCCTTTGAGCGTGCGACGGCAAGACGAGTCGTGGCTGGTGACAAGCAGCCGCGTTGAGCGAGCTGTCGCAATCACCAACATGGAGAACGAAGAGTCGGTCGAGCGCCTTCAGAAGAAGCTGCTAGCGATGGGAGTCGAGCGGGAACTCGACCGCGCGGGGGCCAAGCCGGGCGATGACGTCATCATCGGGGATGTCTCGTTCACATTCGAGCCCGAGAACTGGGACGGGGAGGATGATGACGCGCGTCGGGCTTAGCCCGGGTGACCGAATGATCGTGAAGATCGGCACCTCGTCTCTGGTGGGTCCCAGCGGCGATCCCGATGAAGGGCGCTTGGCCATGCTTTGTGATGAGGTGGCTCAACTGCGCGACGAGGGTATTCATCCGATCGTCGTCTCCTCGGGAGCCATCGCCGCCGGGCTTCAGCCGCTTGGCCTCGACACCCGCCCAGCCGATATCCCGGGATTGCAGGCGGCAGCGGCGGTCGGCCAGGGCCGCCTGCATCGCATCTACTCTCGCCTCTTCGCAGAACGTCACATAACCGCGGCGCAGTTGCTGCTCACCCGCTATGACTTCACCAACCGACAGCACTACATCAACGCGCGCAACACCATCGATCGCCTGCTGGCGCTGGGTGTGCTGCCGGTGGTCAATGAAAACGACACCGTCGCGGTTGATGAGATCCGTTTCGGAGACAACGACAGGTTGGCAGCGTTGGTGGCGAATCTCACGAGAGCGGCACTACTCGTCCTCCTTACCGACGCGCCCGGCGTGTTTTCCGCCGACCCACGGAAGATTCCCGGCGCCGAGCTGTTGGATGAGGTCGAACGCATCACTCCCGACCTCGAACGAGGGGCGGGTGGCAGGGGATCTGAGCTGGCAACAGGGGGCATGGCCTCCAAGCTCGCGGCCGCGTGGGTGTCGACGTTCTCCGGTGTCCCCGCGATCGTTGCTTCCTCGACCGAACCAGGCATCTTGAGCCGAGTGGCTGCGGGCGATTCGGTTGGTACCTACTTTCATGCCCGCCGGAAGCGCGCGACCGCACGCAGGCTATGGATAGCTTTCGCTCAGCCTCCTCGGGGGACGGTCATCGTGGATCAAGGGGCTCGCCGGGCTCTTGTGGAAGGGAAGCGAAGTCTTCTGCCGGCGGGGGTCGTCGAGGTTGTGGGCAACTTCGAGATCGGCGCCACGGTCGATGTGCTGACGCCGGACTCTCAACTCGTCGCGCGCGGCACGGTACGCTACGCGTCCTCGGAGCTTGAGATCGCAAAAGGACGGCCTGCTTCCGAGTTCGCGGGTCGTGAGGTGATCCACAGGGATCAGCTCGTCGTGTTGGAGGATTAGACATGGCCGAGACCGTCATCGAGATCTGCAGACGAGCTGCCGCTCGAGCTCCCGATCTGACTCGCTTGGACGGGGCTACTAAGAACGACGCATTGCATGCGATGGCTGATTCGCTCCTCGACTCGGCCAGTGACCTCGTGATTGCGAACAAAGAGGATGTCTCAGCGGCCGAGGCGAACGGGACCTCGCAAACGCTGCTGGACCGGCTGACTTTGACCACGTCGCGCCTCGAGAGCATGGCCTCGGGGTTGCGCTCGGTTGCGGCTCAGGACGATCCTGTTGGCGAGGTCGTGGCTGGTTGGCGACGACCCAATGGACTGACTATCGAGGAGGTGCGAGCTCCCCTCGGCGTCATCGCTGTCATCTACGAGGCCCGGCCCAACGTGACGAGCGACGTTGCGGGTCTTTGTCTCAAATCAGGTAACGCGGCCGTCTTGCGTGGATCCTCCATCGCGTTGAACTCCAACAAGGCGATCGTCGAAGTTCTGCGCGATGGTCTGGAATCCGCCGGTGTTCCCGTCGACGCCGTTCAGTTGATTCCCGACGCCTCGCGCGCTTCGGCGATAGAGCTCATGACCGCTAAAGGCATGATTGACCTGTTGGTACCACGTGGAGGAGCGGCTCTGATCAAGTCCATTGAGGACAACGCAACCGTCCCGTTCATCATCGACGGAGACGGCAATTGCCACATCTACGTCGATGAGTCGGCCGATGAGGCGATGGCGACATCTATCGTCGTCAATGCAAAGACTCAGAGACCGAGCGTCTGCAACGCGCTCGAGACTTTACTGGTGCACGAGACAAAGGTAGCTGGGTGGCTACCCGGCCTGCTCGATGAGCTTGATCGCGCCGAAGTGGAGATTCGAGGCGACGAACGCGTCGTGGAGGTTTGGCCGCGGGCTTCCGTGGCGACCGAGGACGATTGGGCGACTGAATATCTAGACCTCGTGCTCGCCGTGAAGGCCGTCACGAGCTTCGACGCGGCAGTCGCGCACATCAACGAGTACGGTACGGCTAACGCGGAGGGCATAGTCACCAGCGATCTGTCGGCTGCCCGCCGGTTCGCCACCGAGGTCGACGCTGGCTCTATCTTCGTCAACACGTCTACGCGCTTTTCCGACGGACCCGAGTTTGGCTACGGCGCGGAGATCGGAATCTCGACCCAGAAGCTTCACGCCCGCGGGCCAATGGGCCTGCGTGCACTCACATCGACGAAGTACGTCGTGTGGGGAAAAGGTCAGATCCGCTCATAAGGGACCACGATTTTGTTCACATTTTCGACTCGGGCGCGCCATGCACCCTCAATCTTGCCTTCCTAGTCTCTGCCTTCGGAGTCCCTTCGTTCTGTGGTCCCGCCTAGCCAGCCCGCAGCTATGGAGGACTGGAAGGAACCTTGTCCCCCGGCCCCCTTCCGAAACGCGCGTGGCTTGGGGGGTCATCCCCGGACCCATTGCCATGCCATTAGGGAAGTCAATTCCCCTCTGCGGTCTCGCCGGACGACCCCGCGCCGGAAACGCATATTCTGAGCGTGCATGAACGAGCAAAGCTTCCTGCCCGAGGACCGCTATTTCAACCGCGAGCTTTCGTGGGTTGACTTCAACGAGCGTGTCCTTGCCCTGGCTGAGGACTCCCAGCTGCCGCTGCTCGAACGAGTGAAGTTCCTCGCGATCTTCGCCGGCAACCTTGACGAGTTCTACATGGTACGGGTGGCGGGGCTAAAGAGACAGGTCGAAGCTGGTCTGTCGAGCCGAAGCTCCGACGGGATGACTCCTCGAAATCAACTGGCAGTCATCGCCGAGAAGGTCGAGCCGCTCGTTGCCCGCCACGACCGCCTGTTCCTCGACGAGATCCTGCCGGCCCTTGGCAAAGAAGGAATCGACATTCTTCGATGGTCCGATCTCGATGAGGCGCAGCGCGACGAGATCAACGAGGTCTTCCGCGATCAGATCTTTCCCGTCCTCACGCCGCTGGCAGTCGATCCGGGTCACCCTTTCCCCTACATCTCGAACCTCTCGTTAAACCTGGCGGTCATGATCAATGAGCCACAGAGCGACCGCACCCACTTTGCGCGGGTCAAGGTTCCACCGTTGCTCCCTCGTTTCATCGAGCTGTCGGGCGGCGAGATCTTCGTTCCGATCGAGGACTTGATTGCAGCGAACCTCGACCAACTCTTTGCCGGAATGAACGTCGTGGAGCACTTCTACTTCAGGGTCACTCGCAACGCCGACCTAGAGGTCAACGATGACGGCGCCGAGGACCTGCTGCTGGCGCTCGAGGAGGAGCTTCGCAAGCGCCGATTCAGCCCAGCGGTCCGGCTCGAGATCGAAGAGAGCATGCCCGACTACGTGCTCGATCTTCTCCGTCGGGAACTCGAGGTTGGCGAAGAGGATGTGCACAAGCTGGCAGGTCCGCTCGACCTCACTGGAGTCTGGGATCTCTACGGCATCGAGAGACCCGAGCTCCTGTACCCGTCCTTCCATCCCACCACGGACCCTGACTTGCTGTTGTCGGACGAGGGGGGTTCGAAGATATTCGACATCCTTCAGCGAAAGGACATCCTGCTGCACCACCCATACGATTCCTTTGCGACCAGCGTCGAGGCCCTCGTCGAGCAGGCCGCCGACGATCCCGACGTGCTCGCGATCAAACAGACCCTTTACCGAACATCTGGTGACAGCCCAATCGTCAATGCGCTCATCGACGCGGCCCAGTCGGGCAAGCAGGTTGTCGTTCTCGTGGAGATCAAGGCGCGCTTCGACGAGCGCGCGAACATCAACTGGGCGCGAGCTCTCGAGCAAGCGGGGTGCCATGTCGTGTACGGCCTCGTTGGACTGAAGACCCACGCCAAACTGTGCCTCATAGTCCGGCAGGAGAAGAACAAGTTGCGCCGATACGTGCACGTGGGCACCGGCAACTACAACCCGAAGACCGCCCGCATTTATGAAGACCTGGGGTTATTGACTACCGACCCCGAGATCGGGGCAGAGGTCAGTCACCTGTTCAACTTCCTCACAGGCTACTCACGACACACCCAGTACAATTGGATCCTTGCGGCGCCGTATGGACTCCGCGAGCAAGTCATTCAGTTGATTGAACGCGAAGCAAAGCTGCACACTCCGGAGCGCCCCGGCTACATCGCGTTGAAGCTGAACAGCCTTGTCGACGAGGCAGTGATCGATGCACTCTACGTAGCGTCACAGGCGGGAGTAAAGATCGATCTCGTGATCCGAGGAATCTGTTCACTCAAGCCTGGGAGTACCGGATCTCAGTGACAACATCACTGTTCGCAGCATCCTTGGACGGTTCCTCGAGCATTCCCGGATCTTCCACTTCGGCAATGCAGGTCGGGACGATTTCCTCCTTGGTAGCGCCGACATGATGCGAGCGCAACCTCGATCGTCGCGTGGAAGCCGTGGTAAACGTCAAGGAGAAGGGACTCAAGCTGCGATTGAAGGAGATCCTGAGGCTGACCCTTGCCGATAACAGCACCGCATGGCAACTCGATGGCGAAGGCAATTGGGCGAAACTTCAGCCCGGTGAGGACGAAGCGGTCAATCTGCAGGAAGAGTTGATGCGGCGTGCAATCAAAAACGCATGAGGTAGAGCGGAAGCTAGCGGTTCACGGCCCCTTTGACCTTCCAAACCTCAGCCAGATAGAAGACGTGAACTCCGTCGAGGAGGCTTCGCAGCAACGTCTGCGCGCCACTTACTACGACACCGAGGACCTGCGCCTCGCTCGTAGTGGCATCACGCTCCGCTATAGGTCAGGCGAGGACTCGGGGTCGATCTGGACCGTCAAGTTGCCGGTGGACGGCGCTGTGTACACGCGCGAGGAGGTCAATATCGAAGGATCCGGGTCGTCGGTGCCGCGCGAGGCCTCCGATCTGGTCACGGCTTTCGTCCGCTCCGAGCGTTTGGCGCCCGTCACGCGCATCCACACACGCCGCAAACGCCTGAACCTGCTGAACGGATCGGGGGAGGTGGGCACCGAGGTCGTCGACGACGAGGTATCCGTGGTCGAGGGGAGCCGCGTCGTGGCTCGCTTTCGAGAGCTGGAGGTAGAGGACAAAGGCGCAGGCCCAGAGGCTGTCGAGCGAGTCGCTGCCGTTCTTCATGAGGCGGGGGCCTTGACGGGTGACTCCACTCCAAAGGCGATCAGGGCCCTGGGAGCTCGCGCAACCGCGGTGCCCGACGTGGCGTCTCCCAAGAGAATCTCGCCCAAGGAGCCCGCCGGCCGTGCGGTAGAGGGATGCCTCACGAGCGGTACCTACCGAATGGTGGCAAACGATCCCGGCACCCGGCTCGGCTCCGAGGAAGCCGTTCATCAGGTGCGCGTCGCCGCGCGCCGCATGCGAAGCGATCTCAGGACCTTTGGCCCACTTGTCGACGATGGCTGGGCACAGTCCCTCGTGACAGAGCTCAAATGGATTGCAGACCGGCTGGGTGAGGTTCGAGACCTCGATGTGATGCAAGCACGGCTGCGCAAGGCTGGTGGAGGGATGGAAGAAGCACTCGACTCCCTGTTCACGTCGATGGACGCCAAGCACGACATTGCGCGAGAACACCTCTTGGAGGCTTTGCGGTCCAGCCGCTACGTGTCCCTCCTCGATCGGCTTGTCGATGCATCGCACAGCCCAGTGCTGACCAAGGCCGCCGCGGAGAAGACCTGCGCGGAGGCCCTGCCCCCATTGGTCCGGGAGGCTTGGCTTCAGCTCGCCCGTCGCGCTCGTTCGCTACGGCCGGGTGACCCCGACGATGACTTTCACCGGGTTCGAATCCTCGCCAAGCGGGCGCGCTATGCAGGCGAGGCGGTCGCGCCTTCGCTCGGAAAGAAGGTCGGCAAGAAGGCCAGCACCTTCGCGACGCGCTGTGCAGACGTGCAGGATGTGCTGGGGACGCTTCAAGATGCAGTGGTTTCCGCAGGCATGGTTCGACACCTCGCCGAGGAACATCACGGAGACGGGCCGTTCAACCTCGCGCTGGGAAGGTTGCTGGAACGCCAGGAGCAAGCGACGCGAGAAGCTAAGCAAAGCTGGCCCAAGGTTTGGGCGTCGCTCGATAAGCCGAAGAATCTCGCATGGTTAGAGAGCTAGACTTTTGGTGAGTCCGGACGACCACGTAATTCAAGCCGCGGGCGGGGTGGTCTGGCGGACCAAGTCAGAGGACGAGGAATCCGACGAGGTCGAGGTCGCGATAGTCCACCGACCCCAGTACGACGACTGGAGCATCGCCAAGGGTAAGTGCGCGCGCGGCGAGCCTCTTGTCGAATGCGCCATCAGAGAGGTCTTCGAGGAGACCGGCTATCGGGTGCGAATGGGGCGCTACCTCGGCGAGGCTCATTACATGAAGATGTCCGGGGGCGAGGAGCGTCCGAAGATTGTCTACTACTGGTCGCTGCGCGCGGATGCTGGTTTGTTTACTCCCACTCAGGAGGTCGACGGTCTGCGATGGCTGACCATCGATGATGCCCGCTCGATGCTCACTCGAGCGACGGACCGGGAGATCCTCGATCGCTTCGCCGAGGGCCCCGTACACACGTCGGCCGTATTGCTCGTACGCCATGCGAGCGCGGGAAGTAGCTCGGACTGGGAGGGGGACGATCGGCTGCGTCCACTCGATTCGAAGGGTTGGGAGCAGTCCGAGCAACTCGTTCGCCTCCTCTCGCGTTTCGGCGTGCTCAGGATCATCTCTGCCGACTTCGTCCGATGCGTTCAAACCGTTGAGCCTTTGAGTGAAGCGATCGGCATTCCAATCGAAGAGGAGTCGCTTCTAAGCGAGCTCGGATATCCGGGAAACGAGGCGGTAGCACTCGATTTGGTTCGCTCCGTAGGAACCCCGGATAGCGCCGTCGTCATCTGCAGTCAGGGCGGCGCGATTCCAGATCTGCTCGAGAGGCTTGCGAAAGAGGACGATTTCGACCTGCCTAAGGACTTCGAGACAAAAAAGGGCAGTACGTGGTCACTCAGCTTCGACGGGCCGCGCCTCGCAGCCGCAGAGTACTTCCCACCGCCTGAAACGGGTCTTTAACCCAGGGATTCCCTCTTCAGAGAAGCCCTCGAGCGTCCGAAGAACTGTTGTAGGAGTTGCTATCCGTTTCTTACTGTCCGGTATCGAGTTGACTAGAGAGTTGTGAAGCGTCTTGGCGTCATGGGAGGCACATTCGATCCCCCTCATCAGGGGCATCTCATCGCGGCATCCGAGGTCCTGCACCACATGGACCTCGAACTCGTCATGTTCGTGCCGGCCGGCGACCCGTGGCAGAAGAACACGGTTGCTCCCGCTGAGGATCGCTATCTCATGACGATTCTCGCGACGGAGTCTCATCCTCATTTCGAGGTCTCGCGCGTCGAGATCGACCGAAGTGGCCCCACTTACACCGCCGACACACTGGAGACTCTCCATGGCTTCTACGACGGCGACGTGGAGCTCTCGTTCATAGCGGGAGCCGACACAGTTCTCGGCATGGAGACCTGGGAGAAGCTTGACCGGTTGTCGCAGCTCGCAGAGGTCGTGGCCGTCTCTCGATCGGGCATCGATCTCGCCGACATCGACCCCGGGCCCGGATGGCCGAATATTCATGTCGTCGAGATGCCCGAGGTCGCGATCTCGTCGACCGAAATCCGCGACCGCGTGCGCAAGAGCCTGCCTGTCGACTACCTCGTACCGGCCGACGTCGCAACCTACATCGCGGAGCACGGGCTCTATCAGGGCGGGAGCGACTCCGATGTCTGACCGGCGGGGTCGCCATAGCGCGGGCCGAAAACGACGCAGGAGCCCCATTCCGGCGTCGCCCAAGGGCCGCAGGAGCGCGGGACCAAAGCCACCTCCGCCTCCGACCAAACGTAGCGACGCAGTAAAGCCCAAGCGTGCTCCATCACAACGCCTCCAGATCCCCAGCCCGCACTCGCTCCCTGGACGAGGAGTCATGTTCGTCGCGGGTGGCGCGATCCTTTTGATCCTCACGATCGTCGTAGCCATGACCACGTTGACGAATGGTGATGACGACGATCCCAATGCTGATCGAGCAGGGGCGGTCACCGGTGCCTCGGGAAGCCAGACGACCTATTTGCTGGTGGGTACCGAATCAACGAGCACTGGACCCGAGGCGCGCTGGATGACCGTAATTGAAGTCGATGACTCGGGGGCAGGAGCGTCGATCGCATACCTTCCGGCGCACACCGGCTACGAGGTCCCGGGCCAAGGACTCCTCGGCATCGGCGAGGCTCTAAGCACGGGCGGGATCTCACTCATCTCGGTGAGCGTCGAGAACATGCTCGGCATCCCCATAGACCACTTCATCGAGCTCCCGGCCGAAGAGGCCGAGGCTCTCTTCGAGCAAACGGGTGATCTGACGGTCAACGTTCCGCAGGAGGTCCGCGTGTCCGCCGGAGTCGACTCATCGCAGGTTCTTTTCGCCGCCGGCGAGCAGGTTCTTCCGCCTCGTTTTCAGACCGACCTGTTGTACGACGTCGGACTCGAAGGCGACGAGACCGAATTGGGTTCCCGTCATCTCGCGTTCTGGCAGTCTTTTGTAGAGGCTCATTCCGCCGACCCTCAGGCCCTCGCAACCGCGGTGGAATCGGTACCGGGAGCACTCGATTCCTCGGATTCAACCCCCGACGAGCAGGCCTCTTTCCTGACCGGTCTCGTCTCGGTGGCTCCGGAGGACCTCACAGTTGCCTCTCTGCCGGTCGAGGAGGAGGTAACGGGTGCAACGAAGCTTTACTCGATCAGTGACACCGACATCAGCTCGTTCGTCGCCGAGACTTTCAGCACGGTGCCCAGGGCCGAGGAAATCAGGGTCCAGATTCTCAATGGCAATGAGGAGCCGGGGACGGCCCAGGCCGTGGCCGAGAGGCTGGTGGGCGAAGGGTACAAGGTGGTGCTCTCGGGCAACGCGGACCGCCTCGATTACGAGGATACCCAAATTGTGATCTACGAGTCGACGCCTGAGGCCCAGGCGGCAGGGGAGCGAGCCGGCGAGCTGCTTGGGGTCGGAAACTTACAGGTTTCCGTGAACCAGCAGGGTATCGTGGACCTCACGATCGTCGTTGGGAAGGATTTCATTGTCGCAACTGAAACAGAAGGCGACTGAGGCCGCCGAGCAACTCCAGACGGCCGTCAGTGCGGCCGCCGGCAAGAATGCCGAGCGCATCATCGTTCTGGACGTCTCACAAACACTCGCAATCACCGATCACTTCCTGATTTGCAGCGGAAACTCCGAGCGCCAAGTCCATGCTATTGCCGATGCAGTTGAGCGCGGCCTGCGCGATGAGTGGAGCATCAAGCCGCTCCGCCGGGAGGGTCATCGAGAGTCCCGCTGGGTGATTCTCGACTACGGGGACTTCCTCGTTCACGCGTTCCACCGCGAGGAACGTGATTACTACGACCTCGAGCGCCTGTGGGCTGATGCTCCGGTACTCGACCTGCAATACGAAGAAAACGGACAACGGTCGCCTCGACGATCGCAGGAGGACGGACTAGAAACCGATGAGTCAGCAGCCACGGCGGAGGCGCCGTAAGAGGCGGGCCCGCGGCGGACAAGGCAAGAAGCCTCAACAGCAACAGCAAGAGTCCGCGTCGCAAAGCTCGCAGGGAGAACGATCACAGCAACAACCGAAAGCTGAAGGTGGTTCCAGGCGACGTCGTCGCAGAGGACGTGGCCGGTCGCGTGGCGGCGGCGAGCGCTCGATCAGTCCGGCGAAGTCATCGGAGGACATCGTTCGAGCACCCGATCGCAAGCGACCTGACACGCTCATGCTGCCAGCCGACGACCGAAGGCTCGAGGACATCATCGGCTCGCTGCAATCCGAAATGGGCGTTCCGCAGAATCCGCAGGAGTATCGCCTGACGGTCAAGATCGCCGAGGAGCGAGACAACAGCAATCGCAGTCACAAGCCTGCCGAGGTAAAGGCACCCGACGGTGAGTCGGATGGTAAACCCAAGCGCGAGAAGGCACCGGCACCGCCCAACGTCGGCGGCGGCGAGGCCTCGGCGGCGCAGCGGGAGAAGGCACCATCCCGAAAGCGTCGGTCCCGTCGCCGCAGGCGAGGGGGCCGAGGTGGCGGAAACAGCGGAGCAGGCACGCCCAAGCCCGACCGATAGGTCCGGCATCCGGGCCCGCTTTTCGGCCCGACCTCGACGAAAACCAACCCCAGCCCGGTTTGCGTCAGTGAGTGTCGTCGGCCTTTAGGGTGGCCGAATGACCGACAAGATAGTCATAGAAAGCCTCAGGAAGCACTTCGGATCCACCGTTGCCGTCGATGACCTCAGCTTCGCGGTTCGAGCGGGCTCCGTGACAGGCTTTCTCGGACCCAACGGGGCCGGCAAGACGACAACTCTGAGAGTCCTGCTCGGACTGGTGTCCGCAAGCGCAGGCCGTGCAACCATCGACGGACAGGCGTATCGAACTCTCGATCACCCGACACGCAACGTGGGGGCCGTGCTCGAGGGTGCGAACTACCACCCCGGCAGGAGTGCCCGCAACCATCTGAGAGTGGTCGCAAGCGCGGGTCAGCTCGACCGCAACCGGATAGACGAGATGCTGTCTCTGGTCGGCCTCACCGAGTTCGGTGACAAACGCGTCTCGGGATACTCGCTCGGAATGAAGCAGCGGCTCGGCATCGCCGCCGCCCTGCTCGGAGACCCCAACGTGCTCATCCTGGACGAGCCTGCGAACGGGCTGGACCCTGAGGGAATTCGTTGGTTGCGGCAGTTTCTTCGCTCGCTGGCAGCAGAGGGAAGAACGGTGCTCGTTTCGAGCCATGTGCTCGCCGAGATGTCTCAGACGGTCGACGATGTGATCGTTATCGGGAAGGGCAGGCTCATCGCGCAGGCACCGCTCGAGGAGCTAACAGGCAGCTCGACCGGCGCCGTAAGAGTCCGGACTCCGAACGCGGATCACTTGGAAGCGTCGTTGCGCGCCGCCGGCAAAACCGCCCAGCGAGTCGAGCCTGACCTTCTGCTCGTAACGGATGCAACGGCTCCAGAG
Organism: uncultured Actinomycetes bacterium; assembly: GCA_963713315.1. Lineage (GTDB taxonomy): Bacteria > Actinomycetota > CADDZG01 > CADDZG01 > WHSQ01 > WHSV01. Next base: position 73,139 of record CAVQLH010000011.1, on the reverse strand, counting down.
ATCGGAGAGCTGGCGGCGAGCGAGAACGTCGTCCTCCATGAGCTGGTTGGGGAAGCCCTCAGTCTCGAGGACGTCTTCCTCAAGATGACGGCCTCTGCCGAGCTCGGCCCTCGTGACCCCGGGGCGTCCCAATGACCATCGTGCGCACCGAGTTTCTCAAGCTTCGGACCACACGGCTGTGGTGGGGACTCACGCTCGGTCTGCTCGGTCTGTCGGCTTTGGGCGCGATCTTGACTCTCGTCTTCGCCGGCGCAGAGACAGGCTTCACATTGGACAACGAGGAAATGCAACGCAGCCTCTTCGGCTCCGCAGGGTTCAACTCCATCTTTGCTCTGGTTTTCGGAATCATCGGAATGGCGGGGGAGTACAAACAGGGAACGATCACACCGACCTTCCTCGCCTCTCCCCGGCGATGGCGCGTCGTGCTTGCAAAGGCGGTTGCGTATGGATTCGCAGGATTCCTTCTGGGAGTGGTGTCCACGCTGCTCGTCGCCGTCATCTCCTACGCGGGGCTCGCCATCAAGGGCATCGACGTCATCATGCCGGCGAGTGAGATCTTCTCGTTGCTCGGCGGGAGCACGGCGACGGCCACGTTCTACGGTGTCCTCGGGGTCGCGATCGGTGCGGTGATCCCCAATCAGATAGCAGCACTCATTGCCGCCCTTGTAGAACAGTTGATCGCTGAACCGTTGCTCTTCAACTTCTTTCCCGAAGAGGCACGTTTCCTCGTCGGCGGAGCGTCATCGATCCTCTCGGGAGCTCCAAACCCCGGCGCAACGCTGTCGTTGTGGGCGGCAGCGGCCGTGCTTGCGGCCTGGTGCTTTGCGCTCCTCATTGTCGGGAGTGTGGTCACCGAAAGCAAGGACATCACCTGACGGACCTCTGGCGGGGGCCAACGAGGGCCTCTGCTAGCATCAAATTCCCCCCTGGGGCCCGTAGCTCACTTGGTAGAGTGCCGCCATGGCATGGCGGAGGTAACCGGTTCGATCCCGGTCGGGTCCACCGGTAAAACCGCAGGTCATGAGGCGTTTCCGCCTTCCGCCGATTCCGGCACTACGAGCTCCAGGCCGCACACAGGCCGCGGGAGGTTTCGTTTTGCGTCCTGGTGCGCCCTATCGAGAGCGTCGTCGAGGTGACCTCCGAGGGTCGGCATGAGGTGCCCGTAGGTCTCCAGCGTGGTCTTTATCGAGGCGTGTCCGAGACGGGCCTGGATCTCTTTGGGGTGCGCGCCTTGCTCGATCATGAGGGCCGCGGCCGTGTGCCGAAGGTCGTGGAACCGGGTGTCGGGGTCCAGTCCTGCGTCCTTCAAAGCTGGCTTGAAAGCGTGACGTCGGAAGTTGCCCCGGCGCAGCATGGCCCCGGTGACGCTGGTGAACACGAACTCTGAGTGAGAGCCCTCGAGGTGTTCGCCGAGCAGGTCGCAGAGAAAGGCGGGCAAAGTGATGAGCCTGCGCGACGCGCTGGATTTGGTCTCATCGAACATACCGGAGCCTGCCTGCAACCTCCTCGAGCGTGCCAACGATGCTCGCCTGTCGCTTCAGCAGGTTCAGGCGGTCTCTCTTGAGGCCAGCGAGCTCTCCCCAGCGCGCGCCCGTGTAGGACGCTGTGTAGACCAGCGGGGCGAAGTGCTCACCATTGCATCCGCAAGCCGCGCGACCTCGACGGCGTTTAGGAAGCGCTGCTCGGTGCGAGAGACGCGCGGTAGCTTGATCCCACGACATGGCGACTGACCGATTAGGCGGGCCTCGACAGCCTCGGCGAGCATTCCCGATAGCAGTCGGTGGCAAGCCCTTACGGTGGCGGGAGCGAGGCCCTTGTCACTGAGTTTAGAAATCCACTCCTGAACCGCTCGCCGTTCGATGCGCGCTAGCGAGGTTGACTCGAAGTAGGGGAGCACATGCCGGCGAAGATAGAGCTCGTCGCGCGCTCTGCTCGAGACGGCATCTGTTTCTGGGACGTGAGGCCGACTCTCAACGGTCCTCGGGTCGCGCCGGCCTCGGTCCGCCGCTCTCTGGCCGCCAACGGCAAGCTGGTGGCAAGCGTCGACGAGCGTGGCAGGGCCGTAGCCATGAGAGTCGAGGCCCGCCACAAGACGCCTCCGATACCCCGAGGCGCGCGACAGCGAACTGCCGACGACGTTGAGTATTTCGAGAGGCCGGGTGGGCGGATTCTCAGCGTCGGCGGGCGACCCGTAAGGCGGTGGGCGGATAGATGAGTCTCGATTCTGCGTCTGGGATGGGCACGAAGCTTCGAGTGATGGCGTTCGGTCGTTCACTCTAAGCTGTACGAAACTGCCGAATCGAGGGCTCGCTGACGGTCACGCGTGCTTCACCGCGCGCCGCACCAGTTCGAATCTTGCCAGAAGATTTGCCCAAACGGGTCCTTGAGACCGCTCTGGACCCAGTAGCCACCCATGATGCCGCTGCTATGGTTGTACAGCTGGTAATACGCCGCCACCCAACCCTGATAGATGCCCTGTCCAGGCGCCTGCTGGTGCGACATCGTCCCTGTCCATTGCCAGTCCGTTTGCCAACCGCCCGAAACCCAGTAGTAGCCAGTGGCGGGACTCCAAAAGAGCCACCAAGGCTGCCATGACACGTGGCCCGGGAAGCTCAAGGTAGGAGGATGGGCCACGTTGTACACGCAGTCGAGGAAACCCGTAGCCGGTGCGGCCGACGCGAGTGCTTCCGCTGTCCTGGCGAGCTCCAGCAGCCCGGACTCACCGATTCTGCCGAATGCTCGGTCGCGCTCCACGTGCCTCGGGGTAGTCGTGACCGCGGACGATCGCGCTCCATCCGGCGGCGGTGGCGGCGGATCGTCGCCGGACGGCGGTTCGACGGTGGGGGCGGCCGGAGGCGACGGGCAATCCAGATGGGTCTCGCCGTCACAGAGATCCTGTCCCCCACGACCGTCGATCGTGTCTTGTCCCTCGCCACCGATGAGGAAGTTCGGACCGGTGGTCCCGACCAGCGTGTCGTCGTGGTCGCTTCCGAAGAGGTTCTCGATCGAGACGAGCTCGTCGCTTCCCTCGCCGGTCGCACTCTCGCCAGCAAGGCTCGCCTGCACGCCGAGCTCGGAAAAGTCGAAGGAGACGAAGTCGGCTCCACCGGCGCCGTAGAGGTAGTCGCCGCCGGTGAGTCCCCAGAAGAAGTTCTGTCCCTCGTCGCCGTAGAGCCAGTCGTCGTGCGAGGAACCCGCCACCGCTTCGATCCCTCGAAGGGTGTCGTCGCCTTCGCCTTCGGCCGCTCCTGCGGAAAGGTCGACGACGACGGATTCCTGGGCTACGAGGAATGCCGCTACGTCGACGTCGCGCCCGCCCAAGTAGCGATCGCCGCCGTTCATGCCGAGCAGCACGTCGATGCCGTCATCACCCGAGAGCAGGTCGCCCCCGCCGCGCCCGACCAGCGAATCGTCGCCGGTCTGCCCAGCGATTCGATCCGAGGTGCGACCACCGTCGAGATAGTCGGAGCCACCGCCTCCGCAGATGCGGTCGGCGCGCCCCTTTCCATAGATCGTGTCGTTCCCTCCACGGCCAACGATCACGTCGGCGCGCCTTGTCCCCGACAGGGTGTTCGCGCCATTGGTACCTACGATCGTCGCCCTTTTCCCCATGCACCAATAGGTCGCTGCGGTGGCAGCAGTCGGCATAGTCATCATGATCGCACTCGACAGCAGAACGATCAGGGACAGGCAGGTCGTGATACGCCGCGTCATCCTCAGTCCCCTTCTCTGATCCGTCGCTCGGATCTGTTATGTGGCTACGTGACGATGAGCGGAGCGATGGCTTCTCAGCTTCCGCTCTGGTCAACGAGTCCGGCAACCGTTGCACACTTTCGACAGGTTGCTATGGGCCATCTGGGGTATCTCTGCCCGCCCGCAGGTCACGCGTGTAGTCCTGAGTGCGGCAGTATCGAGCCGTGACCTTCCGTCGCAACGGAGTGACCCTGCTCGGCGAGACCGTCGACCTCTCGCCCTGGAATCTGTTCACGCCACCGGCGAACGACTGGCGCTCGAGGTCTCTGTGCTCCCAGCTTCCGTAGCTGAGGCCGACGAGCTCTTTTCCCCGCCCGGGACAAAGCTCCAAGGCCGCTCGAGCGCTGTGTTCGCGCTGTCCAGTCCGGGCCGAGTGCCACGAGTTTGCGCTCAGCATACGGGGGCCCGCGAGAGTGGCGTGTGGGGCGCTACGTCACCGCGCGAGCGACGAATGCTGGCTCGCCGGCGTGGGGCGGCCTAAACCAAATCCAATCTCCCGGAGCGACTGAGGTCAGCGAATCACGCCGAATCGCCATGGCGTGGCGAAGGTAAACCGGTTCGATCCCGGTCGGGCCACCGCGAACAGGGCCCCCCGAACCAGCACAAACGGTTGGGCTCCTTGCGTCCGGCGAGGTACAGGAAGTATGGCCCTGGCAGCCGTTCGACGTAGGTTTCCCACGCTTGTCGCGGCGCGATCTCGTGCGCTCGCGTGATTGCAAGCCCACCTTTCTCGACCACGATTGAAGACCGACTGGAAAGGACTCCTAAGAATGTCGAGCAGGAAGGCCGTGCCTGCGGCGCTAGTGAATGCACTTCTCGCCGCTGGACTCGGCGGCCCGAATGCAATCGATGAGCTCTACAGCTCCCCCGATGAAAGGAACCCCGAGAGGGGTGAGCGAACAAGCTACGGATCCCGACAGGTAACAGCGCCCAGCCGCGAGGTCGCGTTGTGGGCGCTGAGGCAATTGAGCGATCTCGCGTCGGATCGCAACGTGAGTCCGTGATCCCATCGCGACGTGGTGGTGAGGAAGGACTGACGACGACTTAGTTAATGAACAAGCAGAAGGGATGATCCGCAGGGTCGAGGTAAACGCGCACATCGTCCTGCGGTTGGTAGGCGGCTAACCGGGCCCCCACAGCCAGCGCGTGCGCTCCCGCCTCATCCAGGTCGCCAACCCGAATGTCCAGGTGCAGCATCTTCTGTTGCTCTCCGGGACGTTCCGGCCACACCGGGGGCCGGTAGTCAGACTCGGACTGAAAGGACAAACCCGTTCCACCATCCGGGTCCTTAAGCAGGACCCAATCCGGTTCGCTCAGAGTCACCTCCCACCCCAAGAGCTGGCCGTAGAAGTCGGCGAGAACGTGAGCATCCGGACAGTCCAGGACCACAGTTGCAAGCGAGAGTCGGGGAGTCTTAGTCACCGTTTCACCCTATCTATCGCACTGGAAGCAGCGCATCCTGTCGAGCTCAGCGACTGGGAGCGAGTGCCTGCAGGTGTTCGTGCAGGGAACGAATGGCTGCCGACCCCTCACCAACCGCCGAGGCCACCCGCTTGATCGATCCGTATCTCACGTCGCCGGCCGCAAAGACCCCCAGCATGCTCGTCTCGAGTGGCAACGGTCGGTCTGGCGACGGCCGCGACTCGAGTGGTACGTCGTCTCCGGTGAGGATGAAGCCCCACTGGTCGCGGGCGATGTCATCGGGAAGCCAGTCCGTGTGGGGTTCTGCACCGATCATGATGAACAGCGCGTCGGCGTCGACTCGCTCGTCGCGTCCCGACTCTAGATCTCGAAGGACGAGGTGCTGAAGGCGGCCATCGCCCCCGCCGTCGACGACCTGACGACGGAGTATCACATCGAGGTTCGGCGCGGCTCCAATCTCCTTGATGAGATAGTCGGACATGCTCTCGGCGAGTGATTTTCCCCGAACGACAATCGAGACCGAGGCCGCGTGTCTCGTGAGATGGATGGCGGCCTGCCCGGCCGAGTTTCCTCCACCGACGATGAACACCCTCTTGCCCTTCAGGGCGTGCGCCTCCGACGCTGCGGCACCGTAGAAGACTCCGGCCCCCAAGAGATCCTCCAACTGGCTCACTCCGAGCCGTCGATACGACACCCCGATGGCAAGCACGATCGCAGTCGTGGCCACGCGCTGCCCCTGGGAGAGCGTCACAAGGAGCCCATGGTCGCTTCGCTCGATCGCTGTCACTTCCTGTGTCATCAAGAAAGTCGTGCCGAAGACCCACGCTTGTTGATATGCCTGTGCGGCGAGCTCCGATCCACTGATTCCGCGGGCGAAACCCAAATAGTTACGAATCATCGAGCTGCTTCCCGCTTGTCCCCCGACCACGCCTCGTTCGACGACGAGCGTCTTGATTCCCTCGGACGCTCCATACAAGGCTGCCGCCAGCCCGGCAGGACCGGAACCGATGACGACGGCGCCAAAGGTCTCACCGTCATCGAGGCGGGTCTTCAGCCCACATGCCTCCGCCATTTCCGCATCGGTCGGATTAATCAGGATCTTGCCATCGAGAGTCTTTGCGATGGGAAGCACTGATGGGTCGTGACCTTGCAGCTCCTTTTGCCCTTCAGGCGAATCGGCAATGAGGAAGATGTGCTCGATCCGATGGCGGGAGAGAAAGTTGCGAAGCTCGTAAGAGCGGCGAGAGCGCTCGAGCCCCACGAGGGTGACTCTCGCCACTCCAACCGATCGGTTACGCACCCACTCGTGCAGGAATGCGGTCACCGTTCTGTGGAAGAACTCGTCCGGTGACCTCCACGGTTTCAAGACGTAGTAGTCGATTCCACCGAAGGTCATCGCCTCGACGATCGTCTTTGCCGTTGACTCGTCACCCCAGGCCCCCCACGGAACCAGCAGGCCCCGCTTGATGTCCGAGTCGAGAGTCTTTGCGAGGGCAAGCAACTCGACTCCCGTCGGCGTCATCCCCTCGCAGGCAAGAACCAGGGCGATGTCGCGTCCGGTGCCCACAAGCTCGCGAATGATCTTTTCTGCCCCGGTCGACGAGGATGTGCACATCACCTCGTAGTGACGTCCGTAGCGAGTCCTGAGCTCCTCGGAGATCCGATCCAGATCATCTGGGTGATCGTCAACGGCCAGGATTACTGGACGTTCCTCGGACCCGGTCTCAGTCTTCATTCGTCCGCTTCACCGTCTTTTTGTGCGTAGGCAAGGGCCTCCTCGAGCGACATCTGTTGACCTTCGGACCAGATGCTTTCGATGGTCTCCTCCGAGACCACACTGGCCACGAGGGCTCTCGGGTCGTCAAGATTAAGCAACGGCGGCGGAGCGCCTCCGCCGTACTCCGCCCGCATGCGGGCGCCCGCGGCCGCCAGTTTGAGGCCACGCCGAGGTCGTCCGATCGCGATCTCGATGTTCGCTTGAATCTCGAGCAACGAGGAAATGCCCACCGCGTCCTTTTGACTCTCAGGTCGCTCGAGAACCTCCCGGATGAGGGCAAGAACCTTTTCGTAGTTCCCATCGATCCGGTCGATCTGCATAAGGACGAACTCTCCGAGCGACCTGCCGTACCAATTGCGGTGGCGCTCGAAGGTGTCCAGGGATTCCCGCGCAAGCCGCCCGGCCTCGTCCGCCTCCCCGTCTCGCACGTAGGCCATCGCCAGGCCCCACTTCGCAAACGCAACGTTGAGATCGTCATTGAGCTCCATGTACATAGCGAGACTTCGTTCGTGGAATCCCCGCGAGTTCTTGGTGTCTCCTTCGATGAGGAACAGGAACCCAATGTTGTACAAAGCCTCCGCGATACCGCGCTTGTCCCCGATGGATTCGAAAGTGTCTAGCGCCTCTTCGTAGTGGACACGGGTCGTTGCGTACTCGTTCTGCCAGTAGGTCAGACCTCCGATTGCGATGAGAGCGGCTCCCCGGATGGCCGGATCGTCTTTGCTCTTTGGGATGTCGAGCAATTGCGTCAACCATGCGCGTCCTTCTGCGAGATGTGCACGGATCTGCCAAAAGCGCCACAGGCACGTAGCCATGGCCAGGCCCTCTTGAATCTCGCCGGCATCAATGAACCGCTGGAGTGCCGCTCGCAGGTTGTCGTGTTCGAGATCGAGACGATCGGGCCAATCCTGGTTATCGGTGAAGATCTCCGGCTCGGCCTTTCGAGCAAGACCTGCGAAGTAACCGGCATGAATCATTCGGAGCTGCTGGAGCTCGCCGGTGTCGGCGAGTGTTTGGAGTGCGAACTCTCTGATGGTCTGGAGCATGACGAACCATGTCTGACTCTCGTCCGCATTCCAGGCTCTGACGAGGCTGCTGCTAATCAAAGACTCGAGGCCATCGATGACATCGATACCGAGTGTGCCGTCGGGGTTGGCTACCGCCTCTACATCGTCGAGGGTCCATCCCCCTCGGAAGATGCCGAGTTTGAGAAAAAGTGCTTGGAGCTCAGGTTCCAACAACTCGTAGCTCCAACCGATGGCGTCCATCAAGGTGCGTTGTCGTTGTGGAACATCTCGTCCCGGCTTGGAGAGAAGCGACAGGCTTTGACCGAGTCGCGTGAGTATCTCGTCTGGAGAAAGGAGTCTTGTGCGTGCGGCCGCAAGCTCGATTGCGAGTGGCAAACCATCGAGCTTCACGCAGATCTCAGCGATGACGGATGCGTTGTCCTCGGTCAAGGCAAAGCCAGGCTTGACGGAACGGGCTCGCTTCAAGAACAGGTCGATCGATTCGTACACGGACAGCGAATCGAGGTCCGGTAACCGCCGAGGGTCCGGCAGTGCCATCGGCGGAACTGGATACTCGTGCTCGCCGCTGACTAGCAGCGACACCCGACTCGTGACCATTACCTTGAGTCCCGGTGCAGCCCGCAGGAGATCCGAGATCAACGGTGCCGACTCCACCACCTGTTCGAAGTTGTCGAGGATCAGGAGGATCTGCTTGGTGGCCAGATAATCGGTCACCGTTTCGATGATGGGACGGGCACCCTCCTCCCTCAGCGAGAGAGTCCCTGCGATTGTGCTGGGTACGAGCGAGAAATCGAAGATCGCCGCCAGCTCTACGAAGTAAATGCCGTCGGGAAAGTCGTCGGCGGCGAGGCGACCCACCTCGGTGGCGAGTCGCGTCTTGCCCGTGCCCCCCGGACCCGTAAGAGTGACCAACCTCCTCTCTGCGAGGAGAGCCTGGATCGTTCGTATCTCGCTGCTCCTATCGACGAACTCATCGAGTCGAGGGGGCAGGTGAAGCGGGTTTCCGAGGCCCGCGGGGGGAGGAAAGCTCGAGCGGAGGCCCTCGACGCACAGCTGGAAGAGTTGCTCTGGGTCTGCCAGATCCTTGAGCCGGAACCGACCCAGATCGAGCAAGCGAACGCCTTCGTCGAGTCTCGAATTTCCCTGAGCCTGGTGTGCCGTCGCAGCCGACAGAAGAACCTGTCCGCCGCTCGCAGCGGCCGAGATCCGAGCCGCCCGATGCACGTCCAATCCCCCGTAGTTGTCGCCAACGAGCTGAGCTTCGCCCGTGTGCATTCCCATCCGAACCTGCAGGTCAATGCCGGTGCTGTCTCGGTGTTGGGCCAGCGCGCGCTGCATTTCGGCGGCGGCGTTGACCGCATCGGTCACTGTGTCGAATGCGATGAAGAAAGCGTCTCCCTCTGTCCCCACCTCGACCCCGTTGTTGCGGGCCAGCACGTCTCTGAGCACCCGATGGTGCTGATTCAGGAGCTCGCCGAATCCGTCCCCAAGTTCGTGAAGCAGCCGTGTGGACCCCTCGATGTCGGTGAACAAGAAGGTGACGGTTCCGGTTGGAAGCTCGGCCATTTGCCTCAACCCTTGCCGGGTGCTTTGAGAGACGGAGAGGGTGGCGGGCGAAGCGTGACGGCCTCGCGCGTCTCTGCCTCGTCTCCGAGATGCTTGGCGTCACGATTCGAGATTCCGAGCGAGTTCACAAGTGCTCCTCCAAAACAAAGTCCCGCGGATATCAACATCGCGACGTGGAAGGCGTCGGTGGAAGCCTCTCTGGATGCAGCCACCAGTTCCTCATCGGCGGTAGACGAAGGTGCGTTCAGTGGACTCACCTCGTCACGCAGCTCCGCGGAGGAGACGTCCACTTCCGGCATCCGCGTTTGCAATGCTGCAAAGAAGCTCGCAGAGACGGCAATGAAAATCAACGCCCCCGCAAGCTGAGGGCCGACTCGCGCTACGGCGTTGTTGAAAGCGGACGCAACTCCCGAGCGTTCGACCGGCACTGATCGCATGAGCGCCGTGGTGAGCGGAGCGACCATGACCATCAGACCGAGCCCGAAGAGTATCTGCCCGGGCAGGAAATAGATCAGGTAGTCGGCCGGAGGCGCAAGTGTCGAGGGGTCTCCGAGATCCACCACCCACGGTGCGCTGGCCGCGGGCGTGCGCAAGTACCACAGAAGCCCCAATCCCATCAGAGTTGGACCCACAGACATGAACACCCGTGGACCATAGCGATCGGCGAGCGCCCCGAAGCGAGTAGAGAATAATGCCAGGAAGACCGTCGAGGGAATGGTCGCCAGAGCAAAACCGATCTCGTTGTACCCGAGTGTTCCGATCGAATAGAGAGCCAAGAACTGAATGGTGACGTAGATCGATCCATAGATGAGCAGTGTGGAGATGTTGGTGACTGTGAAGTTGCGCGACTTGAACAACGAAAGAGGAACCAGCGGACGCGATGAACGAGCCATTCGTATGGGCCAGGCAATAGCCGCCAGGGCCCCGATTGCGAGGGCGACGAAGGCCGAGCTGTCCTCCCACTGCTCGGACTCCCCGCGAATTGCACCCACGGTCAGTCCGCCTACCGCGAGCGCGGCGAGAAGCGCGCCGAGCCAGTCGAAGCGGCCCTCGGCGTTCTCATCACGGCTTTCCGGAACGTGCTTCAAAGTGGCCCACAGCGCGATCCCAATCAGTGGCAGATTGAATAGGAACGCCATTCGCCAGGATACGTAGGTGACGAGAGCACCTCCCACCACCGGGCCGAGGATGGTGGTTGCGGCGGAGGCACCGGCCCAGATCCCGAATGCCCTTCCTTGCTCCTCACCCTTGAAGCTCGCTGTGATGATCGCCAACGACCCCGGGACGAGGAACGCGCCGGCTGCACCCTGCAGCACTCGCGCCACGACGAGGAACTCCAAGTTGATCGCGAGGCCGCACAGAAGCGAGGTCAGACCAAAGGCGATGAGCCCGAACGCGAACATCCGACGGCGACCGACGAAATCGGTCAGGGCCCCCGCGAGAATCAATAGGGCACTGAGCGCGAGCAAGTAGCCGTAGTAAACGTATGACTGCGCCTCGAGCTTCCCCAAGAGCGTGCTCTCGAGCTCGTTGCCGATCTTGGGCAGGACGACCGGGACGATCGTTGAATCGAGGAACACGATCCCCGACCCAAGAACAACCGCAATCAGAATCCAGCGTCTACCCGGCATTGATTAGCGTTGCCACGCGCACCGAACGCAAAGGGCCGCCCAGGGGAGCACCTCCAGTCGCTCCGGGGGAATCTCGACTCCGCAGCCATCGCACACTCCGTAGCTCTCCTCGTCGAACTTATCGAGCGCGCGCGTGACGTCGGCGAGTAATGCCCGCAACTGGTCGTGCGTTTCGACTTGCACCAACCGATCGACGGCCATGCTCGTGCCCTCTCCAACCCTCTTGCCGAACGAGATGTTGCTTATCTCGTCGGGCGGCTTCGACATGCGGTCTAACTCGGCCTCGAGGTGGGACTTATGCGCGGCGAGCTTTGCTCTGATCGGGTCCACCTGGCCATTATCTCCAACGGCAAAGTCCATCGGACTGCTGGCCGGACAAATCACGGTGACTTCGTCCCCTTTTGAGCCGATATTCAGGCCCAGGAGAATCTTCCAGGTTTGTACGTCTCGATTTGTGGTTACGTTTAAGTAAGTTACGGTTCCGTAACAATCGAGCGATCCCCTCCGGGGTCGCCCTTAACGGTCACGGAGGGACGATGGCTCAAACACTCGAACGAAACAGGGCCGCGCCGCGGCCGACGCCTTCCAAGCCGGTTCAGGGCACCGTGATGCTCGACGACCGCAACGTCCGTTTCCAGCGGCGCATGATCCTCGTGATCACGGTGATTCCCTTTCTCGGATTCGTCGCTGCGCTGGTAACGATGTGGGGTTGGGGAGTGAGCGGCGTCGATTTCGGCATCTTCCTAGGCTTCTATCTCTTCTCGGGTTTCGGTATCACTGTTGGTTATCACCGGCTCTTCACGCACCGAAGCTTCGAAGCGAGCCCGAGGCTGCGAGCCGGATTGGCTTTCGCCGGATCGATGGCCGTCGAGGGATCGGTTGTCTCGTGGGTCGCGAACCACCGGCGTCACCACGCCTACGCCGACAAGGAAGGAGATCCTCACAGCCCTCATCTGGACGAGGGCGAAGGTTTTGCCGGCATCGTCAAGGGCCTGTGGCACGCACATGTTGGCTGGCTCTTCGACGAGGAGAAGACCGACATTGACCGGTGGGCCCCCGATCTCATCAAGGAACAGCGCATCGTCAAGATCAACAAGAACTTCCCCTGGATCGTGATCTTCTCTTTCGTGGCTCCCGGGCTGGTTGGACTCGCGATCACTCAGTCCCTGTGGGGCATGGTGACTGCGTTCCTGTGGGGGAGTCTTGCTCGAATCTTCATGCTCCATCACGTCACGTGGAGCATCAATTCGATCTGTCACTTCTACGGAAAGCGTGACTTCGAAACGACTGACTACTCGACGAACAACTGGGTGCTGTCCGTGATCTCCTTCGGGGAAAGCTGGCACAACAACCACCACGCGTTTCCCACATCGGCCGTACACGGGATCGGCAAGTACCAGTTCGACATCAGTGCCCTGGTTATCCGTGCCTTTACCAAGCTAGGGTTGGCACGGAATGTCAAGACGGTTTCCCTCAAGCAGCTCGAGAACAAGCAGACGTAATCGCGCGCGAGTCGGCGCGTGAGCAAGGAGAATCGCCGCGCTCGCATGTCGGGCCATGAACGTCGTGAGCAGCTCATCGAGGTCGGACGGGACGTCTTCGCGCGTAAGGGTTTCCAAGCGACTTCGATCGAGGAGATCGCTCAACGAGCCAGGATTACGAAACCCTTGGTCTACGAGCACTTCGGTGGCAAAGAGGGTCTGTACGCGGTGGTCGTGGACCGCGAGGTCAAGTCTCTGCTCGATCGGATCACCGACGGTCTCGACGCAGAAGAGCCGAGGCTCATGCTCGAGCAGGCTGCTCTCGCGTTCCTGGGTTACATCCAGGACAATCCAGAGGGTTTCCGAGTCCTCGTGCGCGATTCACCGGTCACCGGCTCGCCCGGGACCCTCGCGAGCGTGATCGACGATGTCGCCTCGCAGGTGGAATACATCCTGGTCGAGGAGTTCACAAAGAGAGAGTTCGACGAGAAGCTCGCGTCGCTGTATTCACGAGCGCTGGTAGGCATGACAGTACAGGTGGGTGGCTGGTGGATCGACGTCGGACAGCCGACGATCGAGGTGGTCGCAGCTCACCTCGTAAATCTCGCTTGGAACGGGCTTAGCCAACTGGACGAAACTCCCGGCCTCGCCACGATTCAAGCGCGGAGGGCGACCACGTAGCCTGATTGGATATCCATTTCCAATAAACAACGGGTAATTGCCTACCTGCTTGCATCAGTCATGGTTATTTCCAGCTTCTGGAAGCTAGCCCCACCGCACCGGCGTTAATCCTGATCCACCTGGTTAGGGCATCTAGTCCTCTTAGCGGTTACGTAACAAACGCCCGATTTCAGGTGGTCCCGTAACGCTCGGATTACGTAGATACCCCCTCATTGATGCCTTTGCCCGTTTGGGCTTGAACTTACGGTATCCGTAGCGTTGTTCGCTTTGGCTACTCCTCTACCTTTCGTTGAGCGCCCGATCATTGGAGCGCAGTCCGAAACCGATTGGCGGAAAGAGACGCGAGGAGAACGTGACTAGATTCCTGATGAGCGTGTACGCCCAGCTAATTCAAACCTCCAACGAGCAAGGCGCGACGGCGGCAGAGTACGCGCTCTTTCTGGCAACGATCGCGGCGGTCATCGCTGCCGCCGTTCAGACCATCGGAATCAGCCTCAACAACATCTTCACCAACTTCGTGGGTGCGATCTGACATCTGTCGCCCCCAAGCCATGCATCACACAAAACCTCAAGAGGAGGTGAACCACATCATGATGGAGCTTTATTTCAGACTGCAGAACCGCTTGGCGGAGATGCATAACGAGGACGGAGCCACAGCGGCCGAGTACGGCCTCTTCGTTGCCCTGATCGCGGCAGTCATCGTCGCCGCCGTCCAGCTTTTGGGTACGCAGATTCTTGCCGCCTTCACGGCAGTAACGGCAGCCCTTTAAGCCGGTCCGATTGTGCGGGCCTCCGGGAACACGGGGGTCCGCACGTCCTTCTTCGACTCGGCACTGCACTTCCTTGACCTCAGTTCTTCCACCTACACGAACGAGAGCACGTGAGAGATCTCCTCAGCAGATCCAACAGACGATGCAGCGACGAACGCGGTGCTGCTGCGGTCGAATTCGCGCTTGTGGTGAGCCTCCTGCTGGTGATCGTTTTTGGCATTATCGCCTTCGGACGCGTCTACAGCGAGCTCGAGGTGATGGAGTCCGCGGCGCGAGAAGGGGCCCGGGCCGCGGCCGTAAGGACCCCCGACCAGATTGTCGCTGCGGTAAACGACGCGGCCGCGCCCTACTCGGTGGACAACGCTCCGACCGCCAACCTCGTTTGTGATGACGCGACGGTGGGGCAAAGCGTAACGGTTTCGTGGAACCAGGACTTCGATGTCGAGCTCGTGCTCGCTCCTACGGTGACCTTCACTCGAGAGATGAAAGGGGTCTTCCGATGCGAGTAGCGCGCATGCGATCCGACGAGTCCGGTGCAACTATCGTCATAGTCGTTCTCTGTCTAACTGTCTTTATGGGCATGCTGATGCTCGTAGTTGACGTCGGCGGACTGTTGGTGGCGCGCAGAGAGATGGTGAACGGTGCGGACGCTGCCGCGTTGGGCGCCGCCCAATCGTGCGCTGGGTTGCCCGGCGTGCCGGTCGACGAAGCTTTCGCGCTGGCCGCCGCGAACATCAACGGCGACCCCTCCCTTACACAATTGGAATTCGCCGTGATTGAAGGCCTCTGCCCGGGACCTTCGGGAAAGCTGCGGGTCAGGTATCAAGTGTCGTCTGATCTCACCTTCGCCCCAGCGCTAGGACTCGCCGACACCAGCCCCGTGGAAGCCGAAGCGACTGCCATGTGGGGCGCCGCTGGCGCGAGTGACAACGTCGTTCCGATCATGCTCCGCATGGATCAGATTCAGGGCAACTGCCGTTTCCCCGATGTCGCCGAGGGCGAAACCTGCTCCTTCTGGAACGACAATGAGCCCGACGAGCTCGGCAACGCTCAGTGGGGCTTCTTGAATCTCGATCAGTGGGACGTTCCCGCAGCCGAAAACTGCAGCAGCGCGGGGGCCGCCGACCGTAGCGGTTGGATCGGCGATGGTTACCCGGATCTGCTCTCGCTCCACTATCCGGCTCCGACGTATGTGTGCGCGGACTCCGGCCATGCGAACTCAGTGTGGTCGACGCTACGCCATGAGATCGGCGACATCTTGATCTTTCCGGTTAGCGAGCCAGCCACACAGTTGCCGGGGCCCCCGCCGGCAACCCCGGATAAGTACAACATCATCGGCTTCGCGTCGCTCGAGCTGATCGCCGTCTACGACGGCAACGAGGAGGGCGCCATCGGCACGCCCGTCACACCCGGAACCCCGGACCAGCGCGTTGAATGTGGCAACTCTCCAATCAACCATGAGTTCACCAGAACGGCACCAACCTTCAGCATCAGCACCATGATCTCTAACTGCGAGGCGTTAACTGGTGGATTGGCGATTCTGGAACCGCCCGCGCTGCCCGGCACCGAGGGCACGACCTGGTCCTACGACCCCACGACCAAGGTCATCAGGTGGCTCGACTTCGGCAATCAAGACAAGAAAAGGGTGAGCGTTCGCCTCGATTACGTGCAACCGGGGACCCCCGATATCCCCGGTACCCCTGGAGCCTGTGAGCCGGCGCCGCCGCCGGCGCCGCCGGATCGAATCTCGGATCAAAACGCAAAGTGCCTCGTTACGAAGTGGGTGGGTTTCCAGTTTGGGGGATCGAACCCCGGAGGGGGCGTCGACTTCGGATACAGCTCCGTGCGCCTCGACGGCTGATTCATCACACAACAAGAAGATTTCGCCATACCAACCCAGCGGGAAGGAAAGTAAGAGATGAGTTCACGAATAACCGTTATCGCGATCGCCGTGGTGTTCGCAGCGACGGCGACATTGTCGGTGTTCCTGTACGCACGAGGACTTCAAGAGAACGCCGAGACCTCCACGGACACCGTCGGCGTAGTCGTGGTGTCCCAAGACATTCCCTCGGGAACCGAGCTCGACGGCTTGCTCTCGGGGGGCGCCATGGAGGTCCAGCAAGTGCCGGCCGATCTTGTGGTTTCGAACGCCGTCACCGATCTGGACGAGCTCAAGGGCGAAAGCACCTCGTCGCCGATTCTTGCAGGTGAGCAGGTCAGTTCGACTCGTCTCACCGGGAGTCAGGATCTGCCCGGGGGGGTGCTGAGCATCCCCAAGGGCATGCAGGGCATGACTGTCGCCCTCGAATCCCAGCGCGTCATCGGCGGCAACGTATTGAACGCTGGTGATCACGTGGCCATACATGCAACGTTCCCCAACGAAAAGCACACGGTCCTTGTCAGCTCGGACGCGCAGGTCCTCCGAGTCTCAAGCGCTGCTGAGGGTACGGCTGCGGGCACGGCGACCACGCAATCGGGAACGGGTTCCAATGTCACTCTGGCCCTCGATCCCGAGGAAGTGCAGAAGCTTGTGTTCGGCCAAGATCTCGGCAAGATCTACTTCTCTGTCATTCCGCCGGGCGAGGAAGGCGAGCCACTCGAGCCGATCACGTTCGACTCATTTGGCAAGCAGCTAGTGGCCAACTGATGAAGATCATCAGCGTTGGCTCATCACCCACCTTCTATCGAGAGGTGACCGAGGCTCTGCGCGCTCGCCCCGAGGACGTCGACTGGGTGCAATCCATTGATAGCTTCGGGTCTCATTTCAAGGTGCAGCGCGGCCATACGGAGCTCGTCGTTATCTCACCCGAGGTTGACCATGACCGGGCGCTCGAGATTGCTCGAACGGTCAATGCATCGGCCATTCCAACTGCGACGGTTCTGGTGCGAACCAGTCCCCTTAACGGAAGCATGCAGGATGCCATGCGAGCGGGTGTGCGCGATGTAGTCGACCTCTCGGATCAGACGCACAGTCTTCGTGCTTCGCTCGAGCAGGCGATGGCTTGGTCCACAACTGTCCGTTCCGCGACGAACGATCACAAGGTGCAGAGCGGAAGAGTGATCTCGGTGTTCTCGTCCAAGGGCGGCGCCGGAAAGACATTCCTTGCCTGCAATCTCGCCGTCGCAGCATCTCAGATGCTCGATCACGAAGTCGCTCTGGTGGACCTCGAGCTCGGTATGGGCGATGTCTTCAGCTATTTCGGAATGGAAACCCAGCACTCGTTTCAGGACTTGCTTGCAGTTGGCTCGGATGTCGATCGGGAGACTATTCACAAGATCAGCGCTCGTTTGAGCAACAACTTGGTCGGGTTCGGATCGTCGTCTGATCCATCCACTCACCCGGCCACTAGCGACGCCGTGTCTCGTTCCTTGCAGTCGTTGCGCGAGACCTTCGGTCACGTCATCCTGGACATGTCCCCTGAGTACTCGGACATGAGCCTGGCGGCCCTGGATTCTTCCGACCTGATTTGTTTGATTACCCAGCTCGACGTCGTGGGGGTAAAGCATCTGGCAAAGGCTCTCGAAACGCTGTCATCGATCGGTGTGCCCCACGAAAAATTCCGAATCGTCCTGAACCGGGCCGACAGCAAAGTGGGCATCGAGGCGTCCGATGTCGAGAAAGTCCTCAAGATCAAAGTGGACGCGCTCGTACCTTCCAGCCGGCTCGTGCCGGCATCGCTCAACATCGGCAAGCCGGTATTAGTGACTGACCCCAAGTCGGACGTGTCGCGCAGCATCCTTTCCTTCGCCGACCAACTTTTCGGCGAGCTCTCGACGAAGCGGGACGGAGCCAAACGGCGCCGTTTCCGCCGAAGCTAGGAGAGCACGATGTCACTTGCAGAGCGTCTTGCCCAGAACGAACGTCCAGACCGCGTGGCAGAGGTCCGTGCGCGGATTCAACACCAGATGATCGAGGCACTTGGCCCGACCCTTTACGACTCAACGATTTCAGAACGGGAGATGCGCGAGTTAGTACACCATCGTCTTAACGAACTGCTCATCGCAGATGACACTCCGCTCTCTGCGCGGGAGAAGAGCATCATCCTCACCGATATCACCGACGGTGTGCTGGGGTTGGGTCCACTGGAGTCGCTGATCAAGGACGACACCATCACCGAGATCATGGTTAACGGCCCAGAGTCGATCTACGTTGAGCGAAACGGTCAGCTCTTCAAGACAGAGGAGCACTTCTTCGACGAGCAGCAGTTGCGTCGCACCATCGAAAAGATAGTGGCGAAGGTCGGCCGTCGGATCGACGAGGCCTCTCCCTACGTCGATGCTCGCCTCGCCGATGGCTCTCGTGTCAATGCCATCATTCCGCCGCTGGCGCTTGACGGAGCCGCTCTCACCATCCGTAAGTTCTCGGCCGAGGCCTACCGCGTCGAGGAGTTGATTGCCTTTGGAACGTGGAACCAGGCGGGGGCAGAGTTCATGGAAGCCTGTGTCTCCGGCCGCATGAACGTTATCGTTTCCGGGGGTACAGGAGCCGGCAAGACCACCACGCTCAACGTCCTGTCGTCGTTCATTCCCTCGAACGAGCGCATCATCACGATAGAGGATGCCGCCGAGCTGAGACTCCAGCAGCCTCACATCGTGCGTCTCGAGTCGCGGCCCCCGAACATCGAGGGATCGGGAGAGGTAACCATTCGCGATCTCGTACGCAACGCCCTGCGCATGCGGCCAAACCGCATCGTCATCGGCGAGGTGCGTGGGGGTGAGGCGCTCGACATGCTCCAAGCTATGAATACCGGTCACGACGGATCGATCTCGACCGTGCACGCCAATACGCCGAGGGACGTGCTCGGCCGGCTCGAGACCATGGTGCTGATGGCCGGGACAGAGCTCACCGTCAAGGCCGTGCGCGAACAGATCAGCTCTGCCGTCGACCTCATCGTCCATCAGGCCCGCCTCAAGGACGGCACTCGTCGCGTCACGCACATAAGCGAGGTCCTGAACATGGAGGGGGATGTCATCACCCTCCAGGACATCTACAAATTCGACTTCCACGCGGGAATCAACCCTCAAGGACGCTTCATCGGGGAGATGAAGCCGACCGGAATTCGTCCTAGGTGTCTCGAGAAGCTTGCTGATGCCGGTATCAACGTTTCGCCCGCCGCGTTCATCCCCGAGGGGGGTCGAACATGGTCCTCATAGGGCGACTCGTGGTAGCCAGCCTGTTGTTGGGCGCTGCGTTCCTACCCGCCACGGCTAATGCCGCCGAGCCCGTGAGCATCCGTGATGTCGACGCCGGCGACTATCCCCAGGTAGGAGTGACCATTTCGGTGGCTGGCGGAACCAATGCCGGCGACTTGACGGTGACTGAGGACGGTGAAGGTGTCTCGGAGGTCGAGGTAACTCCCTTGGAGGAGTCGACCACCGGCGTCGACGTGGTTTTGGTGGTAGATACGTCCGGATCAATCGAGGATGCTCTGGCATCTGCGATCTCGGCTGCCAAGTCCTTCGTCGCCAAGCTGCCGGACGACGCTCGCATCGGCGTCGTTTCCTTTTCAGACTCGTTCCGAATCGAGCGGCGGCTGACGGTGGACCGGGGTGGCGTGCTGGCTTCGCTCGAGTCCCTCGAGGCGAGTGGAGAGACCGCCCTCTACGATGGCATCGACGCTGCTTTGGGGATGTTCTCGGGCGACAGTCAGCGCAACATCGTGTTGCTGTCCGATGGAGGTGACACCGCCAGCAAGGCGACGTTGTCGCAGGTCATGTCGGCGGCCTCAGCGGCGGAGACGGCGATTCACTCGATCGCGCTGGACACACCCGAAACAGACCGCGACGCCCTCAGGTCGCTTGCGAAGTCTAGTGGCGGCACCTATTCGTCAGCCGCCACATCAGATCTCGCCGATGTGTACGAGGGCATCGCATCAGCGCTCTCGCAGCAGTTCCTGGTGACCTATGCGACGGAGGCCGAAGGGGGAAGTGAGATCGAGATCGCGGTCTCGACAGCGGCCGGAACCGACGTTGCCTCTCTCGACATCGCGTCGAACGTCCCGGCTGCCACACCGAGATCCACAGATACGAAGTCTCCGATTCCCGTTGAGTTTGGGGCTACCTGGACTCTTCTCCTGGCTTTGGCGCTGACTTTCGCGGCCGTGTTCTTCATTGCATACCTGGTTCTCGGCCGACGCTATCGCTCCGTCCGTGAGCGTCGGCTGGCACGTTTGGCGGCAGTCGCCAGCACCTCGATCCCGACGGACGCTGGCGGGGAGCGAGGTCCGACTTCACTTATTCCCGAGTCCCTCGTTGTCCGAGCTGAAGGGCTCGCCCAACGACGGGGCATCTCTGTTGCGCTTCGCCTCAAGCTGGATCGTGCGGGATCGTCTCTCCGCATCGGCGAATTCATCGCGGGAAGCGCACTCTTGGTGCTCGTGGGCTACTTTGTTGGTTCGCTGCTGTTCTCCAGCATCTGGATTGGCATGGTGCTCGGGATTTTCGGCGGCGTAGTCCCCCTCGTCGTGCTCAATTTCAAGATTGGCCGGCGATCGAAACGCATGCACGCTCAGCTGACAGACGTTTTGTCGATTCTTGCAAGCTCGTTGCGTGCAGGACACAGCTTCCTGCAGTCGCTCGACCTCGTAGCGCAAGAGATCGGCGAGCCGAGCTCGGAGGAGTACCGCCGCCTCTTGGCGGAGTTGCGGCTCGGACGCGAGCTCAACGACTCGTTAGATGCGATGGCTCTTCGCATCGGATCCGAGGATTTCAAGTGGGCTATCGTCGCGGTGAAGATCCAGCGTGAGGTCGGCGGAAACCTCGCAGAGATTCTTGACACGGTTGCGGCCACACTGCGCGAGCGTGAGGCGGTTCGCGGGCAAGTCAAGGCGCTCTCGGCAGAGGGCAGGTTGTCGATGTATCTGCTGTGCGGTTTGCCTTTCGGGGTGGCGATTTACATGATGCTCGTGAACCCCTTGTACCTCAGCCTTCTGTGGACGTCGAAGATGGGGCTCGTGATGTTGGCGGTAGGAGGATCCTTGATGGCCTTAGGAATCATCTGGATGAGAAAGGTCGTGCGAATCGATGTCTGAGACATATCTCGTTCTTGCGCTTGCCTCGACCTTTGTTGGAGTTGGAATGCTAAGCGCGGTTGCGATCTCTACGCGTCATCGACACCATAGGGCTGCACAAGTTCTCGAGGCGCAGCTGGGATCTATCGATTATGTTGTCGATCTCAGGAAAGAGGAGCTGAATCGCTCCCTGACTCAGCGGCTTGTCCTTCCTGCACTCAACTCCTTCGGCACCATCGCCAAGAAACTGACCAGCGATGACATGCGAAAAAGGCTCGATCGCAACCTCCTGCTAGCTGGTTCGCCGAAGGGTTGGAACGCGGAACGAATAGTGACAATCAGGTTTCTCGTAGGGCTGGTAATGCCTTTGCTCTACATAGTGTTCTCCTTGCTGAACGGGAAGCTAGATACCTTGGCGGTAGTTGGCAGCGGCCTGGTCTTCTATGTCGGGTGGTTTGGCCCAAGTTCACTGTTGTCGGCCCGTGCGTCTCGGCGGCGGGAAAACATCCGGCAGGAACTACCCGACACGATGGACCTACTTACGATCAGCGTCGAGGCCGGCCTCGGATTCGACGCGGCCGTCGGGCAATGCATCACCAACATCGGCGGGACATTGTCCGATGAGTTATCCCGGGTGATGCAGGAGATGCAACTCGGCGTAGCCCGTTCCCAGGCTTTTCGCAACCTCGACGCACGTACAGACGTCGACGAGCTGAAGTCTTTCGTCCTCGCCATGATCCAGGCGGACCAGTTCGGAATCAGCGTTTCCCGCGTCTTGCGCGCCCAAGCCGCTCAGCTGCGTGTCCGGCGGCGTCAGCGGGCCGAGGAGAAGGCGATGAAGCTTCCCGTCAAGATGATCTTCCCGCTGATTCTCTGCGTGATGCCCTCACTGTTCGTAGTCGTCATCGGTCCGGGAGTCGTTCGGATTGCCCAGAACCTGTTTACGGCGTATTGATGGCAACGCGCCCCACGGCTTTCGACCGGCAGACCGGCGACCTCGTACGTCGAGCGGGGAGCGCTGCCGCCGCACTCCTGTGGGTGGCTGCATGTTTCGTGCACCTGAAAGCGGTCATCGCAGGTGGAGGTTCCGCAAGCATTCTGTTTCTGCTGCAGATCTCGATCGTCGTGTGGCTTTTCATCTGTCGGCGTCCGGCGAGGCGGTTCGACGCTCGTGCATGGCACTGGCTTGCTGCAATCGGTGCATCTTTTGGACCTTTTCTCTTACAGCCCGGGGGCAGCCACCTTTCTGTATCTCCGATGATGGGATTCGCGCTGCAGGGGAGTGGCATCGTCTTGTCCTTGATTGCATTGATGGTCCTGGGAAAGAGCTTCGGAATAGTTGCTGCCGATCGGGGCCTCGTCACCTCGGGGCCCTATGGGGTAGTGCGGCATCCGGCATACGCCGCGTACCTGGTGTCAGAGCTGGGTTTTCTCCTGCTGAACTTCTCGGCCTTCAATGTCGGATTGCTGGCAGTGGTATGGACCCTGCAAATTTCACGCATCGTCGCAGAGGAGAAAGTGCTCTCAGGTGACCCCTCTTACGCCGAGTACGAAGCGCGCGTCCCTAAGCGCCTCATTCCTGCGGTCTGGTAGCTAAGGCCTTCCTCCCGCTGGGGGCAGGCGCCGTTCCCGTGGGACCGGAGAAATCCGGTCTCGCGGGCGGCGAACCATGTCCACAGTGACCATCAGGCTAGTCACCAAGGCCGCAGAAAACATACGCTAGTGGTCGGTATCAGGACTCTTCTAGGCTGTAGTTAGCTTGCTCACGGCATCACGCAACGAGTCTGCAGTGCAAGGCTACGAGCCGGTCCTTGGGGGCCGGCTCGTGCGCGTCAGGACTTGAGGTGCTTGTCGAAGAACTCGAGCAGGATCTCGAAGCGTTGAACCCTGTGCAACGGGTTGCCCGAACGCGTTAGCTCGTGCGACTCTCCTGGGAACCGAACGAACTCGACATCGCGCTCGAGCAGCCGCAAAGTGGTGAACAGTTGTTCGGCCTGCTCGATGTCGCAGCGTAGGTCCTTTTCCGAGTGCATGATCAGAAGCGGGGTCGTGATGTTCGTCGCGTAGCTCAACGGCGAGATCTTCAACCAGGCCTCTGGATCCTCGAACTGGAACGAGCCGAGGTATCCCCTGAACATCCAGCCCAGGTCGCTCGATCCGTGCATCGAGTACCAGGAGTTGACCGCGCGCTCCGAGCAGGCTGCCTTGAACCGATTCGAATGGGCGATCATCCAGGTCGTCATGTAACCGCCGTAAGACCCACCCAGAATGCCGAGCCGGTCCGCATCACAGAACTCGAAGCGTTCGAGGGCCGCGTCCAGAACGGCTTCGAGATCCTGATGGTCGACGGTGGCCATTCCGGGACCGCCCTCGCTCGGCCCCCGTATCGCACGCGCCCAGGCTTCGGAGTAGCCGGACGAGCCGCGTGGATTCGAGTAGACGACGACGTAGCCGGCCCCGCTGTACACCTGGAACTCATCGAAGAGCTTGTTGCCGTACTGAGTGAAAGGGCCCCCGTGGATGTTGAACAGAACCGGATACTTCTTGCCTTCTTCGAAGCCGGCGGGACGCATGATCCACGCCTCAACCTCGCTTCCGTCCTCCGAGGTGGCGATGAAGCGTTCCGGTGCCACGACCTCGCGCCCCTCCACGAAGTCACGACCGACATCCGTCAAACGCTTGTCGCCGTTAAAGAGCTCCGGCAGTGTGGTGGCCTCACTCGAGCAATGGACCGTGGTGTCTTCCGTGGTGTCGTAACCGGTGACGCCCAAGGTTCCGCCCACCACCAACTCTGGTTCGCGTGACCCGTCGGACGCGACCGAGTAAAGGTGCCAGTTGCCCTGATCTTCGACGCAGAAGATCAGATCGTTGCCGCGCCATAGTGGTTCTCGCAACTGGGGGAAAGGAACGCACTGGCGATCGAGTGACGCGGTGAGGACCCGCTGCTCCCGGGATGCGACGTCCAGTACGGCCACCTGCTGGTGCCGCGGATCGTCGAGGATACCGGGAACGAAGTAGTGAGCCAAACGTTTTCCATCGGGCGACCATGAGGGGGCCCAGGCACTCGAGTCGGCTTCCGTGAGCGCCTCCGGATCTCCGCCAGATGCCGCAACGACGTACAGGGCGGAAGTCGGTTGTATGTCCCAGTTGTCGTGCCGGGCCGAGGTGAACGCGATTTGCTTGCCGTCCGGAGACCAAGCGGGGGAGACATCCTCGAAGTCCCCGAAGGTGAGTTGAGTCGGATCGCTCGATCCATCGGCCGCGACTACAAAGAGGTGCCTTCGTCGGTCCGCCGTCCAGCCGACATTGTCGAGCCGGAACTGCAACCGAGTGAGACGTTGGGGAGGGCGATTGCGGTCCTCTTCCTCATCCTCGTGGTCGCGCACTCGCGCGCTGAGGACGAGCTTCGTCGAATCCGGTGACCACGCGAGTTCCTCGACATCCTCGGAGAACTCAGTGAGCTGAACCGCCTCACCTCCCTCGATCGGGATCACGAACAGCTGCATCGCCTTCGAGGCGCGCTTCGACGTGAACGCGATGCGACTTCCGTCTGGAGACCACACGGGGGTTGCGTCGCGTGTAGTGCCCGACGTGAACTGTCGAGCCTCGGCGCTGCCGTCCACTCGAGCGAGCCAGATCGAGCTTCTGTACTCGTTCGCGGCTCCGTCGATCGTCGCCACCACGTAGGCCACCGTGCTGCCGTCCGGAGACAGCCGCGGGGTTCCCACACCGGTCAGCTCGTATACATCCTTCGGAACCATGCCCGTCATAGATGAGTCTCCGATTGTCGCCGGGAGTCATTGCCGTGTATCGGTCCTACCATCTCTTGAGTATGTCTATCTCCATCGCACGTCTAAGTGCTCTGCTCATGCTGCTCTGTCACATCGCCGCCTGTGACACCTCTTCGTCGCCGGAACCTGAAACCCCTCGCTCGGACGAGACCTTCGACGAGTTGCTCGAACGAAGAGGAACTGTCCACGAACGAGCGGATGCAGAGAGGCGAACTGAGAGGTGATGTCACTGGTGACGGCGAGGCTGGATGTCGTCCTGATAGGGATCGACGAGGAAGCCGAGATTGGATGTCGTGCGCTGTTGTTCGTGACCACCGGCGTCCGCACGAGCGCCGTCTCACTCGATTTCGAGAACACCGACCTGAGCCTTGGCATGCCCGCCCTCGAGGGCATCAAGCAGATCGACGGCGAAGGGGGGAGCGACGTCATCGTGAACCTTGCCATGGGCGCGTCCACCTTGTTCGCGGGCGTCTTCGTCTTCGCCGACGGGATCCTCGAGCAGATTCAGATTGAGCGCAGCCAGCCTCCAGTCGAGAATCTCTTCGCGCACGGTGGAGGTGTGACGCTACTCAGCGCGGCGGACTGCGGAGAAGACGGCGACGTCCTCGTTTCGACTGCGCTGGCGGAGGGTCGGCTCTACAGGATCAACCGGCATGCCTACGAGTTCGAGGACGGTGTACTCGTACTGAACTTGTCGAAGAACGAGACCAAACGGCTGAGTCTTCGGGCGATTCCCCGATCCTTTCCTGAGTTCGCCGGGCCCCCGTTTTCGAGCTGTCCCGACGCATAGTCGCCATCCCGGACCCATTAGGGTTGCGTCATGCAGGAGCCGGAGCACTACGATTTCAAGGCAATCGAGGACCACTACAAGCAGTCCTGGATCGACGACGAGCTGTGGACGGCGCGCGAGAGGCCGGAATCCCCGGAGCTGAAGCGTTACCTCGTCACGATGTTCCCGTATCCGTCGGGCGACCTGCACATGGGACACGTCGAGATCTTCTCGATACATGATGCGATCGCACGTTTCGAGCGGATGCGCGGCTACGAGGTCCTGAACCCGATCGGCTGGGACGCCTTCGGGCTTCCGGCGGAGAACGCGGCCATTCGCAGGGGAGTGAACCCCAAGAAGTGGACCTACGAAAACATCCATAAACACCGCGCATCGATGGAGCGCCTCGGCCTGAGCTTCGACTGGAGCCGCGTCTTCTATACCTGTGAGCCGAGCTTCTTCAAGTGGAACCAGTGGTTCTTCCTTCGTTTCTTCGAGCGAGGTCTCGCCTACCGCAAGAAGGCCGCCGCGTGGTGGTGCCCTAACGACAAGACGGTTCTCGCCAACGAGCAGGTCATAGCGGGCCGGTGCGAGCGATGCGGAGCCGAGGTCATCAGGCGCTACCCGACCCAGTGGTTCTTCAAGATCACCGACTATGCGGATCGTCTCATCGACGATCTCGATGTGAACGAGGGTTGGACCGAGCGGCTCAAGATGCTGCAACGCAACTGGATCGGTCGCTCTTATGGGGCCGAGGTCGAATTCGCCATCGAGGGCGGAGGCGAACCTGTCACGGTGTTCACGACCCGTCCCGACACGTTGTGGGGAGCCACCTTCTTCGTCGTTGCGCCCGAGCATCCGCT
The DNA here is from genome assembly GCA_963713315.1 of uncultured Actinomycetes bacterium. Taxonomy (GTDB): domain Bacteria; phylum Actinomycetota; class CADDZG01; order CADDZG01; family WHSQ01; genus WHSV01. The sequence goes on along the minus strand of CAVQLH010000011.1, from coordinate 46,597 downwards.
TGCGGAGGAGCTGGTGGCGGGAACACCGGTCGCGGCCAAGCTGGCCGAGTTCAAGGACGAGGTCGCTCGTCTCAGCGAGATCGACCGTACGTCCACCGAGCGGCCCAAGAAGGGCTTGTTCCTGGAGCGCTACGCGATCAATCCGGTAAACGACGAGCGCATACCCATCTGGGTGGCCGACTACGTCCTGATGGACTACGGCACCGGGGCGATCATGGCGGTCCCGGCGCACGACCAGAGAGACTTCGAGTTCGCTCGCACCTACGGGCTCGAGGTTCGTGTCGTGATTCAACCGCCCGATGCCTCCCCAGATGCGGACAGCTTGACCGAGGCCTATCCCCACGACGGTGTGATGGTGAACTCCGACGACTTTGACGGAACTCCCGCGACCGAAGCCGTTGCCAAGGTCACGGAATGGCTCGAGTCAAAGGGCATCGGTCGCGCGGCCAAGAACTATCGCCTGCGCGACTGGCTCATCAGCCGCCAGCGCTATTGGGGCACTCCCATTCCCATCGTGCACTGCCCCAATTGCGGTGAGGTCGCCATCCCGTACGAGGAACTCCCGCTCGAGCTTCCCGAAGATGTCGACTTCAATCCGACCGGTGAGGTCTCTCCGTTGGCCACCGCCGAGGAATGGGTCAACACCACCTGTCCGAAGTGCGGAGGGGCGGCGCTCCGCGAGACCGACACCATGGACACGTTCGTGGACTCGTCCTGGTACTTCGTGCGCTACCTGGACCCGCACAACGACGAGGCTCCGTTCGATCCCGACAAGGCGAGCCCGTGGATGCCGATGGATCAGTACAGCGGGGGAATCACACACGCGGTCATGCACCTGATCTACGCGCGCTTCTTCCAGAAGGTGCTCATGGACATGGGCATGCTGAAGGACCCGGAACCGTTCCCGCGCCTTCTCAATCAGGGAATGATCACGATGGGCGGTAAGGCCATGAGCAAGTCGCGCGGCAATCTCGTAGAGCCCGTCGAGGCGTTCGACCGCTACGGTGCCGACGCGCTGCGGCTCTACATGTTGTTCTCGGGCCCGCCGGAGCAAGACTTCGACTGGCCGCCCGAGGGCGTCGAGGCCATCGGCCGCGTCACCGCGCCCTGGCTGCAGCGGGTCTGGCGGTTGGCCGAGGATGTCCGGACGTTGAGTCACGGCGACGATGCTGAGGGCGCGCTCGAGGTCGAGCTTGTCCGGGCGTTGCACCGAACGATCAAGGTGGTGACGCGCGACTACGAAGCGTTCTCCTTCAACACCGCCATCGCCCGAATGCAGGAGTTGGTCAACGAGGCGCTGCGTTACAGGGCAGCGGGTGGCTCCAACAAGGAAGCTCTGGTCGAGCTGGTCGAGGCCCTTATGAAGATGCTCGCACCGATGGCTCCGTACCTGACCGAAGAGCAGTGGCACCGCTTCGGCCATGAGGATTCGATCCACCTGTCACCCTGGCCGGTATTCGATGAGGACCTCACCGTGCAGAACGAGATCACGATGATCGTTCAGGTCAACGGCAAGGTGCGCGAAACGATCGACGTACCGGTGTCGATCACCGAGGACGAGATGCGCGAGCGCGCTCTCAGCTCCGAGAAGATAAAGGGCTATTTGGGCGGCAAGGAACCCACGAAGGTGATCATCAAGCCACCGAAGTTAGTGTCGCTGGTGGTCAAGTAACCCATCACATCGGTCGATCAGAACTCTTCCGTGCAGCGCGGCGTGACCTCGCTGTAGAACATCAAGTCGGCCTTGCGGGCCGTTCCCCGGACTGTTCTCAACTACGCTTCCCGCCCCCACGAGTGCGGTCGACGGAGTACCGCCTAGATAGATGGCTCCAAGCTCGCGGGCGCTCATCTCGAGATCGACCTCGCCGGCGGCCTCGGTTAGCCGGCCCTCGCCCGACTTGACTTCGAGCTTGTAGCGACCCTCGTTCCAGGGACAGAAGTCGTCTCGCAGTAGGAAGCTGAGCTCGCCTTCGGCAGCATAAGAGCGGCCCTCGAGAGCAGCACGCACGTCGACGACGCGCAACCAGAGACCGTCCTCCAGCTGAGTCTGCAGTCGCCGCGGCTCGGCCAGCATGAAGAAGAGGGGATCGTCCATCGGCTGAGCAAAGGCCTTGATGCGCACGACAAGGTCGATGCCGAAGATGTAGCGCCACATCTCCCTGAGGGCCACAGGTGACGTTGAGTGGATCTCTCGAATCCTCACGAATCCAGCGGGCGCGCCCGCGTCGTCATCCCAATCGCCCTTCACCCTGTAGGTGGCATAAGCCTGAGCCTCACCGTCGTTCGTCCAGACGGCTCGGTACAGCGGGCTCTGACCCTCTCTGATGTCCTTGTGGTCGTAGAGCGAGTGCTCCTTCCACCACGTCGCGTCGCGTCGATACATGGCGGGCGTAACGGCGCGCACCCTGTCGTAGATGGGCGGCAAGACGTTCAACGAGTCCTCGGGACTCAGAAGCTTCGTCTGTCCAACAGTGGGAGTTGAGTCGAGGAAAGCGGTCCTCTCCCTGAGGATGTTGATGTAGGCCATGCGCGCTGCCGTCCCGTACCCAAAGCGCTGGTAGATGCTGCTCTCCGAGGCCCACAGGATGGCGAGCGGTTCGTTCCTCCGCCGTACGTCCTCGAGCTGGTAGCGCATCATGTCGCGCAGGACTCCGCGCCGGCGATGTGTGGGCAGGACTCCCACGATCGTTACTCCCGCGGTAGCAAGCTCGCCACCGGGCACCGTCATGCTGAAGGCGAAAGAAGAGGTCGTTCCGACGATGTCGTTACCGTCGAACGCGGTGACGGTTCGGTCCAGCTCGGTAACGGCGCGGAAGCGTCGCGTTCCTTCCTCCGAGCCCTCTTCGCCGAAAGCCGTTTCCGCTGCATCAATAAATTCGGCGAACCGCTCCTCTTCAACAGGGCGGATCTCGTAACTCATCGTCATTTTGCTTTTCCTCCACCCTCAGTCGGGTCTCCATCGCTCGGCAGAAGATTCATTCAACTGTGACGCCCGTCACAGTGGAACCGGAATCGGCTGAGGAGTATACGAGCATGGCCGAAATCATCGTCGACCGGGGGGTAAGACAACGCCTTCAGGATCTCGTAGGGCGACGCCGCGACGTGCGACTTGTGGCATTCCTGGTGACGGCAGTAGGTGTGATTGCCTTCGTTCTGTGGATGCGAGGAGCGCCGGCAACCATCGCTCCTCCGGCCACGAGCGGCGCCCCTTTCGCGCCAACTGCTGGAAGTCCTACGCCCGAGAATGGCATCGTGGTTCACGTCGGAGGCGCCGTAAGACGACCCGGAATATTCGAATTGAATCCGGGAGACCGCGTTGCGGATGCCCTCGAGCTCGCCGTGGCGCGCCCGAACGCAGACGTCGACGCGCTCGAATCTCGCCGAGCCCGTCGTTGATGGGGCAAAGATCGATGTTCCACGCCGTGGAGACACCGTCGAATCCTCGGTCGGGTCGGACCCTTCGTCGTCCACCACCTCGTCCGAGGCCGAAGCCGTCGTCAACATCAACACCGCCGATGAGACTCTGCTCGACACGATTCCCGAGGTCGGTCCGGCCACGGCTCAGGCAATCATCGAATACAGGACGCAGATCGGATCGTTCACCTCGGTCGAGCAACTAATCGAGGTGACCGGTATAGGTCCGGCGACCCTCGAGGCGATGCGGCCGTTCGTAAGCGTGTGACCCGTGGTGCCTCCTCGGTCGGAATCTACGCTGCACTCGGAGGTCTCGCCGTGGGGATCGCTCTCGCGGAGCGAGTCCCGTTTTCGGTTGCACTGGGCGCCGGATGCTGCGCTCTCCTTGCGGCGAGTTGCCGTCGCCGCGCGGCCGTTTCTCTCATCGGACTCATAGGAACGGCCGCGAGCTGCGGCCTCATTGTCACCGCGGCGCGGGCGACTCCTTCCCCGACTCGAGTCCCTGGCCGACCGCATTCCCCGCTGCGAGCTGAAGGGCCGGTTGCTCGAGCATGCGGGGGGCCTGGGAAGCCTGGTGAGCGCGGATCTGCTCAATTGCGAGGGGTTCGTTCCGGGTCGCGCAGCGGGTGTCGTTGTCATCGAGCCAACCGATGTAGCAGCCGGCTCCGTCGTGATCGCGACCGGGTGGCTGCTGCCATTGAGAGCCGATGACACCTTCGACAACGCACGCAGAGCGCTAGGAGCGCACGCTGCGTTTCGCATCGACGAGATCGACGAGCAAGCGCCCCCACGTGGTCTTCACGCGGTTGCCTATGATGTGCGTGAGGGTCTCGTGCGCGCCACCACAGGCATGGATCGAGAGAGGGCCGGGCTCCTGTCGGGTCTGACGACTGGAGACACGACCGGCATGGGTAGGGCGACGGAGGAACAACTGAGACGCGCGGGCTTGTCTCATCTGGTTGCCGTGTCGGGTAGCAATGTTGCGATTGTCGTCGGTGCGACCGCACTGCTGGTGTCGGGCCTCGCGCTGCCGCTTCGTGTGATTGCCTGCGGTCTTGCGCTCGGCCTCTTCGTGCTGGTCGTGGGACCCGAGCCCTCGGTTCTGAGGGCGTCGGTTATGGGACTCGTTGGGCTGCTGGCTCTGGCCGCGGGCCGGCACGCGGAGCCGCTGCACGCTCTTGGTCTTGCCCTGATCGTCCTTCTGACGCTTCGTCCGGGACTCGTTTCATCCGTCGGGCTCCACCTTTCGGTGGCCGCGACTGCTGGAATCGTGCTGTTCTCGGGACACATTCGGCGCGCTTTGGGCCGGTTGCCGGGTTTCGTCGCGCTGGGGCTGGCCGTAACCCTGGCGGCTCAGTTCGCCGTAGCGCCGGTTCTGGTCGGCACCTTCGGCGAGTTGTCTCTCGTGGCACCGGTTGCAAACCTTCTGGCAATTCCGGCTGTCGCTCCGGCGACTGTCTTCGGGCTTCTGGCGGCGGTCACTGGGGCGGTCGCACCGCCACTCGGGTGGCTCTGCGCACGGATCGCCGAGCCATGCGTGATGTGGGTGCTAGCGGTGGGCCGAACGATGGGAAGTTGGTCGTGGGCGTCGGTCGATGTCCCCAAGCAGTCGGCATGGGTTCTATGGGGACTGTTGATTGCAGCCGCTCTTGCATCGCTGAAAGGGGGTCGGTCCGACGCTTTGCCGGTGTCCGGCGAGCCCCTGGTCGCCGGAGAGCCAAAGTAGTCTGAGCCGATGGCCGACTTCACCTGGACGCTTCAAGACAGCAGCGGTAAGGACCTACGCACTTCCGAGGCGTTCACAACCAAGGAGGAGGCAGAGGCGTGGATGGGGGCCGAATGGTCGGCGCTACGGGACGAGGGTGGCGAGTACGTCCTGCTCAAACAGGGTGACGATGTCGTCTATCGCATGGGTTTGTCCGAGGGCTAGGGCTTGATGGCCGCGGCTTTCTACCTCCTGACCGGCGAGGAGTTTCTCGCGGGCGAAGCGCTCGACAAGATCAGAGACGAGTTACATACCGACCCGCTCTCCGAGGTGTCCCTCGACGCGAGCGTGCCCGCTCAACACATCATCGAGGCGCTCGAGACGGCTTCATTGCTCGGCGGAACCCGTCTCGTGGTTGTCGAGGGGGCCCAGGATCTTCGCAAGGAGCACACCGAGGCCCTCGAGCGCTACCTCGAGTCGCCTTCGCCTTCGTCCGTCCTGGTTGCAGTTGCCTCGGGCCGGAACGCAAAACTTACCGAGCTCGCCAAACGGTCGGGCGCGGTCGTCGGCCTCGATGCCCCCAAGGGTCGCCGGCTCGCATCGTGGATCAAGCAACAGGCTCGAATCCACAAGCTGACCGTTGACGACCGGGCCGCGTGGGCGTTGATCGACTCCGTGGGGAACGAGCTTCGGGATCTCGACGGCGCGCTGAGCCAGCTCACAACGCAGTTGGGGCCCGGCTCCAAGGTGGGACAGGCTGAGGTGCGCAAGGCCTTCAGCCGGCTGGCCGATGAGCGCATCTACGCGTTCACCGATGCAGTGGGCGAGCGGCGGATGGCCGACGCGATGGGGACTTTGCGCAGACTGCTGGATCAGGGCGAGCCGCCGCTCGTGCTATTCGGCGCCCTCTCGAATCACGTTCGCCGTCTCCTTCAAGCTCACCGCTTCGACTCGACGAAGGCCGCCGGGAGTTTCTTCGGGATGCCCGACTGGCGCACCGAGCGACTTCTTGCCCAGGCCCGCACCTATAAAGAGGAAGAGTTGATCTCGGCGATGACTCTTCTCGCCGATGCCGATGTCGAGATGAAGGGCGACGCCCCGCTGCCGCAGGTGCCCCTCGAAGAGGCCGTAGCACGCATCATCGCCGGACGTCAGTAGAGCGGAGACTTACCCGCCCGAGCTGCTCGCGAGGATCTGCTCGACCAGCGTCAGGAGGTCCTTCAATTCCTCCCCCGACTGTCCCATCGCGGTTGTCGTTATGCGCTGCCCGCCCGATCGGATGTCATAGGTGAAGCAGTCGGAGCAGACGACGTTGTCAGGCTCGGAGGCCGCTTGCTCCCAATCCAGGTCTTGGAGCTCATCCTCGAGGTGGTTGAGCAACTCGGGGGGGACCTCGAGTTGTTGTGGGGGCGCGGCGTCACCCTCGACCTCGGCCCGTCCGTCGGATCTGATCGTGATTGTCTCCGTAGTTCCGACCAGGCCCCCGCTTCGGCTGAACGTAAGGACCACACCGTTCGTGGAACCGCCCGTCTCGGATTCGTCGGAGGAGTCTTCGCCGGAGGGATGTGTCGCCTGCCCCCTCAGCGCAACCGAAGAGGGCGACGGTCAGAACGATCAACAACAGCATTGGCTTTCTCACGTCTCTTGGACCCTTGGGCGCGCCGCTTTTGTTCCCATGCTTGATGGCCGGTGGGCGCGGCATGGCGCAGAGTGGTGGGCGTGCTAGCTGTTGAGGCGTTTGGCGAGGCGGGACTTCTTGTTAGCCGCCTTGCTCTTGTGGACCACTCCCTTGGCAGCCGCTTGGTCGTACGCCTTGGTCACTGCCGAAAATGCTTCGGTGGCAGCGTCGGTATCGCCGGTCTCGACGGCCTGTTCGAACCGTTTGGTCTTCGTCTTCAGCGCCGAGCGAACCGCTTTGTTGCGCTGGCGCGCAGCCTCGCTCTGACGGTTCCGCTTGATCTGACTCTTGATGTTGGCCATGCCTAAGACACCTGCTTGCTAAGGGATTTTCCAGCGAGCAAACCCTACCAGACCACACCGGCTCCGTAGCTAGGCGCTCTGGAGGACGCCTTCGCGCAGTCCCGCACTCGAAAGGGGTGGGGGGCGGATATCTTGCGGACATGGATCAAGCGCACCAAAGGGCGATCGCCGTTATCGCTCACATCGACCACGGCAAGTCCACTCTCTCCGACCGTCTCTTGCAGCTGACGGGCACCGTGGGGGACCGGGACATGCGCGCTCAGTACCTGGATCGCATGGACCTAGAGCGGGAGCGGGGAATCACTATCAAGGCCGCCGCCGTTCGGATGAACTACAAGGCGAATGATGGTGCCACCTACCAGATCAACCTGATCGATACCCCCGGCCACGTCGACTTCGGATACGAGGTCTCGCGCTCCCTGGCCGCCTGTGATGGCGTCTTGCTTCTGGTAGATGCCGCCCAGGGAGTCGAAGCCCAGACATTGACGAACCTCTACCTGGCCGTGGATGGCGGGCTCGAGGTCATTCCGGTTCTGAACAAGATCGACCTTCCCGCGGCTCAGCCGGAAGCGTACGCGCAGGAGCTGGCACAGCTGATCGGGTGTGCGCCCGAGGACGTCCACAGGATCTCCGCAAAGACCGGCGAGGGCGTCGCCGAGCTCCTCGAGGCCATCGTGAAGAAGGTTCCACCTCCAAATGGCGATCCCGACGCTCCTCTGAGAGCGCTCGTGTTCGACTCGGTTTACGACTCCTACCGCGGTGTCATCGCATACGTGCGAGTGGTGGATGGCCGTATCAAGTCGCGCGAGGAGATCGCGTTCATGGCAACAGGCATCGAGGTCGACGCCGACGAGATTGGCATCATGGCGCCCGAGCCGACGCCGATGGGCGAACTCGAGACCGGAGAGGTCGGCTATCTGATCTCGGGGATCAAGGACGTGAGGCTCGCCAAGGTGGGCGACACGGTCACCACTCGCAACAGCCAGGCCACCCAGCCATTGCCCGGGTACAGGGAGCCGAAGCCGATGGTCTTCGCCGGGATCTATCCCATCGAGGGCGACGACTTTCCGCTGCTGCGCGACGCGCTGGACAAGCTGCAGTTGAACGACGGGGCTCTGGTCTACGAACCGGAGTCCTCGGGTGCTCTCGGTTTCGGGTTCCGGTGCGGTTTTCTGGGCCTCCTGCACATGGAGATCGTGCGTGAGCGTCTCGAGCGCGAGTTCGACCTCTCGCTCATTGCGACCGCCCCCACTGTTGGATACGAGATCGAGCTCACAAGTGAGGAGCGCGTCGAGGTGCACAACCCGACGGACATGCCAGATCCGTCACAGATCGAGAACGTCTACGAGCCTTACGTTGACGTCATGGTCGTCACTCCGACGGACTTCACAGGGACCGTTATGCAGCTATGTCAGGGGAGGCGTGGCGACCTGCAGGGGATGAACTATCTCTCACCTGAGCGCGTCGAGATCCACTACAAGATGCCGTTCGGCGAGATCATCTTCGACTTTTTCGACCAGCTGAAATCGCAGACAAAAGGCTATGCATCACTCGACTACGAACCCGCTGGCATGCACGCCTCGAAGCTCGTGCGAGTCGATGTGCTGCTCAACGGACAACCCGTTGACGCTTTCTCGACGATCGTTCACCGAGAGAGGGCCTACGAGTACGGCAAGACGATGACCGAACGCCTGCGGAAGCTGATTCCGCGTCAGCTCTTCGACGTACCGATCCAGGCTGCGATCGGATCGCGCGTCATAGCGCGAGAGACGGTCAAAGCGAAGCGCAAGGACGTCACGGCCAAGTGCTACGGCGGCGACATCTCTAGAAAGCGCAAGCTCCTTGAACGTCAGAAGGAAGGCAAGAAGCGAATGAAGCAGATCGGCACGGTCGAGGTCCCGCAAACGGCTTTCATCGAGGCCCTGCGGGTCGACAGCGATGGAGCGAGCTCGTGACTGTCGCGTTTGCGCCGTTGAGGTACAGCGGTGAGTGGACGAGCGATCCAGGCTTCGGCGTCTACGTCCACATCCCGTTCTGCCGTCATCGCTGCCACTACTGTGACTTCAACACCTATGAGGGCCTCGATGCACTTTTCACGCCGTACGTAGAAGCCTTGGTCAACGACATCGCACGCTGGGACGGCGACTGTCCTCCCGCCACGTCGGTCTTCTTCGGTGGTGGCACGCCGAGTCTGCTCGAACCCGAACAGCTCGGCCGCATTCTCGAGGCCGTTCGGCTTCGCACCGGGATCGTGTCCGGCGCCGAAATCACTATCGAGGTGAACCCGGAAACGGTCGACGAAGCCAGCTTTACGGCGCTGCTCGAGGCCGGCTTCAATCGCTTCTCAATCGGTGTTCAGAGCCTCGCTCCGCGCGTACTCGAAGCCCTTGGGCGAACGCACTCCGCCGATGGAGCTCTCGACGCTCTGGCCGCAGCCCGGCGAGCGGGTGCCTCGGACCTGAATGCCGACCTCATCTACGGCTCACCGTGGGAGCGGCCCGATGACTGGGACCGCTCTCTCGAAGGAATTGTCGCCGCGGGAACGGATCACGTGAGCGTGTACGCTCTGACCGTCGAGGAGGGCACGCCGCTTCATACTCTGGTCGCGAGCGGGAGGGTGCCCGACGTTGACGGTGACGTTCAGGCCGAACGTCATGGCGTCGCCGACGAGTATTTGCGAGCCGCGGGCTTCGAGCGGTACGAGACGTCGAACTGGGCGCAGCCTGGCCGCGCCTCGCGCCACAACGTCCTCTACTGGAGCGGTGGAAACTATGCGGGCTTCGGGGCCGGCGCTCACGCTCATCTCGACGGTCGCAGATGGTGGTCAGAACGACTCCCGCGCGACTTCATCTCGGCTGTAAAACGGGGAACGAGCACCGAGGCGGGATTCGAGGAACTCGAAGATTCCCAACGTGGTCCCGAGGCGCTCATGCTGGGACTTCGTTTGACCTCGGGCGTCGACGTTGAGGAGCTCGGACGTCTCCACGGCGAGGAGTTTCTCGCCGAGCGAGCGTCGACGATCGACCGGCTGGTGCACCTGGGTCTGCTCGAACGGTCGGGGAATTGGCTGCGCATCGCCGAGCAGTCGACGATGGTCGGCAACGACATCATCTCCCGCCTCCTGTGACCGGCCCCTTGTACGTCTCGGTTTGCGGCTCGGGCGACGCAATGCCAGAGGTGACGGCTCTTGCCGAGGAGGTCGGCTCCCGCTTGGCGGCGGCGAACGCCGTCGTCGTCTGTGGGGGCCTGGGCGGGGTGATGGAAGCCGTCTGCAAGGGGGCCAAGTCCGCGGGAGGAACCACTGTCGGGATTCTCCCCGGCACGGAGCGCTCCGATGCCAACGACTTCGTCGATGTTGCGCTCCCGACGGGATTGGGCGAGTCCCGCAACGCCCTTGTCGCGCGCTGCGGCAGACGCTGTTATCGCCATTCGGGGCGAGTTCGGAACCCTGTCCGAGGTTGGGTTCGCATTGAAGATCGGCAAACCGGTTGTCGGCCTCGACACCTGGGAGCTTCACCGGAGCGGTGAGGTCGTGGACGCGATCAAACCCGCAGCCACGCCGGCAGAAGCGGTCGATCTGGCACTGCGGCTCGCACGAGCAACCTTAAAACGGGCAAGTCAAACCCAAAAGCGGGCATCGAAGGACTGAGGGGGGTGCACGGCCAACTTGGTAGCGCCGATCTGGCAAACATTCGACGAAAAACGACGCTGGCGGTGGTTTTTGGTGAAAGAGTGTAGTCACCAACCTGAGCGGGGCGAACCAGCCGGAATCGTGTCCATCGTCCCCCTGAGTGCTGGTTGCTTTCGGTTTGCTTTTGCTTTTCGGCGGCTAGAACTCCACCCACTCGAAGTGCATTCCGTCGGGCACCAACCAGTCGCCGCCCCACGTGAAGCCGTGCTCGCGCATCACGCTTACAAGTCGGCGGTCGAGGTTGGGACGTATTCCCGTGGGGTTCTCCGAAGCGTTGATGTCCACCGCGATGCCCCAAGCGTGATGACTGAGGCGATGCCGCGGCCCCGCGCTTATGAAACCGAGCTCCGAAACAACCGGCGTACTGTTCCGGCTGAATGGTGTATCCGAGGTCGCGCGCGACGACCTCCTTCATCGCCGCTCGCAACTGTGGAATGAGCGACCGGTGACACATGACCTCACCCAGCACCGGCAGAGTGGCCCTGCGGATGTTGCGCGCCTGCCACGACTCGTCGATCTCGATGAGGCGGTCCCCGGGAATCGGCCGAGCCGCGAACTCCCCGAAGCTGGCTTTGATGATCAGCTGCGGCAAAACGGAATCGCCATAGCGAAGGAATGGGTTCACACCGCTGGGACGGAGCCGCAACGGCTGTCCCGGCTCGAGCAAGTCTCTGAGCTTCCTTTCGATGAGGTCGGTCTCTGCCTTCCGATCAAGCCGTATGAGCAGGAATCGGTCGACTCCGTTCCACGGATTGGGCGCGGGGCCTGGCCGTCAAGCCTTCATAGCCACCAGTCGTCACGTCGTCGACCACGCCTGCCACCGTCAGTCTTCCGGATTGCAAGCGAAGGACCATTCCGGTCCCACCACCCCTGAGCTCTTCCGAGGTTCGGGGGAGGAGTGTTTCGCCCTCGTCCAACGACCGGACCTTGTCCCTGTCGGCCGGAGAGACGAACTCCGCGTAGTCGGATGGTTTGACGTATGCGTTTTCGAAGGGGATGGCCATTCCGCTGGGCGTTTGATCGAGAACCGTGCCATCAGCGCTCCGCGACGTCTCGATCCAATCCAAGCCTGCGTTGACGGTCGCGACCGCACGCACACCCTTGGTTTCCTCGAGCACGCGCTGAGTGCTCGCAGGTAGTCCGCCGGGAGCCCAAGCCAGCAAGACGCTGCGAAGAGGGGCGACCTTCGAAGGCCCCTTCGTGATCCTTTGGATGGGCGGAGGACGAGCGGCCTCCTGCCTGGAGGGTGGGGCGGGGCTGGCCTCGGGCTCCGTCAGAGCCGCCGCCGCCATCATGACAAGCCCTCCGGCCACCAGCCCGGCGAGGGCGCATGCGCCACGAAACAGACCTCGCCGCACCGGGCTCACTGCAAGCTTCTCGCAATCATGTAAGCCGTCGCTAGATCCCCGGACGGAACGGTGACGGATCGATAAACGCCCTCGTCGATCCACTCGAGTTGGCCTCGGTTCAAAAGCCAGCGCGCTTCCACACCATCCAACTCGTACAGCTGTGACGTCTCGCTCGTAGGCACGAGGTTCTTTATGCTCGGCGAATGCGAGACCCGGATACCGTCTCCCTCGTACTCGGCCTCCAATCCCCTGTAGTAGACCGTGACGCTCTTGCCACTCGTATTCGACTTGCTGAGCACGGCCGCGCTGGGCCGGTAGCCATCGGGGAGTTTCGCCGGCTCCTTCACAAAGCCGATGCGTGCCAGCGTTTGAATGTCGAGTCTCCGAACGATCGAGTTTCCCGTGTTGACGAGGGTGCGGGGCAACTTTTCGCCACTCGCGTCCAGCGAGGATGCGACGGCGAGCAGCTTGCGCGCGAGAGGTTCGACTCGAGATAGAGATGACGATCGCTGGCGTTGATCTCGACGCGGCGCTTAAGGGTCTCTGATGCGGGTTGGTAGTAGGCCCAACCACCATTGTCGAGGCCGATCTCCTCGGCGCTTGCCGGTAGTACCGGGTCCTTCGACTTCGTGCCGGTCACCTTGAGCCACGTCATGCCGCTCGACCAGCTCATGACCCAGCGGTTGTTGCTCGTGCGACCGAAACGATGCGGCTCGAGTCCGGCGGTGTATTGGGGTTGCAACCACCGCTTGCCAGGCTCGTTTACCTCTTCGAAACCGCCGGACCGAATGGTCCCGTCCTTCGGGACCGAGTAGAGGTGGCGTGCGACCGGGTCGCTCTCGAACCGTCGGGCTCTTACCTCGAGAAGCGTCGCTCCCGGCCTGTCGTCATAGCCCTCGTCCTTGGCCCATGAGGCGCGCCCGCTTGCCGTGCCCGCCCGTACCTCGAAGCGGAGAGGGAACCACGTCTGCTCGTCCAGCCAGATATCGACGGGATCGAGTGGGTGAAACGAACGCCATAGTCCCGCCGGTTGCAGAGCTGTAACCAGCGGGAGCGCCTCGTTGAACGTCAAGCGCACTTCTATCGCCTGTCGTCCCGCCACTCGCCCTCGTTCGAGCACTTCGAAGTTCCCCGAACTTGCCAGCGTCTCAAGCGGCACGATGATGTCGGTCGGCAGGGTGCTCGTTCCATCGAACGGCTGTCGAGCGATGACGGTTCGCTCCGATGTCCCCTGCGGGACAGGGCACTCGAGCAGAACCTCAACGGGACACGTGTGCGGTTGCTCGATCCACCACCGGCTCGATCCCGCGACCAGGTCGACGTCGTTGTCCGGCCAGCGCGCGTCCGGATAGGCGGTTAGGTCTCGCACCTTCAGGCGGAAGCGCTCTGGAGCATCGAAGAAGACCTCGGCACTGAAACGTCGTGCATCTGACCTGCGCGGGGAAGCCCCGCTCGACTATTGAGAAGGAGGCCCTGTAGGCAGTCAGTTCATTGGCGGCCGTTCGGACCTCGTCGACGATTTGAGCCGCGTCCGCACTCTGGGGCTGCCTCTCAGAGAAAGGCAATGAGGCTGCGAGCACCGTGAGTGCCGCGACAACCGCTGCCACCGCCGCGATGCGAATTCCGGCAGACCACTCGCGCCGGCGAGCGACACGCGGCTGCTCGGTCCTTACCCGCGACATGATCGAATCACTTAGGTCGGGCACGGCCTCGGCACTCTGAACGCGCAGCGCGCGGCGAAGTCGCCTTAGGTCCTCCTCATAGGTCCGGCAGGATGCACAGCTTTCAAGGTGGGCTTCGACGGTGGCGGACGAACGCTCGTCCAACTCGCCATCGAGACGAGCCGATATGTCCTGCCCGCAGGGGAGTACAGAGATCAGTTTTCATTGTTTTTGCCTTCTAGGTACTCATCGGCGAGGAGGCGGGCGACCGAATCGCGTGCTCGATGGACGCGGCTCTTGACCGTCCCGACGGGAAGGCCCAGGGTCTCGGCGACTTCCGCGTAGCTCTGACCGAGAATGTCGATCATGACCAGTGGTTCTCGCAGCTCAAGAGGCAGTGAGGTCACCGCCTCGCGGACCTCGATGCCGAGGTCGGCCCGGACAGGTGCACGCTCGGGCTGTGCTTCGACGATCTCCGCCACTCTGCGACGTCGCTGGTTTCGGCGGATCTCGTCCAGGGCGCAATTGCGCGCGATGGAAAAGAGCCAGGTCGAGAACTTGGCATCGCCCCTGTAGCGGTGAAGGAAACGGTAGGCACGGACGAATGCATCCTGGGTGACGTCATCCGCCATGGCCGGGTTTCCCAGAAGGTGGACGCACAACCGCCAGACGTCTCCCTGGTAGGCGCGCACCAACGATTCGAACGCGACCGGATCCCCTCGTCGGGCTTTGGCAACGACTTGTGGGTGGGGCTCGTGCACGCCGTCCCCCCGCATCGGTTAAGGAGATTTCTCATGTTCGCACCTCACGCCTTCTCGACGCCGTGGAAGTCAAGAAAGTTCGGCCCACGGGTCATTTGACAGGGTTTGGCATGCTGGGCCCATGACGTATTCGGGCAATCTGATGTGCCAGGACTGCGGGCTGACCTTCACGGCTCAGTGGGGTTCGCTGCCGGAGGCGGACGAGTACCGCTGTCAGTCCGATCACGTCGTTCTGGTCGAGGCAGCAAACGGGCGCATCCTGACCGTGGATGGATCGCCCACGGGAGGCTTCACTCTGGTGGAGGTGCGGGGACTCTGCCCCCTGTGCGAGACAGAGCTCGAGGCGGGCCAGTTACCCGCCTGCCCCATCTGCGGGGGCCGGGATCACCAGGTCCTGCTGTCCGGCTAGGCGGGCCAGGGCGATTTAGCACTCCGGACCGGGGAGTGCCAGAAACGGACCCCTCGCGGTACCATTGCCCGATGGCGCCATCCTCGTCAGCTTCGAACAGAAACGGCTCGGTCGAATGACTGAGACCACCCATCTCGACCCCAGGAAGGCCTCGGTCCTGCGAGCCATCGTGTCCCACTACGTCGGCTCGGGTGAGCCCGTGGGATCGAAGACCATTGCCGATAGCTTCGATCTCGGTGTGTCTTCGGCAACCGTTCGCAACGAGATGGCTGCTCTCGAGGACGCCGGTTTCATCTACCAGCCGCATACCTCCGCCGGTCGTGTTCCCACGGACATCGGCTATCGCTACTTCGTCGATGCGTGGGCGCGCGACGTCCATCTTCCGGACAACGACGTTCGTCGCATCCAGCGGTTCTTCACGGAGCCTCGCTGGGAACTCGAAGAGGCGCTGAGGGAAACCGCTTCGCTGTTGTCCCGCGTGACGAACCATGCGGCGGTGGTCTTCGCTCCCGCCCTCGATCACAGCGTGGTTCGCCATGTCGAGCTCGTTAGGTTGTCCGGCGACCGGGCAATGCTGGTTTTGGTAACCGATTCCGGCCGAGTCGAGAATCACGTCGTGCTCGTTTCCGAGACCGTCGACGAGATCCAACTCGAACAAGCGAACGAGATGCTGAACCGCATTGTCATCGGTCACGAGCTCGAGACGGCAGCGGACACGATCGAGAAGGATCTGGACCGTTTTCCACTGGAGCTGCGCGAGGCCGTCAAGTCCGTCGTCAAGGCGCTCAAGGAGGAGCTCTCGCAGCGGGAGACCGAACGGGTGTACCTGGAAGGCGCGAGCAACATCGTGGACGAGGAGAAATTCGCCGATCTCGAAACCGTTCGTGGAGTGATCGGAGCGCTTGAGCACAGGCGACTCGTGCTCGAGATGCTTGCCGACGCGCTTTCCGGAGACAGGGTCTCTGTCCGGATCGGATCCGAGAACGCGATGCGGCAGATGCAGTTCTGCTCCGTCATCACGGCACCATACGGATCGGCCGGCAGCTCTCTGGGCTCCCTTGGAATTGTGGGCCCGACCCGAATGGACTACAACCGCAGCATCGCCGCCGTTCACGAGGTCGCTCTCGCGTTGGGTCGCATGCTCTCCGACCTCGGTCTATAACCCATTCCTATGGCAACCGATTTTTACGAGCGCTTGGGTGTTTCGCGTGATGCCTCGCAAGAGGAGATCAAGCGCGCCTATCGCAAACTCGCGCGTCAGTTTCATCCCGACGCGAATTCAGGAAACCCCGAAGCTGCTGAGCGATTCAAGGACATAGGACATGCCTACGAGGTCTTGTCGAACCCTGACAAGAGAAGGAACTACGATACCTTCGGAGACGAGCGTGGCGCTGGAGCTGGGGGCGGTTTCGGGGACTTCGGAGACTTCGGCAACATCTCGGACCTTTTCTCGCAGTTCTTCGGTGCTTCAGGCGGCACGCGCACACGCACCGGCCCGAGCCGCGGGTCCGACGTTTTGGCCGAGGTCAAGCTGACGCTCGAAGAGGCCGCTCTGGGAGTCGAGAGAGAGGTCGAGGTCTCAACACTCACAACGTGCCACGACTGCGAGGGTTCCGGAGCCCGCCCGGGAACCTCGCCGATCACGTGCGAGGACTGCAGCGGAGCGGGTGAGGTTCGAACCGTTCGCAGAACGGTCCTCGGCAATATGGTCACCGCCCATCCCTGCCCAACCTGTAGAGGCACGGGCGAACGGATCCTGGATCCCTGCTCGAACTGTCGTGGAACGGGGCGTGTGCCGGTCACAGACACACTGACCGTCCAGATTCCGGCCGGTGTGGACGACGGAGCGCAACTACGAGTTAGCGGGCGTGGCGAGTCTGGGCCGCGAGGGGGCACCGCAGGCGATCTTTTCGTCTCGATACGCATCGCGGAGCATCCGGTCTTCCAGCGCGCGGGGGTGGATCTCGGCGCCGAGGTGACGGTACCCATGACCGTTGCCGCTCTCGGCGGCGAGATCGAGGTGCCGATGCTTATCGAGGAGGCAGAAAACCTCGAGATCAAGGCTGGTACGCAATCCGGGGAAGTCGTGAAGCTCAAGGGCAGGGGGATGCCACACCTTCGCAGCGGACGGCGCGGCGAACTCGTTGTCCTCCTCAGAGTCGAGACACCGAGGAAGCTGACTCCCGAGCAGGCTCAAGCTCTAGCCGAGTTTGCGGGACTGCGTGGGGAGTCAGCCGGGTCGAAGAGTTTCTTCGACCGAGTAAAGGACGCGTTCAAGTAGACGCGATCGATCGCTCGCGTGAGCATCGTCGGCCCTGATGGGACCGTGGTTCGTCGCACCACCGCAGTGTTGGACGGCTGAGAGCGTGCGGCTCCCCGAGGACGAGTCCCACCATGCATTGCGTGTTTTACGCGTGTCGCCACCTGATGTCATCACGGTTACCGATGGAGAGGGAGTCGTGGCGAGTTGCGCCGTGCGCTCGATCGAAGGCAAATCGGTTCTCGCCGAGGTCGTGGAGCGATCCGTGCACAGACGCATGAAACCCGAGGTTGTCGTCTATCAAGGAACGGCGAAGTCGTCCAAGGTGGACACCGTTGTCGAAAGGTTGGCCGAGCTCGGGGTGGCAGAGACCTATGCCTTTGAATCCTCTCGGAGTGTTGCGCGCTGGGATGAGCAGAAGGTGAGTCGTCTCCATGAAAGGTGGTCGCTGATCGCCCGCTCTGCCGCAAAGCAATCGCGCAATCCGTTCGTAATGGGAGCCAAAGCCGGTCTCCACTTTTCCGATCTTCTCGCTCGCGTCGGTCGCGAGCCGCTTGCGGTTTGCCTGTGGGAGGAGGCGTCCCTGCCTCTCAGAACTGCGCTGATGTCTCCTGCAGAGCGGGTGGCGCTGGTTGTGGGCCCCGAGGGCGGACTCGAGCGCGCCGAGGCGGAGGCGCTGGCCGATGCAGGAGCACAGCTCGTATCGCTCGGCCCCCGCATCCTCCGTACCGAGAACGCTGCCTTTGCCGCGACCTCGGCATTGCTGTTTCACTACGGGCTCATCGGCTGAGGAAAAAGCGATCGTCTCGACGATCGCGGGCATTGCCCGACGGCGGCGCAAAGCGCCGCCGAGAGTGAAGACGCCCCCAAAGGGGCGTCGGAGTGAGAGGGGAGCGAATACATTCACACGATGGAAAAGGTTGCGTTCACCACCCTGGGATGCCGGCTCAATCAGGCGGAATCCGATTCGATGGCCGAGGATCTCGCGACGCAGGGAATCGAGGTCGCGACGAAAGGTGAATCGGCCGACCTGGTGGTCATCAACACCTGCACGGTCACGCGCGAAGCCACTAAGGCGTCGCGTCAGGCGATTCGTAGGGCCGTCAAGCACAACCCGGATGCCAAGGTCGTGGTCATCGGATGCTACGCGGTATCCAACCCTGACGAGATCGAGGCCATCGATGGCGTGGATGCGATTCTCAGCAACGATGACAAGGAGAGCTTTCTCGCTGCCTTGGGAACGAGTCTGCCATCCGCGCCCGCACCTCTCTTGCAGCTCGGCATGCGCGCATCTAGGAAACCCTCCCTTCCCTACCGGGTACGCGCGAACCTGAAAGCTCAGACTGGGTGTGACGAATGGTGCAGCTTCTGCATCATCCCCACCACGCGGGGGCCGCTTCGCTCGATGGAGGAGGATGGGCTGATCGCGGAGGCCCGAGCCAAAGTCCATGCCGGCGCGCGCGAGATCGTTTTGACGGGAGTTCATCTCGGCAAGTACCGCTACGACAGTGGAGGCGACGAGCGCGACCTGATTCGCCTCATGCGACGAATCCTCGAGATCGACGGCGTCTGGCGTCTGAGGCTGTCCTCGATTCTCAGCCAGCACTTGACCGACGAAGTCGTGGATTTCATCGCCGGCGAACCTCGGATTTGTCGATTCCTCCACGTCCCTCTTCAAGCCGGTGACGATGAGGTACTTACGGCCATGAACCGGCCCTACGACATCGGGGGGTTCTTGGATTCGGTCACCAAAGCAACGGATCGCATCGATGGACTAGCTCTGGCGACCGATGTCATCGTCGGCTTTCCCGGCGAGACCGAGGCCGCGTTCCAGCGGACCATGGATGTCGTGCGCGCGGTTCGATTCTCGAAGCTGCACGTGTTCAGGTACTCGGAGCGACCGGACACGGCCGCCGCGACCATGCGCTCGCACGAGGTCCCGAGTGAGGTCAAGCGAGATCGTTCCAAGCGCCTCATCGGCTTGGGCAACGAGATTCGTTCGGCCTTTCTCAA
The DNA here is from genome assembly GCA_963713315.1 of uncultured Actinomycetes bacterium. Lineage (GTDB taxonomy): Bacteria > Actinomycetota > CADDZG01 > CADDZG01 > WHSQ01 > WHSV01. The sequence goes on along the minus strand of CAVQLH010000011.1, from coordinate 27,354 downwards.
CGATCACATCGGACATCGGCTAGAGGTTCTAGTAGAGGAGGAGCGGGCGGTCGATGGCGTGACTGTTTGCTCGGGCCAGACGAGTGATTTCGTCCGGGTGTGGTTCGAGCGAGTTGGAGACGACAGCTGGCTGGGCCGGATGGTGACGGTCGAAGGTGTACGCGTTCGAGCCGACGGACTCGAAGGACGTCTGCCCGCTGGCAGCTACTCATCGAAAGGAAATCCATGGTGACCGACTGTCTCTTCTGCAAGATCGCTCGCAAGGAGATCGACTCGGACGTCGTCCACGAGTCCGACAACATTCTGGTCTTCAGAGACATCAATCCCGCAGCACCTCTTCACGTTCTGGCCATCCCCAAGGAACACATGGCTTCGGTTGACGAACTCAACCGCGGTCACGCAGACTTGCTCGCCGAGACGTTCATTGCTTTGAGCACCATCGCCAAGCAAGAGGGGACCGGTGGCGGTTACCGGATCGTGACCAACGTGGGTTCCGATGCGGGTCAGAGCGTTTTCCATCTCCACTTCCACCTTCTCGGCGGACGGCCTATGGCCTGGCCGCCGGGATGATGGGCTTGCTCCGATGACATGCAGGTAGACTGAGGCGGCCAGATGTTAACTACAACGCAAGTAAAGATCCTTGTGCCCGGCCAACACGACATGGTGCGACTGGTGGGAGCCAGGGACGAGCTGCTGAAGCTCATAGAGACTGCCTTCGACACGCGCATCTTCGTGCGAGGCAATGAGATCGTCATCTCCGGAGGTGCTAAGGAGACCGAGCGCGTCTCGAATCTGTTTCAAGAGTTGATAAGCATGCTCGACCAGGATCACGTTCTGACTAAAGATGCAGTCAACCGGTCCATTGAGATCGTCAAAGGTGACTCGCGCGCCAAGCCGTCTGAGGTCCTCGGTGACACGGTCGTGGTCACTCACACCGGCAAGCCGATTCGGCCCAAGACCTCAGGCCAAAAGCGGTACGTGGACCAGATTCGCGAGAACACCATCGTTCTCGGCGTGGGACCCGCGGGAACCGGAAAGACGTACCTCGCCGTGGCGATGGCGATTCGGGCTCTGAAAGCAGGAGAGGTGTCCCGCATCGTCCTGACGCGTCCCGCCGTAGAGGCCGGCGAGCGCCTAGGCTTTCTCCCCGGCGACATCTCTGCAAAGATCGATCCTTATCTGAGACCGCTCTACGACTCTCTTTACGAGATGCTTGAACCGGAGACTTTCCATCGTTACGTCGAACAGGGCACTGTCGAGATCGCGCCGCTGGCGTTCATGCGGGGGCGCACGCTCAACGACTCGTTCATCATTCTGGACGAGGCCCAGAACACCACTCCCGAACAGATGAAGATGTTCCTGACCCGACTGGGTTTCAGCTCAAAGGCCGTGGTTACCGGGGACGTGACTCAAATCGACCTTCCTTCGGGCTCCCGTTCCGGCCTCATCGTCGTGCAAGAGATTCTCGGGAAGATCGCGGGAGTCGGCATCGCCAATCTCGACGGGCGCGACGTTGTCAGGCACAAGATCGTGCAAGACATCGTCGAGGCATATCGGATCTACGCGGAGGGCCCCGCAGCAAGCAGAGACGGGTAGTCGCCGGAATGGATGTTTTCTTAGCCAACGAACAGCCTATGGCCATAGACGAGGCGCGCCTTTCTTCGCTCGCTCGACACGTTCTCGATTCAGAGAAAGTTGACGACGAGGCTGAGCTTTCGATATTGGTCATCGATGGCGAGCACATGCGCAAACTGAACTCTCGCTTCGCAAACAGCGACTATGCGACCGATGTCCTTGCCTTCCCAATGCTCGAGGGAGACGAGGATTCCACGATAGTCGGTGACGTGGTCCTGTGTCCCGACGTGGCTAAGACAAACGCCGAGAAGATGGATCACACTCTCGATCGCGAACTCGAGATCCTGCTCGTGCACGGCACCTTGCACCTCCTCGGGTACGACCACAAGCTGACTTCCGAGAAGGAGCGAATGGACAAGCGCGTAAATGAGGTTCTCGACGAGTTCAATCGAGCGAGGACCTAGTGGGGGCTAGCTAACTTGGGCACCGGGTTGACGATCGCCGCCATCCTGCTGTTGGTTCTGCTGGCCGCGCTACTGACCATGGCTCAGACGGCAATCGACCGGGTGAGCCGGGGCAAGGCGCACCATCTCGTGCAGGAGAAGAAGAAGGGATCCCAGTACCTCCTGCGAATCGTCGAGGACCCTGCCCGCTACATGAACGTGATGTGGTTGCTGACGCTTGTGGCTCAGGTCACAGCAGCAGTGCTCGCCACGGGGCTCGCCATCGACGCTTTTTCCGGTGCGGGGGAGGTCGTTGCGGCCGTCGCTGTGACCGTGGTGCTCTACGTCGTGGCCGTGCTTCCCCCGAAGGCCATTGCCGTCCAGTACACAGATCGCTGTTCATGTGCGGTTGCCCGCAGCATCTATCTGCTCGGCAAGGTACTCCGGCCCCTGAACAGAGTGTTGGTCATCGCGTCGAACTTCATGATGTTGTTGCTCCCCGGCCGACGGATGCCCGAAGGGCCCTTCGTCTCCGATGAGGACCTGCGGCAGCTTGTCGACATCGACGACGACGAGGAGAACGAAGAGGAGGAGCAGGAGCTGATTCACTCCGTCTTCGAGTTCAGCGACACGATCGTCCGAGAGGTCATGGTTCCTCGCCCCGACATGGTCGTGCTGGCGTCCGACGCAACGCTCGAACAGGCTCTCGAAACGATCACCCAGGCGGGTTACTCGCGCATCCCGATCTTCGAGGGCGACATAGACAACATCGTGGGTGTTCTGTACGCAAAGGACCTCCTCAAGCGATCCACCGAGGATGGATCAACCAAAGCGGGCTCTCTCGGCCGGGCCCCCCTGTTCGTTCCGGAACAAAAGAAGCTTGCCGAGCTCCTGCGCGAGATGCAGGAACAGCGCGTCCACATGGCGATCGTGATCGATGAATACGGAGGAACAGCTGGGCTCGTCACAATCGAGGACCTAGTCGAGGAGATCGTCGGAGAAATAGTCGACGAGTACGACAAAGAGGATCCTCTTGTCGAGCCACTCGGCGACGGAGCACTCAGAGTCGACGCCAAGCTGGCCATCGACGAGGTCAACGAGTTGCTGGGAGTCGAGTTGCCCGATGACGACTGGGACACGGTCGGGGGCCTCGTGTACGAGTTGACCGGACGGGTGCCGGTCCCGGGCGAAACGGTTCGCTTCGCGTCCATCGAGTTTCAGACGGAGCGGGTATCCGGCCGCCGCATTCAGAAGGTCGTCATCCGGAGGGTCGCAGCCCCGGTGGAGGAACCCGCAGAGTTCTCATGAGCGAGTTGTCCGCCGAACGGCCATCCACGTTTCGCTCCGGATTTGCAGCCATAGTTGGCCGGCCGAACACCGGGAAGTCGACCTTGGTCAACCAGCTTGTGGGAGGCAAGGTCGCAATCACGTCCGACAGGCCGCAGACCACCCGCAGCGCCGTGAGAGGGATTCTCAACGTCCCCCATGCGCAGGCTGTCTTCATCGACACGCCCGGCTATCACAAGCCGCGCACACTGCTCGGTGAGCGACTCAACCAGGTCGTCCGGCAGGCTTGGTCGGACGTCGATCTGGCACTGTTCGTTGTCGATGGGGCGGCGGGCATCGGGCGTGGGGACGAGCGGGTTGCCCACGATCTGCATGCGGCGAATCTCCCTACCTTCTGCGTCGTGAACAAAGTCGACCTCATGCGCAGAGATGAGATCGTGAAGGCGCTCGAAGCGGCATCCAGGCTCGGTGATTTCGTCGAGTTCGTTCCCGTTTCGGCCAAGACAGGAGATGGGGTAGAGATCGTTCGGAATCTGGTGCTCGAGCGACTCGAGGTCGGCCCGATGTTCTATCCCCCGGGAACGAACACCGACCAGCCACCACCAGTCTTCGTTGCAGAGCTCGTGCGAGAGAAGCTGCTGAGCCGCACCGCGAGGAGCTCCCTCACTCAATCGCGGTGGTGACCGAGGAGTACGAGGACCGAGACGACGGCCTCCTCGAGATACACGCTCGCATCTTCGTTGAACGTGACTCTCAGAAGGGGATTGTGATCGGTCACAAGGGCGAGACCCTGAAAGCCGTGGGGACCGAGGCTCGAGAGGAGATCGAGGTGCTATTCGGTCGGCGGGTCTTCCTCGATCTGAGGGTGAAGGTCGAAAAGGATTGGCAACGACGGGCACACGCCCTGGAACGTCTGGGATTCGGGCGCTAGATCCGAGGCCGACCCGGTATTCTCTCGCCATGCCACAAGCCACAGTCAAGCGCTACGACTCGCTGACCAGGACGGGAACCCTCGTGTCGGACGACGGCGAGGTCGAGTACCCAGTCGACGGCGAGGTCATGGACTCGTCCGAGATGTTCCGGTTTCTCCGACCCGGACAGAGAGTGACCTTCGACTTCGTCAAAGAGGACGGCGAGGAGCGGATCCGAAACCTGCGGATCGGCATCGCCTAGCTCCTCGGGCGCCCCAACCCAGGGCGCCCGAACGGAGTCTGCCCAAAAGTGCTCGATTGTCGGTGGCCTAACCGGTGTCTTAGTCGGCGTTGTCCCAGCCGTAGTCGGGCAGGTCGAAGAAGTCGTCTCCGTTGAGCGTATCGACGCTTCCCGTGGCGAGGCCGTCTATGAGGGCCTCAACGCCGGTGCGAACGCTCTGCACCAACATGCCCTTCATCTTCTGGCCGAAGTCATCCGATTGACCACGGACCTCGAACAGCACCGTCCCTGAGCCGTTCAGCGCGAACGCGGAGCGGCCCTGTCCGGCGAACTCGCGCGCGTCGGGATGGAAGTATCGGCCGACCGCGGCGAGCGGCGACTGCTCCCCGTACTTCGCTTTGATCCCGTTTGCGACGGCGAGCGCGTACCGGCGGGACTTGTCCTGATCCAGCAGAGGCCAATCGTTCAAGTACGCGGCGCCGTCGTTCACACCGAGCGGCGGATAGTCGAGTGCCACGGAGATGAACTTGCCGTCCTGCGGGCCGCCGGTTTGACGGTCGCACGGGCCCATGTGGTGCAGGTCAACGACCGCGTCGACGGTTCCGAACTCCTGTTGCAGATCGACGTAGACGTCCCGGATGGCCTGAGATTCGGGCGACAGGTAGAAGCCGGCGTCGGTCTCGAGTCCCGGCAGGTCCCCAGGCTGCGGCACGTAGTCGAGGTCGGGATGGAAGTCGCGGTTCAAATCGAACCCGGGCAGCGGGATTCCGTCGCCGCTGAGGCTGTGGTACCAGGCCCGGGGTGCTCCGGCGAGTTGCGGGAACTGGGCAACGACCTGGTCCCAGGAGATGACGTTGATGCGGCGATTGATCTCGCCGCCATCGGGATTGACCATCGGCATGGCGACGATGGTGATGTTCCTAAGGGTTTCCTTGGTCGCAGCATCTTGGCTGGTGCCGAGATCATTCAGGATGCCGAGCAGGGCCTCGGTGCCGGTTCGCTCGTTGCCGTGGATCGCGCTCTGCACGAGGAGGACCCGATCACCGGTCCCGACTCTGGCTGCCCACAGCTCACGGCCCTGGACCGTGCGGCCGACCTCCTCTACCTCGATGCGGCCGTTGCTGTTCTTCTCAATCTGTGCGAGCCGGGGTCCGAGCTCATCGTGAGTGGTCCACCCGTTGACCTTCGGGTCGTCGAAGAGCTTGCAGGTGCCATCGCCCGGTTCCTCGGTCTGAGCGAGGACCACGGGACCGCCGGTAAGCGCCGTGGCGAAAAGCAGTGGCGACTGCTGCGACGGCAATCGATGAGCGACGGAATCGGCGTAAACGGTGCATCATTGAAACCCCCCCATAACATGTCGAATCTGTACGTATTCGTACGATTCGGGACTCTAGGACGGTCTCTCGAACAGGTCAAGTCGACTTCCCTTTTGGCCATGGTCGCGGTGCTGGCAGGCCTCAAACAAGCGCTCGATAGTCGGCTTCCAGGCGGTTGCCACGGCTACGCTGAGACCCATGCCCGGTCTTTACAAGGACGAAGGGGTCGTCCTCGGTCGCATCAAGCTCGGCGAGGCGGATCGCATCGTCACTATCTTCACGCGCAACAACGGGAAGGTACGAGCGGTCGCAAAAGGGGTTCGTAAGACCAAGAGCCGGTTTGGCGGGCGACTGGAGCCTTTCACGCTCGTCGATCTGATGTTCTACAGAGGACGGAACCTCGACACCATCACGGCGGCAAGCGTGATCGAGTCGTTTTCTGCAGTCCGTGACGATTACGCGGCTTATACGGCCGCCTGTGCGCTGGCCGACGTCGTTGACAAGATGTCCGAGGAACGCGAGCGCGCCTTCCAGACTTATTCACTGCTCCTCGCTGGCCTCCAGGCCCTGTCTCATGGACAGATCGAGACCACGGTTCCCGCGTTCATGGTCAAGCTCCTGTCGGTCTCCGGCTATCACCCGAGCCTCATGGTGTGTGCCGGATGCGGCGACGGTGGTGATCTCGTTGGCTTCGGCCCACAACTCGGTGGTGCGGTGTGTGCCACCTGTCGTTACGAAGACGAGAGCGCCTTCAAACTGGGCCCTGACCGGCTCAAACTGCTTGCGCACCTTCTGGCGTGTGACTTCGGAGCCAGTGCAGAGAGACAGGCAACCATCGATGTCACTCATGCGCTTAAGGCGGTATGCGGAGTATCACCTCGAGCGCCCGCTGCGCAGCCTGGGCCTGCTCGCAACCACTTAAGCTCAGGTTCTATGGACGTTTCTTCGGAGGGAGTGCCCGCGCACGTCGCAATCATCATGGACGGTAACGGCCGTTGGGCTAAGGAGCGCGGCCTGCCTCGCACCAAAGGGCACGAGATGGGAGAGAAGGCGCTCTTCGACGTCGTCGAAGGTGCTCTCGAGGCAGGAATTCGCTACCTGTCCGTCTACAGCTTCTCGACGGAGAACTGGAACAGGCCCGCGGATGAGGTCGATTTCCTCATGAATTTCAACCGGACGCTACTGCGTCAGCGGCGTGACGACCTCGACAAGCGCCAAGTCCACATCAGACGAATCGGCAGGAGAGAGCCGGTCCCCCCCGACGTGCTCGATGAATTCGACGAGGCGGAACAAAGGACGGCGCACAACACGCGCATGGATCTGCTCACCTGCTTCAACTACGGTGGGAGAGCCGAGCTCGAGGACGCGGTGGAGGCACTTCGTAGGAGCGATGGGAACGGAACCCTTGCCGACCATCTCTATGCCCCCGATACTCCAGATGTCGATCTCTTGATTCGGACCTCTGGAGAGATGCGGTTGAGCAATTTCCTGCTCTGGCAGAGTGCGTACGCGGAGCTCTACTTCACCGAGACGCTGTGGCCCGACTTCGATCGCCACGCGCTCTTCGAGGCCCTTCGCGACTACTCGAAACGCAAGAGACGCTTTGGCGCTCTTTAGGCAAGCTCCCTTTCGAGGTCCTCGAGCAGCCCCGAGATGAGGTCCTTGGCCACTTCGAATCGGATCGCCAGTTCGTCGAGACTTCCCACGTAACAGCATGCTTCGATCTCTTCCAGAAGGTCCTGCGGTACGTCGAAGCTGAGGTACCGGAACCCATAGTCGTGTCGATTCGGATCATGCTTCATGCGAGCAAGCGCTACCAGGTTGTCGACTACGAAGCGCTGGTAAAAACCAAACGCGTCGAACGGTCGGCCGCGTTCGATCTCCTTTCCAACGAGGGAGTAGGCGAGCGGCAACAGCGACTTGATCGACGCAATTCGAGAACGAATCGTCGATCGAATCTCGTCAGGTGTCGACATGAGTCGTGACCACGATTCCATCCTTGTCGAACAGAACGGAGGGCGTTCCGTGTCGTTCGATCTCATCGAAGCGCGGGCCGTGCCCGGACTTCATGATCACTGCATCGATCAAGAGGTGTTGAGGGGTACCCACCAGGTGAAAGAAGCGCTGCTCGTGCCCGTGCCATGTTGGTTGGGGCATCGGATGCCGGTAGTCGAGAGGCGCCAGAGACTCCAACGTCTTCTCGATCACATCCCACGCGACCGAGATGTCGTCCGGTCGAACGTCGAGCACCAAATCGATGTCACTGAGCTCGTCGAGCCGATCGAATGCGATCGAGCCCATCATCCACAGGGCGCGCACGGCTTCGACCGGTTCGAGGGCTGCGGCGACGTTTCGGATGATCTCCTCGCGCGTCGGCGAGGCAGAACTCGTCACGCTCCGCCCTCGGATGGAGGGGCCTGTCCTTGATGCTCTTCCTCTTCGACTTCTTCCTCTTCGTCCTTCGGAGTCCGTGCGCCCGGACCAATCGCGGCCGCTAGCACCCCCGCGTTGGGAAGTTTCACAGGTCCCTGGGCCGTGACCATGTCGACGTAAAACAAGCCGAGATCGGTAACAACACCCTCGTATTCACCTGCCAGGGGGCCCGAACGAAGGACGACGTGCTCGCCGATCTCCATCGGCCGAACCGTGACGAGCACCATTCCGGCGAATAAGTTCGCCATCGTCTGCTGGGCCGCGATGCCGATAACCACCCCGGTTATGGCTCCTCCGACAAGAAGGGCGGACACATCCTGCCCCAGGAGCCCCAGGACGGTGAGAATCACGACGAAGTAACCGATGATCTGTATGAGGAGCCCTAGTCCAGTGCCCCGCGTGTCGCCGACTTTGTGACTTGACAGCATGCGCGCTGCTCGCGCCAAAGCCCTCACCGCGAGGACTCCGGCAACGGCGACGATCACCGCGCTCAGGTAGGGGAGTGCGTCCTCGGCTATCTCGAAGGTGATCGGCAATGTCTCCAGCACGAGACCCGCAATAGCGATGACCCCATAGACGACGGCCCGCCGGAGATGAGGCCGGGCTTCCCTCAGCCAACTTCTTTCCATGTCCAGGAGGTTACGCGAACGGGAGGCTACGCGGAGTAGGTGTGCATCTGGGGTTGCAGAATTGCTGCTAGATCGTCCGCGAAGGCGGCAGCTTCGCCCTTTCTGAGAGCCGCCGACGTGACACGTACAGCGGGATGAGTCTCGATGCGGAAGCGCTCGCCGGGGGCTACCGCCCATCCGGCCTGCATCAGGGCACGAACCGTCTCGGCCTCCTCGACCACCTCGATCCAGACGTTCAGGCCGGATCGTCCGCTGGCCGGGATGGACCGTTTCATCAACTCGTCCACCAGATTGTCTCTACGCGACGTGTACGACGCCTTCGCCCGGGCGAAGAGCTGGGGCGCGTCCGGATCACCCCATAGTTGGGCGACTATCTGCTGGAGGATGTGGCTCACCCAGCCGGTGCCGATTCGCTGGCGTCCATCGACGCGTGCAACGGTCACCGGATCTCCCGAGAGCACCGCAAGACGAAGGTCGGGCCCGAGGAACTTTGACACCGATCGAATGGTCGACCAGCGCAATCGGTCGTCACAGAGCGTGATTGCCCCCGTGCCGTCAGCCGGCCCGGCCACCGGTCCGGCGTGATCGTCCTCGATAACGAGAACGTCCGGCCTGATGTCGAGTACGGAGCTCAACTCCCGAGCCCGGCTCGCGTCGAGCGCCGCTCCGGTCGGGTTCTGCGCCCGCGGGGTGATGATGACCGCATCGGCGCCGGCATCGAGAGCCCGGCTCAGCGCATCCGGCAGCATCCCGAATTGGTCCATAGCGATCGGCAGTGGGGTGAAACCCATGGCTCCCATTAGATCGATGACCCGTGCAAACGACGGGTCCTCTATCACGACCCTGTCTCCGGGCCTGAGGTTGGCACCGAGCACCCGCTCCATCCCGTCAGCCGCTCCCCCGACGACGGCAAGTGACGAGGCATCGATCCCGTCCGCTTCGAGACTGGCGCGCGCGACCTCGATCAGCTCGGGGAGGTTCGCGTGTTCGCCGTAGAGGCTAGGAGCCGGATCCACGGCCCCCAGTGCACGCTCGAGACCCGGAAGTAACTCGGGGTCGGGGTTGCCCTGGGACAGGTCGCGCACACCTTCGGGCAAAGGAGCGCTGTGTCTCAGGGTGAGCGCAGGTGCCTGAGTGATGCGGGTGCCTCGCCGTCCGTCGGCCGACACGAACCCGCGCGCCTTGAGGAGACGGTAGGCCGAGGACACCGTGACGGGGGAGACCCCGAGGGCGGCGGCAGCCGAGCGAACCGTAGGCAGACTGTCGCCGGGGTGAAGGTCACCCTGCCTGATGCCGGATTCGATGCTGGCCGCGATCTCTCTGGCGGTCTCGCCGGCCAACTGATAACGTTGTGATACAGACATAGCTTTGTTATATAACAAATATGGGAAGAGGAGCAAGATGGCGCAGGCGCCAAGCCAACGTGTGGTCGTCAGGAGAGCACCCGAGCGAGGGCGGTACGAGCGCGCCGAGATCGAGCGGATCCTGGATGCGGGCCTCGTTTGCCATCTCGGCTTCGTCCCTCCGGATGAGGAGATCAACGGGGGAGGCCCCGTCGTGCTGCCGACCATGTACGCGCGCGTAGACGACCGCCTTTACGTTCACGGCTCGCCCGCAAGTCGCATGTTGAAAACACTCAGAAGACCACTGCCGGTCTGCCTCACGGTCACTCATCTCGACGGCCTCGTCTACGCACGTTCGGCCTTCCATCATTCGATGAACTACCGCTCGGTGGTGGTCATGGGAAAGGCCTATGAGGTGACCGATACCGAGGAGAAACTCGTCGCGCTGAGGTCACTCGTCGAACGCTTCGGAGCGGGGCGGTGGGAAGACGCTCGCAAGCCAAGCCTCAAGGAGTTCAACAAGACGCTGGTTCTTGCTCTCTCACTCGATGAGGCGTCCGCTAAGGTTCGCAGTGGTCCTCCGGTCGACGACGACGAAGACCTCGACATCGATGTTTGGGCCGGAGTGGTGCCAGTCACTCTGAGCTCCGGTGAGCCCGAGTCCGATCCGTTGCTTCCCCCAACGATCGGGCCGCCGGCTTACCTAACCAGCGAAAGGCATTAGTAGGTTACGGTGTCCGCAATGACATCCTCGGAATCGACGCGAGTCATTCGGGGCATCCTGCTTACCAGTCTTCCCGCGGCAGCAGCGATCGCCGTGTTCGGAACTCTGTACGGGGCCGCCGCGCAGCCCCTTATCGGCACTCCGCTCACGATCGCGTCGTCGTTGTTCATCTTCTCTGGCGCGCTACAGTTCGCGCTCGTGGGCCTTCTGAGCACGGGCGCGGGAGCGCCTGCGTTGCTGCTGACTGCAGGAACTCTCAACTTGCGTCACTTGGTGATGGGAGCCGTGCTCCGTCCCCGCATCGGGGGTTCGCGATTGAGACGCGCGGGGTTGGCGTTCACGTTGCTCGACGAGACGTTCGGGTTCGCGGTGGCGGCCTCCGATGAAGCGGGGGCCGAGCGCACGCTGTTCGTTTCGGGGATCGTGTGCTACATCGCGTGGCAGATAGGCACTGTTGTTGGAGTTCTCGGGGCAGGCCTCTCCGGCGTCGAGGAACTCGCGGACGCCGTTTTCCCGGTCCTGTTCATCGGCCTCGCATCCCTTGCGGCAACAACGGGCACGCTCGTGCTTCGGGCGCTCGGAGCGGCGGCGCTGACCGCGGCAGTCGCTCTGTTCTTGCCCGACATTCGCTCATTGGCCCCCGTGATCGCCGGTGTGCTCGTAGCCCTCCCCGGATCGGCGGATGCTTCGGAGGCACGTGAGGGGGACCGAGCCTGAGTCCCCTCCTGCTCGCAGCCATCGCCCTGATCACCTACTCGAGCAGGGCCGCGGCCCTGGCTTTCCTGCCTCGCCCCAGTGGCCGGCTGGAGGTCGTCCTCGGGCGAATGCCGGCACCGATATTCGCGGGCCTGGCAACACTGACCCTGATCAGCGAAGAGGGGGCCCTGGCAGACGGACCCGTCCTCGTCGCCACACTCGGGGCCCTAATCGCCAGTCCGAAGCGATCGCTGGCCGTCTCGCTTATTGGTGGAATCGTTGGCTTCGCGATCGGCGCGTTGATCTTCTGACCTTCCTGAATGGGCCCGAAGTGTCATTGCCCCCCGATGAAACGATGGCTACCCTTGGTCGACAGGGAGGAGCTGTCGAAATGGAAGAGGATCTCGCACCGAGCGTCGAGCTGGTACTTGTCCCGCGAGATTCTCGGGGCGTCGCGCGCCAGGCCGTCCGAGTCGCGACCGGCACGGCGCTTGCGGCGGCAGCTCTGACCGTCAATGCACTGCAGCGAAGTCGTTCGCTGTCGGGAACCATCCAACGCCATGCCGAGCCATCGCTGCTAGCCCTCGTCCCTGGCGCGGTCCTGGGCTGGTCTCTAGGTGGAGCCAGACGTATGTCCGCGCTCGCGACGGGCGCGCTCGACACCGTGGGAGCGCCGGTCATGCGCGCCGTTGCGCCCGCGGTCCGGCCGCTCGAGGGACCGTTTCGCCGGACCCTCGCCGATTCGGACCGGCGGTGGAGAGCGGTGGAGGCCGAGTCGCTGCACGCCGCAGCGGCCTTCGTTCGAGAGCTCGAGCCGCAAATCGTGCGAGCCGCGCTCGAGCCCTTGGATCTCACGACGCTGGTAAGCGAGAGCGTTGATCTGGATGAGATTGCCGGAAAGCTCGACGTGGATCGTGTGGCCCAGAGGTTGGATATGGACGCCATCATCAAGAAACTCGACCTACCAAAGTTGGTCGAGGAGGTTCTCGCGGAGATAGACGTCGCGGACCTTATTCGCCAGTCGACGGGAACGCTTACGGGTGACGCAATCGACGAGGTCCGCTACGTCAGCGTCGACGCCGACCGTGTTGTCGCTCGTCTGGTCGACCGAGTCATTCGACGGCGGCGCAGAAACCTGGACGCCCCTGGGGAGCCCGAGTCGGCCGGCGCTGGTGCTGAGAACGAATTGGAACTCTCATGACGGAGGTGCTGCCCGCACGAGCGAGGGCCTTTCAGGGCCTGCGTTCCGGGCCCGTTTCGCGAACCATTGCGGGTGTCATCGATGTGGCCGTGGTCGCGGTGACGACCGCGGGAGTCGTGTTGGGGTGGTCTCTCATCGAGTCCCTGGGTGACAGAGCATTTGAGCTGTCCATACCGGGCCCCCTTGGAGCCTTCCTCCTGGGTGAGTCCCTGCTCACCATCTATCTCTGGTTCGGGTGGGCGACGACGGGACGAACGGTCGGCAAGCAGATAATGGGGCTTCGACTCGTGAACTACCGGGGTGAATTGATGCGTCCCGGTGTGGCCTTGTTGAGAGCGCTGGCCTGCGTCATCTTCCCGCTCGGCCTTCTGTGGTCACTGGTCAGCAGCCATAACCGGTCACTCCAGGACGTCGTTCTCCGCACCTCCGTCATCTACGACTGGAACGCGCAGCTACCCGCGCGCTCGGCTCGACGAACTCACGCCGGCGCCGGGGAGGGCACTCAAGAGGGCCGAGCCTGATCTCTACGACGCACCCGTCTTCCAGTGCTTGCCGCCCCACCGCAGGAACCGAGCGTCACCGGGCGATGGAGCCGGAATCCGGTTCCTGACTTCGGGATGAAGCTGCCTGGGCTCGTTGCGCTCTGGTGCTCGTCGGCCGTGGGGTCCCCTCGATCAAGAGCTGCACGACGCGCCGGCGATGCATCGATCTGACCTGGATCACCCATCCCTCGTGGGTCACCTCGTCTGCAATCCTCGGAATGCGTTGCAGCTTGTCCATGAGGAATCCCGCGATCGTCTCGTAGTCACCGTCGGGTAGCTCGAGGCCCATCGCATCCGCCGCCTCATGCACCCTCAGGGAGCCCGGGGCCAGGTAGCGACCCTCTCCGAGTCTCTTGACTAGGGACTCGCCCTCGTCGTGCTCGTCTCGAATCTCTCCGACTAGTTCCTCGACCAGGTCCTCGATCGTGACGACGCCTGACACCCCGCCGTGCTCATCGATGACGAGTGCGAAGTGCAGGTGCTGACGGCGCATGTCGAGCAACAGCGGGTGCAGCTTCCGGGACTCCGGCACGATCAACATCTGGCGGAAGTAGCGAGGCGGCAGTGGCCGGGTTCGCCCCTCGAGCGGGATCTTCAGGAGATCCTTTGAGTGAAAGAAGCCGAGGATCTGGTCAAGGTCTTCTCCGAACACGGGAAAACGCGAATGACCGGTCTCGAGCACTACACGTTCTGCTTCCTCCGGAGTCACCGTCGAGGGGATCGCGACCAGCTCGGTGCGCGGAACCATGACCGCCGCGGCATCCAGATCGCTGAACGTGATTGCTCCGGTCAGGAGCCTGTGCTCGAAAGCCTCGAGCATTCCCTCGCGGGCCGACTCAGCGATCACTGCGCCGATCTCCTGCGCCGAGTGCGAGGGGTTCAGCTCTTCGACGGGCTCCACTTTCAGGAGGCGAAGCGTGGCGTTCGCGGCGGCATTCATCAGGTAGATGAAGGGGCGAACGACGTTGACGAACGCGCGGAACGGAATTGCAACCGCGAGAGCGCTGCGTTCTGGCTCCGCGATGGCGATGTTCTTTGGAGCCATTTCACCGACCACCGTATGGAGGAAGACGACGATGAAGAGCGCCGTGACGAACGAAATCGAGTGAAGGATCGTTCCGGGCACATCAAAGAGGCCCAGGAGGGCGCGTTCGATGAGGGTCGCAACCGCGGGCTCGGCCAGGTAACCGAGTCCGAACGACATCATCGTGATGCCGAGTTGAGCGCCCGCCAGCATGAGAGAAAGCTCCCGAATCGATTTCATGGCGGATCTCGCTCGCCGGTTGCCCGTCATCTCGAGTTGGGTGAGCTTGGTGCGACGAGCAGCGGTCAGCGCAAACTCCGCCCCGACGAAGAAGCCGTTCCCCACCAGCAGAAGGATTACGATTATCAACGGCCAGGGGCTCATGAGCTCTCTTCCGCCTCGGATGCAATGTCCACGGGGTTTTGCGATCAGCACGCGTGCGACCCGCTTGCCGTCCATCTCGACGACTTTGAATTCCCAAGGTCCGTAGGCAATGTGCTCTCCCTGGTCTGGAATGCGCTTGAGGACATCCAGAAGGAACCCGGCGAGGGTCTCGTAGTCGCCTTCCGGCATCGCGAATCCGGTCAACTCCTCGAGTTCGTCCGGATGCAGCCGCCCAGAGACAACATGAACTCCCTCGGGAGGTGAGGTGACGGGAGCAGTGGTGGCGGCCGCGTCGTATTCGTCCTCGATGTCGCCCACGATCTCCTCTAGGAGATCCTCCAGTGTGACGATTCCGGCGGTGCCTCCGTATTCGTCGATGACGACGGCGAGTTGTTTTCTTGTCCTGCGCATCTCGAGAAGAATCGACTCGAGGTTGCGAGACTCCGGCACCACGATGGCGTCCTGCACGATGCTGGAGACCTTGGCTGTGGCCCGCTCCTCCAAGGGAACCCGGTAGATGTCCTTGATGTGGGCCATGCCGACGATGTCGTCGATGTCACGCCCGGTTACGGGAAAGCGTGAGTGACCCGTAGCGAGAGCCCGCCGGGCAAGATCATCGAGCGTCTTATCCTGGGCGATGGCCTCGACAGCCGTGCGAGGGAGGAGCGCGTCCTGGGCGTCCTTCGCCTTGAACGAGATCGAGCGAACCAACAGAGCGAAATCCGCCGGGTCGAGGTCCCCGCCGTGGTGGGAGGCCTCGATCATCAACTCGATCTCTTCCAGCGATCGCACGGAGTTGAGCTCCTCTTGCGGCTCGATGCCTAGCCGCCTCACGCTCCAATTGGCGGTGTTGTTGAGCCAGATGATCAGCGGCTTGGCGGCGAGGTTGGCCAGGCGCATGGGGCCGGCGATCCACCGAGCCAGGTCGACGGGCTTGGCGAGGGCGAGGTTCTTGGGGACGAGCTCCCCGATGACCATCTGAACCGCGGTCGCCAGAAACAGGGCGGCGGCGACCGAGACCCCCAAGCTGCTCGCCTCTGGGACGCCCAGCGACTGGACGAGTGGTTCGAGGGCGCGGCCGATTGTGGGTTCAACGATGAAGCCAACGACGAGTGAGCTGATTGTGATGCCGAGTTGGGCGCCAGAGAGCTGGAAGCTCAGAGTGTGAAGCGCGGCCATCGCGCTCCTGGCCCTGCGGTCTCCCTTCTCGGCCAGCGCCTCGATCTTCGTGCGGTCTGCCGCGACGAGGGCGAACTCCCCGGCGACGTAGAAGGCGTTTACGAGGATGAGTCCGAGGACGGCGCAAATGCCAAGGAAGGTCTCGATGACGACGCCTTAGACCGGTCTTCGGCGCGAAGGGGGGGCCCGGCTAAGTGGCTGCCGGCCGGAGGAGGGCGGTCACTGCTCGCCTCGGTCATCTGCCTCTATCATCGTGCATCATGACCGTATCCATCGACACCATCGTCAACCTGTGCAAGCGGCGCGGGATCGTCTTTCCCTCGAGCGAGATCTACGGCGGGCTCCGCTCTGCCTGGGATTGGGGCCCCCTTGGCGTCGAGCTCAAGCGCAATGTCAAGAACGAGTGGTGGAAGGCCATGGTCCACACGCGCGACGACGTTGTCGGGCTCGAGAGCTCGATCCTGATGTCTCCGAAGGTGTGGGAGGCCTCGGGTCACGTCGCAACCTTCACCGACCCACTTGTCGAGTGCACGAATTGCCACAAGCGCTTCAGAGCGGACCACATCGATCTGAACAAGGCCTGCCCTAACTGCGGGCAGGGAGAGACTTGGACCGAGGCACGGCAGTTCAATCTCATGTTCAAGACCCACATGGGGCCCGTCGAGGATTCGGCCAACGTCGTCTACCTTCGCCCCGAGACCGCCCAGGGCATGTTCGTGGACTTCATGACCGTCCAGCAGACGTCGCGCAAGAGGATCCCGTTCGGGATCGCTCAACAGGGAAAGAGCTTTCGCAACGAGATAACTCCCGGGAACTTCGTTTTTCGCACCCGCGAGTTCGAGCAGATGGAGATGGAGTTTTTCGTCAAGCCGGGCACGGATGAAGAGTGGCACCAGTACTGGTTGGACGAGCGCATGAACTGGTATCTCGACCTGGGAATCAACAAGGACCACCTCCGGCTGAGGAAGCACGATGTGGACGAGCTCAGCCACTACGCCAAGGACACCTACGACATCGAGTACGACTTCCCACAGATGGGCTGGTCCGAGCTCGAGGGAATCGCGAACCGGACGGACTTCGATCTGAAGGCCCACTCAGCACATTCGGGGGAGGACCTGAGCTACTTCGACCCCGATACCGAGGAGCGATTCGTGCCCTACGTGATCGAGCCCGCTGTTGGCGTCGAGCGCCCGACCTTTGCGTTTCTCATCGATGCCTACCGCGAAGAGGAGGCTCCAACTGCTTCCGGAAAGCTCGAGAAGCGGACGGTGCTTCGAATCGACAAACGTCTGGCTCCTTACAAGGTGGCCGTGTTGCCTCTTTCGAAGAACGCGGACCTCGCCCCATCCGCAGAGAAGCTCGCCGCTGAGGTTCGCAGGCACTTCGTCTGTGATTTTGACGTCACGGGCTCCATCGGCAAGCGGTACCGTCGTCAGGACGAGGTCGGAACTCCGTATTGTGTGACGTTCGACTTCGATTCACTTGAGGACAACCAGGTCACCGTGCGGGATCGGGATTCGATGGAGCAGGAGCGCATACCGGTCGACGCACTCGTCGAGTTCTTGAGAAAGAGGCTGTTATGAGCACAACGCTGTCAGGGACCGTCACTCTCCCCACGGGGGAGCCCGCGGACACCGCCACGGTCGAGCTGCATAATTCCTCGGGCGACATCCTCGATCAGATCGTTTGTGACAGCAAGGGACGTTTTCGCTATCACCTTTCCCCTGGTGACTGGCGGCTGTTCGTCTGGGACCCCAAGGGAGGTCGTGCCGAACTAGGCGTCACCTTGCAGAAGGATAAGAAACCGCGGTCGACATCGACTTGCGGAAGATGGCAGACGTGAAAGCCAAGGGGGAGTAAACCAGTTGAGGAGGGTTTTGGTACATGAGCAAGTGGGTCTACGACTTTGAAGAGGGCGACGCCTCTCAGAAGAACCTTCTAGGAGGCAAAGGCGCCAATCTGGCCGAGATGACCAATCTCGGTCTTCCGGTCCCCCCGGGTTTCACAATCACGACGGAGGCTTGCAACGCCTTCCGGAAAGCGGGGCAGCAGTTTCCCGAAGGTCTTCTCGACCAGGTGGCCGACCACCGAAAGAAACTCGAAGAGAAAATGGGTCGTCAACTTGGGCATGAGCGCGACCCGCTGCTTGTCTCGGTGCGCTCAGGTGCTCCTTTTTCGATGCCGGGCATGATGGACACCGTTCTGAATGTCGGGTTGAACGACGACAGCGTCGAGGGTCTCGTCAAGCAGACCGGTTCCGATCGCTTCTCCTGGGACAGCTACCGACGGCTGGTGCAGATGTTTGGCAAGACCGTCATGGGTATCGATGGTGATCTATTCGAGGAAGCGCTCGAGGTTGCCAAGGTGAAGAAGGGTGTCGCCAACGATGTCGATCTCGGCACCAAGGACCTCAAGAAGCTCGTAAAGAGGTTCAAGTCCATCATCAAGAAGGAAACCAAGCGGGAGTTTCCGCAGGACCCGACCGAGCAGTTGCACCAGGCGGTAGAGGCCGTTTTCGGATCGTGGGACAACAAGCGGGCACAGGACTACCGTCGGCGGAACAGGATCTCGGACAGCTCTCGCCACGGCTGTCAATGTGCAGACGATGGTCTTCGGCAACAGGGGAGAGAACTCGGGAACGGGTGTCGGCTTCACGCGCGATCCTGCCACTGGCGAGCGGATTCCGTATGGGGATTACTTGCAGAATGCCCAGGGTGAGGATGTCGTAGCCGGAATTCGCAACACCTTGCCCATAAGCGAGATGAGCCGGATCCAGCCCCGCGCGTACGAACGAGCTGAAGGAACACTTCGATGTCCTCGAAGCGGCACTACAAGGACATGTGCGACACCGAGTTCACGATCGAAGAAGGCAAGTTGTGGATGCTGCAGACGAGAGTTGGCAAGCGGACGTCGCTCGCAGAATGGCGGATGGCCGAGGAGATGCTCTCGGAGGGCTTCATCGACGAAGAGGTTGCCGTGCGCGACCGCCTCACCGCAGGCAAGCTCGACGAGCTCTTCAAGCCGATCATTCGCGCCGACCTCAAGAATTCCAAGACACCGGTAGCCCGCGGCCTGAACGCCTCTCCAGGAGCGGCCGTCGGCCGAGCCGTGTTCACAGCCGACGACGCGTCGGAGTGGGCCGAGGACGGTGAAGCACGTCATTCTCATCCGTCGCGAAACGAACCCCGACGACTATCACGGCATGGTGTCGAGCCAGGGGATCCTGACATCGGCTGGTGGAACGAACTCTCACGCTGCAGTCGTCGCGCGTGGCGAAGGTATTCCTGCTGTTTGTGGAGCCGACCTCGTTCGCATTGACCTCAAGAACAGGCAATTCAAGGTCGGATCGACGATTGTCAAAGAAGGCGATTGGATAACGATCGACGGCACGGACGGGACTGTTTACGCGGAGGAGCTCGAGACCGAGCCGTCCGAGCTCGAGGTAGCCCAGCTTGCATCAGCGAGGAAAGCGCAGGGCAAGAGGCTGACGAAGACCGAGAAGGAGGCCCTTGCTTCCGACCTCTGGGGTGCCTACGAGCGATTCATGGCATTCGCTGATGAGCATCGCGACCTCGGTGTTCGGGCGAATGCAGATACTCCCGAGCAGGCCATCAATGCGCGGGCGAGAGGCGCCGAGGGGATCGGCCTGTGCCGTACGGAGCACATGTTCCTTGGAGACGAGCGAGTCGCAGCCGTTCGCACGATGATCTTTGCCGAGACCGAAGAGGAGGAGAGCCAAGGCTTATAAGATCCTCGCCCCGCTGCAGAGAAACGACTTTCTCGGCATCTTCAAGGCAATGGACGGTCTTCCCGTCACAGTGCGTCTGCTCGACCCGCCACTGAATGAGTTCCTGCCAAATCGCGTCGAGGTCGAGGTTGCCGTCGCTCTTGCGCAGCAGAAGTGGCAAGAGGAAAGTCGAGATCGACGGCGAGAAGATGTCGATGAAAGATGCCGAGAAGCTTCGAGACAAGCTCAGCGAGTTGGACGAGGCCAACCCCATGCTCGGATTGCGCGGCATACGTCTCGGCATCGTCAAGCCTGGCCTCTATGCAATGCAGGTGCGGGCCATCACGGAGGCTGCAGTGCAGCTCAAGAAGAAGGGCCTCGATCCGCAACCCGAGATCATGATCCCTCTCGTTGCGACTCCAGAGGAATTGCAGCAGATGCGCGAAGAGCTCGAGCCAATCGCGAAGGAAATCATCGAGAAGGCGGGCGTCGATCTCCACATCGAGTTTGGCACGATGATCGAACTGCCTCGTGCCGCTATGGACTCGGGGGCAATCGCCGAGCATGCGGACTTCTTCTCCTACGGAACGAACGATCTCACGCAAACGGCGTTCGGCTTCAGCCGGGACGACATCGGCAAATTCCTGGGACTTTACGAGGAACGCAAGCTCGTGCCCTATAACCCGTTCGTCTCCATCGACAAGGCGGGGGTGGGCAGACTGATGAGCATCAGCGTTGAAGAGGGCCGCGCGGCGAACAGCAAGCTGCACCTCGGCATCTGCGGAGAGCATGGGGGCGATCCCGACTCGGTGACGATCTGCCACGAGCTCGGGCTCGACTACGTCTCGTGCTCTCCCTATCGGGTTCCGGTGGCGCGCTTGGCTGCAGCCCAGGCCAAGTTAGGGGCCGCAGCGACCTCGTCAAAATGAGTGATCCGGCCGGCCCCCTAGGGGGCCGGCCGAGTTACTAGCTTGGGCAGGGCTTTACGTGCAGAGCACGCAGCTCGGGGAAGATGGATGGAGGATTCCCGCCCTGAGGCCATGACATCTCGAACGCTGCCGCAAATGCGGTCGACCTTCTAGTCGGCCCGTCGTAATTGAGCCGCAGGTTCGTGAACCCGCCTTGGTTGAATTTGCGGATGTTCAGTTCACCAGGGCGGAGGGTCCAGTCTTTCTTCAGCACGCCATTGGTCGAGCCCAGAGCCACCTGCATTAACGACGAGTCTCGTTTGGACCGAGCGGGAATTGTTCGCTTCCATGCCTCCGCCCTGCGGAGCGCGCTTGATCACGTTCCCCGTTCCGCTCGTTTGCACTCCGAGTTGGCTAATGACGCGGCTGGCGCACCATCCGTTGGTGGGCTTGACTCGCGTGGAGATCCACATTGCACCGAAGTTGCGGTTGGAATTGTTGTCCTGCGCGGTGCTGTATCGATAGAAGTAGGTGCAGAACGTCCAGTTCGACGTGACCTCTCCGGTGGTGCCGTTACGGCGGAACTTTCCGTCCCTGCAGTTCGGCCCCGCATAGGTTGCCCCGTCGAAGGTCAACGGACCGACCTTTGTTGGCTTCTTGCGCGGGTTCATCTGGGCGCCGGCTGACAGGGGCATCAGTGCAAGAGCCCCCACAAGAACAATCAAAGCAAGCTTCTTACCTAGCATCTACCTCTCCTCTCGAAGTCGTAAAGCAGTCCGGATGAAATTGCATCAGGAGGGTCGTCAACTGCCCACGAAAGCTCGACTCCGGAGGTCAGATTGACGACACCTCCTCGTTGGCCCGTCCAGCGCTGCCTGAACACCTTTGAACGCTGGAAAGTGAAGGTCGAATGCCGCAAACGCTGTGGGTAGAACTTCGTCTTCTCGCTCAAGCTGGCTTTCTCGTCGCCGAACCCCTGTGCGAACGACGCCAGCTTGACCTCGACCCTGCGTGGTTTGCCGAGCTTGAGGTTCTTTCCTGGTGTGCGTTTGTGGATGTTGGTGTCCTCGGACACGACGAGGTCCGACCAGACGTCGTTTAGCGCACCAGGCCCCGCGCGGATCGATACGGGCCTGCACCCAAGCGATGCCGTAGTCGCGATTCTCGTTGTCCTCGGCCAGCGGGTCGTACGTATACAAGCGCAGACAGGTCTCAGCCTTCGCGACCACCTCCAACCGGCCATTGATTCTCTTCTTCAGGGTTTCACGGCCGCACTGGCGCTCGTCGAAGTTGAGAGGTCCTTTGCGCACGGGGGCCTTGCGAGCCTCGGCCTCCGTGCTGCTTGCGAGAACCATTCCAATCATTAACAGGAGAGTTCCAATAACCCCTCCGGAACTCCGCAGTGTCGGATTCGTGACGTTCCCCTCCATCCGATGCCAGATTACCTACGCGGGGTTCCCCGTCATAGGTGGGTGCTAGCTTCTTTTGTGATGAATTACAGAGAAAACAGCGAGCGAGCCGAGAAGGCGCAGCTTTCTCCACCGCGCCCAGTTCGCCTCCGAGTCGAAGGGCCGGGCAAACCCTGAGCCCGAGGATGGTATCCGCACCTGCTGGCAGCGGGACCAGGACCGGATAGTCCACTCCAAGGCATTCAGGCGTCTTGGGCACAAGACCCAGGTCTTTCTGGCCCCCGAGGGCGATCACTACAGGGTGCGCCTCACCCACACGCTGGAAGTCAATCAGGTCGCGCGGACGATCGCGCGGGCGCTCCGTCTCAATGCCGACCTGGTCGAGGCGATTTGTCTGGGGCACGACCTCGGTCACACACCCTTCGGGCACCTCGGCGAGGAGATCGTCGCCGAGTTTCTTCCAGGCTTCAAACACAACCTGCAAAGCGTGCGTGTGGTCGACGTCCTCGAGAAGCTCAACCTGACCTGGGAGGTTCGCGACGGAATCGCCAATCACACCTGGTCGATGCGGATGCCGACGACCCTCGAGGGCCAGATTGCTCGCTACGCCGACCGAATCGCCTATCTGAATCACGACATCGACGATGCCGAGCGGGCCGGGATCCTTGCCGAGAATGAACTTCCGGCCTCGACGTTGTCCGTGTTGGGTGAGAGTCACAGGAGCCGCATCTCGACAATGGTCAAGGACCTCGTCGAGCGATCCAAGGACCTCGAGGAGATCGGTATGAGTCCCGCCGTCTTCGAGGCAATGATCGAGACACGTGACTTCTTGTTCGAGCGTGTCTATCTCGGAAGGGTCACCCCCGCCACGAAGGAGGCGGTGCGGGGTATCGTGACGAGCTTGCTGGAGCACTACGCGGTCAACCCCATCCCAGCGGGGACGGACTCGATTCGGGACACTCCAGACGAAAACCCTCGAGTGTCGGCCGTCGACTACGTCGCAGGAATGACAGATCGTTTTGCTCTCCGGGCTTTCGAGATCATCGCCGGCAGTCCGGCCCCCAGCGTTGTCGCCGTAATATGAGAAGCCTTCCCCATCAGAGGTCCTCGGCGGTCCCCACGGGATCGGCGCCGGATCTGTAGAACCGCGCCCGAAGAGATCGGCAAGTATGGCGAAGATCAATCAACAGGACATCGACGCACTGCGAGAGCGCGCGGATATCGTCGAGATCATCTCGGGTTACACGGCCTTAAAACGGGGTGGGACGAACACGATGAAGGGCCTCTGTCCGTTCCACACAGAGAAGACTCCCTCTTTCACCGTCGACAGGGCGCGTGGCCTCTTCTATTGCTTCGGATGTCAGGAAGGTGGAGATCTCTACAAGTTCGTAGAAAAGGTCGAGAACCTCTCCTTCCCAGAGGCGGTCGAGTGGGTCGCACGCAAGTCTGCCTTCGAACTTCGCTACGAGGAGATGCGGCCCGGCGAGCAAGCAGCACGGGGGCTCAAGGCCCGGCTGCTCGAGGCGAATGCCGAGGCCGCCTTGTTCTGGCACAAGACCCTGATGGATTCACCCGACGCGATGGAGGCCAGGAGATACCTCAAGTCCAGGGGTTTTGGGCGGGAGGTAGCCGACCGGTGGCAACTGGGCTACGCGCCGGGGCGGAACGCCCTCTGCCGTCACCTTCTCGGCAAGGGATTTTCGGAGAAGGAGATCGAGGAGGCGGATCTCGGCAGGCGGAGCGAGCGGGATCGCAGCCTCTACGACACTTTTCGCCAGCGCATCACGTTCCCGACCTGGAATCTTCAGGGAGCCGTCGTGGGATTTGGAGCACGCGCACTGGGAGACGCTCAACCCAAGTATCTCAACACCTCGGAGACCCCGAGTGTTCTCCAAGTCGCGCGTGATGTACGGCCTCAACAGGGCGAAGTCCTCGATCGCAAGGGGATCGGACGCGCTTGTGGTCGAGGGATATACGGATGTCATCGCGCTGCAGGAAGCCGGAATCGAGGAGGCAGTGGCCACCAATGGAGTGGCGCTTGGTGAAACGCATTTCGAGCAGCTGAAGAAATTTGGTCAAAGAGCGATTCTGATGCTCGACGCCGACGCAGCGGGGCAAGGTGCTACGGAGCGGAGCTTTGACAGCCATCATCGGCTCGGAATCGAAGTGCTTGTAGCCACGTTGCCACCGAGTCGCGATCCCGCAGACTTAGTTGCGACTGACGGAGCGGAGGGCATTCGAAAGATCATCGATCAGGCTCAACCTCTGCTCGAGTTCAAGATCGAACAGTTGCTCCAGAAAGTGCTTTTGGACACGCCTGAGGCCCGTTCCAGAGCCATTCGAGAAGTGGCCCAAGTGCTAGGGTGGCACCCGGATCCAATAGCTCGACACGAGTATGTGTACATGGCTGCTCAACGGATAGGTGTGGATCCGGAGGCGGTGGAGCGAGCCCTTGCAGAGGGGCGCGTTTCATCGGGGGCTTCTGGGGATGCTTCCGGGCGGGACCAGGATCGCCGCCTTCCCGGGCATGTGAAGGTTGAACGGGAGGCGTTGCAATTGCTGTTGACTCGGGCGCGTGAGATAGAACGTTGGACGGACATGGTGTCGGAGTCCGACTTCACATCTCCTGCTCGGAGAGAGTTGTTCCGGGCCGCCAGCGCCCTTCATATCTCTGCCAGCAAGCAGCCACTGGCGAGCATGGCGGAAGATCTCTCGCCGGACGCCCTTTCCCTGCTAACGGAATTAGCCGTCGGTGTCGATGGTTCGGATGAGGAGGATCTCGCTCGGCGGTGCGAAGAGATATTCGTAAGGATTAGGGTTTTTAGCTTGGAACGAGACATCAAGAAACGACGGGACACGCTCGGGGACATCAACCCAGTAACTGACCCGGCGCGCCACGACGAGCTCTTCACCGACCTGGTGAAGCTCGAGGCTGAACGGCGCGACTTGCTCCGTAAGATCAGGGGAGCTGCCTAGGAATGAATGAACCAACACGAAAGGCCGCCGGCGCGAACGGGGCCAACACAGCCGCCGCGACAATCACGCAGGTCTCACCGGCTCATGTAGAGGTCGAGGCCATCATCCAGGTCGCCCGAAAAGAGGGCTCGATCACGAACGCGGATCTGGCGGAGAAGCTGGCCGTGCTCGAGCTAAGCGTTGACGAGATCGACGCGGTTTACCAACGCCTCGTCAACTTCGGTGTGGATGTGGTCGAGGACGAAGCCGTCATTGAAGATGAAACGCCCGTTCCTGACGAGATTGAACAGCCGGCAGCCGCGCCCGAAGAGGACCGCGTACGCGCACGGAAAGAGGTCGATGCTGCGCTAAAGGCACCGACCAACGATCCCGTCCGGATGTACCTCAAAGAAATTGGCCGGGTTGCACTTCTGACTGCTCAGGAAGAAGTCAGCCTCGCCAAGCGCATCGACGCCGGCCTTGGGGCCGAAGACAAACTCAACGCGCTCGGACCGGACGCGGATCGCAAAAGCTCCGAGGTGCGTGACCTTAGATTCGAGATGCGCGACGGGATGATGGCGAAACGTCACTTGGTCGAGGCCAACCTCCGCCTGGTCGTTTCGATCGCGAAACGGTACGTGGGTCGCGGCATGGCTTTCCTCGACTTGATTCAGGAGGGAAACCTTGGCCTCATTCGCGCCGTCGAGAAATTCGACTACACCAAGGGCTTCAAGTTCTCGACATACGCGACCTGGTGGATTCGCCAGGCGATTACGCGAGCGATAGCGGACCAGGCTCGGACGATCCGGATACCGGTCCACATGGTCGAGACGATCAACAAGCTTGCGCGTATTCAGCGCCAGCTGCTCCAGGACCTCGGCCGCGAACCAACTGCGGACGAGATTGCTTCCCAAATGGAGATGACTCCAGCGAAGGTGCGCGAGATCCAGAAGATCAGCCAGGAGCCCGTTTCACTCGAGACACCGATCGGCGAAGAAGAGGACAGTCACCTCGGCGACTTCATCGAGGATTCAGAGGCCGTGGTTCCTCTCGAGCGCGCTTCGTTCAAGCTTCTTCAGGAGCAGCTCGAGTCCGTACTCCACACGCTCTCGGGACGCGAGAAGGAAGTCATTCGTCTGCGCTTCGGTCTTGTCGACGGACAGCCGCGGACACTCGAAGAGGTCGGCAAGAAGTTTGGAGTCACGCGCGAACGCATTCGTCAGATCGAGTCGAAGACGCTGAGCAAGTTGCGCCACCCCTCGCGGAGCCAGAAGCTGCGCGACTACCTCGAGTAGGGGAAACCCTGGGTTAGTTGGACGATGGGGGAGGGGCCACCGAGAGACCCGAACGGTCGTCCGTCCGGCGCACCTTTTCCTGAACTTTGCTGACGCTCTCCGAAGCCTTCTCGCGCGCCTGCTCGTAACCCGTTTCGACCGCATCCTTGGCCTTGCCGGAAGCTCTCTTGAACTGAGGCGATGACATCAGGTTGTCGTAGAGGCGGCGAAGCTGCTCGTAGCGTTCGTGACCGGCCTTCGAGCCCAGGACATACCCGGCCCCGAAACCCACCATGAATCCCAGCTTGCTCATTTCTGCCTCCCTCTCCCGCCGGTTAGCCCGGCCCGTGCTGTTTAGGTTCGTTGAACCCATGCTATGCCCCGTTGTCCAGGCCTCAACCGGGCACGTAGGATGTGCCAGCCGATCGGGGGTAGCTCAACCGGCAGAGCAACCGGCTGTTAACCGGTAGGTTGTGGGTTCGAGTCCCACCCCCCGAGCCACTGTTGACTGCGGACCCAGACGGCTAGGCGGAGGCGCGTGTTCAGCCAGCCAGGATCTTCGCCTTCTGCGCCTCGAACTCGGCATCGGTGAGCACCCCACTGGACTTCAGTTCTCCGAGCTCCTTTAGCTGCTGGATCGTGTCGCCAGAGCCTGGTGCGGCGGCCGGCGCCTGCTCGTAGTACTGCTGCTGAGGTGCCTCCTGCTCAGCCCAGCGTGACGCTTGTCGGCGCGACACTCGATTGGATACTGCCGTCGCCGTTCCGGCGACCACGGCAGTGCGCGCCATCCCCCGTAGCAATCCCATGTCATCTCTCCTTTGTCGGTCGATCCTTAAGCGTCCGCGGACTCGAGTTCGTCGAGCGTGGCGATGATGGCGTTAACCGGGATACGGCCGTTCGCGACGAGCTGCGCACCGCTGCGGCGCAATGCAGTAGCGAACGGTGCAGCCCACGTGTTCTCGTAGAGGAGGATCGCGGCCGAGCATCCGGGCTCGATCGTGCCCCCGGCCTCGTTGTAGTCATCTTTGCCCAGAAGCCCCGACGACGCCCCTTGGAACACCGCGATCTCCGGGTTTCCGTCGAGGTCGAGGTCGCCGAAGTTGATGCCGACTGTGCTCCCGTCCTTCTCTTTGTGCACGAACGCCAGGTCGAG
>CAVQLH010000010.1:0-81568 GCA_963713315.1 uncultured Actinomycetes bacterium | reverse complement strand
CGAGGCGAAGACCGCGGCCCTCGTGGCGCTCCCCAATCGCGTCGTAGTCATCGGTGCGCGCTCCAACCGCAAGTCCCAAGGTCAAACGCCCCTCCGAGATGCGCTGAATGGTTGCAGCCTCTCGGGCGAAGATTGGAGTCCTCCTAAGTGGTCCGATAACGACCATGGTCACCAGACCGATCCTGGAGGTGACGGCCGCGACCGCGGACAAGACCGTCATCGGCTCGTGACTGTCGTAGCGCATGCGGTCCACTACGCCGAGGCTGGCGAAGGGGCCCGCCTCGGCCCTCCTCGCCCACTCGAGTGACAGGCGCGCGCCGGCTCCCGGAATGGAGCTTGGGAGTCCAATCCCTACGAGCAATCCTGACCTCCTGTGGTGTCTGCCTGGAGCCAAAACCTACGTCAAGTACGCTCACTGACGTGAGCGACAACGGCACCCCTGCATCGATCCGTATCCAGCGACGCATCGAATGGAGCGACACCGATGCCTCAGGACACTGGCACAACACGGCCGCCTTCCGGATGATCGAGTGGGCAGAGACCGCTCTTTTCGAGCGGCTTGGGCTCCTCGACGACGTCTACGGGCATCTGCCACGCGTTCACATCTCGATCGACTTCAAGGAACTGCTCGACCACCGCGACCTGGTCGATGTGAATCTCGCGGTTACAGAGGTCGGCAGAACGTCGATCACCTACGATTTCTGGATCGAACGAGACAGCAAGGAGTGCGTCAAGGCGAAAGTCGTCACCGCGCTTCGGACACCCGACGGTGATAGCCGTCCATGGTCAGACGAGCAGAGGCGACTTCTCGCAACGGCCGGGCCTCAGTCACCCGAGCTGCTGGTCGTGGCCGAACGGACGGCAACCGAGGATTCCCCGAGGAGGATCCGAGCATGAGCATCGACCCCGTCGACTTCCTGGGAATCGACCAGCTTCTCACCGACGAAGAGCGAATGATCCGCGACACGGCCCGCAAGTTCGTGCGCGACAGGATCCTTCCGGGAATCGAGAAGTGGTTCGAGGCCGGCGAGTTCCCGGTGGAGATTGCGACGGAGATCGGCGAACTCGGCCTTCTCGGCATGCACCTCGAGGGGTACGGCTGCGCGGGCACGAATGCCACCAGCTATGGACTCGCTTGTTTGGAGTTAGAGGCGGGCGACAGCGGCTTCCGAAGTTTCGTTTCCGTCCAGGGCTCACTCGTCATGTTCCCGATTCACGCGTACGGATCCGACGAGCAGAAGGACCAATGGCTTCCGCGGATGGCGGCGGGTGAGGCGATTGGATGCTTCGGATTGACTGAGCCCGATCGTGGCAGCGATCCCGCGAACATGCGGACCAACGCCAAACGAGACGGCGACGACTGGATCCTCAACGGCAACAAGATGTGGATCACCAACGGGGGCATCGCCGATGTCGCGATCGTATGGGCGCAGACAGATGAGGGTGTGCGCGGCTTCCTCGTCCCCAAGAAGATCAAAGGGTTCACGACACGGGACATCCATCGCAAGCTGAGCCTTCGAGCAAGCGTCACCAGCGAGCTGATCTTTGACGACGTTCGGCTTCCCGGCGACGCTGTCCTGCCCGGTGTCACCGGGATGAAGGGGCCGCTCTCGTGTCTCAGCGAGGCTCGCTTCGGGATCATCTTCGGAACCATGGGGGCGGCTAGGGCTTGCTACGAGTCGGCGCTCGAGTACTCGAAGACCCGGGAGCAATTCGGTCAACCCATAGGGGCCTTTCAGCTGACCCAGGAGAAGCTGGTCAACATGCTGTTGGAGCTCAACAAGGGTTCGCTTCTAGCCCTCCATCTCGGACGGATGAAGGACGAGGGGAAGATAACGCCTCACCACGTCAGCTTCGGAAAGCTGAACAACGTGCGCGAAGCGCTTGCGATCGCGCGCGAGGCACGCACCATCCTCGGCGCAAACGGCATCACACTCGAGTATCCGGTCATCAGGCACGCGAACAACCTCGAGAGCGTGCTCACGTACGAGGGAACGAGTGAGATCCACACGCTGATCCTCGGCCAGGCGATCACGGGCTTCTCCGCGTTCGGTGGCAACAGTTGAGCCCCTTTCGAGCCTCGTCTCCTTTTACCGAGAACTGGAAGCACTTCGACTTCGCTCTCGACGACAGCGGCGTCGCCACCGTCACGTTCGCGCGGCCCGACAAACTGAACGCGCTTACGTTCGACAGCTATGCCGACCTTCGTGATCTTCTCGCCGAGCTTCCGAACCGAGACGACGTCAAGGTTCTCGTAATAACGGGGACCGGGCGCGGCTTCTGCTCGGGCGGCGACGTCAACGAGATCATCGGAGCTCTCCTCGACATGGACTCACGCGCGTTGCTCGATTTCACGCGCATGACCGGCCAGGTGGTTCAGCGGATGCGGGAGCTTCCGATGCCGATCATCGCGGCGATCAACGGGATCGCTGCCGGGGCCGGCTCGGTGATCGCACTCGCCGCCGACCTGCGGATTCTCGCTCGCTCGGCGTCGTATTCCTTCTTGTTCACGAAAGTTGGGCTGGCAGGCGCGGACATGGGCTCGGCCTACCTTCTTCCCCGCTTGGTCGGGCTTGGACGCGCGACCGAGTTGCTGCTGCTCGGAGACAAGGTCGATTCCGCCACCGCCGAGCGCATCGGGATCGCCAATCGGGTGGTCGACGATGACGAACTGGCTGCCGTTGCCGGCGAACTCGCCCAACGGCTGGCTACCGGCCCGACCTTCGCCTATGGCGCGACCAAGATGCTTCTGACCAGGGAGCTCGACATGGACCTCGGAGGGGCCCTCGAGCTCGAGGCCATGACGCAGGCGCTGTTGATGACGGCCGAGGATCACAAGGAGTTCTACGCCGCGTTTAAGGAGGGACGAAACCCGGTATGGACGGGTCGATAGACCGACGACCTCTTCGAGGCTCAAGGACGCCATGACCTCCTCACACAAGCTCATCAATCCATCGACGCTGGCTCCCCCGCTAGGTTTCAGCCACGCCGCCGTCGCAGCCGAAGGAAAAACGGTTTACCTCGGGGGCCAGACCGCCCACGGCCCTACGGGAGTCCTCCAAGGAAGCGACATCGTGCAGCAGTTCGATGCCGCGGCGGGAAACGTCGTGACCGCGCTCGAAGCGGTCGGCGCCCAACCCGAGGACCTCGTCTCGATGCAGATCTTCGTTACCGATGCCGACGCCTACAGGGGGGCAACGCACGAGATCCGGGACGTCTACCGCAAACACTTCGGCCGCCACTATCCCGCCCTCGCGCTATTCGAGGTGGTCGGTCTCTACGATCCCGACGCGTACATCGAGTTGATGTGCATAGCGGTGATCCCGGACACCAAGCCCGACTACGAACCGCTGCCACTGAACGGCACCGTCTAGCATTTCCTGACAGAACTAGCGGTAGAGCTCTCTCGTGATGATCTCTCGCTGGATCTCGCTCGTGCCCTCGTAGATGCGCGTCGCCCGCACCTCCCTGTAGAGCTCCTCGAGCAGGTGGCCCCGTTCGAGAGCCCTCGCTCCGTGGATCTGGATCGCCGCGTCGATCACCTTTTGCGCCATCTCGGTGGCGAAGAGCTTTGCCATTGCCGAGTGTCTGGTGACTTTTTCGCCCGAGTCGTAGCGGGACGCGGCGGAGTACACGAGCAGCCTCGCCGCCTCGATCTGCGTCGCCATGTCGGCGAGCTGCTGACTGATCGCCTGGAACTCTCTCAGCTCCCGGCCAAAGGCCTCGCGCTCGCTCGCATGGGCAAGCGCGGCATCGAGCGCGGCCTGTCCCATCCCGACCGCGAAGGCCCCCACGCTCGGGCGGAAGAGATCGAGTGTTCGCATGGCCACCTTGAAACCCTCACCCACTTGACCGAGCACGGACTCTGGCTCGACCCGCACTCCGTCGAACGTCACTGTCCCAATGGAATGTGGAGCAACCAGCTCGAGTGGCTCGCCTCCGAGACCCGCGCTATCCCCCGCAACGACAAAGGCTGTGACTCCCGACGAGCCGGGGTCGTCGGATGTCCGAGCGAACACCGAGTACACGTCGGCGAATGGAGCGTTCGAGATCCATTTCTTCTCGCCGGTCAGCCGCCAGCCGTCTCCGTCCGGCGTGGCCTCAAGAGCCAGTGCAGCCGCGTCGCTCCCCGCCCCCGGCTCCGTCAGCGCGAAGGCGGCAACGGCTCTCCCCTGAGCCACCTCGGGGATCCAGCGAGCCGCTAGCTCTTTCGTGCCGGACTGCACGATCGGGTACGCGCCCAGGCCCTGCAGGGCGAGCGCGGTTTCGGCTGCGGTGCATCGCTGAGCGAGCCCCTCGCGCAGGACGCACAAATCCAGGGCGCTGACATCCCCCTCACGCGAACCGCCCAGCGATTCCGGGAACAACCGGGGCAGGAGATCGTGTTCTGCGAGAGCGGCGAGTAGAGGCCTGTTTGGCTCACCGCCCCTTCCGGCGTCCGCCAGCGGTCGCAGGTCCTCGGCCGCCACAACGCGCGCGCGAGACAGCAGCTCTTGTGGGCCGGCGGGCAGCTCGAAACGATTGGTCATCGGCACACATTACGTCCGGCGCTCGGAGCCGTGCCGCCGCTCTCCCCGCCCGTGACGACGTACTACGCTGCACGGGTTGATCCGAAGATCCTCCAAAGGGGTGGGGCCATGACGGATTCGCCGTTCTGGAACAAGCGTCACGAAACCATGCCACGTGACCAGCTCGAGGCTCTGCAGGTCCGCAAGCTGCAGAACCTCGTCCAGTGGGCGACGGAACAGGTGCCGTTCCATGCAACGCGACTTGGTGACGCCAGCGTCACACCCGAATCCATCAGATCGCTCGACGACCTCCGGCGAATCCCCTTCATGACCCGCGAGGAGTGGATGCGCTCGCAGGTCGAGCACCCTCCCTACGGGCCGCTTCTCGCGGCCCCCGAGAGTGCCGCAATTCGCTACCACATGACCTCTGGCACGACAGGGCGTACCCCTATCCGGGTGCTCGACTCGATGAAGGACTGGGAGTGGATCGCCGAGATGTGGTGCTACGGCTTCTGGGGCTTCGGGGTCCGGCCCACGGACACCGTTTTCTTTGCCTTCAGCTACGGGACGTTCGTCGGCTTCTGGGGGGCACACTACGCGTGCGAAAAGATCGGTTGCCTCGTGCTCCCCGGCGGCAACATGACGACCGAGGCCCGGGTCAAGCAGATCGTCGACATGAACGCGACGGTCGTGTGCTCCACACCGACCTACGCGCTCCGGATGGCGCAAGAGGCAAGCAAGCTCGGAATCGATCTCGTGAACGGGCCAGTGAAAAGGCTGATTCTCTCGGGGGAACCCGCCGGCTCGATCCCCGCTACCAAGAAGCTCATCGAGGATCAGTGGGGAGCCGTCGCGGGAGACACGGCAGGCATGACCGAGCTTGGGACGATCATGGTGTTCGAATGCTCCGAGCAGCCGGGGGGAACGCACATCATCGAGCCGCACTTCATCGAAGAGGTCATCGATCCGGTCTCCGGCGAGCCTGTGGCTTACGGCGAACAGGGTGAGCGGGTGGTGACATCGTTCGGGCGCGGCTTTATTCCCGTGCTTCGATACCGGACGCGCGACCTCGTCGTCAAGGTGCCCGCGGACCGGTGCTCCTGCGGACGCACGCTCGACATCTACGAGGGCGGAATCGTCGGTCGAGTCGACGACATGAAACTGGTGCGCGGTACGAACGTCTACCCGCGAGCCGTCGAGGCCATCGTGCGGGAGTTCTCCGAAGTGGACGAGTTCCAGATTCACCTCTACACGGCCGAGGGAATCCGCGACGAGATCGAGGTGCTCGTCGAGATCCCCGACGCCAACGCAGATGCCGACACCATTCTCAAGAAGATCGGCGCCGAGTTGTCCGAGGCCCACGAGGGTTTGCGCTTCGGCGTCCGGCAAGCCGCCGACGACTCGCTGCCACGATTCGAGCTGAAAGCCAAGCGTCTCAACGACGAACGAGAAGTCATCGGCGGCTCCGGCGAGAGAAAGAAGGCCTAGATGCCCAAGTCAGGGATAGTTCCACCGGACGGTCTCAACGACGCCGAACTCGCTCTCGTCGAGAGCTACAACACGCTGGTCAAGACCCTCGAGGAATCGGGCGGCGATCTCGAGCCGTTCGAGAGTCGCAATGCTCTCAAGGCCGCAGCCGCCCTGTGGCAGGTCATGAACGGCCTCGATCTCGATCCTGGCCAGCTCTACGACATCGGCGCATGACGCTTACGCACGAGCGTTACCTCGATGCCATCGAGAAGGAGTCGGCGGCTCTGCTGGATGCCGCGCGCGGAAACCTCGATACCCCTGTGCCGTCCTGCCCCGAGTGGAACATGAGCGACCTGCTCGGACACCTGGGAGAGGTCCATCGCTTCTGGAACGAGATGGCCGGACGCGCACTGACCAATCCACGCGACAGCGAGGACCACGATCCTCCGGAGGGCGTCGATCTCATCGAGTGGTTCGGTGAAGGCCCCGGGCTTCTCGTTGGCACCCTGGCCGACGCGGACTTGGAGCAACCGATGTGGTCCTGGTCCCCCGTGAAGAAGGTGGGCTTCGTGCCGCGGCGCATGGCACAGGAGACGGCGGTACACCGCTGGGATGCGCAAAATGCGGTCGGCGATCCCTCGGACATCGACGCGGACCTCGCGGCAGACGGAATCGACGAGCTCATGTACGTGTGGCTACCCGCCCAGGCCCAGTTGGACGAGCCACTGAAGTCCAGCGTGCACATTCACACCACCGACGCCGACGGCGAGTGGCTGGCAGTGCTCGACAAGGAGCCGGTCGTTACCAGGGAGCACGCCAAGGGGGATGTAGCGCTACGGGGGCCTGCTTCGGACGTGCTCCTGTACCTCTGGCACCGCATTGACGCATCGTCTGTGGAGATTCTCGGCAATGCGGAGGCGCTCGAACAGTTCCGTTCGATCTTCGACCTCGAGTGACACCGTCCCCGTCGCCCATCGAGCTACCGGCTTGGAGCGACCTCCGGATTCATTTCGAACACCTGAAGGACGTTCACCTTCGCACGCTCTTTGCCGACGACCCTCGACGAGCCGAGGCCATGACGGTTGATGCAGAGGGAATCCGGCTCGACTATTCGAAGAACCGCCTTACCGCCGAAACCATGACGCTGCTGCTGCGATTGGCGGACGAGTCGGGACTGAAGAGTCGAATCGAGGCGATGTTCGCGGGCGAGCGCATCAACGTCACCGAGAACCGGCCGGTACTTCACGTCGCCTTGCGGGCTCCTCGAGACGCAGAGGTTCTAGTCGACGGCGTCAACGTCGTGCCCGAGGTGCATGAGGTGCTCGACCGTATGGCCTCGTTCAGCAACAAGGTGCGATCCGGCGAATGGAAAGGTCATACGGGCCGGCGGATTCGGAACATCGTCAACATCGGAATCGGAGGGTCGGACCTCGGCCCGGTAATGGCGTACGAGGCGCTGCGTCACTATGCCGAGCGATCGATGCGGTTTCGATTCGTTTCGAATGTCGACGGAACCGACTTCGCCGAGGCAACTCGCGACCTCGACCCGGGCGAGACGCTGTTCATCGTCGCGTCCAAGACCTTCACGACCCTCGAGACGCTGACCAACGCCCGATCGGCTCGCCTGTGGCTGCTAGATGGAATGGGCGGCGACGAGGCGGCGATAGCGAAGCACTTCGTGGCCATCTCGACGAACGAGGGACTCGTCTCGGACTTCGGGATCGACACGAGCAACATGTTCGGATTCTGGGACTGGGTCGGAGGCAGGTACTCGGTCGATTCCGCGATCGGACTGGCACTGATGATCGCGATCGGGCCCGAACGGTTCCGCGAGTTCCTCGACGGTTTTCACGCGCTCGACGAGCACTTCCGTTCGGCTCCCTGGGAATCCAACCTCCCGGTTCTTCTGGGCTTGATCGGCATCTGGTACAACAACTTCTTCGAAACGCGAAGCATTGCGATACTCCCCTACGACCAGTACTTGCACCGTTTCCCGGCATACCTCCAACAGCTGGACATGGAGAGCAACGGAAAGTCGGTCGACCTTGGTGGCCGGCGCGTCGAGTGGCGCACCGGTCCCGTGGTGTGGGGCGAGCCTGGGACCAACGGGCAGCACGCCTTCTATCAGTTGATTCACCAGGGAACCGAGCTCGTGCCCGCGGATTTCATCGGCTTCAACCGGAGCCTCAACCCCGCCGGTGAGCACCACGACCTGCTCATGGCGAACTTCTTCGCCCAGACCGGAGCGCTCGCATTCGG
The DNA here is from genome assembly GCA_963713315.1 of uncultured Actinomycetes bacterium. Classification (GTDB taxonomy): domain Bacteria; phylum Actinomycetota; class CADDZG01; order CADDZG01; family WHSQ01; genus WHSV01. The sequence continues at coordinate 73,331 of CAVQLH010000010.1, read as the reverse complement.
GCGCACCGAGGAGGAGGTGCGAGCCGAAGGCGTCGATGAGGCGCAGGTCGCGCATCGCACGTTCGAGGGGAATCGCCCAACCAACACTCTTCTGTTGGATGAGCTGACGCCCTATTCGCTCGGATCGCTGATCGCGCTCTACGAGCACAAGGTCTTCGTGCAGGGGACGATTTGGAACATCAACTCGTTCGACCAGTGGGGCGTTGAGTTGGGAAAGGCCCTTGCACAGCAGATTTCAAAAGAGCTGGCAAGCGAGGACGACTCCAAGCTCGAGCACGACAGCTCGACCAATGCGCTGCTTCGTTACTACCGGTCGCGGAGACTCTGAGCTAGGCGGGCACGAGAGCCAGAGCCCTAGCGGGGCTTCCCGAACCGTCCACGATCCTCAACGGAGCCGCGACCAACAACGCACCCGTGGGCGGCAGCTGCGCCAGGTTGGCGAGTTGCGTGAGACCGAACTTCCCCGCGCCGTGCATGTAGTGGTGACACGGGAACGCAGGATCGAAGCTGTGGGCGGCACCCGCATCGGTACCAACCGTCTCGACACCGAGGCCCACAAAGGGAGATTCCTGCGCGATCCAGCGGGCGCACTCGGCATCGGGCCCCGGAGTGTGCGGACCGCCTTCGTCGGCGTTCAGGAACTGGGCCTGGTCCGCTGCCCGGGCGTCCCAGCCCGTTCGCACCAGCAGCCACCCGCCAGACGGGAACGGCCCGTGCTCCTTCTCGAACTCCTTCAGGTGGTCAACCGTCAGCAGGAAATCCGGATCGGCAGTTGCCTCCTCGCTCTTGTCAATCACGACCGCGGGGCCGATCAGCTTCGCGGCGTCGATGGAGGCTAAGTCGTCGGAGTCCCTCCCCGTGATCCAGTGGATGGGTGCGTCGAAGTGCGTGCCGACGTGCTCGCCCATCTCGATTCGGTTCCAGTACCAGCCGGGCCCCCGGTCGTCGTAGCGGCTCAGCTCCTCCATCCTGAACCCGGGAGTGTTCACCAGCGGTTCGGGGAGCTGAATGATCGGAGTGGATTCCGACAGGGGCTGGGTCAGATCGACCACGCGCACCGACCCCGAAGCTAGCGCCTCGACCAAAGAATCAAGAGCGGCCACCGCGTTCCTCCTTAGGTTTTCTCGACGCGCAGAGCACGCGCGAATTCGAAGCGGTTCTCTAACAACTCGAGGTCCATATGAAAGCCCGCAGGACCAACTGCCTCGACCTTCGCAACCAGATTGTGCATCTCGCCCGATGCGATAGCCGATCGGGTCGCGGAGGCGAGTTCGTCCACCGTCGTGAAGGTTCCCGTGTTGGCGATGCCGGCTCCCCGGGCGATGGCGGTAAGGTCCGAGCCTGTTGATGTTGCGGTCGGAAACCCCCCGACGCTCAGAAGCGACTCGTTGTCGAACACGATGTGGGTCAGATTTCCTGGCGCGTACCGAGCAAGCGTCGTCAGCCCTCCCATGTTCATCAACACGGAACCGTCTCCGTCGATGACAACGACGCGGCGCTCTGGTTGGGACAGCGCGATTCCAAGACCAACAGATGAGGCGAGTCCCATGGCGTGCTCGAGGTAGAAGAAGTTGGGCCTGTGGCCGAGCGAGTACAGCTCCGCTGCGACCGCGCCCATGATTGTCACTACCGCGCAGTCCTGAATCTCGTCGTATATCGCCTGCAGGCATTCGATGCGCTTCACCGAGGCGTCTCCCACATGAGGTCGCGCGTTAGCAGCAACGCGACGGGCGACAGTGACGATTGGGCGAGCGTCATCCCCTCGGCGACCTGGTGCGGCACCGTGCCCTGATCCCTGAGCTCGGAGTGAACTATTCGCAAAGCATCGAGTACGTGGCGCGTGTAGCGCCCACCCTCGGTCTGCCAGGGATCCGGCTCGCCGAGATGCCCGCGATCGCTGATCAGCATGAGGAGAGGGATCTTGTAGAGCAGCGAGCACGACACGATGCCGTTGATGGATTGAAGGAAGCCGTGGTTCTGCATAAGCATCGCGGAGCGAACTCCTGCAAAGTGAGCGCCGGTGGACACGCCGACTCCCTCCTCCTCCTTCGCGAGTCGCACCAGTTTCATCGCAGGGTCGTCGTCGGCCAGCCGAATCAGGTGAACGAGCCAGGTCTCGGGAAGCGCCGACATGACCCGGACATCAACCGCCTTAAGCGCGTCGTAGATGACCTTCGAGCTGGTCTCAGAGACCGGCAACGTCCCCCCTCGGTTCTGCACGAGCCTGCCCGGGCCGCGCGGCAGGTCTTGACAAGAAACTATGCACGGGGCGTACGGTCAAGCTCGTAATTCTTGCCACGCCAGACAGGGGGGACCATGCCGCGCACCGACATCGTCAAGATCGTGCTTCCCGAGTCCGACATCCCGACTGCCTGGTACAACATCCTGCCGGACCTCCCCGGCGACCCTCTTCCCCCGCTGCATCCCGGAACCGGCGAGCCCGTGGGCCCGGCCGATCTCGCTCCGCTCTTTCCCGAATCGCTCATCATGCAGGAGGTCTCGAGCGAGCGGTGGATCGATATTCCGGGGGAGGTCCTCGACGTCTTCAAATCGTGGCGCCCGTCCCCGATGTACCGCGCCCACAGGCTCGAGAAGACCCTCGGCCTGACGCCGGGCAAGCAGCGCATCTACTACAAGTGGGAGGGCGTGTCCCCGGGCGGTTCGCACAAGCCCAACACCGCCGTGCCGCAGGCCTTCTACAACAAAGCTGCCGGGACCAACAAGCTCACGACCGAGACCGGCGCCGGTCAGTGGGGATCGTCGCTCGCCTATGCGTGCGCGTTGTTCGGCCTCGAGTGCGAGGTCTTCATGGTCAAGGTGAGCTACGAGCAGAAGCCGGGCCGCCGGACCCTCATGGAGACCTGGGGCGCAACCGTTCACGCGTCGCCTACGGACAGAACCGAGTCCGGTCGCAAGGTCCTCGCCGATCATCCCGATTCGACGGGCTCTCTCGGGATCGCCATTTCCGAGGCCGTTGAGATCGCCGCGCAGAATGACGACACCCACTATTCGCTGGGCAGCGTTTTGAACCACGTGTGCACCCACCAGACGATCATCGGGCTCGAGGCCAAGAAGCAGATGGCTGCCTTCGAGGACACACCCGACGTCGTGGTCGGCTGCGTCGGCGGCGGATCGAACTACGCCGGCCTTTCGTTTCCCTACGCGGCGGACGTGCTGACTGGAGTGACGCCAAGACTCGTTTCATCGCGGTCGAGCCCGATGCCTGTCCCACGCTGACGCGCGGCACCTACGCCTACGACTTCGGCGACACCGCGGGGATGACCCCGTTGATGCCCATGTACACGCTCGGTCACGACTTCGTCCCGGCCCCCGTCCATGCGGGCGGGCTCAGGTACCACGGAGACGCCCCCAGTCTCTGCGGGCTCGTCAAAGCTGGCCTCTACGAGGCGAAGTCGTACCCTCAGGTTCCGGTCTTCGAGGCGGCCGTCATGTTCGCCCGCTCGGAGGGGTGGCTCCCGGGGCCCGAGCCGGCCCACGCGCTCAAGGGAGCGATCGATGAGGCACTGGCCGCGCGCGAGGCCGACGAGGAGCGAGTCGTGCTGTTCAACCTGTGCGGCCACGGCCACTTCGACATCAGTGCATACGAGGCCTTTCTCGACGGCAAGCTCGAGGACCTGCAACTGAGCGAGGAGGACCTGGCCGCCTCACTGGCAAGCCTTCCCCCTCAGCCGGCGAACGCCTAGAAGTCAAGTGGCCGGACGCATGTGTGTCCTCCTCGAAAGTGGGTGGTGACCGCGGTGCAACGGTGCCCGCGGTGCCCTGAGTCACCACGGTCACCACGAGCACCAGGTGCACGGGCACTTTCGGGAGGAGAGCTATATCGCCTAGAGGGTCCACATCGGGGTCGCTCCGGCCTCTTCCCCGGCCGGGCTCGAATATCATGCGGGCTCTATGCCTGAGCTCTTGCCCTTTCGCGGGCTGCGGTACGCGGACTCCGACCGTCTCAAGGAACTCGTGTGCCCGCCCTACGACGTCATCTCGCCCGAGGAGCAGCGGCTGCTCCACGAACGCAACCCCGCAAACGCCGTCCACCTCGAGTTGTCCCAGGCTCACGAGGACCGGGACGAGCGGAACCTCGAGGTCGCTGATGTCTGGAGGCGATGGGTCGCCGAGGGAGTCGTCGCGCAGGACGCGACCGAGTCCCTCTACGTCTACAGGCAGGATTTCGTGTCGGAGGACGGCCGTCGTTGTCGGGTCGCTGGAGTCATCGGAGCGCTGAAGCTCGGTCCTTACGGCGAGGCCTCCGGGGTTCTGCCTCACGAGCGGACGATGCCCGGCCCGATCGAGGAGCGCCTCTCGTTGATGAATGCGCTGCCGGTCAACATCTCGCCCATCTACTCGATTTACCGGGGCGGGGGCCGGCTGACCCCTTACCTGAACGATCTCGAGAACCGGCCGACGGCCGCACGCTTCGCCGACGAGCACGGCACACTTCATCGCCTGTGGGTCATCTCGACCCCCGGCGAGTGCGACATGATCTCGGAGGCGCTGCGACCCGGCCCCCTTGTTATCGCCGACGGACATCATCGTTACGAGACGGCCCTTGCCTACGCGCAGGCGGTCGGTGGTGACGGCGACCACCAGTCGGTCATGAGCTTCTGCGTCGATGCCGATGACGAGGACCTCGTCGTCTTCCCCTACCACCGCGTTCTGAAAACGAGCGTCGATTTCGAGGAGATACAGCGCCGGATGTCCGAGAGATGGCCGGTTGAGCCCATCGGCAACGGCACGAGCGGATCGCAGGCCCTCGATCACTCGAGTGCGGACCATCCCTTCCTCCTGCGTTCGAAGGAGGCTGAGATTCTCGTCGAAGTAGGCGACTCCACGGTCGTCGAGCAGGTAGGGGCGAGGGCCAGGGCCTGGAGGGACCTTGACGTCGTTGCACTGCACGAGGCAGTGCTCCCCCTGGTGCTTCCCGAGGGCATTGACGATTTGCGGTTCTCAAAGGAGCCGGACGAGATACTCCGACTTGTGGAGGACGAGGGTTGGACGGCCGGCGTCCTGCTTCGAGCGTTGCATCCCGCCCAGGTAGTCGAGGTTGCCCGGTCGGGCGAGCGGATGCCTCAGAAGGCGAGCTACTTCTGGCCCAAAGCACTAACGGGCCTGGTCTTCAGACCCCTCACCTAGCTCGGCCTCCGCCTCACTCCTCTCGGGCTTCGAAGGGCAGTTTCAGCTCCCGCCACGCGCTCGTCATCTCCGAGGTCCAGCTCGAGTCTGGGATGGCCGGCCAGATCGTCTGCCGCGTCCACCGCTTCGGCCAGTCTCTCGGGGGGCACCCTCAGCTTCCGTCCGAGCAGTCCGCGGCGCACCACCGAGCCGAGGATGACGTATTCGAGCTTGGAGTCACGAAGAGCGAACAGGGCCGCAGGCATGACATCGCCCACGACCACGAGTCGCATGTCGGGTGAGGCGAGGCCCCCGCCCTCAACGAGAGCTTCCATCAACTCCGTGGGATCACGATCGTGTCTCTCGCCGACGACGATCGTGCGCACGTTCTGCGCGGCTCTCTCGACCAGGTCGGCGTCCCACTGGGGGCCGGATGCGACGTGGGCTCCCAGAGAGCGCCAGCGATCGCTCGCCGATTCCTCGGCCTCGACCACACGCACCTCGTCACCCTGGACGGTCAGGCGGTGTATCAGTGCCTGCATCAAATCCTCGTCGAGAGCGACGAGCAGGATGCTCATGCCCGCACTTTCAACGCACTCGAATCGACCTCGAAGGTCACCCTGTGCGTTTGTGGAAGGGGTTCTCCGTCGACGTGGCAGTGGAAGGGTTTGTTCGAGCTGAGCTCGAAGTGTTCGAGGTCGCTCGCGTAGAACACGTCGGGATGGTGCACGAGGTTGCCAGAGATCCGCCACGCGCCACATATACGCGGGAAGTGACTCGATCCTCATCGACCTCAAGGCGAACACGTCTATGCCCTTGAATAGATCGACCTGCGGAGTGAGGTTGACCGGTCTGTTGGCGAGGTAGGCGTAGGGGCCCGCATTGCACACGACGGCCATCGCAACGGGAACCTCTCCGAAATCACCGCTCAGCTTCATCATGGGTTTCCTGTGCCTGTAGGAACCGGCGAGCACCCTGAAGGCGCTCCAGTAGAAGAACAGCTCACCGAAGCGACGCTTTGCCGGAACGTACCGTTCGACGCGCCCCGCCGCCTCGGCATCGAACCCACAGCCCGCGGAGAACGTGAAGTAGCGGTCGTTCATCCGCCCGAGGGGGGCTCGATGATCGGACGCTTCAGCGCTTCCTCCAGGTGTCCGACGGCCAGAAGTGGATCCAGGGGGATCCCGAGAACTCGAGCGAACACGTTCATCGTTCCTCCGGGAATTATCCCGAGTGCAGTTGAGGTTCCGGCCAGTCCGTTGGCGACCTCGTTGATGTGTCCGTCGCCCCCGAACGCAATCACGAGCTCGGCCCCTGCGGCCGCAGCCTCGGAAGCAACGGCGATTCCGCTGTCTCTCCCAGTGGTGGTGTAGCCCTCGATTCGGAACCGAGAACGAAGCGCATCAACCGCCTCGTTCCTGGTCGCGTCCGGGAGACGGCCGGCATTTGGATTCACGATCAGCACGGCGTCGGGCTTTGTTCGGCTCATTCGGCGCAAACGCTACCCTCTCGGGGGGCCGAGATGCCCGGCCACGAGAGAAGACGCTAGAGAAAGGACACGATGAGCCCGCCCATTCAGGTCATCGATACTCGGATGCACGGCCTACCCGGCATCACTGGTGCCTTCCTCATAACCGACGAGAAAACCGCCCTGATCGAGACGGGACCGAAGTCGACTGTCGAGCATGTCCTCGCGGGCCTACGAGAGGCCGGAATCGAGAGCCTCGATTGGATTATCGTGACCCACATCCATCTCGACCACGCGGGCGCCGCCGGCACCCTCGCAAAGCATTTCCCGGAAGCGCGCGTCGCGGTGCACGAGGTGGGCGTTCGTCACCTGGTCGATCCGTCGAAGCTCTGGTCGAGCGCCTCGCGCATCTACGGGGACGCGATGGAGCGGATGTGGGGCGGGATCGATCCGCTTCCCGAGGAGCGAATCGTGTCACTATCGGACGGGGACAAGATCGAGCTGGGAGCAACGACGTTTCAGGCCGTCGACACCCCCGGCCATGCCGGCCACCACCACGCCTTCCTCGATGAATCGTCCGGCGTCGCATTCGTCGGCGATGCCCTCGGTGTTCGCCTTCCCGATGTGGGGGTCATGCGACCGGCCACTCCCCCGCCTGAGTTCGATCTCGAGCTCGCGGTGTCCTCGATCGAACGGATCAGTGAGCTCGAGCCAACCGAGATCTACCTCACCCACTTCAGCTCCCCCGCGCACGGAACGAATACGGCTTCGCCACAGGCAGTTTGCAACGAAGCGATCGAGGCGCTCAGGACCTGGGAAGCCTGGATCGAGGAAGCGCGCGCACAGACAACCGAACTCGATGAGGTGACGCGCTTGATCACTGAACGATCTCGAAAGGACATGGGCCAGCGTGTCACCGAGGATGCAGTCGAGCGCATGGATCAAACGACAAGCTATTCGATGAACACGTCGGGATACATGCGCTACTTCGACAAGAAGGCCAAATAGAGACCAGCGCTTGCAATCGAGCGTCCACGCGACGTAAGGTTCTCAAGGCCGCAACGCAATGGTCGTTGCGCAGATTGACTCTTTTTAGGAGGTGGGTGTCGATGACCGAAAAATTTCCGAGCTTTCGCCCCGCCTTCCTAGGCGGCTAGAGGACACCTCTCCGCCGGTTGGGCGGATCCGGTTTCTTTATTCTTTCTTGAGCGCGTTCCCGAACGCGCCCCTTCTCAAGGAGTCTTCAATTGCATCGTTCCAATCAGTTGCAAGGGCTCGGCTGGGATGACCAGCGTGAGCACGAATTAGCTAAGTGGCCCCGAGATATGTCGCCTGGGCGGGTTCTCGTCGAGCATCGCGGGGCTTACTCCGTGCTGGCCGCCCGGGGTCAAGTGTGGGCACAGGTCACGGGAAAAATGAGGCACGAGGCAACGTCGCGCGCCGATCTCCCCACCACCGGGGATTGGGTCGTGACCGAGATCCACGACGAGGACCAAGCCTCGATTCACGCGGTGTTGCCACGTCGAACAAAGTTCTCGCGCAACATCGCGAGCAAGGCCACGGACGAGCATGTGATCGCGGCGAACATCGACGTCAGCTTTCTCGTTGCATCGCTCGAGCACGAAGTCAATCTCCGCAGGATCGAGCGCTATCTGACCCTCGCTTGGTCGGGTGGCACCGACCCGGTCATCGTTCTTACCAAGAGCGATCTTGCGGGTGATCCCGAAGACATCGTCTACGAACTCGAGAGAGTGGACTCAATAGCGCTCGGAGTACCGGTCTTGCTGACAAGCAGCGAAACGGGGGCCGGGATCGAGGACGTGCGCGACGTGCTCGCCGGCAGTCGTACCGGTGTGCTTCTAGGTTCCTCCGGCGCAGGGAAATCGAGTCTCGTCAACGCGTTGGTCGGCGATTCGATGCAGCAGGTCGACGGTGTCCGTAGCGACGGAAAGGGCCGGCACACGACGGCTCGGCGCGAGCTGATCGCGCTTCCAGGAGGTGGCGTGATTGTCGACACTCCCGGGCTTCGTGGCCTCAAGCTCTGGGACCACGGTGAGGGTACTGTTTCCACCTTCGCCGACGTGACCGAGTTGGCACTCAGCTGCAAGTTCAACGACTGCAAGCATGAGGGCGAACCGGGGTGTGCGGTACGCGCCGCGATCTCGGATGGAACCATCGGCGAGCAAAGGCTTAACGACTGGCGGAAGCTGCAGCGCGAGCTCGAGTTCCAGCGGTCGAAGCAGGATCAACATCTCGCCGCGCAGCGGAAGAAGCGTTGGAAGAACGTTCAAACCAGCATTCACAAGGTGTCGTGGTGAAAACCGTGGATGCCGACGGCGCCGAGCTCTACTGCTTCTTCTTGAGTCTGCGGGCGCGCTCTGGTGCGTCCGTGGACTCCGGATCGGCCGCTGACACCGCCTCGAAGAAGTTGAGCGCCACTGTGAAGCGGCCGCGCCTCTCGAGCAGATCCCCCAGCACGTACCACGCCCGCAGATGATGCTGCCCTGCGCTCGATGGGTTCAGGTCCAAGGACTCGATGCGCGCGATGGCTTCATCGATTCGATCCATGTCGGTCAGGGCGCCGGCTGCGACGATGGCCCCCTCGTAACGGATCGGCTCCGGTACTGACGACTCGATCTCGTCGCATAACTCGAGCGCTCGCTCGGGCTTGTCCATCGCCCGGTAGCAATCCGCAAGAACCGGGTTCTGCTCGGTCGATCCTGCCAAGCGACGGAAGGCTGAGAGCTCGCGCGCCGCGTCCTTGAACTTCCCATCCCGGTAGTAGGCAAGGCCGAGGAGCTCTCTCACGGTGGCGGACCTCAGAGCAATGTGTTTCGCCTGCTCCGCAAGCCTGATGGCCTCGGGCAGATTCTCTTCCTCGAACGCCGTCGCTGCCTCGGCAAACACCTGGACCAGGATCTGACCCTTTCCAGGCCTGGCCGTGCCTTTCAATTCGCCCACAACGTCATCCGGGAGATGTACGAGAGCACGATTCTTCGGAGGCCGGTCCTGCTTGTGAGGGTCCCGTTGCTCCCAGGAGCTCTTTCGGTCGCCCCGACCCTGTCGGTCTTTATCGTCGCGACGCGGCTTTTGAGGCCTACCTCGCTGGACGCGCTGACCTTTGGATCGTCCTGGTTGGGGGCTCATCGACCCACCCTAAAGGAAGAGTCGTGCGGAGAATCCGGTGGCGGTGTTAGAGGTTTTCCAGAGCCAGTTGCTCGGAGATGTTTCTTGCCGACTTGGGGTTGCTCGCGGCCACGGAGAAGATCATTCCCTTGTCATCGTCGACGAAGGTGACCACCGCGACTCCGCCCCCTCTCAGTTCGTACATGGTGGTATTACCTAGCATCACGGTCTTTAGCTTTGTTCCGGGAAGACTCAGTCCACTGGTCTGATTGAAGCCCATTGTGAAGGCCTGGTTGGCGCGTGGATCGAATGAGTAGTCGCCGTACCGGCCGGGCTCGTAACCGATAACTCCCACGGCTCCGACGAGTTGATTCCCCTTTTGCACTATCCGGAAGTCGACGCTCTTGATGTACTCGGAGAGAGTGGGGTCCGCTTCGAGAGCGGCATCGATCTCCTTGGACAGGCCCGGTGGCGGGGTTTGATACTCGTAGCCGTTGAGGGTTCCGAATGCGGTGTCGATGTCCTCGTCGCTGGGTACTCCGCTTCCAGAGAAGAAGTAGGTGTACGCACCGAACAGGACTGCGAGTGCGAGAAGGGCGAACCCGATGCCGGCGAGCTTCGAGGACGACACCCTCCTTGGGGTTTTGAATGACTTCTGTCCGTCGGCCCAGTCGTCTGCAAGTGCGGGACGAGTGCTTACCGTGACTGACGACCATGTGTTGCCTCCGCCTCCGCCGTCCTCAGGCGGTTGGCCCGATCCCGAGTAGGCGCGGATGGGTTCTTCCGGCAGAATGCTAGTCGGGGGCGCAGGAGGAGCTGGTGGAGGGGGCGCGGTTCCGACTTCCCACTGCTGGGTGCCGGTATTCCACTGGTACCAATGGTCGTCGTGATGCTGCCACCAGGACCCGTCCCTCATTACGGGTTGTTCCATGATCTGGATATCGGACCATTCGGTCCCCTCCTTGAGCGCTCTGGAGACCTCCTGAGAGGGTTAAGTGTGCCCTGGTCGGGGTAACCCTTAGGTTCGCGCCCCATTCAGTCGATACATCCACTGGGTGTCGAGGCTCACTCCCCAAAATCCAGGAGGCTTTTCGATGAGAACATTCAAACGTGTATTTGCCGTTGATCTGCCGGAGAACCAGGCGATCGAGGTAACCAGGAAGTCCATCAGCGAGAAGGGCTTCAAGGTCCTCGGAAGCGACTCAGAGATAGCCGAGGATTTTCTCGGGCAGAAGACCAGGATCGTTTCGGTCCAGGTCGAGGCCTAGAAACAACAAGCGGGATCAAAGGGGCCCCCTATCGGGGGCCCTTTTCCTGTTAGAGAACCGCCTCGAGAAAGCGCTTTGTCCGCTCGTCCGACGGGGCCGAGATGATCTGGGACGGAGGGCCCTCCTCGATGAGTTGTCCCTCGTGCATGAACACCATTCGGTTGGCGACCTCACGCGCGAAACCCATCTCGTGTGACACCACGACCATCGTCATTCCGTCTCTCGCCAGGTCGCGCATCGCCGCAAGTACCTCACCGATCAACTCCGGGTCGAGCGCGGAAGTCGGTTCGTCGAACAGCATGATGTCCGGCTCCATCGCGAGCGCCCTCGCGATCGCCACGCGTTGCTTTTGTCCACCGGACAGGCGGATCGGATACTCCTTGGCCTTCTCGGCGAGGCCCACCCTCTCGAGCAAGACCATCGCCCGCTTCGACGCCTTCTCCCTGGGTTCGCCCTTGACGGTGCAGGGAGCCTCGATGACGTTTTCGATCACCGACAGGTGCGGGAAGAGATTGAACTCCTGAAAGACCATCCCGCACCGCTCACGGATCTGACGGATTTTCTCGCGTCGAGCGCGCAGGGCCGGGCCCACCTCCATGCGAAGGTCGCCGACTTGAACCACTCCGCTCGTCGGCTCCTCGAGAAAGTTGATACAGCGAAGAAGAGTCGATTTGCCCGAGCCGGAGCGCCCGAACAGAACCACAACCTCGCCGGCCTTGACCGTGAGGGAGACCTCCTTGAGCACGTGCAGGTCGCCGAAGTGCTTGTCGAGTCGCTCGATAGTGATGACGTCAGTGACCATGGACCGTGTCCCTCACATGTCCTCGTCCCATTCTTCGCTCGAGCCGGGTCTGGAAATAGCTGAAGATGCTCGTCAGCAGCCAGTACATCAGCGCTGCGATGATCGCTGCCTCCATGAAACGGAAGTTGGCTCGGCCCACTTTGGTTGCCCGGTAGAACAGTTCGGCCACCCCAATGAAACTCACCAGTGCGGAGTCCTTGAGCATCGCGATGAACTCGTTGCCCATCGGCGGGATGACCACGCGTATGGCTTGAGGGAGCACGATTCTTCGTGTCGTCTGAGATGCGCTCATCGCCAGAGCGTGAGCAGCTTCGATCTGCCCGTGACCCACGGACTGGATCCCGGCCCGAAAGATCTCGGTCATATATGCCCCGTAGTTGATCCCAAGCGCCAGGATCCCCGCGGGGAGTGCTCCAAGCCGGAATACACCCTCCGGTATGTAGCTGGGTGCGAATTGCGCGAACTGCGGGAGCCCGAAGTAGATGAAGAAGACCTGGACGATCAGCGGCGTTCCCCGAACTAGGGAGACGTAGAGGCTTGCCACTCCGCTGAAGAGCGGATTCTTTGAGAGCCTGCCGAGCGCTCCAATGACTGCGAGCACCGTTGCAAGAACGATCGAGCAGATGCAGACGAAGAGCGTGAAGCCCGTGCCACCGAGAATGTACGGAGCCCATTCCCGCATGAAGTCGGTATCGAACCCAAACGACAGGAACGTAACCAGTAACACGGCAAAGATGATGACCCAGACCGCGGCAAGCTTGACCCTGTAGGGAATGCGCGACGAGCGTTCCTCGATCGCGTCGCGCGCGCGACGCAGCGATGTCGCCAGCGTGGCCATCAGCTATTCGTGCCTCTACCGCTCGACCGACAGGAGTCTCTACGTTTCCTTGGTGAGGTCCGTGCCGTACCACTTCATGGACAGCTCACTCAGCGTGCCGTCGGCGTGCATCTCCTCGATGACCCGTCCGATCTCTTCGGCCAGTGGCACCGGGTCCTCCGGAGCGTTCTTATCGATCGCAACCGCAAGTGGCTCGTAGTAGATGGGGTCACCGACGATCTTGATCGGCTTGCCCTTGTCGATTGCACCCTCGAGCGTCGGCAGAGCAGAGATCACTGCATCCAGGCGCGCTCCGTCCCCGAGCTCGAGGTCGGCGATGGCAGAGGAGTCCGTGTCATAGGGCTGGACCTGGGCGTCATCGATGACGAAGTCGATTTCGTATCCGGGGATGTTCAACGATTGCTCGAGGTACGCCTCGTACGTGCAACCACCGCAGACCCCGACTGTCTTGCCGTCGAGACCGCTCTCCGTGTCTGTGATCGAGGTGTTGTCTTCGTGCACCGCAACGGAAGCCGGCGTGAAGTAGTAGGCGGGCGTGAACTCGAGGACCTCGGCCCGCTCCGGCGTGACCGTCATGGAGCCAACGCTCACGTCCCAGCGACCCGCCCAGTTGCCTGCGGTGATGGCGTCCCAGGAGGGCGTCTCCCACTGAATCTCGACTCCCATCCGCTTGGCGATCTCGGTCGCGACGTCGATGTCGAAGCCCTCGTAGTCTCCGCTCTTGGTCACGGACGATTGCGGCGGATACGCCGGGTCCGTCGAGACCCTGAGCACGCCGGCGTCCAGCACGCTTGCCAGGAGGCCGGTCGGCTCGTCGCTTTCGGCCGATGTGTCTCCATTGCCCTCGGACTCCTCGGGCTCGTCTCCGGCGGTTCCGCAAGCTGCGATCAGCAACAGAACGAACGAAAGCGCCGCCAGCAGGCGCAATTTCTTCATGTGTTCTTCCCCCGTTGTCAGGTGTCCCGAGGCTGGGTCCGGGACTGTGGCCCTACTATGCGCGATAACGAAGCCCATTGAAAGCTATTTGGAGGGCGCGCAAAAGGGGGTCGCCCTAATGGACGACCCCCCGAGAGAAATTCCGGCGGCGACCTACTCTCCCACCCCGTCTCCAGGGCAGTACCATCGGCGCTGGAGGGCTTAACTTCTGGGTTCGGAATGGAACCAGGTGTGACCCCTCCGCTATGGCCACCGGAAACCTATTTAACTGTCAGTCTTATCCGGGCACTTTGACCCGTTTTGTTCACACGGATCTGTCGTACGGACCAGATGATCGTGTGACTCCGTTGTTCAAGAAACCTTGAACGCTCCAGAGCGAGCGCGAGCGAAACCAAGCCTACGGCCTATTAGTACCGGTCGGCTGAACACATTGCTGTGCGTACACCTCCGGCCTATCAACCTTGTCGTCTAGCAAGGAGCCTTTTCCGCTTAACGCGGCAAGAGATCTCATCTTGGAGTCGGCTTCGCACTTAGATGCTTTCAGCGCTTATCAGATCCGCACGTAGCTAAACAGCGTGCCCTTGGCAGAACAACTGTCACACTAGAGGTGCGTCCGTCCCGGTCCTCTCGTACTAGGGACAGCTCTCCTCAAATCTCTTACGCCCACGGAGGATAGGGACCGACACTTCTGTTACCTCTCGATCGAGAATTGAAGTTGTCCTTCACGATCGAGCGGCCAGGTCGTTTCTGTTCCGCCTGGCTCCCCATGTCGCCATGGGGGTCGGACTATATCTTCACGGAATTCTGATTCCGTGTTCGGCGTATAGCCTCTGAGGATTCTGGACGACCAATCAATTCTTCTGTACCTGCCACCACCGTTCATTTGAATTGAGAGTTGCAGCAAACGGTGGAATCCATCCTGAGTTAGGTGCTCTCCACGATCCATCGCTCTCACTACATAAGCGAATGGCTCGAATTCAAGCCTCTTCTCGCTCAGGATTGGATACTGCTCGAAGAATGGAATCACCTTCGTAAGAAGGTCTGTGCGCTTTCTCACCACAAGAACCAAAGACTTGTCTCTCTTCCCTTCTCCTGCGTTCCTCTGAACCCGGCCGCAGCCGAGTTGGGATCGTAGAAGGTAGAGAACGGACGCTCTCTCTGGATTCTGGCTGACATGAAACTCGGGAACGAGTTGCCAACCGAATCTTGTAGACGGATTGCGTTGAACGGCGACGTGAAAGCTTCCTTCCCCGTCGACGTATCCCGATAGATAGTCGTTCAGTCTTTCCTGCTGATTGTCCGGCGCGACTTGAAGCCACTCACCTGACGGATTTTCACTGCTCACATCTCAAACCTAATGGTGGCCTGTGACACAAAGCAGTACCGCAGGATGCAACCGGAGTTTCCAGCATTTAGCCGAATTTATAGACAGCGCGGGTTGGTTCACTGTCTCACGACGTTCTAAACCCAGCTCGCGTGCCGCTTTAATGGGCGAACAGCCCAACCCTTGGGACATGCTCCAGCCCCAGGATGCGACGAGCCGACATCGAGGTGCCAAACCGTTCCGTCGATATGGACTCTTGGGAACGATCAGCCTGTTATCCCTAGGGTACCTTTTAGCCGATGAGCGACGGCCCTACCACGAGGAGCCGCCGGATCACTATCTCCTACTTTCGTACCTGCTCGACTTGTATGTCTCGCAGTCAAGCTCCCTTGTGCGATTGCACTCAACTCCTGATGGCCAACCAGGATGAGGGAACCTTTGAACACCTCCGTTACTTTTTAGGAGGTCACCGCCCCAGTGAAACTACCCACCTGACACTGTTCCTGAACCGGATTACGGTCCGAGGTTAGAAGCCCAAAACATACAGGGCGGTATTTCAAGGTTGACTCCACCTGAACCGGAGTCCAGGTTTCAAAGTCTCCCGCCTATCCTACGCAATACGTTCCAAACTCCAATATCAAGCTGCAGTAAAGGTCCTAGGGTCTTTCCGTCCTTCCGCGGGTAACGAGCATCTTTACTCGTATTGCAATTTCGCCGAGTCCCTGATTGAGACAGTGCCCAAGTCGTTACGCCATTCGTGCAGGTCGGAACTTACCCGACAAGGAATTTCGCTCTTCGTCTCCCTGCATCGCTACAGGGGAAGGACCATATCTTCGCCCCTACCGTCGAGAAGGGGTGGCTGGCGTATGGCCTCTGAGGATTTCAGGAAAAGAGACGGTTTTCGATGGTTCATCGTTTGCTGAACCGCAGCGATCTGACGTAGTCCGTCGATCGTTAGGTGCATTCGAAGTTCCATCATCTTGAGGATCTGCCTGAACTTCAGAAAATCCTCGAGCTTTGCCGTTCTCAGTGGATTTGCTTCGAAGAACGGAACGATCCTCTCGCTAAGGTGCCTACGGTTCCACACGTTGTAGACCCATAGATCCTCGCGATGGTTGTCGTGTCGGCGGTTGCGGTAGACACTTCCGCATCCAAAATAGTCCTTGATCAACTCAAGAACGTGGATGCTTCGTTGTCCTTGTACAACCGCGAACCGAGGCTGACATTGCCACCCCAGCGTCATCTCGCGATTCCGCTGAACGGGGAACTGAAGCAGCCTTCTCCGTCGACGAAGCCGACGATCCACTGCTCGATTCCTGATTTTCCTGCTGATTGTCCGCACCGATCAGATTTTCACTGCCCATGTCGTCAACCTAATGATGGTCTGTGACATGAACGGCGAGTACCGACCGGATACATCCGGGGTTTCCAGCATATAGCCAGCTGCACTCACCACCGTCACCGCTGGGAGGGGCAGCACCCCGTGCCGTGCCTGGGGTTGCCTACCTTAGGACGGTTATAGTTACCGCCGCCGTTTACCGGGGCTTAAGTTCAGAGCTTCGCTGAGGCGAACCTCAGCTAACCCTTCCCCTTAACCTTCCGGCACCGGGCAGGCGTCAGTGCGTATACGGCGCCTTACGGCTTAGCACGCACCTGTGTTTTTAGTAAACAGTCGCTTGGGCCTGGTTTCTGCGACCACACTCAGCTCGGGGAGCAAGTCCCCTCACCAAACATGGCGCCGCTTATCCCGAAGTTACGCGGCCAATTTGCCGAGTTCCTTAACCAGGGTTATCTCGATCTCCTCGGTATGCTCTACCTGTCCACCTGTGTCGGTTTGGGGTACGGGCACCACATCAGCTCACTAGAGGCTTTTCTCGGCAGCATGGGCTCATTGGCTTCTCCTCAAGCGGATCGGCGTCGCGCCTCAGAGTTAATGGTCTCCCGGATTTGCCTAGGAGACCCTCCTACACGCTTGCCCCACGTCAACCAACGCGTGGGTCCAACTACCCTCCTGCGTCACCCCTTCGCTCTCCGCCATGAGTGGGTCGGTAGGCCCGAAGGCTTTCCTTAGCAACTCATCTTGGAGTGGGCGCGTATGTGGTGGTACTGGAATATCAACCAGTTGTCCATCGCCTACGCCTCTCGGCCTCGGCTTAGGTCCCGACTTACCCTGGGCGGATTAACCTTCCCCAGGAACCCTTGGACATACGGAGTCGAAGTTTCTCGCTTCGATTTCGCTACTCATGCCGGCATTCTCACTTGTAGTTGCTCCACCCCGCCTCACGGCAGAGCTTCACAGCGGCTACAACGCTCCCCTACCGATCATCCGATCCGAAGATCGAACAATCCCGCAGCTTCGGTACTTTGCTTAGCCCCGCTACATTATCGGCGCAAAATCACTCGACCAGTGAGCTGTTACGCACTCTTTCAAGGGTGGCTGCTTCTAAGCCAACCTCCTGGCTGTCTGGGCAACTTCACATCCTTTTCCACTTAGCAAAGATTTAGGGACCTTAGCTGGCGATCTGGGCTGTTTCCCTTTCGACTACGGAGCTTATCCCCCGCAGTCTCACTGCCATGCTCTGGAGTATCGGCATTCGGAGTTTGACTGAGTTCGGTAAGCTTGTTGGCCCCCTAGCCCAATCAGTGCTCTACCACCGATACTGAACGCATGACGCTGCACCTAAATGCATTTCGGGGAGAACCAGCTATCACCGGGTTTGATTGGCCTTTCACCCCTATCCACAGGTCATCCCCCAGGTTTTTAACCCTGGTGGGTTCGGTCCTCCACGAGGTCTTACCCTCGCTTCAACCTGCCCATGGATAGATCACCCGGCTTCGGGTCTAGGACATGCGACTGAACGCCCTGTTCAGACTCGCTTTCGCTTCGGCTACATCTCTCGACTTAACCTCGCCACATATCGCTAACTCGCCGGCTCATTCTTCAAAAGGCACGCCATCACGGCTACAGACCGAAGTCTGCAACGACGCTCTGACTGCTTGTAAGCGCACGGGTTCAGGTACTATTTCACTCCCCTCCCGGGGTACTTTTCACCTTTCCCTCACGGTACTGGTTCACTATCGGTCGCTAGGAAGTAGTTAGCCTTACGAGGTGGGCCTCGCAAATTCGTACGGAATTCCTCGGGCTCCGTACTACTTGGGAACACCATCGGGAGGTCAGTCGGTTTTCACCTACAGGGCCGTTACCTTCTTTGGCCGGTCTTTCCAGACCGTTCGGCTAACCGCTGACTTTGTAACTCCCCGACCCTTCTGGTGCAGGGTCAGATGGGTCCCACGACCCCTCTGTGGCAACGCCACCAGGCTTTAACACCACAGAGGTTTGGGCTCATCCCGTTTCGCTCGCCGCTACTCAGGGACTCACTATTTGTTTTCTCTTCCTCGGGGTACTTAGATGTTTCAATTCCCCCGGTTCCCTCCACAGGCCCTATGTATTCAGACCTGGGTACCAGTGCATGACCACTGGTGGGTTTCCCCATTCGGACATCTCCGGATCAAAGATTGCTTGGCGTCTCCCCGAAGCTTTTCGCAGCCTGCCACGTCCTTCATCGGCTCCTAGCGCCTAGGCATCCACCGTACGCCCTTAATAACTTGGTATAGATGCTCGCGCTCGCTATGGAGTTTCCAAGGTTCAGTAAGGAGCTCGAGGCTCTTCCGATGCCGCCTTTTCCGCAGTCTCGCCGAGGCGACCCTGCCATCCCGGGGCGAAAAAAACCGCCGGTGGAAGGCCGGCGGGGCGCTGGGCGGTTGCACGCGTAGTGCTATGCCGAAGCGGTGTACCCCTGGGAAGTTAGCTGCACGAATGAGTCCTCTCGATCCCTGAACAACCTTGGCATCCTACGAATCCCGGCCGGTTCCGTCAAACCGGCGCAACGATGCCGAGAGGGGCGGCCAAAGCCGCCCCTCTGTCTGAGATCTGGCGTCAGCGGGCTCTGAAGACATGAACCTTGCCCACCATGCCCGTCCATTCCCCACTCGACGAAGGCCGAGTGAATCGTGCAGCGGAACCAGTAGCGTCCCGGCTCTACTTGAAGGTCCTCGTCACCACGTTGCCGTTATTGGGCCTGGAAGGTGCCTTCGGGACATGCTCCAGTCCTTGCCCGTGTTCAACGACTTCACGTCGTGTCCGCCCTCGGTTGGTGGGGTTCTTCCACTTGATGGTGACCTTGCCCCCGGCTTGGAGCATGTGTTATCGCCACGCCCCCCGGTCTGCCACCGGTCCATCGGTCATTGGTTTTCGCCTTGACCGTCTATGTCGGCGCCGCATTCGCCACCGGAGCGGCGATCGACACGGACCCCGCGATCAAGGCCACGACCAATATCAACTTCGTTGTTCTCGACAGCATCGAGATGTACCCCCTCAGGTCCATTGCTCTGGCAACCGACGCCTGAGACCTCCAGCAGCCCCCAGAGCCGTGGCCCCTACTTTAAGGGAACCCCGGCTCTATGGACCCCTAAAGGAAGCGGGTCCCGGAAAATTCCGGGACCCACCCAAATCCTTACCGCCCTCCTTGGCCTGCAACCGATCTACGGAGTGAACTGGTTCCCGGTGTACTTCATGACGTAGAGCCCGTAGTCCCGGTCGCTCATCAGCAACGGAATCGGTCCCTTGGTCCTCTGGTTGATCGGGAACGTGCCCCAGAAGTTGTTTCCACGACTGGAGATGAAGTGGCCGACCTCCCTGATGCCCTCCGGGCCGAACTTCAGAACCCGTGCGCCGGCGTGGTAGTAGGAGACGTAGCCGAGGTAGTTGCCGCGCGGGTCGGTCTTGACCTCGTGCGCCGTCAGGTCACCGAACCCTTGCGCATAACGAGGGTCGAGCGACTCGCGTACCGCGTACTCATCGACGTGGTTGAGATTGCTCCCTCTGAAGAGCTGGACGTAGCCCCAACCGTCGAACTCGGCAGTGATCGCGATGCTCGGTCCATCGGTTCCAGCAGCCGGGAGCGGAGGCAACGGGTCACCCGCTACGCAATCCTCCTCCGTATAGCCGTCCACATTCAGGATCGTGTAGGCGGCGCTCATCGGGATGAAGACAGACTGCTTGGTGACATCTGGTCCCGAGCCGTCGTTCAACAACATGTTGAGTAGCCCCTCGCAATTAGGAGCGCTTCCCACCTGGTTGTTGTGAACGATCATCCCCTTGTAGCCGGCGGCGTTCATCGTGTCGTACTTGACTCTGAAACTGCACGTCCCTCTCGAGATGAGAGCGATGTGGTTGGGCGAGGGCGCGGCCGGAACGGCAGCACAGGCCTCTCCCAGGTACTCGGTGGGGCCGGTGAGCGGGTTGTCGACGTCGACCGGCGGAGAGTCCCCAGAGATCGCCGCGTTCTCGATCATGGTGCCCGCATCGGGGCCACTCGTGATCTCGAACTGGAGGCGGTAGGCGGAGAAGTCCTCGTCCGTGCCGACCACGAACTTGCTGTCTCTGCTCCACCATGACTGGTGCCCGTTCCCTTCAGGGGGGCTGAAGCCGGTCAGCGGGTCGGGGTCAGGGTAGTCGTAGTCGTCCAAGACCCTTGGGTTCGTCGGGTCGTTGACGTTGAGAAGCACCCATCCGGCATCCCAGTACGACACCATCATCCGCCACTTCCCGTCGATCTTCTTCACCTGCATGTCGTGGATGAAGGGCGTGGCGCCGTTTGCGAGCTGAGGGCTGATCTCGGTGATGTTGCCATTCTCGTCGACCCAGTCGTTGAGACCCGTCTCGGCGATGAGGACGGGGTTGCGTGGCTTCGAGATGTCGAAGATGTCGATGTCAGGCTACTCGATGTTGTCCACCTGGACGGCGTAGGCCTTGTTGCCTTCGGTCCAACCCATGACGCTGTGGACCGAGTGGGGCGTGACGCAAGGCGTAGGGGTGTCGTCGCGACAGTCGTCGGGCTCGCCATTCTCGTCCAGGGTGGTCCAGTCGCCGAAGTTGGCGACCAGCTTCTCGGGATTCCTCGGGTTGGTCACATCGACGATGGTCATTCCGCCGACGTCCTCGTCGAGGTTCGAGTCACACGGCTCGCTCGAGAGAAGCAGCAGATCCCGGTTCCTGTGGTGAATGACATGGACGCCCTCACCGGACCAGTCATTGCCGTTGCCCGGAATGGTGGCGACCTTCCTGGGATTGCTGCGGTCCCTGACGTCCACCACGTGGACCTCGGCGTCGTAAGTGCCACCGTCCCCCTCGGTGCAGCCGGCAATATGCTCTCCGAGATACGCATAACCCTTGTGGTACGAGACGTCGCTGATGACGCCTTCCGTTTCCGTGAGCCTCAGTTTGCTCACGGCCCTCATGTTCTTCTTGGACGGCGGCAGCCCCGGTGGGTTGGGCGCCAGCTCCATCTGGGACTGTTGCTGCAGAGCCAGCTCGTAGGGAGTATCCACGATGCCGTCGGTGATGCTCCTGTGCAATTTCGCTTGGACCTGTCGAGTGACTTGACGCTCCTGTTTGGTGTCCGCCACGGCACCCGATCCAAACAACGCTCCTGCCAGAACTGTGGCGACTAGCGCCACCAGAAATCTCTTCAAGCTTCCCCCTGATCACTCGAGCCCCTCACCGGTGAGGGGCTAGCACCAATGGTCCAGGGCGGAATGTAGTCACGTCTCTACGTTGCGTCAATAAGCTTAGCCCGAAAGGATTACGACACACGCTGACTACTAGAGCAGTAGGTGACAAATAGGCCAATGTGTTTTCTTTTCAATTTTGCGCACAAAAGGGGCGATCCCGAAGGATCGCCCCCTTGTGCTTCGCCTTGCGAAATCCCTACCTAGCGGCGTGAGGTCCCTGGAAGGTCATGCTGCGAGTTGCCTTGCGACCGAGTGCCGTCGCCTCGCCTCATCCTCTTCCTCGAGGCCCGCAGTCGTGCGGCCGTACTTCTCGATCACCTGCGCCATGGCGTCAGAGAACTGGTCGAGCGCCGTGTCGCTGGGGTTGAAGTAGTTGTCACAGAGCTGGTGGTAGCACGGGTCGTAAGCAAGTCCCGCTACCCCACCGTAGATCTCCTCCTGCTCCTCTGTCTTCGGTACCTCGGCGCCGGAGAAGAGCCCGCCCGACGGGACCCCTGCGTTGATGAAGGCGAAGTAGTCGGAGCGACCGCTGAATTCGGTCTCCTCGGACTCCAGCCCTCTCCGCGCAAAGGAATCGGCGAATGACTCCTCGATGTCGGCGGACCCAGGAGGACCTTCGATACCGAACGCCGAGCCATCACCGTCGTACACGAAGCGGACGAAGTTCGGCGAGCCGATCATGTCGAAGTTGAGGTACAGGGCGATCTTCTCGAACTCCTCTTCGCTGATGTCGGCGACGTAGTGGTTCGATCCCCTGAGCCCAGCCTCCTCGCCGCCCCAGAAGGCAAAGCGGATCTTGTTCTTCGGCTTGATGTTGAGCCTGTCGATCTGCTGTGCGATCTCGAGTAGCGCCATCGTTCCCGAGCCGTTGTCGTTGATGCCCGGGCCCTCGGGCACGCTGTCGAGGTGACCACCGGCGATCACTACGTTGTTGGGGTTTCCGCCTGGGGTCTCCGCCAACAGGTTCTCGGTGGTTGTCGGCGTGATGGTGGTGTCTGTGAACATGCGCATCCTGAGGCCCGGGGTTGCGGCCAGCTGGTTACCAAGCGCGAAGGAGATTCCAATCGTCGGGATCCCCGGACGGAAGTCGCCGAGAGTTCCGGCAAGCGTGTCGGTTCGGCCAGGCTGCCCCTCGTTCATGATGATTGCGCCAACGGCTCCCGCGGCAGCCGCGTTTGCCGCCTTGAGCCCGAAGTCACAGAAGCCGCGCTGCATAAGGGCGATGTTGCCCGCGGGGAAGCCCGTGAAGTCAGACGCCTCGCAACCACTGTTCGACGTGCTCGGGGTCGGGCCCGGAGGAAGCACGAGGTCAACATTGGTGACGTTGGCGGTCGGCTCACCGCTTCCGGAGTAGTCCATGATGAGGAAGTGAGTGCCCTCCTCGTAGACGGTCGGGTTGGGAGCGACCTGCTCGAGCTCGGTCGGCGCATTCACGTCGAAGGCATCGAAGTCGAACTCCTGCCGGGTCGTGTCGTAGCCGGCGTCGTCGAGCACATCCTCGACGTAGTCGACGGACGCGTCGTAGCCCGATTGTCCCGAGGCCCTGTTCCCGTCGTTCGCTAGCGCGATGTCCTGAAGGTCTTTCAGGTGCTCCTTGATGTCCTCTGCATCCACTGCTTGGCGCAAGCGACTGGCATCGCTCTTCTTCTTCGGCTTCTTGGCCTCACTGCTCGGTGCGAATACAAGCGCGAGCATTGCGCAGGCCAACACGACCGCCATCACTTTGAACAGGCGCGGCGAAATACGACTTGAACTCAAATTGCCCCCTCAACTCGGTCCCTCTTCAGTGAGGAACGCTTTCCATTACTTAGGGGAGTCTAGCCCCCTCACAGGGTCGGTCAACATGCACCGGGCAACCGGCTTACGCCGTGCCGAGCTGCGACACCCGCTGTCTCAGTCGGGTGATCTGATCCGCGACCCGGGCGGGGGCCGGCCCGCCGTGGGAGGCCCTCGCCGCAACCGAGTGCTCGGGGGCGAGACGCTCCAGATCAGCCGCCTCCAACAGGTCGTGATGCGATTCAAGCACCTGCGCATCGAGGCCCGAGCCCGACTCTTCCACCTTGGCCACGAGGCGCCCGGCGACCTCGTGCGCATCCCTGAACGGGAGTCCCCGGGCAACGAGGAGCTCTGCGACATCGGTGGCCCAGGAGCCTCCGAGCCCAGCGGCGCCGCTCAGTCGGGTCGCGTCGAAAGTGAGCCCCTCGATCAGGGCGGACATGCCCGTCACACATCCGCTCGCGCGCTCGACGGCCCGAAAGACGAGCGCCTTGTCCTCCTGCAGATCCCTGGCATAGGCGAGCGGCAGCCCCTTCAGCAATGACAGCAGAGATGAGAGCTCGCCGATGGGCCCCGCTGCACGCCCCCTGACGAGCTCTGCCATGTCCGGGTTGCGCTTCTGCGGCATCATCGACGAGCCGGTCGACCACTCGTCTGGGAGCCGGGCGAAGCCCACGAGGGGTGACGTCCACATCACGATCTCCTCGGCCATCCTGCTGAGATGGACTCCGAGGGTGGCCGTTGCGTACACCAGGTCGCAGGCGAAGTCACGATCGGAAACCGCGTCCATGGCGTTGTCGAACAGCCGTGAGCAACCCAGCTCGCGCGCCGAGATCGATGGTTCGAGACGCAGAGTCGTCCCGGCCAGCGCGCCGGCCCCCAGAACTCCGGTGTCGGCCGCGTCGCGCGCCGTCAACAAACGGTCGGCGTCGCGTGTGAGTGCGAAGCCGTGCGCCAGTAGATGAAAGCCCACCGACACCGGCTGGGCAGGCTGGAGGTGTGTGAAACCGGGCATGAGTGTGGCCGCATGCTCCTCGGCGCGGCGAGCGATGGTGGCCAGAAGTCCTGCCAGATCCGCGATCAACTTGTCGGCTGCGTCGCGGCACCAAAGCCGGAGGTCCTGCGCGACCAAATCGTTTCTGCTGCGACCCGCGTGAATGCGTGCGCCGAGCTCACCGAGCCTTTCGGTCAACTCCCGCTCCACGAGGCTATGAACGTCCTCGTCGGTTGGCCCTGGAATCAGCTCGCCCGACCGCCACTCGCCGACGAGTTTGTCGAGCGCAGTGTCGATCGGGCCAAGGTCGGTTTCGTTCAGTAACCCGGCAGCAACGAGCACGCGAGCATGCGCCCTGGTGGCGCGCGCATCGCACTCGAGCAACGCCATGTCGACGTCGATCGACGCGGTCAGAGCCATCATGCTGTCGCTCGGTCCAGCCGCGAACCGGCCGCCCCACAACATGGAGTTGTCCTTGGACATACCTTTACTCGCCGTGCACGCGCGCCCACTGCTTGGCGGGGAGGCCCCACAGACGCACGAAACCCGCTGCGTCCGAGTGATCGAAGGCGTCGCCCGCGTCGTAGGTCGCGAGGCCGTGGTCGTAGAGGGAGGTCTTGCTGCGACGGGCAACGGGCAGACAACCGCCCGGAGTGAAGCGCAACCGCACGTCACCCGAGACCGCGGCACGCGTGTGCTCGGCGAATGCTTCGGCGGCTTCGCGCAGCGGCGTGAACCACAGTCCCTGATAGACGAGATCGGCCCACAGTGCATCCATCCGGCGCTTCTCCCGAGCGAACTGACGGTCGAGGGTGAGCGTTTCCAAGTCTCTGTGTGCCGCGATCAGTGCGAGCGCAGC
The DNA here is from genome assembly GCA_963713315.1 of uncultured Actinomycetes bacterium. GTDB lineage: Bacteria > Actinomycetota > CADDZG01 > CADDZG01 > WHSQ01 > WHSV01. The sequence continues at coordinate 48,240 of CAVQLH010000010.1, read as the reverse complement.
GGGAGCTTCGTAGATCTCGCGCGATTTGATCCCGACCAACCGGTCCTCAACGAGGTCGATGCGCCCGAAGCCGTAGTCGCCGGCGACCTTCGTGAGTGTGTCGATGACGTTCAGAGGCGCGAGGTGCTCGCCGTCGACCGCAACCGGGACCCCTTCCTCGAACGTCACCTCCACGTCGCGCGGCTTGGACGAGGTGTCCTCGGGCGAGCTCGTTAGCTCGTAGATGTCTTCTGGCGGTGCAGACCATGGGTCCTCGAGCACGCCGCACTCGATGCTTCTCCCCCAGAGATTCTCGTCTATCGAATAGGGAGAGGACCTCGTCGTGGTGATCGGAAGATTGCGTTCCTCGGCATAAGCGATGGTTTCATCGCGATTCATCCCCCAGTCGCGAACCGGCGCGAGGACCTCGATGTCTGGGGCGAGCGCACCGAGACTCACTTCGAAGCGAACCTGGTCGTTGCCCTTTCCCGTACATCCGTGGGCGATAGCCGTTGCTCCCGTCGACTTCGCCACCTCCACGAGCACCTTGGATATGAGTGGACGCGAGAGGGCCGATACAAGCGGATAACGGTCTTGATAGAGCGCGTTCATGTTCAGCGCTGGGAGGACATATCCCTGGACGTAGTCCTCTTTCGCGTCCACGAGCTTCGCGTCCGCGGCGCCAAGCACAGGGGCTCTGTCGATCGCCGCCTGCAGGTCTCCTGGTTGACCGACGTCCACGGCCACGGCGATGACCTCGTGACCCTGTTCCTTCAGATATGGGATCGCTGCTGATGTGTCGAGGCCCCCCGAGTAGGCGAGCACCACCTTCTTAGTTGTCATGACTCGTCCCTACCTCCGCGGTTGTCGTGGCAGTCCACTCCCCCGCCAATCGTGCGGCGGCGGACTTGTCGGGTGTGGCAACGAAGATCGTGTCGTCTCCAGCCACGGTTCCTATTACGTCGTCGTTCGGGGCGAGATCGATGGCACGACCGACCGCGGCTGCATGTCCGGGAGCGGTCATGACTACGACCAGATTGCTCGCAGGACGCACTTCGACGGCGAACTCCTCGAGCGTACGGAGCAGGTTGCGGGTCATGAGATCGCCCCCGCCCCGTGGCATCTCGTCGGGCAACCGGTAGACGAAGCCCCCTTCCGCCCGCACCTTGAGTGCGCCGAGCTCCTGGAGATCGCGCGAGATCGTGGCCTGGGTGACCTCGTGGCCGGCCGAGCGAAGCTCGTTAACGATGTCCCTCTGACTCGAGGCCCGGCCCTCTCGCAGGAGGCGCGTCAGGTCACGTCGTCGTGAGGACCGCATCGGCCACCTCCTCGAGAAGTGCGAGCCCTTGGTCCAGCTGTTCGTTGGTGATCACCAGTGGCGGAGCGAACCGGAGCGTGTTGGGCGCAGTCGCGTTGAGAACGAGTCCGGCGCCCAGGGCGCGCTCGACGATCTCGGTGGCGACATCACTCGAGAACTCGACCGCGACCAGCAATCCTCTGCCGCGCACCTCAGCACCTGGCCACAGGTCCGCCAGATCCGACATGAGCCGTCGTCCCGTAACGAGCGCGCTGTAAACCAAGCCGTCGGACTCGATGACGTCCAGCGTCGCAAGCGCGGCCGCGCTCTGAACCGGCCCTCCACCGAACGTGCTTGCGTGGTCTCCCGGCACGAAGCTCGAAGCGACCTCGGGCCGAGCGAGGCAGGCTCCCATCGGCAGACCGCCGGCGAGGGCCTTGGCCAGGCACATCACGTCGGGAGCCGCGCCCTCGTGCTGGTGCGCGAACCACGCGCCCGTGCGCCCCAACCCGGTTTGAACCTCATCGAGGATCAGCAGAGCGCCGACGCCATCGCACAGTGCGCGCGCGGCCGCCAGATAGCCGTGAGGAGGAACGATTACGCCGGCCTCACCCTGGATGGGTTCGAGCAACACCGCGGCGACATCGTCGTCCATCGCCTGCGCGAGGGCGGCGATATCCCCGAAAGGCACATGCGTAAAGCCATCGACGAGTGGCGCAAAGGGGGCCTGCTTCGACGGTTGTCCGGTCGCGCTCAGCGCTCCGAAGGTGCGGCCGTGAAAGCTCTCGTTCGCGCAGATGAAGCGCGTCGCGTCGCGCCCGTTGAGCCTCGCGTGCTTCCTGGCGAGCTTCAGGGCAGCCTCGACCGACTCGGCCCCCGAGTTGCAGAAGAAGGACCGCATGCCATCGGTGAGCCCTCCCAGGCGAGTTGCCAGTTCCTCCTGCGGACCCGTCTCGAACAGGTTGGAGACATGAACGAGCTTGCCTGCTTGCGCTTCGATGGCCGCGGTGACGTGCGGATGAGCGTGGCCGACGCTCGCGACTGCGAGTCCCGCGAGAAAGTCGATGTACTCCTTGCCGTCGGAATCAACGAGCAGCGCTCCTCTGCCTCTTTCGAACCTGACGGGCGAGCGCTTATAGGTGGGCATCAAGTACGAGTCGTTCATCTGTCTCCTTCGAAATCGTTTCCGATCGTGTCGCCTGGGAGTACCTGTGTGCCGATGCCCTCGTCCGTGAAGACCTCCACCAGAAGGGCGTGCTCGATTCGGCCGTCGAGGATGTGCGCCTTGCCGACTCCTGCCCGTAGCGCGTCGATCGCGGAGTTGGCTTTCGGCCGCATACCGGCGGACAGCCCGGGAAGCATCGCCTCGAGGTCGGCGACCTTCAGCTCGCTGACGAGCGAGTCCCTGTCTCCGAAGTCCGAGTACAGGCCCTCGACATTGGTGAGATAAACGAGTTTTGCCGCGCCCAATGCCGCTGCGATCGCACCCGCGGTCGCATCCGCGTTGACGTTGTGCACGATCCCATTCGCGTCGGGAGCAACGCTGGCGACAACTGGTGTCCTGCCGTCGGCAAGCAGCGAGGAGACAAGCGCGGGGTCGACTGCCGTGACCTCTCCGACGTAACCCAGATCCTCGCCCTCCGCGCCTCGCGCGGTAGTCACCTCGATGAGTCCGCCGTCGCCTCCCGAGAGTCCAACCGCGGAGAGTCCCGCCGCGTTGAGCCGCGTGACCAGGTCGGAGTTGATCGACCCGACAAGCACGCGCCTCACGATCTCCATGGAAGGGGCATCCGTTACACGCAGTCCCCCGATGAACGAAGGCTCGATGCCGGCCTGCGTCATCGCCTCCGAAACCTGGGGGCCTCCTCCGTGCACAACAACGAGCTCGATGCCGACGAGCGCCATCAGCGCCAGGTCCTCGGCGACGATGGAGGCCTTGGCCGGATCATCGAGAGCCTGGCCCCCGATCTTCACGACCACGGTCTGGCCCCGGTAGGTGCGAATGTAAGGAAGCGCCTCGGTGAGCACGCCCGCTTTGGCAAGCGCGCTAATCACGTCGTCACCTCGGCGTTCAGCGTCACGTATTCCTCGGACAGATCCGCGGTGAGGATCTCCGCCGACGCGTCTCCCTGATCGAGCACGACCGAGACCGTGAACTCGTCTCCGCTCATCGCCGCGGCCGCTGCCGCGAGCAGGCCGGTGGGTTCACCTTTGGCGAACATCACCGCGTCACCGATGGCGACCGAGGTGCTATCGACGTCGAGTTGCCGGTCCAGGGCGCCCATAGCGGCAAGCACTCGACCCCAGTTCGGGTCCGCTCCGTGCGCGGCCGTTCTCCACAGGTCGCTCCGAGCAACCGCCCGGCCGAGCTCTGCCGCGTGGTCGTCCGTGCTCGCACCCTCGACGCGGACTCGAACGAGCTTTGTTGCTCCTTCAGCGTCCCTCGCCATCTTCAGCGCGAGTTGCGAGCAGACATCAAGCAACGCAGCGCGCAATTCCTCCGGCTCGGGCTCCGGGCCGGCTCCCGTCGCAAGAACGAGAACCGAATCGTTGGTGGACTCGCAACCGTCGAGACAGAGCCTGTTGAAGCTTCGGTCGACCGCCCAATCGACGGCGGCCTGAAGAGATTCGGCCGGCACGTCGGCGTCCGTACCGATGAACGCCAGCATGGTGGCCATGTTGGGGGCGATCATCGCCGCGCCCTTCGCTACGCCGGTGACCGAAGCCCCGCCATGCGAGGCCGTCGACACCTTCGGAAAGGTATCCGTCGTCAGAATGGAGCGCGAGAAGTCGGCCACCATGTCGTCGAGCGAACCTGCAGCGGCGGGCAAAGCCTTTTCGATCAAGCGGGCATCGAGGGGAACACCGATCGGGCCTGTGGAACAGACGAGTACCTCGTCAACGCCACAACCGATTTGTTTCGCTGCGGCGGCCGCGGTTGCCTCGACCGTGTTCCGGCCGGCAGTGCCGGTGCACGCGTTCGCGTTTCCGCTGTTCACGACAAGAGCGCGCATTCGACGACCCAGCGCGGCCCGGTTCCAGTTGACGCACTCCGCGGCCGCCGCATTGCGCGTGAATGCGCCCGCCCAAGTGACGGGGTGGTCGGCGACGAGCAAACCCAGGTCGAGATCGCCGGAGGGCTTGATGCCCGCAGCCACACCGGAGCTCGCAAGGCCTTGGATCCATCGAGTCACGGCCACACCCCCGCTGCCTCGAGACCCTGTCCTTCAGGCAGGCCGAGCGCCAGGTTTGCGTTCTGCAGCGCTTGGCCGGCGGCGCCCTTGCCGAGGTTGTCGATCGCGGCCGAGCACACGAGCCATCCCGTGCGCGTGTCCACCCGTGCGCTTACGTGCGCGGCGTTCGATCCGGTCGTCGCTTTGGTCGAAGGCCAGTCGCCCCGAACTTCGATAAAGGCCTCGTCGTCATACGCCTCGTGCAGTACGTCGCTTGCTTCGGAGTCGGTAAGGGGTCCGGCGAGGCGAGCGCGAACCGTCGCGAGCAGACCGCGGCTCATGGGGGCGAGATGCGGAGTAAAGGACACCGTCGTCTCGAGGCCCCCGAGAGTCTGGAGGCCTAGTTCGATCTCGGGGATATGACGGTGAGAGAGGCTTCCGTACGCGGTGACACTGGCACCCGTGGATGCGAGGGAGAGATGCTCGGCGGGCTTGCGTCCCGCCCCGGACGTCCCGGAGATCGCGTCCACCACCACAGGCCCCTCGACCACGCCGGCGCGCGCAAAGGGAAGCAGGGCCAGGAGCGTGGCAGTGGGATAGCAGCCGGGGTTAGCGATGCGATTCGTCTTTGCCACCGCGCCGCGGGCGAACTCGGTGAGTCCGTAGGTCCACCCGGTCTCGGCCCGGAAATCGTCGGCGAGGTCGATCACGAGCTCGGCCTCGAGGTCGTCGAGGTGCTTGGCCAGATGACCACCGGGGAGGCAGGAGAAACAGACGTCGGCCTTGACGCCGGCGGCCTCCTCGGCGGTGACGACCTCTCCAGGGAGCGATGCCAGGTGTGGATGCACGTAGCCGAGAGGTTCCCCAGCCGCGCTGTCTCCGGCAGCGGCGAGCACCTCGATTCCCGCATGGCGGTCAAGGAGGCGAAGGAGCTCGCCCCCACTGTATCCGGATGCACCCAAGACCACTGCCGAGCGGTTCATGGGCGAGAGTTTATGCACAAAGGCGGATGATTATCAAATACGCTTCGGTCCCCCACCAAGTACGTATATGTATGACTGACGACATTCAACACGGAGGTTCGATGAACGACTTGGGGTTGCAGATCGGCCTGGTGCTGATCCTGGTCATCACCAACGCCCTCCTTGCGGGCAGTGAAATCGCTCTCGTGTCCCTGCGGGAAGGGCAAATCAGAAAGCTCGAGAGCGGAGGCAGAAGGCAGCAGACCCTGGCCCGGCTGGCGCGTGACCCGAACCGCTTTCTGTCCACGATCCAGATCGGCATCACGCTGGGCGGGTTCCTCGCCTCGGCCACGGCAGCCGTGTCCCTCGCGAGGCCGCTCATCGATCCGCTCGAGCCGCTCTTCGGCGAGTTCGCTCGTCCCACGGCGATAGTCCTCGTCACCCTCGTGCTCACCTATCTCACGCTGGTCTTCGGGGAGCTCGCCCCCAAGCGCATCGCGCTACAGAGAGCGGAGAGCTGGGGCACGTTCGCCGCTCCCCTGTTGGCCCTGCTCGCCAGGGTCACCAAGCCCCTGGTCTGGCTCCTCGGCAAGTCGACCGACCTCGTCGTGCGCGTCTTTGGTGGAAACCCCTCGGCGCAGCGCGAGGAGATCGACGAGGAGGAACTGCGTGACATGGTCACCACGGGAGCCGGCTTCAGCCGCTTCCAACGCGAGATCCTCACAGGGGCCTTCGAGATCAAAGAGCGTCGTCTGCGCGAGATCTCGGTGCCTCGGCCGGAGATGTTTTCGCTTGCAGCGGACGTGGAGATCGGGGAGGCCATACCCCGGCTGCTCGAAAGCGGTCATTCGAGAGCACCGGTCATCGGGCGCGACGTCGATGACGTGGTCGGGATCGTCCACCTGCGAGATCTCATCGGGGCTTCGGGGAAGGTCGTAGACCATGCCCGCGAGGCGTTGACCCTCCCCGAGACCCTTCCAGTGATGAACGCTCTCAGGGAGCTGCAGCACAACCGGGCCCAGATGGCAATCGTGATCGACGAGCACGGAGGCGTCGACGGGCTCATCACCATCGAGGACCTGCTCGAGGAGCTGGTCGGAGAGATCTACGACGAGTTCGACCGCGATGTATCGGGGGTCGAACGCGCGGAAGACGGATCGTTCATCGTGCCGGGCGGCTTCCCCGTGCACGACCTCGAGGACATCGGCGTCGACTTGCCGCGCGGCGAGTACACGACCATTGCGGGCCTCATGCTGGATCGCCTCGGCCGCGTTCCCGAGCCTGACGAGACCATCGACATAGACGACTACCGACTCGAAGCTTTGGAGGTCAACCAGAACGCCATAACCAAGGTTCGAATCCGAGGCCGGAACACCGCGATGGGTGACCTCGTTCAGGATCAGCGGTAGGTCTGTCTTCGAAAGACGTCGGTTGACAGAGAAGCGACCCTGTCGAGGATGAGAAGCCCGTCGAGGTGGTCGATCTCGTGCAGGAGGGCGCGAGCCTCGAATGCGTCAGTGGCGATGACCCGCTCCTCTCCGGTCTGATCAACGCCGCGGACGACCACCCGCTCCGAGCGCGCGACCTTCGCCGTCAGATCCGGCACGCTCATGCACCCTTCGCGGCCCACGCTTCGTCCCGACGAGTCGACGACCACTGGGTCGATCAAGCTCACCAGCCCGTGGCAGGTCTTGGTCTTGGGATGTCCGGTGACGTCCACCACTATCACCCTCTGGTTCACTCCAATCTGTGGAGCGGCCAACCCGACGCACGCGGGAGAGACCCGCATGGTCTCGACCAGATCGGCGATCAGCTCATCGGCAGGTCGTCCGGCAAGCTCCTCCGATCGCAGCTTTAGAACGCGCTCAGGAAGCCGGAGCACCTCTCGAGCGGGCATTAGAGGACGTCGGAATCGATCTCGTTCACGGAGATTTCAACTCCGAGCTCTTGCTTGAGCGCTGCGAGATCGTCTTCGAGAACCGCGGCCGTCGTGCCCGGCTGCACCGCGACCTCGAGCAGGAGCGCATAAACGGGTTCGTCGTCCGATCCGATGACGCGCGAGGAGAGGTCGGTGATGTTTACGTTCGCGGCGCTGAGGTGCTCGGCGACGCGGTAGACGATCCCCGGCCGGTCTCCCCCATAAACGGAGATGATGTGCGTCGGCTGCGCGATTCCGAGATGGGCCTCGTGAACGTCCCGCGCAGTGATGACGAGATCGAGCTCGTCGGCGACAGGTGCCAGACGCTCCTCGACCCGTTGGGATGTGATTCCCTCCGGAAGGGTCACGATCAGCATCATCGAGAAGTGCCCGCTCAAGATCGTCGATGTGGCGTCCTCGAGATTGCATCCATCCTCGAACAGGACCCGCGTCACCGCGGTGACGATTCCGGTTCTGTCGTTGCCGATCACCGTGACCGCTGCAAGAGACGCTGGCTGGCTCATCGAGGCAACCTGCCCGCTGCGTCATCGAGGATCGAGCGCACTTCATCGTCTCCAACCTGGGAGAAGTCATCGAAATGCTCCCCCACAGCAAGAAAGGGGCGGGGCGTCGCCAGGACGACAACGTCGTCGTAGAGCTCGAGCAGAGGTTCAACGGACTCGGGGGGACACACAGGTATTGCGAGGACGAGCTTGGCCGGCTTGTGAGCTCGCAGGACCCGTTCGGCGGCCACCGCGGTGCCCCCGGTCGCGAGGCCGTCGTCCACCACAATGACCACGCGGCCCTCGAGGGAGGGCTCCTCTCTGTCACCGATCCAGCGTCTGAGACGGGCTTCGACCTCTTCCGAGGTCGTCTTCACGAGACCCTCTAGAGAATCCGCCGTGATTCCTATGCGTTTCACAAGGGGCTGATTGATGTAGACGACTCCTCCGCTCCCCACCGCCCCGATTCCGAGCTCGGGCTGGCTGGGGGCGCCGATCTTGCGAACCACCACGATCTCGAGGGGTGCTCCGAGCAATTTCGCGACCTCGTCGGCCACCTCGACTCCGCCACGCGGCAGCCCGACCACTACGGGATCGTCATCTCTGAAGTCACCGAGCTCCTGAGCGAGAGCGATTCCCGCTGCCCTTCGATCGGGCCATCTGACGTAAGACATAGTTGGAAGCAAACCGCCTCAGAGAGCGCCGCGCAAACAAGGGGCTGGACGGGCCCGGAGGCGACTTGCGGAAAACCGGCGATGCGTAATGCTGATTACATGACTCTTCCAAACACGCTCGGCCAGCTCAAGGCCTCTGGATACGCGGATCGAACGGTGAAGGATGAGCTGCGCGCGAACCTCCTCGCGCGGCTTCGGTCCGGTGACCGAGCTTTTCCCGACATCGTCGGCTTCGACGACTCCGTCGCGCCCGCTCTTGAAAGAGCGATCCTCGCGGGTCACGACGTGATCATGCTCGGTGAACGCGGCCAGGCGAAGAGCAGGTTGATGCGCCACCTCGTCGAGTTGCTCGATGACGTTATGCCCATCGTCGAGGGAAGCGAGTTGAACGACCATCCCTATCACCCCGTCTCGGCGATGGCTCGGAAGTTGGTAGCCGACCTGGGAGATGAAACGCCCATTGCGTGGGTGGACCGCGACCAGAGGTACTCCGAGAAGCTCGCGACACCCGACACTGCGGTTGCCGATCTCATCGGCGATGTCGACCCGATTCGTGTCGCGGAGGGTCGCTACCTCGGAGACGAGATGACGATTCACTTCGGGTTGGTTCCTCGAACGAATCGCGGCATCGTGGCGATTAACGAGCTGCCCGATCTCCCTGAACGAATTCAGGTCTCGCTCTTGAACATCCTCGAGGAGCGCGACATCCAGGTGCGCGGCTACAAGATTCGGCTGCCGCTGGACATCGTGCTCGTTGCCAGCGCCAACCCAGAGGACTACACGCACCGCGGCCGCATCATCACTCCGTTAAAGGACCGTTTTGGAACGCAGGTGAGGACGCATTACCCGCAACGCATCGAAGATGAGATTGCCATCATGGACCAGGAGGCGAGGCTCGCCCACGGCGAAGGAGTCGAGCTCCGCATCCCCCGGCACCTGAAAGAAGTCATTGCCGAGTTCTCTGCGCAGCTGCGTTCGTCTTCACAGGTCAATCAACGCTCGGGCGTGTCGGTCCGATTCTCGATCGGAGCGCTCGAGACGCTCGCTGCGGGGGCCCTTCGACGAGCAGCGCTGAGCGGTGAATCACTCGCCGTTCCACGAGCAGTCGATCTCTATTCGGTAATCCCTGCGGCTATTGGCCGTGTCGAGTTCGACATGCTCGAGGAGGGACGCGAACCGGAGGTTCTCGAGCGTGCGCTCAAACGCGCGTTGCTCGAGGTCTGGCACTACCGTCTCGGCGGTGAGGACACCTCGGCCCTCATCGCTGCGTTCGACGCAGGTCTGATCGCGGAGACATCCGAGGAGATGAGCTCGGGTGACTTCATCGGGCAGTTCGAGGGCGCGGCCGAAGCGGGGTTCCTCATCGAGCGGCTCGTCGGCCGGCTCGACCTGGACGACGATTCGGTGGCCGAGCGAGCAAGCGCTCTGGAGTTCGCGCTCGAGGGGCTTCATCTGACCAAGCAGCTGAATAAGGAGCAGACCGAATCACCGGGCCGTTGGCGCTTCCAATCGGACCTCTAATCAGAGAAGAGACATGACGCGCAGCCGCTACAGCAAGTGGGACAACACGCAGCGTCCACTTGATGACGAAGTCGATGTCGCGCAGGTGCTCGACGAGATGTCGGAGGAGCTGCTCTCCGGCTACGGCGGCCACTGGTCGCTTCGAGAGCTTCACCGGCGAGGGATGCAGGGCCGGAGTGGTCTCGACTCGATGCTCGGTCGTCTGCGTCGTACTCGCAGGGAGTGGGCCGAGCGCACCAACCTTTCGGGTCCGTTGCAGCAGGTGCGCGAGGAGCTCGACAACATCATCGGACTCGAACGAGCCGAGCTAGCCGACAAGGAAAGCGACGAGGCGCAACTGAAGCAAGTTCAACTCGATGCGCTCCCGCGCCACCCGGCCGGGGCCTTGCGCGAGTTGCAGAACTACGACTTCAGCTCATCCGAGGCGAAGGCTCGTTACGACGCCCTCGTCGAAAAGCTCCGGCAGGAGGTCCTGGACAGCTACTTCAAGTCCTTGATGGGATCGATGCAGAGCGTGACGCCGGAAGACGTCGCTCGCATCAAGGACATGATGGCCGAGCTCAACGAGATGATCGCGGCCCGCGACCGAGGTGACGAAGTCGACTTCGATGGGTTCATGTCGCGCTACGGGGACATGTTTCCGGAGAACCCGAAGAACCTCGACGAGCTGCTCGAGATACTCGCCCGGCGCATGGCGGCGATGAGCCGGCTGATGGCTAGCCTGAGCCCCCAGCAACGTGCGGAGCTCCAGGAGCTCACCGAGTCGGTCCTCAGTGACCTCGACCTCGCGTGGGAGATGGATCAGTTGAACCAAAACATGCGCGAGCTCATGCCGCACCTCCCCTGGGACGAGGTAAGTCCGAACATGGGCGATCAGGAGATGCCCATGAGTGAAGCGGTCGACGCCATCGAGCGAGTGAGCGAGATGGAGGAGCTCGAGCAGACGATGTCGGGCGATTACGCGGGGGCGACGCTCGAAGACATCGACGAAGACCAGGTCCGCCGGGCTCTCGATGAAGACGCCGTCGAGGATCTCCAGTGGCTGAAGAAGATCGAACGTGCACTCGAGGAGGCCGGCGTCGTCAATCGAACCAAGGGCACGGCTCGAGCTCACGGCGCGCGGAGCGCGCATGATCGGCGAGCGATCGCTCACGCGTGTGCTCGATCGGATTCGCAGGGAGCCTTCGCACCGCGCCGCGGGGGCCAGGCGGAGCCGACGGGTCAGACCAAGCAGTGGACCTTCGGCGACTCGGACCCGATTTCCGTGGAGCGCACGGTCTACAACGCGGTCTTAAGATCCGGGCCGGGACGCGCGGTGAAGCTGGCGCCGGACGACTTCGAGGTCGTCGAAACCGAATCCCGTCCTCGCACCGCGACCGCACTGCTGCTCGACCTGTCGTTCTCGATGCCGCTGCGCGGGCACTGGATCCCCGCCAAGCGAATGGCGCTCGCGCTCAATGCCTTGATCGTCGGCAAGTACCCGCAGGACAGCCTTTACCTCGTCGGTTTCTCCGATTACGCGCGTCGGATGGAGGCCTCGGACCTCGCGTCGGTGGGGTGGGAGGACGTTCACGGCACGAACATGGAGCATGCGTTCATGCTCGCCGGCCGCGTCCTTGCAGAGGATCCTCGTTCGATCAAACAGGTCATCATGGTCACGGACGGCGAGCCAACCGCCCACCTCGACGACGGCTATGCGTTGTTCAACTGGCCCCCCATCCCCGAGACCATCGAGAAAACACTCAGGCAGGCCATGCGTCTGGCTCGCTCGAACATCTCGATCAACGTCTTCATGCTCGACACGTCGCCCGGCTTGGAGGAGTTCATGGCGCGGCTGTCGTCCATCACGGGTGGCGAGATCTTCCGGGCCGACAGTGCCGAGATAGGCCAGACGGTGATCGGGAGTTATCTCAGAGAGCGGCGCAGACGGGCGTCCTAGAAGGGATGCGCTCCATTTTCAATCGTCGTCGCTCTGCGGAAGCAGCGCAGACATGATCCGCCGTCCGCACCACAGCGATCCCAGAGCGACGCCGAACCCGATCAGCGCCGACAGACCGGCGGCAAGAGGGCTCCCGCGCACCGCTGCCGCGGTGACAAGCGCGAGAAGGACCAGCCCCATTCGGATCCGCAGCTCGCTGGGGGCCGAGGGATGGACGATCCCAACAATCACGCCCGTGACAAGCCCGGCGAGATCGGTGATCAGAAACACCACGACGAGTGGGCCTGCGAAAGCCAGATCGCTCGGCGGAAGGGCGGCCGCAATGAGAGCCACGACGATGGCTCCCGCGCACGCCAGCCAGAGTGGCCACCAGGGCCGATACCTCCTGAGCCGACGGCGATACCCCGCAGCACGCATCCCCCAAGTCTGCCGCCCCCTGGCGTTCAACTCGACCCTGGCAACATTCTCGCCAGTGGTGGCTGCCTCGGGTCGGCTAGTGTCGCTGGACGCTCGCAGTCGGCTTGGGGGTTGTCGTGTCAGGACAGGAGCGGTTCAAGTGGCCGGTACTCCGGCAACTGAGAGCGCGCGATCTCCAAGCGTCATCCGATAGCGCCATCAGTCCCGAGACGCGCGAGCTCACCGCGCGCACGTCGCGCGCCGACAAGGTCGTCAAGTCCATTTGCCCCTATTGCGCGGTTGGATGCGGGCAGAACGTCTACGTAGCCGGCGACACCATCACCAACATCGAGGGCGACCCCGACTCACCGATCTCGCGTGGCCGACTCTGTCCCAAGGGCGCGGCCACTTACGAGTTGGTGACGGGACCGCACAGGCAGACGCAGGTTCTCTATCGGAAGCCCCACGGCACGCACTGGGAGTCCCATCGGACTCGATCGGGCCATGGACATGGTCGCCGAGCGAGTCAAGGCCGCCCGCGACGCTACTTGGGAGGACAAGTCAAAGGACGGGCGACCCCTGCATCGCACCATGAGCTTTGCCCACCTCGGCGGGGCGACCCTCGACAACGAGGAGAACTACCTCATCAAGAAGTTGTTCACGGCTCTGGGGGCCATCCAGATCGAGAACCAGGCCCGCATATGACACTCCTCCACCGTCCCCGGTCTGGGGACTTCGTTCGGGAGGGGCGGCGCGACGACCTTCCAGCAGGATCTCGCGAACTCCGATTGCATCGTCATCCAGGGCTCGAACATGGCCGAGTGTCATCCCGTCGGCTTTCAATGGGTCATGGAGGCGAAACGTCGCGGAGCGAAGGTCATCCACGTCGATCCTCGTTTCACTCGTACCTCGGCCGTCGCCGACCTCCACGTGCCGCTGCGCGCGGGATCTGACATCGCGTTCCTCGGCGGGATCATCAACTACGTCCTTTCGAACGACCTCTACTTCCGCGACTACGTCGTCAACTACACGAACGCGGGCTCGATCGTCGACGACGAGTTTCGGGACACGGAGGACCTCGACGGTCTGTTCTCTGGGTGGGACGCCGAGTCGGCTTCATACGACACGGCCTCATGGAAGTTCAAGGGACGAGACGACACGTTGCAGGACGAACGCTGCGTGTTCAAGATCCTCAAGCGGCACTTCAGCCGCTACACGCCCGAGGTCGTGTCCCAGATCTGCGGAGTGGACCATGACCTCTTCCTCGAAGTCGCAGCGACGCTGGCGAGGAACTCGGGTCGGGAACGGACGAGCGCGTTCTGCTACGCGGTCGGCTGGACGCAGCACTCCGTCGGGGTTCAGTACATCCGCACGGCTGCAATCCTCCAGTTGCTGCTTGGGAACATCGGGCGGCCCGGCGGGGGGATTCTGGCTCTGCGAGGTCACGCCACCATCCAGGGATCGACTGACGTTCCCACCCTCTACAACCTTCTTCCCGGCTACCTGCCGATGCCGAAGTCAGAATCGGACGTCAGCCTGGGCGACTACATCGAGCACAACCAGGCCCCCTCTGGCTGGTGGGGCGAATTCCCCAAGTACATCGTCAGTCTGCTCAAGGCCTACTTCGGAGAACGAGCCACGGCAGACAACGACTACTGCTTCGATTACCTCCCGAGGTTGACGGGCGACCACAGCCATATGACGACGGTCTCGGAGATGGCCGACGGCAAGCTCAAGGGGTACTTCGTCATGGGAGAGAACCCCTCCGTCGGTTCGATGAACGGAGTGCTGCAACGCAAAGGCATGAGAGAGCTGGACTGGATGGTCGTGCGCGATTTTCACCTCATCGAGACTGCGGAGTTCTGGCGCAGCGCTCCCGAGATCGAAAGCGGTGACGTCAAACCCGAAGACATCAAGACAGAGGTCTTCTTCTTTCCCGCGGCCTCCCATACCGAGAAGGACGGAACCTTCACCAACACCCAGCGACTACTTCAATGGCATCACAAGGCGGTCGAGCCAAAAGGCGATGCGCGCAGTGAGTTGCACTTCATGTACCACCTCGGTCTTCGTCTAAAGGCCTTGTACAAGAGCTCGCGCAAGAAACGCGACCGAGCGATCAAGCATCTGACATGGGACTACCCGACGGAAGGCCCCCACGACGAACCGGCAGCAGAGTCCGTGCTCCGAGAGATCAACGGCTACCGGACCGAGGACGGCGGACCCGTAGCGGGGTTCACCGAGCTGGCCGACGACGGGAGCACTGCCTGCGGTTGCTGGATCTACTCGGGCTCGTTCGCCGAAAGCGTGAATCAGGCAGCGCGGCGCAAGCCGGGCCGAGAGCAGACCTGGGTCGCTCCCGAGTGGGGCTGGGCGTGGCCGGCCAACCGCCGTCTGCTCTATAACCGTGCCTCGGCAGACCCCGATGGTGTGCCGTGGTCGGATCGCAAGCGCTACGTGTGGTGGGACGAATCCGAACGGCGCTGGACCGGCGAAGACGTTGCGGACTTCATCGCCGACCGGCCCCCGTCCCACCGGCCGAAGAAGGGAGCGCGCGGCAAGGATGCGCTCGCCGGCGACGATCCCTTCATCATGCTCACCGACGGGAAGGCCGGCCTGTTCGTGCCGGAAGGTTTGCGGGACGGCCCTCTGCCGGCCCACTACGAGCCGGTCGAATCGGTAGTAGCCAACGCTCTCTACGGCCAGAACTGCAATCCCGCACGCATGGAGTTCAAGCGTCCCGACAACCGCTACCACAGGGCCTTCGACGACGAGCGCTTTCCCTTCGTAGTGACCACCTACCGCCTCACCGAGCATCACACCGCCGGTGGGATGTCGCGCTGGGTGTCGTGGCTCAGCGAGTTGCAGCCCGAGATGTTCTGCGAGGTGAGCGAGCAACTTGCGAAGGAACGCAACCTCGCCAACGGAGGCTGGGCGACCATCACAACCGCGCGCTCCCAGATAGAGGCGCGCGTCCTGGTGACGAATCGCATCAAGCCGCTGCGGCTCGGGCAGCGTGAGGTTCACCAGATAGGCCTTCCCTATCACTGGGGAAGCAAGGGCATCGTCACCGGCGACGCCACCAACGAGCTCATCGGCTTCGCCGCCGACCCGAACGTGTCGATACAGGAGTCGAAGGCGCTTACCGCCGACATCACGTCCGGGGCGCCGCGATCGCACATCATCGCCGCCCGAGATCCCGATCGATGAATCAGTCGAACGGGATCTCCCGCACGTGATCTCGACCGATTACCGCGAGAAGGCCGCCAGCACCGCAGAGGGGCGAGAGGGTCATCGATCATGACCACGAGAACACGGGAAACCCAGCTGATGGCCACCGGATTCTTCACGGACACAACCGTCTGCATCGGCTGCAAGGCGTGCGAGGTCGCGTGCAAGCAATGGAACCAGCTTCCCGACGACGGATTCTCATTCACCGGCATGAGCTACGACAACACGGGCAACCTGGGCGACTCCACGTGGCGGCACGTCGCGTTCATCGAGCGCCCGGTGCCGCTCACGGGCCTGACGACCGGACTGGGCGATCTCTCGTGGCTGATGATGTCCGACGTATGCAAGCACTGCGTCAAGGCGGGGTGTCTCGAGGCCTGCCCGACCGGCTCGATCATCCGCACCGAGTTCGACTCGGTGTTCGTGCAACCGGACATCTGCAACGGGTGCGGATACTGCGTGTCGGCGTGTCCCTTCGGGGTCATCGACCGGAGAGCGGACGACGGAAGGGCGTGGAAGTGCACACTTTGCTATGACCGTCAGCGTGAAGGGATGACTCCGGCTTGCGCGCAGGCCTGCCCCACCGAGTCCATCATGTTCGGCGAGCTCGAGGAGCTGAAGGTAAGAGCGCGGGCACCGAGTGGACGAGTTGCACGGCATGGGTATGGGCGAGGCGTACCTGTACGGAGCGGATGCAGAAGACCAACCCGGTACAGAGGGACTCAACGCGTTCTTCCTTCTGGTCGATGACCCAGAGGTCTACAACCTGCCGCCGAGGCCCTCGGCACCCGCCAACCACGTCGGCGAATCCTGGCGATCGCTGGCCTTCGGCGCGATCGCACTGTTGGCTGCGACGGCCCTGTCGGTGATATCGAGCAGGACCGACCGGTGAACGACCGGGCAAACCCATCTGAACAAGAGGGCACGACCTACTACGGGCTTCCCGTCATCAAGGAGCCGGTGTGGACCTGGGAGGTTCCGGCTTACTTCTACGTCGGTGGTGCGGCCGGAGCGGCTGCCACCATCGGCGCAACCCTCCAGGTGCTGGACGGTGACAACTCCGAACTGCTGGTCAGGCGATGCCGCGACATCGCCGCGGCCGGGACGCTCGCCGGCTCGGCGCTGCTCATCAGCGACCTCGGACGTCCCGAGCGCTTCCTCAACATGCTGCGCGTGTTCAAGCCGCGCTCGCCGCTCAATCTCGGCTCCTGGATCCTCATGACCGCGAGTGGGCTGTCCGCCGCTTCGGCAGTGTTGTCTCGCTCGCGTGGGTTCCCGCGCAAGCTCGGAGAGCTTGCCGGACTCGGAGCGGGGGCAATCGGACTCCCCCTGTCGGGTTACACCGCGGTACTGCTGGCCGGGACGGCCGTCCCTGTTTGGAGGGCGAGTCGTCGAAGCATGCCCTTGCTGTTCGTGGCATCCGCTACGGGGGCGGCCTGCTCCCTTCTGGAAATGGGTGACTTCAACGAGAGGGAGCTGACCGCGGTGAGGCGACTCGGAACCGTGGCCCAACTATCGGAGCTGGTGCTCGCCAAGGCAGTCGAGAAGGAAAGCGGCCGCGTTGCGGGCGTCGGCCGGCCCTACGAAGAGGGACTCTCCGGAACCCTGTGGAAAGCATCGACCGCCTGCACCGTGGCCAGCCTCGCAGTGGACACCTTGACGGGCAAGTCACGCTCGGGTCGTGTTGCCGCCGCCGTTGTGGGAAGCGCGGGCTCGATCGCTCTTCGGTTCTCGGTGTGGCTGGCGGGCCGAGCCTCGGCCCGCGACCCACATGCGACCTTCGACTCCCAGAAGTTGCCGGGCGAATAGCATGTCGCCGTGACCACCACGAAGAGCCAGCGGATCCTCGTCGTCGATGACTACGAGGACATGAGATTCGCCCTCGTCGCGATGTTCGAGGCCGAGGGCTTCGATGTGGTCGGAGAGGCGGCCAATGGGTCGGAGGCGGTCTGGCGGGCGGGGGAAGAGCAGCCAGACGTGATCATCCTCGATTTCCGAATGCCCGGGCTGAGTGCGGAGCAGACCGCCAACGTCCTCAGGCACGTCGCGCCCGAGTCCCGCATCATCGTGTTCTCCGGGTATCTCGATGAGGAACCGACCTGGGCGGACGCATACATGTCCAAGGACCAGATCACGGAACTCCCGGACCTGGTCAGGTCGCTCCGCGACAAGCGCGCCGATACGTAGCGGGCTTGCTCCCTTCAACCACCATCGATGGACGGCAGCCCGCCGCGCTGTCCGAGAATTGACTCCGCGGCCGCGGCCGCCATCGCAAGCGCCTCGTCTCCGGCGATCCCACGCCAGAGACCGTTCACGAGCCCGGCAGTGAAGGCATCCCCGGCCCCCACCGTGTCGGTGACCATTGGCCGGCC
This sequence comes from uncultured Actinomycetes bacterium, assembly GCA_963713315.1. Taxonomy (GTDB): domain Bacteria; phylum Actinomycetota; class CADDZG01; order CADDZG01; family WHSQ01; genus WHSV01. The sequence goes on along the minus strand of CAVQLH010000010.1, from coordinate 30,278 downwards.
CGCGGGATGCGACCATGACCGGCCCGATCGATGCCACAACTCAGCGCCGAGTGCCCCTTTTGTGACGGCGAGCCACTCCAAGTCCTGCCCGTAGTCGAACAACGAGCGTGCCTCGGCAGGTTCCGAGATGATCTGCGCTACCTCGGCCAGCTCGTCGTGACTGACCTTCACGATCGTTGCTGCCTTGAGCCCTCGACGGATGACCTCGGCGTGAACGTCGGGGGGCCGAAGGTTGACGTCGAACACACGCATCGCGAAATCCTGCTCGAGAAGCCGTTCGAGGGCCGAGCGCGCGACAGGTGACCGTCCGATCAAGCTCCCGAAGACGGCGACGTCCGCGGACGGAATCTCCAGTAGTTCGAGGGAGTCCCAGGCCGAGGGCTTGTGGATGTGGAAGCTGTGACTATCCCCCTCGAAGGTGATGGTCACCGATCCAGTGGGGAGCAATGGGTCGGACTCCACAGCAATCTCGGAGATGCCGTAGCGCCGGAGCACCGCTCGAATCCTGCCGGCATCGGGGTCCTGGCCAACGCGGGTCGCGAGCGTGACCGACCAGCCCATCGTTGCAAGGTGCGCGGCGACGTGGACCGGTGATCCGGCCACGACTCTGCTATCCGGATAGATGTCCACGACAGACTCCCCGAACGACAGGGCCGTGGGCTGGCTCACCCGGACACCGTATCGCCGTACCTGCCGAGGCTATGGGTTGGACATCTGCTAGCGTGGGCACACTCCGAAGGGGAGTATCCCAAACGGGCGACATCGTCACGACGGCGCAGGATCGACGGCCCGGTGTCGCCAGGCCCAAGTGGCGGGAGAGACCTTCGGCTGTCGATACCGATTGGATAGCCGGAGGTAAGAGCAAGTGGACGTACCCACCTGGGCATGGATCGCCTTCATCGCCTTCATCATCGCGATGCTGAGCATCGACCTCTTCCTGCACCGAGACCACCACGCCGTCACCGTTAAGGAAGCCGCGATCTGGAGCCTTGTGTGGGTCGTGATGGGGACGACCTTTGGTGGAGTTATCTGGTGGCTCGAAGGTTCCACGCTAGCGACCGAGTACATCACTGGTTATCTGATCGAGAAGAGTCTCTCGGTAGACAACATCTTCGTCTTCGCGTTGATCTTCAGTTACTTCGCCGTTCCCCTGAAGTACCAGCACAACGTCTTGTTCTGGGGAATCTTCGGGGCGCTCGTCTTCCGGGCGATCTTCATCTTCGCAGGCATAGCCTTGCTCGAGCAGTTCCACTGGACGATCTACGTCTTCGGTGCGTTCTTGATCGGCACCGGAATCCGGATGTTCTTTCATCAGGACGAGGACCTCGAACCAGAAAAGAATCCGGTGCTCAAGGCGCTACGAAGGTTCGCGCCTATCTCGAAGGACTACGACGGGGCAAAGTTCTTCACCGTTGAGAACGGAAAGCGCATGGTCACGCCATTGTTCGCCGTCCTGGTGGTGGTGGAGACAACCGACATCATCTTCGCGATCGACTCGATACCCGCAATCCTGGCGATCACGCAGGACCAGTTCATCGTGTTCTCCTCGAACGCCTTTGCGATCCTTGGTCTGCGAGCCCTCTACTTCCTGCTTGCCGGAGTCATGGATCGCTTTATCTATCTGAAGGCGGGTCTCGCCACGGTGTTGGTCTACGTCGGGATAAAGATGGTGCTCGGTGGCGCTGGTTACAAGATCCCGACGCTGGTCTCCCTCGGCGTCATCGCGTTGACACTCACGGTGGCGATCGTCCTTTCCCTTCGGGCCACGACGCCTGAGGAGCGCGATCGTCTTGCCGAGGAGAAGGCGAAACGCGGCGAGGGTACCGACGCGCCCGATGAGGAATCCGAATCCGAGGAAAGCCGCTCCGGCTAGGTCTGCACCTCAGGCTCTGGTCCCTGCTCGAATCGGGGACGAATCCGTCTCACCAGCAACGCCACGATCAGGGCCATGAACGCTACCGGCAACACCACACCGGAAGCGATGATCACGCCGGAGACGACTCCCATGAAACCCTCCACCGCATCGCGCCACGCCTTGATCAGCGTGCCGGCCTCCTCCGGATCCTTCTCCTTGGGGGCTCCCTCTTCGATCACGTCCACCGCAAGTGTCGAGAACGACGTCTGGTCCTCGAGCACTCGCAGACGCCCACGCATCCGTTCGATGTTCTCTTGGACTCGTTCGAGTTGGTTCTGGACCCGGATGGTGTCGGCGATGGTTGTTGCCTCGTCCATCAGGTTGAGAAGCACATGCTCGGCCGTCCGTGCGTTGCGGATGCGGGCTTCGAGATCGACGAACTCGTCCGTGACGTCCTGCGTGTCGACAAACTGACTTTCGATTCGCCCGATGTCCCCGAGTTCGGTCAGCGTGTCCTCGAAACGATCGGACGGAACGCGCACGATGACCGTGCCTCGGCCCTCGCCGGAGTCGTCGATAGCCGTGGCCTGAACGCTGCCGCCGAAGCGTCTCGCCAGCAGGATTACCTCGTCGACCGAATCTCCGAATGTGTCCTGCTCGACTCGAAGCTCGACCTGACCCTCCTTGATGACCTTGGGCGACCCGAAGACGCTGTCGTCGGCGGTCAGATCGACTTGGAGAGAACCGAGACCGCCCGGCCCGGAAGAGCCTCCCGAGTCCGCGGTCCTGTAGTCGGAGCTGCCCTCATCGAGGCCAGACCCCATCTCCGTGCGCCGCTGATCTCCTCGACTTCACCCATGGCGGGGGCCTCCCCACCCGATCCATCGGCCGCAGCATCGCCGTCGTCCGAGCTGTTACAGGCAGCCAGCGTCAGAGACGCGGCCAGGGCGACCACAACCACCATCATCCAGCGCGCCTTGCCTCGCATCTCGATCACCAGGGACCTCCTCGCTCGTCGTGGGGCTTCGACGTAACGAGGAGCGTCAAAAGTTCCCCCCGGCCCGGGCTCTACCTCAGATGAAGACCTGGTCGATGTAGCACCACCGCCAGTCCTCCCCCGGCTGTGCGCTCACGACGAGGGGGTGCTTCGATGCTCGGAAGTGCTTGCTGGCGTGCTTGTTCTTCGAAGAGTCACAACAAGCCACACGGCCGCAGGTGAGGCACATCCGCAGGTGGAACCACGTATCCCCCATTGCGAGACATTCCTCGCAGCCCTCGGAGCTAGGAACGACGTCTTTTATCTGGTCGAGGTGCTCGCATTCAGTGTCCACACGACCAGACTAGCCGCCAAAGACGTGGAACAGGAGCGATCGTTCCCTCGGCTCGTCAAGCTCCACGAAGATCAACCGCTGCCACCTCCCGAGCAGCGGCTCACCGGCGGCCACGGGAATGGCGTGAGAAGTGCCTCCGAGAAGCATCTGCATGACGTGGGACCAGCCGTTCGCTCGCTCCCCCAGTTGGAGGTTCTGCGTGCGAAGCTCGAGGTCATCGTGCTTGAAGTATCCATTGACGGGGATGAGGCGCTCGAGGTGCCCGCGCAGGTCCTCGTGCGCGCCGTCCTCCCATTCGTTGATGAACAACCCGCAGGTCGTGTGTCGGCAATAGACGACCGCGCACCCATCCGTGACGGCAGAGTCCTTGATCGCCCGCTGAAAGGTCTCCGTCACATCGACGAATCCCAGACTGTCTATCGGCAACGATCATCGATTCGATTGTGGCGCTTTTCATGTCTCGATCCTCCTAGCGAATGGGACACGTCTCGAGCGACGATGCGCTCTCTGGGGTGTTGCTCAAGACGTCGCGAGCGGTGTCGCGGGAAAAGTTCAGAGCCCACAAGCTGTCCGGTTCTGCGAGCTCGTGCCTCAGGTCGACCAGTGCGCACGATCGCTCGGGCTCCGGCAGTCGCGCCAGCTCGGGAACGGCATCGGGACTGAGCTCCGCAAGGTACGAGACGTCGATCTTTCCGGTGCGGTCAAAACGCTCGACGTTACGCTCAGCGATCAGAGCGTCGGGGCGAATCACTGTGAACACGAGCAGAGCGATCGAAGAGAGGATCACTACTCCGCGCGGAAGCCAGCGAGCGCGTCCAAGAAGACCGGCCACCGACACCACGCAGAACATTCCCATCAACCAGAAAATCGAGGCGTGAACGGCAATCCTCAGCCGCGTGAACCCGAAGACCTCCTCGTAGAGGGCCAGACGTTTGAGTGCACTTGCAAGCACGATCAGAGTAAGGACCACAAGGGCACCGCCCAGTAGCTGCAAGATCAAGCGATCGCGCGTTCGACTCCGCTGAGCGTAGCGAGCGAAGAACCCGAGCACCAAGAGAGTTAGCGCGGCCACTGCAACGAGTTGGAAGAAGCCAGAGCGCGCGTACTGCGCGTAGGTAAGCCCCGATGTATCGAGAACATGCTCGCGGCCGCCGAATAGCACGGTGATCTGAACGACCACGAACAAGGCGAACAAGACGTCGAGCATCGCCAGCGCTGTTATCCATTCGGTCCGGCCCAGATAGCGGCGGTTGCCCCCGGCGACCTTGACTCTGATGTCTGCGCTCAGTCCAAGGGGGCCGCCGCGGCCCACCCCGAGTGCGGGAGCAAAGCTGGCGAGAGCAGCGGCAAAGACTGTAACCACGCCGGCAACAATGAGTCGAAGGGGAAGGAGTCCCAGAGACACGTCGGGTGTCACGAGCACGCGATCGGCGAGCTGGGCGAAAGCCTCGTCGGCAGAAACGAACAGAGTTCCAAAAACGATCAGCAGGAAACCTCCGAGGGCGAGCCCTCTAAACACGGGCTGGGGCCCCGACGTCTGCTCCCGCCGGGGCCGGCTTAGCGATCGAAGCAACCACGCCAAGGCACCCGGCGAGCGCCACCAGGCCGAGCCGGACGCGACGAGAAGCTCGGTCCACGTGCCCGCGGGAACTACCGCGAGTGAAGCGAGGCCCACAGCCACTAACAGGTTGACGGCGAGCTGCCATTCCGTGGCCGTATGAAGGGCGGTAGAGATGAGCGCCAGGCTGAGTGCTCCGAAGATCAGGAGATGAGCCGGCTGCGTCCGGCGCCAGGCAACCAGGACCGAGACCGACATCACGCTTGCGACGATTGGCCAGTTCGCGCCGGGGGGAAGATCGACGAGCAAGGCACCGGCGATCGCTCCCGCGGCGATAGCGGCGATTGCAATCGGTAGTGGCGCGGACGGGCCGCCCTTGCCGCGGACCTCGTTCACGAAGCGGCTCTTCGGAAGCGTTACGACCATGCGGCACCCGCGGGGCGTGCGAGGTTCCGCTCGTATGTCGCCTCCGTGCATATCCACGATCCACTTCGCTATGGCGAGGCCTAGGCCGGAACCTCCATCCCTCGAGGTGCGAGCCTGATCCGACCGGTAGAAGCGTTCGAATACCCGGCCCGCTTCTTCTGCAGGGATCCCCGGCCCCTCATCGGAGACCTCGATGCGCACGCCGTCGGAATTGGTCCGGGCCATCACCTCGATGCTGCCGTCCGAGGGCGAGTGTCGTAGTGCGTTGTTCAGGATGTTGGTGACTACCTGGTGCACTCTCTCTGCATCCCCGACGATTACCAGGTCGGAGGGTTCGACGGCGAGGCGGATCACGATCCGGTCGCCTCGATCCGGACTGAGTTTCGACTCGCGCACCGTCTGCTCGAGCATCGGCTTCACAGCGAAGGGCTGCAGGTTGAGTGGAACCGACCCAGACTCGAGGCGCGAGAGATCGAGCAGTTGCTCGACCAGGCGTCCCAGTCGTTGTGTCTGGGCATGCATCGTTTGAAGTGTTGCCTGATCCGCTGGAGCCACGCCATCTACGATGTTCTCGAGAGTGGCTTGCAGCGCCGTTAGCGGGGTTCTGAGCTCGTGACTCACGTTGGCGATCAGGTCCCTGCGCATGCGGTCGACTTCCGCGAGCTCTGCCGCCATCCGATTGAAGGCGCGCGCGAGCTCTCCGACCTCATCGCGCGACGACTCGATGACGCGCCTGTCGTACTCGCCTCGCGCCATGGCGCGCGTTGCGGACGCCATGTCTCTTAGCGGTGAGGTCATGCCGCGAGCCAACAGCTGGATCATTCCGAGCGACAGAAGCCCCGCGATGACGCCGCACACAAGCAGAGGAAGTCCGACCCAGGCACCGACGATGACGACGAGGACGGTGACGCCCACCGCTGCGACGATGACGATCCCGAGTTTGATCTTCAGGGACCCGAAACGATCAAGGGGTCGCTTCATCGTGCTTCCCCGGTCGCGTACCCGACCCCATGAACCGTCCTGATGATTTCGGCGCCGAGTTTGCGGCGCAGTGCCGCAACGTGGCTGTCGATCGTGCGGGTTCCGAAGCCATCCTCGTACCCCCACACGTCCGACAGGATCTGCTCGCGCGTGAAAACGAAATCAGGTCGAGCCCCGAGTCTGTAGAGAAGGTCGAACTCAGTCGGAGTGAGGTGGATCTCCTGATCGCTCTGTTTGACCTGACGGGTTGCGGGATCGAGCTCGACGTCCCCCACCGAGACCTTCTTCTCGTTCGAGTACTGCGAGCGGTCCACTCGACGTAGCAGCGCCTTTACCCGCGCCACCATCTCGCGCGGACTGAATGGCTTGGTCATGTAGTCGTCCGCGCCCACGCCCAAGCCCACGAGCAGGTCTGTCTCGGTGTCGAGGGCGGTCAGCATGAGCACGGGGACAGGTTTGTGGCGCTGGATCCGGCGGCAGACCTCGAGACCGTCGATCCCGGGAAGCATCACGTCGAGAATGACGAGGTTGGGCGCCATACGCTCGACGAGATCGATGCCGGACCCTCCGTCGGACGCTATCGAAACGTCATAGCCCTCGCCTCGCAGCCTGACCGCGACCGCGTTGGCAATGGCGTCCTCGTCCTCTATCACCACGATGCTCTGCATTAGTCGAGTCTAGAGAGGCAATGTGGTGTCAACCTGCGCGAAGTGTCGAGATCGTGTGAAATCAGCGATCGCCAGCTACACGATCCTCTTTCTAAGCGCTCGCCTACTTCTTCGATGACTGGAAGTAGGGGTTGTCGCCGCTCTGATGGTCGGTCACATCGACAACCTCGGTTACCTCTGGGACCGCGTCGGTGATCGCGACCTTTATCCCCTGGGTCAGGGTCACGCTCGCCATCGCGCATCCCTGGCAGCCGCCGCCGAGGCGCAGGAAGGCCGTGCCTTCCTCGACCGCCACCAGCTCGGCTCGGCCCCCGTGCGATGCGATCGAGGGATTGATCTGGTGCTCGATCACCTGCGTCACCCGCTGCGCCACGTCACCGGAAAGATCGGGAGGTGGACCATCGATCGCAGGAGACGCGGGAGGCCCGCCATCGGGCCGGCGGAAAAGACTGTCCTCTCCGATCATGGGTCCGGAGGGCGCGCGCGGTTGCGGCTTGTTGGGATTGTCGAGAACCCAACCTTTGAATTGTGGATCCTCGCTGAGATCGATCGTGGCTCCGCTCACCGCCTCAACTGAGGCCTGGGGAATCACGACCGAAAGGTCATCGTGGCGTTGCACGACGTCGCCCGGCGCCGCTTCGTCAATGTGCATGAGGTAGAGGTCGTAGAGGTACTGGACACCGTCATCGCCGTCAACCTCGAGCCACAAGGCGAGATTGTGGGACTCCTCCTGGCCCGAGCGCGCCTGAAGCACCGCTTCGCGCGCTCGTGGGGTGATGCTGACTACCGGATCTGTCATGTCCTGCACCTGCGCTTCTTCGTATGGCCGGCCCCGGCGTCGTTTCCCTCGTTCGACGCCACCTGAGTCATCATAGGACCCATGCGCCGCGTCGTACTCCTCATACCCAGCTCGACCTATAAGGCGACTGATTTCGTGGCCGCGGCGGGCGCTCTCGAACTGGACCTGATCGTCGCTTCGGACCGCCGTTCGGCCCTTCAGGCGGTGATGGGAGACCGAGCCCAGGTCGTGAGGCTGGATCGCCCTAATCAGGCGGCCGACCGGCTCATCGCCCTGCATGAGCGACTCCCCTTCGATGCCGTGCTGGGGGTCGACGATCAGGGGGTTCTGGCCGCGAGCGCCGTGGCCGAACGGCTTGGAATGCCCCACTCCTCTATTGCAGCGGTTGCCACAACCCGCGACAAGCACCTCCTGAGGCGGGGGTTGAGTGCCGCCGGCATGGCCCAACCCTCCTTTGCCCTGACCACCGACGACGATGGCGTGGAAGCGGCCGTCGACTCCGTCGGGCTCCCCTGCGTGCTCAAGCCACTGCATCTGTCGGCCAGCCGGGGAGTGATTCGGGCCGACTCGCTGCCCGAGGCTCTTGCCGCCGCCCGGCGCATCAGGAACATCGCCGGTTCCTCGGAGATCCTCGTCGAGAGCTATGTCGAAGGCGTCGAGGTCGCAGTCGAGGCACTGATCAGCGGTGGGGCCACGAACGTCCTGGCGATCTTCGACAAACCTGACCCCCTGGAAGGCCCCTACTTCGAGGAGACCATCTACGTCACGCCGTCACGCCTCGCCCCCGACATCCAGCAGCGCATCCACGCTGAGCTCATGCTCGCCCTAAAGGCCCTCGACCTAGACGAGGGCCCGGTCCACGCCGAGTTTCGAATCAACGAGCGTGGGATCTACGTCCTGGAAGTCGCAGCGCGCTCCATCGGCGGGCTGTGCTCGCGTGCCTTGAGATTCGGCGCGGGAGTAAGCCTCGAGGAGCTGATTCTCCGTCACGCACTCGGTCTCGGAATCGACGAGCGGCAACTCGAGGACCGCGCCTCGGGCGTGATGATGATCCCGATTCCGGCCCGCGGCAGGCTCGTGGGGATCGGCCACGTCGAGCGAGCGCGCGCTCTGCCGGGAATCGAGGGGCTCGAGATCACCATCCCGGACGGTCAGACCGTGGTGCCTCTGCCCGAGGGAGATCGGTACCTCGGGTTTCTGTTCGCCTCGGCAGACGAGCCCAGTGAGGTCGAGTCCGCTCTGCGGCGGGCGCATGCACAGCTTGACATTGCTATCGAACCGGACGAAACGGGCTCTGATTGACCCGACTGGCCCCTGTAAAGTTGGTTGAGCTACTACTAAACTCGTAGGGACTGACATACCATTCCACCACCTCCGCTCTCTACTGAGAGAGCGGTTCTGTCGTATGAGCCCTAGGGGGGCCAATGAAGAAGAACAAGTTTCTGTTGCTGATGGCGCTGATAAGTGCCTTGGCACTGGTGGCCGCCGCTTGCGGTGGCGACGATGATGACGGCGGCGACGCCGGAGGTGGAGAGGAAGAGATCGACTGCAGCTGGGCGATCGGGACCATGGGGGCTCTGTCGGGAGACTTCGCATCACTCGGCGGGCCAATCCGTGACGGTGTCGCCTTCGCTGTCGACCAGGCCAACGAGGCCGGCGACGTGCCGTGCGAGCTAACGCTCGTCGAGGAGGACAGCCAGGGCAACCCCGACCAGGCCCCCCCTCTCGCGCAGAGCCTTGGTCGAGAACGAAGAACTGGTTGCTGTAGCCGGTCCCTACTTCTCGGGTGAGACGCTCGCCGTTGGCGAGATCTTCAGCGAGTCCGGCGTGTTGATCACCGGAACCGGGACGAACGAGACCATCGACGAGCAAAACTACGAGACCTGGTTCCGAGCCGTTGCTCCGGACAACATCCAGGGTGAGGTGGCAGCCGATTACATCGCCAACGCTCTAGGCGGGGGCACTGTCGCTGTGGTCCACGACAACCAGGACTACTCGAAGGGCCTTGCCGACGCTGTATTCGAGAATCTCGGGAACGCCGAGGGTCCGTTCATCATCAACCCCGAGGAGACGGACTACTCGTCCGTCGTCCAGCAGGTGCGCGACGTCGATCCGGACATCGTCTTCTACGGGGGCTACACGCCACAGGCGGGACCGCTCCTCGCTCAGCTCACTGAGGCAGGCGTAGAAGCTCAGTTCCTCTCGGACGACGGATCCAAGGACCCGTCATTCGGCGAGCTTGCGGGCGATGCAGCTCAAGGCGCCCAGGTGACCTGTCCCTGCACCGATCCCAACAAGCAGGAAGCTGCGGCCACATTCGTCGAGGGCATGGGGGCCGAGTACGGTGAGAATGCCCCAGGCACCTTCGCCGCCGACATGTTCGACGTCACCAACATCATCGTGGAGGCGCTGAAAGAGCTGAACGGTGACGAGGACATCGAAGAGGTCCGCGCCCACGTCGTCGAGTACTTCCAGAATGCCGATGCCATTGAAGGCGTGGCGAAGACCTACACCTGGGAGGACACAGGTGAGTTCGTCGGAGGGCCCGAGGACATCTGGGTCTACGAGTGGGACGACGCCGAGGGCGACTTCGTTTCGCTCGGCCCCGCATCCGACCTGATCGGCCAGTAGAGAAAAGTCAGCAATAAAAAAGGCCCCCGCTAAGGCGGGGGCCTTTTCTCTTGTGGATCTTCAGTCACCACCATTTCCTCCGTTATGTCGCAGGAGACCCTTTGCGGGCTCATGGGGCCGCTGCCATCGGTCCAACTTCCCGAGAGGTGAACCAGTCGGCGGTCATCGCCAGCCCTTCGGAAAAGGTCATCGAGGGTGAGTAACCGATCAACCGCCGAGCCTTATCGATCGCCGCTTCGGAATGGGCCACGTCCCCCCGGCGCTTGGGGCGAAAAACCAGTTGGACGCTCGCACCCATCACGGTGTTCAGTTCGCTTACCAGTTCGAGGAGGGAGATCCGTCCACCGCACGCAACGTTCATGGCTTCGCCAAGCGCGGGTCCGGAGGCCGAAGCCGCCTGGATCAATGCTTGCACCACGTTGTCCACGTAGGTGAAGTCCCTGCTCTGATGTCCGTCGCCGTAGATCTCTGGAGCGCGACCCCTGTTGATGGCCGTGATGAAGCGCGGGATCACGGCCGCGTAGCGAGACTCGGGATCTTGTCGTGGACCGAAGACGTTGAAGAAACGTAGGCACACGGTGCCCAGGCCGTAGGACCGGTAGAAAGCCCGACAGTAGGACTCTCCCGCCAGCTTGGATGCCGCGTAGGGCGACAGCGGGGAAACCGCCATGGTCTCGTCCTTGGGCAGCATCGGAGTGTCGCCATATACCGACGAAGACGACGCGTAGACGAATCTTTCGGTCCCCTCCTCGCGTGCCGCTACAAGCGCGTTGAGGGTCCCGTCGACGTTCACGGCATGAGAGGTGAAGGGATCCCCGATCGAACGCTCGACCGAGCCGAGCGCCGCTAGGTGAAACACGGCCTTTGCGCCGCGCGTGGCCCTTCTCACCGCGGAGGCGTCTCTGACGTCACCGATGACGAGATCGAGGCGGCCGCCGACACCCTCGAGGTTGAGGGCCGAGCCGGTCGACAAATCATCGAACGCCACGACGTGTTCTCCGAGCGCTACCAGTTCGCGGACCAGATTCGATCCGATGAAGCCCGCGCCGCCGGTTACTAGTACAGTCAAAAAAAGATCCTCCGCCAAGGTTGTGGGACAGAAATGTCCCTCGTACGCGGACACATCTTTCCAGTTCACGCTACGGGCAGGCGTGCCGAACTCCATCGTCCCGCTGCTGTATGTCTTCTCAACGAACGGGCACTTGTGCGTTTGCACAAACGACAGCAAACCATCAGGTTGCGGCAGTCGATCATGGATCGGAACGCAATTGCGGAGCGAGCCGAGAGCCGAGCTCATGTCGAGAGTGCGAAATTCGTCCGATTCCGTGCACAGGACGGCACAGTGAGCGCCATCCAGGGCCCCGTGGATGCTCTCGATTGTTGTTCTAGTCCGGGGACTTCCGACGCTGCGAGCTCGTTGACAAACGGGTCGTATCCGACGACCTCGGCTCCCGCGTCGACCAGCAGCTTCGCCAGCGCAAGCGCCGGAGCGAGGCTCCGCTCTAGATCTGAAGCCGATTCCGTCCTCCGTAGTCGTTCCTGAATTGCTCGAGCGTTGTTTCGAAGGTCACGAGAGGCGCTCGGAGACTTTCGAGCTGTTGTCGAGAGCGGTGACGGACTGGAGGGCATGGCGTCTCGGTTACCGAGACGCGCTCGACGCCGCTGCCTTGCTCCGGCGGGCTCTTCCGTTCAGCCAGCCCTCTCGCTGACGACCAGTTTGCCGGCGAGGTGCGCCAACGCCTGTGTGGGGCGACTCTCGTCCCATTCCACGAGTTCGGTCGACTCCACGAACGTCCCCAGAGCCTCTAGCCCAGCTTCACCCACGCTTCGCAGATTAGGAGCGTGCTGTGCCAGCTCGAACAACACTTCTGCGCGAGATGGGAGTGCCCCGTCCGATGTTGGAAATACGGCAATCGCGTCGAGCGTCTTCGTGGACGAGCCGCTGGCCCCATTGCCCGACGTGGCTAACTCGGGAACTGGTCGTCCCTTCTTCAGGTCGAGGACGACCGCGGGGACGGAAGTGAGCTCGATCCCGGCACGCAACGAAGCCCGCTCGAAGCGGGCGAGGCCGCGTGCTGCCGACGGAGGAAGTATCAGGCCATGTCCGTTCGACTGGACCGCAGGGGCCTTCAGGTAGAGCCGATCTCCAGCGGTGCTCAGCGCACGTCCTCTCAGCTCCGAGAGAAAGGACGCCAACAGGGTCTCTGTCGAAAGAGTGCTGACGATCGCCCGACACCCCTCATAAAGAGAGAGAACGGGTGTTCCACTCGTTGGCGTGGGTCGCAACACGGCGGAGAAGACGAGGTCCGGATTTCGACGGGCGATCGGCAGGTGCAGCACCCCAGCGGCGGACCGGACGAACTCCGCCGACGTGCTCCGTAACTCGTACGCGAACCCATCGAGATCGACCGTGAATGAGTCCGCCCAGACCAGGCGGTCCAGTTCGCCCTGTCAATATCCGTGGCGGCGGGCGGACGTCACGATTCGACCTCGAGCAAACTCGGCAACGGCTGGTGACGTTGGACGAACTCGATTGCTTCGGCCCTTGAGTGCACCTGGAGTTTGCCAAGCATGTTCTGTATGTGCGTGCGGGCCGTTTCGGGACTGATGACCAGGGCCTGAGCGATCGCGTCGTAGTTGAATCCCTGAGCAATAAGCGAAAGGACCTCGCGTTCGCGGCGAGTCAGGCGGGCGGTCAGCCTCAGAGCTTCCTCGCGTTCGGCGTGCCGCCGCAACATGCGTTCGATGACCCCGCCCAACATGGTCGGTGGGATGAACTGCTCTCCTCGAGCAAGTGTGCGGATGCCCTCGATGAAATCGTCGAGCGTGCCATCCTTGGTAACGTAGCCGTCGGCTCCGGCATGCAGGGATGCGTCCACCAGCTCGTCATCGGACTCCTCGGCGAGGAACAAAACACGCGTAGTCGGCAGGCTTTTCTTGATAGCGGTGGTCATCTCGAGGCCATCCCCGTTAGGCAGATTCCCATCGAGAACCAGCACATCAGGTTTCAACTCCTCGGACAACATGAGGGCGCTATGTCCCTCGTTGGCAAGGGCCTCTACGCGCATATCCGGCTCAGCTTCGAGCACGATCTCTATTGTCTCGCAGAACAGTGCCCGACCTTCGGCAATAACAAGCCGAATCGAGCAATCGGATTCCTCCACGCGCTCCTCCCGCAAACCGCCTTTGACTCCAAAGAGTAGGGGAACACCGTGCACGCGACACGATTCGGCTCCCGTACCTCTCTTACCTCAGGTGCAGTAGGGGGGGTACTCATGCACCCGTACCTCTCTTACCTCAGGTGCAGTAGGGGGGGTACTCATGCAATCGGGTGACAAAAGGCAAATTTTCCTCGCGGGAAGGTTTGCCAAGCTGCGTAGATAGCGTGAGGCGTATCAACTACTCCAAGGGCAACAAAACGATGACTTCAATTCCAGCCTTCAGGTAGGCCGAGGTTGCGTCAGACGTTTGAGTGGTCGCAACCTGGCCCCCAACCTCCCGGGAAGTTTTCGTCGAGGAGGACCTTCAAGATTCGTCTTTGACCGCCGGAGGCGCGTGGTCGGCGAGGTGCGCAGGCCACAACGGTCTTCTTGCCAAACGGGCGAGCGCGCGGTCTGCTGCCCTTGGCGACTAACCAGAGGGACCTCCAACTCGAAGTCGAAGTCGACGTCGACAATCGACATGCCCGCGAGCTCCCCGCGGCGCATCCCAGTTTCGAGCAAAAGTCGAATCATCGCCATATCGCGCCGGTCCTCGAAGGTCTTCCCTTCACACGACTCGAGCAACGCGCGGAGCTGATCATCGCTCAGAACCGGAACGGGCGTCTCGGGAACGGAGGGCGGTCGCATCGTCTCCATGGGTGACTGCTCTATCTCGGACTCGCGCACGCACCACCCGAAGAACGCCTGCAGGGCGCGATAGCGATTGCTCGCCGTCGCGGGCTTCCGCGTTGCCAGCAGGTCCGCGATGAACCCCTCGACCACCTCGGCTTTCTTGATTTCGTCCCACGGTCTACGCGCCGTGGTAGAGGTAGACTGAGGCGCGTCTCTGGGACCGGACTTAGCTACGCTGTAGCGTGTGGATGATCGAGAACTAATCACCGAGTCCGAGGTAGCGAGGCGCTTAGACACCTGCCCCAATGCGATCAACCGTTGGATTGCGAAGGGAGGAGCAGGTTAGGGCTTTGCGACTAGCACTCATCGGCATGCCTGAGCGACAACAGTTTTGACCAAGCGTCTGCTCGTACGAGCTCCTGCTCCAGGACACCAACCACGCTTCGACGAAACAATCTTCGGTTCCTTAGGGCACTCGGATGCGAGGGAGACATTAGGGGCGGTCTCCCTTTCCTTTTCTTGCTCCTGAGAGTGATCCGAATCTTGGGAGTCCTGCCGCATGGTGCTTCGCACGCTGCTTTTCTTTTGTTCAAGGAGTGAGCCTGACGCCCCGTCTTCTGATCGCGATCCGGCGCGACCCGTTTACACTCTCGCAAACTGGGCACTCCTAGCGAATCATTCCGCAACAAGTAATTGCAGTTCACGATCTCCGATTTTGGCATGCAACTCCAACTGCAACGCCCAAGAAAGGAACAGGATGGACAAAAAGAAAACGAGTTTGGCGGGAGCGTTTGTAATCGCAACGGCAATCCTGACCCTCACTCCTGCCCTCACTCCTGCTATTGAAGTCGTTGAGTCGGAAGCGGAAGCAGCGTCAGCCACAGGAATAACCGTGGCCGCGGCAGGCGATATCTGTGGGGACACCTCTGCATTAGCGGCAAGATGTACGAGGACTGCTGACTTGATTCGAAGTCGCGACCCTAGTCGTGTCTTCACCCTGGGCGACGCACAGTACCCAACCGGAAGCCTGTCGATGTTCAAGACCTGGTATCAGCCGCGATGGGGCGCCTTCAAGGCGAAAACCTATCCGGCTACGGGCAACCACGACACGTTTGGGTCGGGGTATTCAACCTACTTCGACGGTGCAGCCCCCGGCCCCTCTATTCCCCGACACTACGAGAGAGACCTCGGCGCGTGGCGGGTTGTATCGGTTGACTCTAATTCCATCTCAGGCGCACGAAATTTTGTGCAAGGTCTTCCCAACACAACCGATCACCGGGTTTTCATATGGCACCACGATCCATACGCGCAGGCATCAGATCACGATGACATCACCAACAGACGACCTCTGTACGCGGACGCAGTTGCGAAGGGTGCGGACGTCATTCTCTACTCGCACGATCACATCTACAACCGGGGATTCAAAGACGTTCCGTTCTTCCTTGTGGGGACGGGCGGAGGCAAGATGCCCGACGACTACTGCTCGCCCGAGAGAATACCCACGCCAGAGGTGCAGCGCTGCATCCATCAGAAGCTGGGCGTCTTGTTCCTTACGCTATCGAACGACGGAAGTTTTACCTATGACTTCGTCGAGCCGACCGGTGGAATGGGAACCTCGCTTGACAGGGGGTCGGTTGCGTCACAGTAGCTTTGACCGTCGGCTCTGTTGCCTGCCGCTTTCCTGATGTGCCCGAGATGACCGTGCTTACGGGGCGGACAACCGAATCTCCCGCTGCCATCTGCGTCGAGCATGCGGCCCATCCCCCGAAAAGGGTTGGCGGGAGCAGGTTAAGGCGGGTTGTTCACTCCAGCTCCAAGGGCGGCAGCAGAACCCACCTTCTTAGGCGGCGGTGACGCGTGCCTGCGAAACGCGTCGGGAGGGAAGCATGACGGGCCCAGAGCACCGCATTCCGTCGAGTCGAATTAGAAGTTGGCATATCGCGCTCATCGTGCTGAGCGTTTTGTTTCTGGCGATCGTTTGGCTTGCGATTCAGTCCTAGCCTGCAGGGTGCTCGCGAACCCCGAGGTCGCAGGTAAACGTTTATGTAGGCAAATCCGGCGTTCAACATCCTCTATCCCATCTCCTTCGTGCCCATCCCAGACGCAGAATCGAGACCCATCCATTCCGCCGACCGCTGTACGGGTCGCCCGCCGACGCTGAGAATCCGCCCACCTGGTCGCTCGAAGTACTCGAAGTCATCACCCAGCTGGGGCGGGGTGCGGCGTTCCGCTTGCGAGAGTGAAGGCGTCGAGCCACTCTTGGAGCGATACTCCGCCCGGAGACAGAGGACAACGTCGCGCTCGTCCACCGATGCGGATAGGCGGCCGTTGGCGGCTAGATGTGGGGCCCCCCTCACTTCTTCGGAGATGGAACTGGCACATTTGCAAGGGCTCTAAGTACGTATGGGACCTCTTGTGTTTCGGGCTCGGCCAGCCATTAGCCTGAGAAGGTCCATGCGGGGCCTCTTGCGAGGGTGGCCGCTAACCTCCGGCCCTTGAGGCCTCGCACCTGAGATAGGGGCAGGCTCGAAGAAGAACGCGAGGAGCGACAGAAAGCACGGTCTGCCTTAATCCGACAAATAGTGCACGGACTCGATACCTCCGGATCGTGGGCGATACTGGACTCGAACCAGTGACCCCCGCCTTGTCGAGGCGGTGCTCTAGCCAACTGAGCTAATCGCCCGTCAGTAACGACGGTCGAGGCTACACGACGCCGCTTGGCAGGCGTGCTTGTCGAGCAAGTGCTCTCCCGCTGAGCTAACGCCCCAGAGGTCCGACATTCTAACGGTAGAGGCGGCGAGCGGAATCGAACCGCTGTACAGGGCTTTGCAGGCCCTTGCCTAAACCACTCGGCCACGCCGCCAAGAAGACAACAACTCTAGTCGCTCGACGAAGCACGACATTTTCCGCCCCCTATCGCGCGCGCCCGGAAAATTCTTCTTGTTAGCGACCATGCTGCCGGTTTAGCGTGGGCGAACCAGGCCATCGGGAACGACTTTAGGGGGGGTTCCATGTGTCTTCCGGGTACCGTTGAGAAGGTCGCCGAGCGGACGCGCACCGAGGGTGTCAGCCGCCGCTCGTTCCTTGCCGCCGCGGGTGCTGCAGGTGCCGCCGGCGTCACGTCAACGCTGCTGCCATCGACTGCTCTAGCAAGTGGACGAGGGAAAAGCCGCAATCGGCACAGAGCGGTCGACCTGACCCACACGTTTTCTGCCGGGTTCCCCATGTACACCGGTGCAGAGCCGAGCCGCAGGACGACTACGACGATCCCCGCCAACGGCTTCTACGGGCAGGAGTGGACCTTCGGAGAGCACTCCTGCACTCACATGGACGCTCCTGGGCATTTCGTGGCAGGTGGACGATTGACTCCCGAGATCAAGCCGAACGAGCTCATGCTCCCGGTCGCGGTCATCGACATCTCGAAGAAAGCGCGGCGGGATCCGGACGCTCAGGTAACGCCCGACGATCTCATTTCATACGAGCGCAAGCACGGTCGCATTCCGAAGCACGCCGCCGTGCTCATGGACTCGGGTTGGGCGGACAAGCTTCCCGACGAGGCTGCCTACAAGAACGCCGATTCGGCAGGGACCTACCACTTCCCCGGTTTCGGGATCGAAGCGGTCGAGTGGCTGCTCGACAAGCGTTCCCCGCGCGCCATCGGTGTCGACACGCTGAGTCTCGATCCCGGTAACTCGACGACGTTCGAGGTGCACGTGAGATGGCTTGGCGCCGATCATTTCGGCATCGAGAACCTCAACAACCTCGGGGAACTCAGACCGCGTGGAGCAACGGCGTTCATCGGCGTCATTCCGTGGGAAGAGGGCTCGGGCGGGCCCTGCCGCGTCATCGCGTTCTCGTAGTACTGGGTTCAGAGCCGCGCTCGGCCGCAGCGTCTTCCGAGCGCGGCGCACCCACCTCCCACGCGATCTCGGTGACGACCGCCGCGAGGGCCAGCCAGAGCGATCCCAACATCCATCCACCGACGACATCGGTAGGCCAGTGGACGCCCAGATACGGCCTGGAGAAACCGATGAGGAAGGCCGCCGTTCCCGCCGCCGTCCAGATCCAGACGTTGACCCCCCAGCTGAGTCGCCGGGTAAGCACGAACGCCAGCGCTCCGAACACGATCATTGACGTCGTGGCGTGCCCGCTTGGAAAGGCGTAGCCACCGACATCGATGACCGGGGAGATCTCCGGCCGGGGACGTTGAACGATCAACTTGATCAGCGGCGACAAACCGAGCGCGCCGACGAGGCAGAACGCCAGGAAGGCAGACTGACGAAGCCTGCCGGTCTTCACGTGGTTCACGACCATCGCCGTAGTCAAGATGACCAGGCCGACAATCGTTCCTCCGAAGAACGTGATGCCACGCATGATTGCGGTGGCCTCAGGAGATCGATGGTCGGCTAGAAAGCGCAAGATCGGCCCGTCGACGAACCCGGTTTCCCCTTCGAGGACTTCATCGAGGATCTGG
Organism: uncultured Actinomycetes bacterium; assembly: GCA_963713315.1. Classification (GTDB taxonomy): domain Bacteria; phylum Actinomycetota; class CADDZG01; order CADDZG01; family WHSQ01; genus WHSV01. The sequence goes on along the minus strand of CAVQLH010000010.1, from coordinate 11,722 downwards.
CCGAACGCGAATCCGATGATCAAGACGATTCCGACACCAATGGTGACCGAAAGCCCTAAGCGCGCTCCGGGGTCAAAACGACGAGCTAAGAATCCGATCTCCCTGTGGTAGCGCTCGCGCAGTGACTTGATTCGCGGCCTTTGGAGCAGAAGTTCGACCCGATTGTGGATACGAGGGTAGTTGGCGGCGGTCCAACGAGCACCGATGACGACCACGACCAGCACCACGACCACGATGCCAATGACCAGGCTCGCGCGACCGAGGTAGTCCTCGACGAGATGCCAGCTCGATCCCGCGAGATAGCCCGCCATCACCAGCCCGACGGCGAATATCACAGCCGCCGGCACGTTCCACACGAGGAAACGCCTGTAAGGCATGTGCGCCGATCCAGCCACTGGAGGCGCGAGGGTGCGGAAGATGCTGACGAAACGGCCGAGGAACACCGCCTTGCCCCCTCGCTCGCGCACGTAGGTCCGGGATTTCTCCCAGCGCTGCTCCCCTATCTTTCGACCGAGCTTTGTTGACTCGAGCTTGCTTCCGTAGCGACGGCCGAGCCAGTACCCCACCGAATCCCCCAAAACGGCCCCCAAACCCGCAGCGAGAAGCACCGCGGGGAGGGCCACGCGGCCCTGATAGGCAAGGACGCCCGCGATGATCAGCGGCGCTTCTCCCGGAAGGAACAGACCAATCAATAGCCCGCCTTCAGCCATTGCGACGGCGAACACGATGATCAGGGCGACGGGACCTGCGAGGTCGAACAGGAAATCCATTCGGTTAGTGGCCGAGCTCTCGCAGTGGGATGGCCCTGCATTCCGAGTGTCTTAGGGTCTCGGTCATATGAGCAGTTGGATCGAGCGTGACCAAGCGGTGGTGTGGCATGGATTCACCCAGATGGCCACCTACGCCGACAACGCGCCCGTGATCGTCGAACGCGGCGAAGGCCGCGAGCTCATAGATGTCGAAGGTCGACGCTATCTCGATGCCATTTCCTCTCTGTGGGTGACGACGCTCGGGCACGGTGTCCCCGAGCTGGACCAGGCCTTGGCCGATCAGGCCGCCCGAATAGCTCATTCCACCATGTTGGGTAACGGAAACCGCGTGACGATCGAGCTCGCCGAGGCCCTCGCCCAGATAGTGCCCGTCGACGAGCCACACTTCCTCTTTGCGTCGGATGGAGCGGCGGCTGTCGAGCAGGCACTCAAGATCGCATTCCAATACTGGGTCAACATCGGCGAGCCGGAGCGGAGTTCCTACCTCGCATTCGGCGATGCGTACCACGGCGACACGGTAGGGAGCCTGTCGGTCGGGGCCGGCGGGTTCGGCACCGACTTGTTCGACGAGCTGCGCTTCCCCGTGGTGCGTGCCCCCGGATTCGACGACCCCGCTTGCTTGACCATCGCCACCAAGTTGATTTTCGAGCACGCTCATCACCTAGCAGCCGTTGTCGTCGAGCCGCTCGTTCAGGGTGCCGCCGGCATGAGAATGGCTCCGGCAGAGGACTTCGGGATGCTCGCCGAGGCTTGCAGGGAGACCGGTGCGTTGCTCGTCTGCGACGAGGTCGCGACCGGCTTCGGGCGGACCGGCGCACTCTTCGCCAGCGAGCAGTGCGGCATCTCCCCCGACCTCATGGCCATTGGCAAGGGCCTTACCGGCGGATACCTCCCGATGGCGGCTACCGCTGCCACCCCACGCGTCTACGACGCGTTTCTGGGGGACGACCTCGGCCCCAAGACCCTGTACCACGGGCACTCCTATTCGGGTAACGCGCTTGCATCCGCAGTCGCGTTGAAGCACATCGAGCTGTTGCGCACATGGGACGTTCTGGACAACGTGCGCGCTCGTTCTGCTCAGCTCGGTGCGCTTCTCGACAGCGAGATCGCTCCTCTCGAAGTGGTCGCAGACGTTCGCATCCAGGGTCTGATGTGCGGAGTCGAGCTCCAGCCGGCCAATCGCGTGGGCCGGCGCGTCTGTGCCGCTGCCGTCGAGCGAGGTGTCCTGTTGCGGCCGTTGGGCGACGTCGTCGTGATCATGCCTCCACTGACCATCACCGAGGACGAGGTCGAGCGTGTGGTGCACACGCTTCGCGACGCGATCGCCGAGACGACAAAGGCATGAGCTGGCCGGAGTGGGTCTCGACCCAGAACGACGCGACGCGCGCCGAGGGACGCTGGCGCGGCATCCGAGATCTGGATTTGAAGGGTCCGAGCGGAAGTCTCGGCACGGACTCGGTTGTTTCGTTCGCGTCCAACGACTACCTCGGGCTGACAGCGCACCCGAAGGTGATCGAGGGGGCGCGGCTGGCCCTCGATCGTTGGGGCGCGGGTTCGGGCTCCGCCCGGTTGATCGCCGGGTCCCGACCCGTCCACTCGCAGCTCGAGCTCGCTCTTGCTCGGTGGAAGGGCACCGAAGCGGCCCTTCTCTTCCCCAATGGCTTCGCTGCCAACACCGGAGTACTGACCGCGCTGGGAAGAGATGACGTAACGATCTTCTCCGACGAGCGAAACCACGCGAGCATCATCGACGGTTGCCGGATGGCCTCGGCCAGCGTTGAGATATTCGGCCATCTCGATTACGACGCGCTGGATCAAGGGCTTGCTCGGGCCGGACGAAGCATCGTCGTCACCGACACCGTGTTCTCGATGGACGGCGATGTGGCCAACGTGAGCCAGCTCGCCCAGCTGTGCCACTCTCACGGCGCGCTGCTCGTTGTGGACGAAGCACATGCCGTGCTCGGCCCTCGATATCGATCTCGAAGGAGCGAATGTCGTGCGCGTGGGCACTCTGAGCAAGTTCCTCGGGGCCATGGGTGGATTCGTTGCAGGCGACCGCGAGCTCATCGATCTGTTGATCAACCGGGCCCGCCCTTTCATCTTCACGACCGCGTGCTCGCCGGCCGATGCTGGAGCCGCGCTCGCAGCCGTCAACCTCTTTCGTTCGGAAGAAGGCGAGAGGCTCAGGAGCCGGCTACGAACTCTCGTCGAGCTCATCGCACCAGGGCACCCGTCCCCCATCGTCCCGTTCGTCATTGGCGATGAGGACGAGGCGATGAAAGCGTCTGCCGCGCTCCTCGAGCGGGGCATGTTCGTCCCGGCGATTCGGCCTCCTTCGGTCGCGCCGGGCACATCGAGATTGCGGGTCGCTCTGAGCGCGGCCCACACCGACGAGCAAGCTCATCTCGCTGCGCACGGCGCTCGAGGAGGTCGTGGGCCTTGCCTGACATGACGATCGTGGTGACCGGAACCGACACGGAGGTCGGCAAGACGTGGCTGACCGTCGAGCTGGCGCTCGCGCTCCAGGACAGAGGAGCGCCTGTGGTCATTCGAAAGCCGGTTCAGTCCTTCGACCCGGGAGAACGCACCACGGACGCCGACATCCTGGCGGAGGCAAGTGGTGAGGACCCGATCGCAGTGTGTCCAGGTCACCGTCGCTACCCCCTGGCGATGGCGCCACCGATGGCGGCCGACGCGCTCGGGGGTCCACAGCTCAAACTCGACGAGCTCGTCGCGGAGATGAATCTTCCGAGTGAGGGAGTCGCTCTCGTCGAGGGAGTCGGCGGAGCGTGCTCTCCACTGGCGCACGATGGAGACTCGGTCGACCTTGCTCATTCGCTGGCGGCCGACCTTGTGGTGCTCGTGAGTCGTGCGGGCCTCGGCACGATCAACTCTGTGCGTCTCGCAGCCATGGCACTCGATGGGCTCCCCACTGTCGTGTTTCTCAACCGATTCAATCCGGCGGATACGCTGCACGCTGCAAACGGCAACTGGCTCACCGAGGTCGATGGGCTCGATGTCGCGACGAGTCCGCAGGACCTGCTGGCTCACCTGAAACTGGAGGATCGATGACGCGCAGCATCCTGGCCGCCGTCGAGCACGCGCTGCTCGACGAGGGTCGAGATCTCACACATGAAGAACTGACAGTGCTCAGCGACTTTGACGCGAGTGACATCCCCGGCGCTCGCGGCAGCCGCTCACGCAGTACGGCTCGAGCGGTGCGGTCCCACCGTCGAGGTCGAAGGCATTCTCTCGGCCAAGACCGGAGGATGCCCGGAGGATTGCCACTTCTGTTCTCAGTCGTCCCGCTTCTCCGACTCGCCTGTGCGCCCGAGCCCCATTTTGGATCTCGACGAGATACTCGCCGCAGCGCGCGAGACGAAAGAGCTCGGCGCCAGCGAGTTCTGCATCGTGTGCGCGGTACGGGGACCCGATCAGCGGCTCATCGACCGCGTTCTGGAGGCCACCGAGTTGGTCAGGCGCGAGACCGGACTTAATGTTGCCGCAAGTCTCGGGATACTGACTCGTAGCCAAGCGCAAGCCTTGGCCGAGGGCGGGGTTCACCGCTACAACCACAACCTCGAGACCGCTCGCTCGTTCTTCCCGAGCATCGTCACGACACACACCTGGGAGGAGCGCTTCGAGACCTGTGAGTTCGTGCACGAGTTCGGCATGGAGTTGTGCTGTGGCGCGTTGCTCGGAATGGGTGAGACCGACGAGCAGCGCATCGAACTGCTCTTGCAGCTACGCCAGGCCAAGCCGGCAGAGGTCCCTATCAACTTCCTGAACCCTCGACCCGGCACGCCGCTGGGCGACCGTTGCGCTCGTGGAACCGCTCGAAGCAATCAAGTGGATCGCACTCTTCAGGCTGGCGCTGCCCGAGGTGATCCTGCGCTATGCCGGGGGCCGGGAGGTGACGCTCCGCGAGCTCCAGGCGATGGGAATGACGTCCGGAATCAACGCGCTGATCGTGGGCAACTACCTGACGACGCTCGGACGCCAGCCGCAGTCCGACCTGCAGATGATCAACGATCTGCGCATGCCGATCGGTGCGCTGAGCAAGGTCATCTGAGCTGTTGTTCTGCGTCGGTTGCGGCCGGGAGCGCTCTGACTGCGACGGCACGTGCCGCGGCCCTCTCGACCCCCCGCGTTTCTGCCCGACCTGCGGGAAGAAACTGTTCGTGCAGGTGACTCCGACCGGTTACCGCGCTCATTGTCGTAAGCACGGTGACCCACATGTGGAGAGCCCCTAGCCCATCAGCACGCCGAGCTGGCGGGCCTGCGCGATGAGCGTTCCTTTCGAAGACCAGATCTCGCCGTCCTCCACGAAGAATCCTTCGGCGGCCGTCTCGGATCGAAAGACAACGAGTACGTAGTCATGAGAGTCGACCTCGGGCGGAGGAAGCGTGGTCCTGAAATGAACGGTCAGATCGACTGTGGGCACCCCCATCGGCCGCTCGAGGCGCACGAACACACTCGGCATCCATGCATCGGCGAACACGGTTACTGCAAGGTCGTCCATTGGGCGCGGCTCGGCTAGCCGAATCCATCCACCCGAGAGCGCTTTCGATCCTCCGCTGAACGGCCAGTCGCCGATCACAGGGCGGGCATCGAAGTTCTCGAAGAAGCGAGGGGTAAGGCCCTCGGTCACCGGCAATTGGTCCACATCCCCATACGGAGGAACGGCCGGCATCGACGTCTCGGCCCACTCGACTCGACTCCCACTTGGACGAGAAAGCGGCGAGTGCGATCGCAATCGTGTCGCCGTTCTGGGAGAGACGCGCTGATGCCGAAATGCGCGATTTGCCGACGCGCTCGATCGCCGTAGTCACCTCAACGGGACCGAGAGTCGGTGGAGCGATGTAGTGAACCGTGAGCGAGCGGATTTGGCGGGAGGGGTCGTCGACTGTCGTCCTCAGGGCCCGGAGCATCAAGGCCGCTAGAAAGCCACCGTGCGGCCCCCGGTCAACCCACCAGTCCTTGCTGGTCGCGCCAAGAAAGTTCGTCTCGTCCTTGCGCTCCAGACTCGTGTCCAGATCGAACTTGTGCGTCACCTGACCTCCTCGGGCGCTCGATCCTGCAGGATATGGTCACCCACCGTGAAACGAACGCTGATCGCTTGCCCCAACCTGTCGCTCGACCGCACGATCCGGGTCGACCATGTGGCCCTCGGCATGGTGCACAGATCGATCGAATCCGACGTCAGGGGTGGCGGCAAGGGAGTGAACGTAGCCAGAGCACTCAAGGGCATGGGCAGGGAGGCGCTCGTCGCTGGCTTTGCGGCCGGACGAACCGGTCACGCGGTGATGGGACTGCTCGAGGACGAAGGCATCGACGTTGTCGAAACGAAGGTTGAGGGGGAGACTCGTTCGTGCCTGACTGTCCTGTCCGAGACGCCTCCAACCGTGTTCAACGAATCGGGACCTCAGATCGATGGGACTTCCTGGAGCCGCTACGAGTCGAGTTTCACCCAACGCATGAATGAAGCCGGCCTCTTTGTCTTCTCGGGCAGCCTTCCACCCGGGGCTCCGGAGGACTGCGCGGCACGCCTGATCGAAAAGGCGCGCGCAGCAGGCTGCGTGACCATCTGCGACACCTCGCGTGAGTACCTCCGAGCGGCACTGGAAGCCGGGCCTGACATCGTCAAACCCAATCTTTCCGAAGCGCTCGCTCTTCTGGGAGAGGAAGCCGGCGAGTCCATCGACGCTCCGGAGAACGCGCTTGAACGAGCCCGAGAGGCGGCGGTCGAGCTTCGGTCGCGCGGATCGAAAACCGCCATCGTCACTGTCGGCTCGGAAGGGCTCGTCTATGCGACCGAGGGCGAGACACGGGCCGTTCCCTCGCCGCTGGTCGAAGTCATCAACCCAGTAGGCGCGGGCGACTGCTTCGTTGCCGGACTGGTCATGGAGCTCGAGTCCGGGGCGGGTTTGCACGAGGCGGTCCTCACCGGGGTGGCGATGGGGGCAGCGGGGTGCGAGACGCTTCCCGCAGGAATGGTCGATCCAAGCCGGGTCAGCGAGCTGCGCTCCTCGCTGGAAGCCTGAGAACCTTACCGGCGCTTGAGCTTCCCGAGTCGCCGATCGCGCCGAATCTGGTCGACGACGTTGAGTCCCGGGATGCCCGTGACTCCTCCCCCACCATGGGTCGCGGAGCTCGCCTGGTAGAGGTTCTTGATCGGCGTTCGGTAGTCGGCATAGCCGGGCGCCGGTCGAAGATGAAAGAGCTGTTCGGGACTGAGCTCGCCGTGAAAAATGTTTCCTCCGATCAAGCCGTAGCTCTCTTGCATCTCGTGGGGGCCGATCACTTGGCGGTGCAAGATCGAGCCCTTGAGGTTGGGCGACAGCTCGCTTACCGCATCGATCATTCGGTCCGCGTACGCGTCGAGGGCGCTCTGGTCCGGGTTATCGGCCCAGGTATGGGGCACCCACTGCGTGAACATGGACATAACGTGCCTGCCTTCCGGAGCGAGGCTCGAGTCGAAGTAGCTCGGAATGCACATGTCCGCGAAGGGAAGCTCGGCGGCGCGACCCGAGCGCGCATCCTGAAACGCGGTCTCGATGTGTTCGACATCCTGAGCGAACGCGATGGTGCCTCCCTGAATGTGCGGAGCGGCACCGGGGGCCGAGGTGAACTCCGGAAGCTCGGAAAGTCCGAGGTTGATCTTCACCACACCGCTGCGACTCTTCCATCTTTCAATGTCGGTGACGAAATCGTCCGGCAGCTCTGACCTGTCGAGTTGCTGTAGGAACGCGATCTTCGGATGCGTTGCAGTCACCACCGTGTCGGCGTGAATCTCTTCGCCGCTGCTCAACGCGACACCCGTTGCGCGGCCGTTCTTGGCGAGAATCTTGGTCACCGGAGAGCCGGTTCGTATCTCGGCGCCGAACGATCTCGCCGACGAAGCGATTGCGTTCGCCACGGCCCCCATTCCTCCGCGCGCAAAGCCCCACTGCCCGACCTGACCGTCGCCGAGGTCACCGATGTGATGATGAAGCATGACGTAGGCGGTGCCGGGCTCGGCCGGGCCGGCCCACGTGCCGATGACTCCACTGACCGCAAGCATCGCCTTGACCTGAGGAGACTCGAACCAGTCGTCGAGAAGGTCCGAGATGCTCATCGTCATCAGACGAGTCAGGTCGGCAACGCCGCGAATGCCGAGCTTGCGGAAGCGCCACCCCACCCGGGCCGTGGACAGCAGATCGGCCGGGCGCTTGGAACCCACGGCCGGTGCGGGTTGCACCAACATGGGGGCGAGCATCGCACCGAGCGCGCCGATCCACTCGTTCCACTTGTCGAGTGCGTCGGCATCGTGCTTCGAGTAACGCGCTATCTCGGCGCGCTTTGCCGCTGCGTCTTTTCCACCCATGACCAGCGCGTCACCGTCCGCGCGCGGCATGAAGTATGACTCCTGTGGATAGACCTTGTATCCGAACTGCTGAAGCTTCAGCTCGTTGACGAGTCGTGGAGGAATGAGGCTCACCACGTAAGACAGGGCACTGACATTGAACTCCGGCCCCCATGGCTGTTCAGTCGTCGAGGCGCCTCCGACGTTGTCGCGCGCCTCGAGCACAATGGTCTTCGCCCCACCGCGCGCGAGGTAAGCCGCGGCAACAAGCCCGTTGTGGCCTCCTCCAATGACGACTGCGTCGTAGGAATTCATCACAGCACCATACCGACATCCTGCGAGCAGCTTTGCTACAACGCTGTTTTCGAAGCCGGAGTCGCGAGGGGCACGGTTGGTCCATACTCAATGGGTCGATCGGCCGATACCGGGAGAAAACCACGAACTTGTCGAAACAACGGAGAGCTTTCATCGAGATGAGCGACGGTGTTCGCCTTGCCGCCGATCTTTATCTCCCGGACGAACCGGCCCCCGCCATCCTCGAGGCTCTCCCCTATCGCAAAGACGACATCACGTCGAGCTACATACCCGAGTATCGAAGACTGCGCGACGAGGGAGGTTATGCGGTTGCTCGCGTCGATCTGCGTGGGACGGGTTCCAGTGAAGGGCTCGCCACAGACGAATACCCCCAAAGCGAGCAACGCGACCTATGTGAGGTGATCGTGTGGCTGGCTGATCAAGATTTCTGCACGGGCAACGTCGGAATGTACGGAACCTCGTACTCCGGCTTCAACTCGATCCAAGTGGCAATGCAGAGACCCGAGGCTCTGAAGGCCATCATCGCGATCTACGCGACCGACGATCGCTACACCGACGACGTCCACTACGAGGGTGGGGCCCTGCGTGGACTCGATCAAATCGACTATTGCCTTTACATGACCGCGATGAACGCCCTTCCGGCCGTGCCATCGATCGCGGGTGACGTGTGGCTCGACCAGTGGAAAGAGCGTGTGGACAAACTCGAACCGTGGATCATCAAATGGCTCGAGCAGCCGAACTATGGTGACTACTGGAGACACGGCTCGCTGCGAGAGAGCTACGACTCCATTCAGGCTGCAACGATGATCGTCGCCGGTTGGGCGGACGGCTACCGGAACGCCACGTTTCGTGCGTTCGAAAAATTGCAATGCCCGAAACGCCTGCTGATCGGTCCCTGGGCGCACGCGTCCACCGAGACGTCCCTTCCAGGCCCCCATATCGATCTCGTGCCCGAGATGATCAAGTGGTGGGATCGGTGGCTGCGGGAGGAACCTCCGGCAGACGAAGAGCCACCCATCACTCTGTTCGTTCGCCGGTCTACGATGCCCGCGCCCGACCTCGCCGAGATGCGCGGCGAGTGGCGCCACGAATCGACCTGGCCCCCCGAGAGGCTCACCGAGGAGGCGTTCGCGTTCCCGGACGCAGACAGGCCCGCCGGGCAAACGGACCAGCTCGAGGTACGCGGCGACGTCGGGTGGACCGCACACCTCTCGTGCGCCGGCGTCCTGCCATGGGGCCAGCCTCAGGACCAGCGCCCAGACGAGGCGTACTCCTTGGTCTTTGACTGGGGCCCGTTCGATGAGGACTTAGAGATTCTCGGCTATCCACACGCTGATCTCGTGATCGGCGCCGACAAACCAGTCGCCTTCGTGTCGGCGAAACTGTGCGATGTCTTCGATGACGGCACGTCGGCTCTTGTGAGCAGAGGCTTCCTCAACCTGACGCACAGACGGTCGCACAGCGCGCCCGAGGCGCTCGAGCCCGGACGTCTCTATGACGTGGGAGTGGACCTGAGCGCAACCTCCTGGGTTCTCGAGCGCGGCCACCGGCTTCGCCTTGCTCTCGCGGGGACCGACTGGCCCAACGTGTGGACGCCGCCAGAGCCGGTAACGCTCACATTCGCTCCAGAATCTTCCCAGCTTGTGGTTCAAGTTGTGCGTGTTAACAACGACCACCTACCGAACCCGAAGCTCAGGCCTCCACCGGCCGAGCGCGGCGAAATCGAGGATGCAACGAAAGCTCTAGCGAGCGAAAGCAGGGTCAAGTGGGGCACCGAGCACGACATCCTCGGACGCAAGACGCACTACGTGGTCGACCACGGCTCGACCTACGAAACCGAGATCGGATCGAAGATGACCGAGTCCTACTTCGGACGTCTTTCGGTCTCCCCCGGTGATCCCGGACCTGCGCACGCCGAGGGCAGGGTTCGCTATGAGATCGAATGGCCCGAGGGGACTGTGTCGACAGAGGTTCGATCTCTTCTTCGCTCTGGTCCCGAGACCTATGTGCTCGAGCTCGATCTGGACGTCACGCACAACGGCACGCTCCTCGGGCGCCGCCGCTGGGAGCGGACTTTCGTTCGCTTGCTGCAATAGAGAGACGTTTTCCGGTCGACTTGCTGGGTATGCCCAACAGTTCGTACGCAAGCGATACGAAGGAGTTGGTCCGATCGTGCTCACGATCACCGCGGATGCAGCCACGGCAATCAAAGGCATAGTGGAAACCGCAGATGTCGACGGGGGCGGGCTGCGTATTTACGCCGAGCCCCAGAACGACAGCCAGGCGAGCCTCGAGATTGCCCTCGCGCCTGAGCCCGGCCCCAGTGACCAGATCATCGACGCGGAGGGGGCGACGATCTACCTCGAGAAGAATGCCGCTGACTTTCTCCATGACAAGCAGCTGGACGCCGACGTCGAGGGCGATCAGATCCGCTTTAGCGTCATCGATCAGCCACAGGCCGTCTAACCTCCGAATCCGGATCTCGAAACCGAACCTCGGGGGACTTGACCTGGACCACGCCCCATTGGTCTCCTGAGCTATGGCATCGCTTCCCGACTCGGCTAAAGAGTTCCTCGCCCAGGGACGTATCGGGCATCTGTCGACACTGTCACGTGACGGCCGACCCAATGTGACTTGCGCCTGGGTCGGGGTCGACGGCGATCGACTGATGATCGGCACGCTCTTCGACCAACGGAAGCTGAAAAACATGCGCCGGGACCCACGCGTGACTCTGTCATTCGAGGGCGACGAGCCGAACGAGATGGGGCTGGTCCCCTACCTCATTGTCGACGGAACCGCCGAGGTCACCGAGGGTGGCGCCCCCGAACTGCTGCAGGAGCTCGCGTACGTCTATCTCGGACCGGACGCAGGCCCCTTCCCGCCGATGCCCGATCCCCCGCCAGGCTTCGTCACGCGCATAACGCCTGAGCGCATCGGTGGCGTGGGGCCCTGGACGGGCTGACCGCGCCTACTTCACCTGAGCGTCGACGAACTCCTCGCGTAGCAGGTCCATCAGCAATCCGTCGTGCCAGTTGCCGTCCGGGCCTTGCTCGTATTTGCGCATGAGGCCGACCCTGCGGAATCCGACCTTCTCGTAGGTCCGGATAGCAGCCGTGTTCGCGGCCGCAGGATCGATGGTGATTCGATGATGGTCGCGCTCGAAGAGCAGGTACCGAGCGAGAATCCGAACAGCCTCGGTGCCGTAACCGCGTCCATGACTCGCCGCGGACAGGAAGATGTCCATGCCGGCATGTCTGTACATCGGGTCCTCTTCCTCGGAGTACTGGGTGGC
>CAVQLH010000009.1:0-67021 GCA_963713315.1 uncultured Actinomycetes bacterium | reverse complement strand
CGACTGGAGCTTGCCCAGCCACGACTCGACCTCAGCGGGATGCTGGGAACGCGCCTTGATCTCGTCGAGACTCAGGTCACCGAGCAATCGCAGCGCGTCGTGCAGACCATCTGCATCGCGAACCTTGCGCTCGTCCGTCAGAAGCTGAAGCTCGAGCTCGAGCTGGGTCAACGCGGCGTCGTCGAGCAACTCTCTGAGCTCCTCGCGTCCCATGATCTCGGCGAGCAGGGAGCGATCGAGGCTGAGGGCCTGTGCGCGTCGCTCGGCGAGCGGGACGTCACCCTCGTACAAGAACGACGCCACGAACCCGAACTGTAGCGAAGACGCGAACGGCGAGGGGGCGGGAGTCTCGACTTCGACGATCCGCACCTCGCGCCGTTGGATAGCTGCCATCAGCTCACTGAGCGCCGGCAGGTCGAAGACATCCTGGAGGCACTCGCGGTAAGCCTCGAGGATTACGGGAAACGATTCGTGCCTGCTCGCTACCTGAAGCAGCTTCGAGCTTCGCTGGCGCTGTTGCCACAGCGGCGTTCTGGTCCCCGGACGTCGCCGCGGCAGGAGCAGGGACCGAGCCGCACATTCCCTGAACCGGCTCGCGAACAGGGCCGAGGTTCCGACCTGGGAGGTAACGATCTCGGTGATTTCCTCGGGATCGAAAGTGACGAAGCGGCCCGGCGGTGCCTCGTCTGCCTCAGGGAGGCGAACGATGATGCCGTCGTCCGTGTAGATGCACTGCACGTCGAGACCGAGCTCGTCGCGCACCCGGGCCTCGATTGCCTGAGCCCACGGTGCGTGCACGCGCGCGCCGAAGAACGAGTGCACGCACACTCGCCAGTCCCCGATCTCGTCCCTGAAACGCTCGACAACGATCGTGCGGTCGTCGGGGATGTTACCCGTCGCGTCCTTCTGCTCGCCGAGGTACTGGACGAGGTTGCTGGATGCGAGATGGTCGAGACCCGCGGACGCGAGGCGAGCGTCCCTTCCCGACGCGTTCGAGTGTGTCACCTCGCGCACGAACGCTCCGAGAGCCCGGCCGAGCTCGATGGGCCGTCCGGGCGCGTCGCCGTGCCAGAACGGCATGTTGCCGCCGGCGCCGGGCGCGGGCGTGACGAGCACACGGTCGTGACTGATCTCCTCGATGAGCCAGCTCGAGGTTCCGAGCACGAACGTGTCCCCGGGCCGGGACTCGTAGACCATTTCCTCATCGAGCTCTCCGACCCGCGCGCCACCCTCCGTGGCAAGAAAGACTCCGAAGAGGCCCCTGTCCGGGATCGTGCCGCCCGAGGTGACCGCCAGTCGCTGGGCTCCCTGCCGCCCCGTGAGCACACCGGTTGTGCGATCCCAGTTGAGACGCGGCCGTAGCTCGGCGAACTCGTGACTCGGGTAACGGCCCGACAACATGTCGAGCGTCGCCTCCAGACCGCTGCGCGGAAGCTGGGCGAAGGGTGCGGCGCGGCGCACCATCGTCTCGAGGTCATCGACCCCCCAGTCGTCCATCGCCACCATCGCGACTATCTGCTGGGCAAGGACGTCGAGCGGGTTCCGCGGGTAGGTCATGGCCTCGATCGCACCCTGTTGCATGCGCTCGACGACAACCGATGTCTCGAGTAGGTCGCCGCGGAACTTGGGGAAGAAGACCCCGCGGCTGATCTCGCCGACCTGGTGCCCGGCTCGACCCACGCGCTGAAGTCCCGACGCGACCGACGAGGGCGATTCGACCTGGATGACGAGGTCGACCGCCGCCATGTCGATCCCGAGCTCGAGCGAGCTGGTCGCGACAACCGCGGGAAGCCGGCCGGCCTTCAACTCCTCTTCGATGAGCAGGCGCTGCTCGCGCGCGACCGAGCCGTGGTGAGCCCGCGCCACGATCAGGTCATCGGACTCCCCTCTCTCACTTGCTCTCTCGTTGGCGATCTCGTTGAGGCGCGTGCACAGCCGCTCGGCCAACCTTCGGGCGTTCACGAAGACGATCGTCGACTTGTGCGCCTCGATGAGATCCAGCAGCTTCTCCTCGACATGTGGCCACACACTGTGTGCCGCTACGACCGCATCGGCGCGCTCTGACAAGTCGGGAACCTGCGCCGCCCCCTCGAATGCAGCGTCTCCCCCGTGGCCAACTGCGTGACCGGGTGGATCCGACACCGCAGGGTCCGCCATGTCCTCGACGGGCACAACCACGGAGAGGTCGAAGTGCTTTTCGCTGGGCGGGTTGATGACGGTGACCGGGCGATCGCCACCGAGGAAGGTGGCCACCTCCTCTGGCGGCCTCACGGTCGCGGAAAGACCGAGGCGTTGGGCGGGGCGATCCAGCAACTCGTCGAGTCGTTCGAGGCTGAGCGCGAGGTGTGCTCCGCGCTTGTTGTGCACCATTGCGTGAACCTCGTCGACGATCACCGTCTCGACGAAGCGGAGCTGCTCCCGGGCGCGCGAGGTCAGCAGCAAGAAGAGTGACTCCGGCGTGGTGATCAGGATGTCGGGAGGGGATGTCGTGAAACGTCGCCGCTCGTCCTGAGGCGTGTCACCTGTCCGAACCGAGACGGACACCTCGGGGGCGGTGGCCCCCATTCGGTGTGCGGCGGCGGTGATGCCCGCGAGCGGTGTTCGCAGGTTGCGCTCGACATCCACTGCGAGCGCCTTCAAAGGAGAGACGTACAGCACTCTCAGTCGCTTCTTGGGGTCGACCGGCTCGTTCGTCAGGAGCCTGTCGATCGACCACAGGAATCCTGCGAGCGTCTTACCCGAGCCCGTGGGTGCGATGACCAGGGCGTTGGAGCCCGCCGTGATCGCGTCCCAGGCCCCCGACTGCGCCGGCGTGGCGCCCTCGAACGCGCTCGAGAACCACCGCTGAGTGGGTTCGGAGAAATGCTCGACGGCGGAGAGGGCGGGTGGGCTCGTCACTCAGTCATTGTCTCGCGACCCTGTGACAATTACTTTTCGGGTCCGGCCGAGCCCGCCGCCCCCTTCGTTCTCCTGCCGGATGCCCCGCCAAGCCGCAGCACGAGAGCCCCAAGCCCGGCAGCCAGGACCGAGGCGACCAGGATCCCGACCTTGGCCTCGTCGATGAGGGCCGCCTCGTCGAAAGCGAGCTCGGCGATGAAGAGGGAGACCGTGAACCCGATCCCAGCGATCGCGGCGGCCGCCAGGATCTGGCGACCGGGTACACCCTCCGGGACCTCGGCGAAGCCGATCCTCTGCGCCGCGTAGGCGAACAACGAGATCCCCGCGAGCTTGCCGACGACGAGTCCCGCGACGATCCCGAGAGTGACCGGGGACGACAAGGCGTTCGAGATGTCGCCGCCGGTCAACGACACGCCGGCGTTCACCAGGGCGAAGATCGGAACCACGACGAAGCTCGTCCACGGATGGAGCGCATGCTCGAGATATTCGCCCAGCGCAACCCGCTCCTGGGTTCGCAGACGCCAGGCCCGCACCTTGGCGGGCGCGAATCCCTGGCTGTCTTCGTCGTCGAGCCGGTCGGGATCCGGGTCGAGCGAGCCGCGCGCGTCGTCGGATGGGTCGCGGCTTGGGTTAACGGGAGTCATGAGGCCGAGGGCGACTCCCGCGATCGTCGCGTGCACTCCCGACTCGTAGGTTGCGAGCCACACTCCGACTCCGACCAGGACGTAGAGGGGCATCCAGATGACTCTCAGGACCCGAAGCAACGCCACCACCCCGAGAAGCCCCGCTGCGACCAGAAGGGCGACCGCGTTGAGATCGGACGTGTAGAACACCGCTATGACGACTATCGCCCCTATGTCGTCGGCGACGGCCAGGCTCAGCAGGAAGACCTTCAACGAAGGATGGATGCGATTGCCGAAGAGCGCAAGAACACCGACGGCAAACGCTATGTCGGTCGCCATCGGTATGCCCCACCCCGCGGATCCCTCTCCCCCGAGGTTGAACGCCGTGTAAATCAGCGCCGGCACCACCATTCCACCGAGCGCTGCAACGGACGGAAAGGCCGCCTTCCTCGGGTCGCTCAACTCACCGTGCGCCAGTTCGCGTTTCACCTCGAGCCCCACGACGAAGAAGAACAGGGCCATCAGCCGCGTCGTTGACCCAATGCTGGACGTCCCCCGCGATCTCGTAGGAGCCGATGCTCAACGAGAGCTCGGTCGTCAACAGCGTCTCGTACGAGCCGCTCCATGGAGAGTTGGCCCAGATGAGTGCAACGGTAGCCGCCGCTAGGAGCGCGACCCCGCCTGCGACCTCGGTATCGAGGAACTCGCGGAACGGCCGGGCAACGAGGCGTGGGACCGCGCGGTCGCTGGCAAGCCACGAATCGGTGGTGGCTGTTTCTTGGTCGGGAGTCTCTTTATCGGACACGATCAGGCATCTCCTCGGCGCGCGAACGAACACGCCGACCAGACTTCCCGGCTCTCCCGAGGCACAAGGCTACCTTGCACCCGGAAGAGCCGTTATCGGACAAAGCCGAACTCCTCGAAGTGGACCTGCGCGCCGGGGATGCCCTGTTGCTTGAACTGAGCCTCGAGCGCTTGCGTCATTACCTTCGGCCCACACATCAGGATCTCCGTCTCGCTCAAGTCCCCGCTTCGCCGCGCGACTTCCTCGGCCGTGAGGAATCCCATCTCGTCTTCAGGGAACGAGATCAGCCTGAGATTCAGGTGGGAGCGCGTCAATCCCTCGAAGTCGTCGATGAAGTACCCCTGCCGGCGCGACTTGACGGCGTAGTAGAAGTCGACCTCGTAATCGTCCGACAAGCTGCGAGCCATGCTGAGGAACGGCGTGACGCCGATCCCCCCAGCGATCCATACCTGCTTGCGACGCGGCACGTGACGGTGCGAGAACCGGCCGTAGGGCCCTTCGATCAACGCCTGGTCGCCGACCTCGAGGTGCTCGAGCGCATTCGTGTAGTCGCCGGACGCCTTGATCGCCACCTGCAGCTCACGCTGATCGGGGGAGGACGTGATGGAGAAGGGATGGAACTGCTTGCGTATCGCCCCCGTTCTCAGGGAGATGAGCTCGGTGGTCTGACCCCTCTGTTCGCGAGAAAAGGGGCGGAACCACTCGCGCAGCGAATTCGACTGGAACGTCAGGAACACGAACTGACCGGGGGTGAATGGGAGTGCGTCGTCGCTTGGCTCGAGGGTTATCTCGGCGACCTCTCTCCCGCGCCGGTTGATGTCGCGCGACGCGATACTGCCGCCGGCGCACGAACAGGTCGCCGAGTATTGACCTGTAGAAGTAGGCGACGGTGGCTGCCAGCACGAACACCGCAAGATAGATGGTGAGTGCCGGCGACAGAGCCTTGGTGCCAGGTGTTCGGAATGCGTGTAGCGCGCCCAGCGCGAACACCAAACCAAAGAAGCGGTGCAGCCACAGAAACACCTCGTGGTTCACGTGCGCGTACAAAGTCAAGCTCATCACCACGATCATCCCGGCGAGGGCAAGTGTCCCGAGCGTCACGGTCCAGCTTGTTGCAAACACGAGCCGGACCGCAGCGTCGACTGAACCGGTGACCCACACCGACCCGATCATCAGCACACCATGCCCGATCAGAAGGGTGTAAGCCACAATTCCGATGCGGTGGTGGATGCGGTACATCCGGTCGAGCCCGCCGAAGTACGGCTCGATCAACGCGATCCTGGCCCCCAGCACGAAGTTGCAGGAAAAGGCGACGATCCCCGCAAGCCCGCACAACACCGCGAGTGACCGCAGCGTGGCGGCTGCGTCACCGAAGCGCAGTCCGACCGGGGCCGCCTGTGCCCACAACAGAAGCGGTATCAAACACGCCACGACGACGAGTGCAGGCCCGATGAAAGAGGTCAAGCTCTGCTGCCTGAATTTCACGACCACACTGTAGTGGCGGCTAGGGGCTCCAGGAACGCGAAGCAGGTTCCCCGCCGTCCAGAAACACGTACGTCAGCCTTACGGGCATGCCGTCGGTGATGAGCCCGTTCGCCTTCATCGCCCGTGCGTAGAGATCGAGCTGATCGTTTTCGCCCGGCTCGAAGCGCTTGCCGGTCTTGAAGTCCACGATCTCGAGCCCGCCGTCCTCGGTCGGGTAGACCGCGTCGATCCGCCCACGCACGATTCGACCGTCGAGCCGCAGTGTGAACGGCAGCTCGACCATCGGCTCGCCCGACGAAAGGGTGGCCGGCTCGCGCTCGGCGTAACCCGACGCGGCCCAGTTGCTGAGCGTCGTCGACATGAAGTTCGGTCCGGTGACCTCGCCGGGCTCATCCAGCTCGCTCTCCTCCGGATACGGCGAGATGCCCCGAGCTCGTTCTTCGATGAGCCGGTGCACCTCGGTTCCGAGACGCCGCGCCGTGGTTGGCCTGTCAGGAAGCGGCCTGATCAGCTGCCACGGTTCGAGCCGGCCCTCTTCGAGCGCAACGTGGGCCGTGGCCGAGAGGATGTCGGGCAACTCGGCGCGCACCGGCTTGTGTTCGGCCCCCGCGCGTGCGATCAGAGCCAGCTCCTGCTCGCGCTCCTCGATCAAGCTCTGGACCTCCGCGCCCTGGCTCTCGTCGAGTTGGTCGATCAACGCTCTCGCATAACCTTCGTCGGCCACCGCCCGGTCGGCCGCGATCCCCCACCCATCGGTGAAGAGATCGTCGTTCATCCCCGAACGGGGGGCCGGAGGCCACTCTCGATGCTGCTCCAACGCATCGACCACAGGGTTGCTCTCGGGCAGTTCGGTGTCCTCGACGATGTCGATGCTCTGCTCGCCGGCCATCGCGCGCAGCTCGTCGAAGAACTCGGACGGCCCCTTGGCGAGGTCGCCGCGTCCGTACCACCACGCGCTCGTCACGTAGAGACGTTGCTTGGCGCGCGTCAACGCGACGTAGAAAAGCCGGCGTTCGTCCTCGAGCGTCCGCTCTTTCACCTGGTCCTCGAAGTCACTCACCTTGCCCTTCCAGCGCGGAAGGTGGTCGCTGTCCTCGCGCACCTCGTAGGGCAACGCGTCGTAGCTGCGCAGCGGGTTCGAGGAGCGGGTGTTCGGAAAGACCGAGTAGATGTACGCACCCCTCTTGTTCTTGCTTGCCGCAACCGACGGAAGGAAGACGGCCTCGAACTCGAGACCCTTGGCCGAGTGCACGGTCATGAGCTTGACCGAGTTCTGCTCGGCGGGCTGTGCCGACTCGAGTGTCTCTTCGGCGACCTCGGCCGCATCGAGGTAGCTGAGGAAGCTGCGGAGTGTCGCCTCGCCCTCGATGGGAGCGAACGCGGCAACGTGGTCGACGAAGTTGGCCACGTTCTGCAGCGCGGCGGGGGCCGAGCGAGCCGGGCTGGACTCGAGCGCGTCGCGCACGCCCGACGTCTTGATGACCTCTTCCACGAGCTCGAGCAGTGGCAGGTGGGTCTTCTGCCTCAGGTCAGACAACCGCTCGTTGAACGCTTCGAGACGGGAACGTCCCTCGGGGCCGAGCCCCTCGATCTGATCCACGTGGTCGAGCGTCTCGGACAGCGAGAAGCCGACGTCACCGGGAGCCAGGTCGCGGGCGCGCTCGGAGTCTCCCGAGGCGAGTCTCAGCCGGAGCTCCCAGTTCTGGTTGGAGGCCCAGCGCGCGCAGAGAGCGAGGTCCTTGTAGTGGATGCGCCAGCGGGGGCCGAGCAGGAGGCGCGCGAGCCACCGGTTCGCAACCGGCTTTGGCTCGAGGCTTCGCAACCAGGCGACGATCTCGACGACCTCCGGCGTGTTGAGCAGACCACTGAGCCCCACGACTTCGAGCGGGATGTCGTGCGCCTTGAAGATCTCCTGGATCGGCTCCATCGTCGCTCGTCGCCGAACGAGCACGGCCATGTCTCTCCATTCGACGGGGTCTCGCCCCTCGGCGGCCGGTTTGCCGTGGAGCCGCTCGCATTCGCTAGCGATGAACTCGGCCTCGGCGCGCTCGTCCGTGAACAACCCAAGGGACACCGCACCCTCACCGTTGGCGGGGTGCGGCTTGAGAGGAGCCCCAGGCCGGCGGGCCTCGTCGATTCCTGCGGCGACCCGGTTCGCGACGGCGAGGATGCGCGCCCCCGACCTGAAGTTCTCAGACAGCGAGATCCACTCGTAGCGTGCGTGGTCGGTGCGCGGAAAGTGGTCGGGGAAGCCGATGAGGTTGTACATGGTGGCTCCCCGCCAGGCGAAGATGGCCTGCCGCGCGTCACCCACCGCGGTCACCGAGTCCCCGCCGCGAGTGAGTGCCTGCAACATCCGTCGCTGGGCGACGTTCGTGTCCTGGTACTCGTCGAGCAACACAATCGGATACTGCTCGACGTAGGACTCCTGGATGTGCGCGTAGTCCTCGAGCACGGCCACTGCCTTGATGACCTGATCGCCGAAGTCGATGCGGTCGAAGTCGTGCTTCGCTTTCACGTATGCATCGACGGCCGCGCAGAGCTCCCTGCGCTTGGATGATGTCTCGCGCATATCGCGCGTTGCGTCCTGCGACGACAGCGTCCTTTCGTCCGCCGCCAGGACACTCGACGTCGAGACGATGTGGTCGGACAGCGACGATGCAAGAGCGAGCGTCGACCGCACGATGCTCCCGGGAGTGCGCAGCTCGATCGCGTCGAAGGGTGGAAGGTCGTCGATGCAGTTGAGCACCAACTGCCATTGCTGCGCGTCGGACAGCAGGCCCGCCTGGGGCTCGACGTCCACCAACAGTCCGTGGTCGCGCACGATCCCCGCGGCGAACGCGTTGTAGGTCTGCACCGTGATGTCGTCGACCCGGTGTTCCCCACCGACGGTCAGTGCCGTGCGGACTCGCTCCTGGAGCTCTTCGGCCGCCTTGTTCGTGAAGGTGAGCCCGAGTATCTGCGTGGGTGCGTAGCCCTGGTTCTCGATCAGCCACACGATGCGGGCGGCCATCACTGCGGTCTTGCCCGAGCCCGCGCCCGCGATCAAGTACGACGGACCGCGTCCTGAGGCGATCGCCCCCCACTGCTCCTCGGTGGGCTCGTATCCCTTGAGTGCAGCGCGAATACGTGGAGAGGCGACGCGCGTGGGGTCGATACTCACGCCGGCAGCTCCTGTCCCTGAGCCCACAGCGGGCACAGCGGCTTGAACTTGCACCACATGCAATCGGCGGTCGGACTAGGCCGGAAGTCCTCCTCGAGCACGCGCTCGATGAGACGCGGCAAGCGCTCGAGCACCTTCTCGGCCTGCTCGGGCTTCTGGACCCGCACGGAGACCTCGTCGTGGTAGGTCTTGGCCGGATAGACGAGCTGCATTCCCACCGGATCGCCGAGCGCCGCGATCTCCGGGTCCGCCTTGGCCGCGAGGTAGTAGATCGCGAGCTGCAACGAGTCCGCGACCTCGTCGAACCGAATCGGGTGTCTGGAGGTCTTGTAGTCGCTCACGAGCACGCCGTTACCCGCCCTTGTCACGCGGTCGATGCGTCCCCTGATCCTGTGACCCTCGAAGTCGACGGCGAACGACTGCTCGACAAGCAGGGCATCGCCCGGCCCCATCTGCTCGATGAAACGGGTGAGCATGACCTCGCCGTCGTGTTTGAACTGTCGAGCGATCGCACGGTTCGGAAACACGGTCTCGTCGAACAGCTCCTCGTAACGCTCGAACACCGCCGTGCGTTTGCGGAGCCTGCGCCGGCCCGATTTCTTCTGCTCGTCGGTCGGCTCCTTCTCGCAGTCCTCGAAGATCTGATGGAGCCAGGTGCCGAACGCCATGTTGTGCGACGTCTCGGAGTCGAGGCCGAGAACGACGCTCAAGAGGTACTGCAGTCCGCAGTTGTCGTAGTTCGAGATGCGCGAGTAACTCGTGCGGAGTTTGTCTGGCGGCAGGTCGTCGTCGGCCTCGTCCCTCTGCGCGTTGATCGGAATCGCGCCCTCGGACCAGTCCCATCGCCACCACCACTCACCGGGCCGAGCCGTCGAGCAGCCCGGGTCCTGCGCGCAGATGCTCGCCACCGTTGCAAGTGCGGCAAGACGCTCGGGCTCGGTCGCATTCGTGTCCGCGAGCACCCGGCGGCAACGCGCGGCCGCTTCGCTGAAGGTCAGCGGGAGGCTCTGTGGCCGGGCCTCGATCTCGGGCATCGAGCCTGCGATCTCGGCGATGAACCGGCTCGGCGACCCCTTGCGCGTCGGTCCGGGCGACGCCGACACGATGCAGCGACGGGCGGCGCGGGTTAGCGCAACGTAGAACACACGGCGGTCCTCGGCCTCGTTGCGGCGCAGCCTGTCCCTCTCGCTGAGCCCGTCGAGGAAGTACGGATCGAAGAGTCCCTGCGCGCGCCGGCCCTTGGGGATGGCCCCCTCGACGCAACCCGCGACGCAAACGACGTCCCACTGCTTGCCCTTGGCAGCGTGGAAGGACAGGATCTCGACTCCGCCGCGCCGCCGCTCTGGTGGCAGCCAGGGGTCGGATCCGAAGTCGGCCCGGCTGATCGACTTGATGAACTCACTGAGGGTTCCGCCTCCTCTGCGTCGTTCGACGAAACGACTGAGCGAACGAGAGAACGCGACCAGCGCATCGAGGTCCCGGTTGGCGGGGTGCTCGACGTCGTGCTTGGCCGCCTCTTCGAGTCTCCGGTAGTACGACGCGCGATCCCACACCTTCCAGAAGGCGCGATCGGCGGGCTGCTCGACCGAGGCCCGCAGGAGCTCGCGCAGCTCGAGCATCTCGCTCGCTTGCTCGCCGAGAGCTACACCCTCGGGGGGAGCCAGAACGTACTCGGTGAGCGATATGTTCGCCGCCCTTGCAGCGCGATCCATTTCGAGCGCATCCTGAGTCGCGAGCCCAACCAACGGTGAACGCAACACGTCGCGCAGGTCATCGTCGTTCGGGTCCCTGACCGTTGCGAAGCGCGCCAGCTCGATGAAGGAACGCACCGCGGCCTCGCGCTCGAGCGGCCTGTCGGGGGCCGAGATCGTGTAGGGAACCTCGACGGTGCCGAGAGCGCGTTCGAGCGGAGGCAACATCTGGCGGGGGGAGGTCAACAGAATGGCCATGTCGCTGTAGGCCACACCCTCCTGGAGGTGAGCGAGCCGCAGTGTGCGCGCGACCGCGTCGACCTCGGCGGCGAGGCTCTGGTACCGGTGAACCTCGAGCGTGGTTTCTCCCGCGAACTCCTCCGGACGATGTGTCGATTCCGCGTCGACCGAAATGAACTCACGCGCGCGAGTGCCTACATCGGGCCCGAGCCGGTAGGAGGTCGGAAGGACGATGCGTTCGGCCGCACCGAACTCCTCGTCGAAGGAGTCCATCCACTGCGGCTCGGCCCCTCTGAAGGTTTCGATGGACGAATCGGGGTCGGCCGCGACGACCAACGATCTCTCGCCCGAGCCACCCTCGGCATCAGTGAACGCCGTGAGGAAACGCAGGAGCCGTTGCTGCACGCGCGCAAGTTCCTGCGCATCGTCCACGAGGATGTGCGTGAAGCGCTGGTGCAAGCCCTCGCGCACTCCGTCGAAGTTGGCGATGAGCTCCGTCGCGTCGTGCAACAACGTTGGGTAGTCGATCCTCGATCGCTGGCGCAGTCGTTGGCGGTGGGCAACGAAGAATCGCACCAGGTCCGCCCACGCGGGCCTCATCTCGACCATTCGAGCGAGGTCTGCGGGCTCCAGCACCCGTTGTTCGGCTCGGATGCAGAAGTCGACCACCTCGTCAACGAACCCCCGGTTCCTCAGCAGGGGCCGGTACTGCTTGGCCCAGTTGACCTCGTTCTCGTTGGCGAGCTCGTCTCTGACGTCGCCCCACTGCTCGGGGCTGGTGAGCAGGACGGGAGGCTCCGCATAGCCCAGCAGGTCGTAGTGGCGGCTCACGAGGTGGTTGGCGAGCCCGTGCCAGGTGTAGACGGGCACCGCTACGAGTGCTTCGATTCCCTCGTCGAAAAGAAGGCGCCTGGTGATGCGGTCCTCGAGCGCGATCTTCTGCGCCCGATTCGGAACCAAGAAGAGAACCCGGTCGGCTGAGCTGCCGGGTTCGAGGGCGAGGCGGACGAAGCGCTCCTCGAGCACCGTCGTCTTGCCCGTCCCCGGTCCACCGAGCACGCACATCGGGCCTGCTCCATGCTCGACCGCGCGCAGCTGGCGGGGATCCATGTTCTCGAGAGTGATCTTGGTGGATGCCATCGAGCTTCAACCTAACGCTGGCATGTGACAGGAACGCCGAGTACGCGAAACGAAAACCCGAACCCGAAAACCTAAAGCGTCATCGAGGGGACGAAGGGCGGCTGCACGGCTTGGCGCGCCCTCTGCAGTGGGGTGCTACACCTTTTGGTTCTCAGTGCCGCTCAGCGGTTGCCAGATCAAAAGGTATCGAGATCGACCCCTAGCGGGCCTCGATAAGCCGGATTATGACCAACTCTCCCCCTTGGTGCCCGGTTTTGACTTTGGACCCCACAGCTATCTCGCCTCGGTGTGACGTGCGTCACAGCCTCGCACCTCGCCCCGCCCTACCTTCATCGAGTCATTCACGCGAGTTGAAAGGACCCTCTGCATGCACAAGCGTTTCGCCGTAGTAGGCCTCGCCGCAGGACTCAGCCTGCTAGCAACACCTTCAGTCGCGGCACCTGGATGTGACAGGGGCACGAACGGCGACGACGTCATCCGCTGCTCCCGCTGGGACGATTCTCATCCAGGCGATCCCGGCGACGACATCATCTACGGAGGGCAGGGCAACGACTACCTGAACGGCAAGAGTGGCAACGAGGAGGTCTACGGAGGACTTGGCCAAGACGTCGTCTTGGGCGATGAAGGTCAGGGACCGGATAGACGGCGGGACGGGCGACGACTCGCTGCACGGCGGTGAGGGTCGCGATCGGATCCAGGGCTCCACCGGCGCTGACTCGCTTGCCGGCAACGAGGACGACGATCTGCTCGATGGAGGTACCGAAGGCGACCAGCTCGGCGGCAACGAGGGTGAGGACTCGCTCTATGGGGGCCCTGGCCCGGATCGCCTGAACGGCAACGCCGGCCCGGATCGGCTATTCGGTGATAACGGGAACGACACGCTCAGCGGGAACACCGGAGCAGACGTTCTCAAGGCGGGAGATGGTGACGACATCCTTTATGGGGACGGCGGCGAGGACGTTCTGCTCGGTGGGGATGGTGACGACATTTTCTACGCGGCCGACGTTCGGCGTGACTGGATCAGCTGCGGTCCAGGCAGAGACTGGGTCGAGGCGAATTCCGCGGACCTGGTACACGAGTCCTGCGAGAGAGTGCAGGCGAGTCGGCTAACCGAGGAACTTGACCATGATGAGACAGGGATTGCCAGGCGACCAAAGACCTTCTATCTCCTCGAGGGTTCGAAAACCCATCGACTCGTAGAAGAATCGGGTGCGTTCGTACTCATCTGATGGCTCGGACGGGCCGAGGGTCTTTACCTGAAGGAACTCAACGGACCTGGATGCAAGGTCTCCTTCGAGCGCAGTGAGCATGGCCCGGCCTATGCCACGCCGGTGAAGCGAGGGCTTCACGGCCATGAGGTGAACCTCGGATGCGAAGCTGCTGTGGTGCTTGGCAATGAGCGCTCCCACGACCTCTTCGTGGATGACGGCCGTGTAGGCGTCGTGGGAGCGAGCATCTGCGACGTATCCCATCAGAGCCTCCTCGATCCCGAACCAGTCGGGGAGGCTTCTGAGCAGGGACTCCACTTCGTTCGGCACACGCTGGTTGCGCCGCACCTCGACCTCATTCACGGGCCAACCCTATCGAAGGGAAATCCGGCAGGACCTTCCAGTGCATGAATTACATGATTGAAATCCGGCTCGCGCGGCCGCGCGTGTCGGATACTCCATTTCCCCAGAGACGGGTTGACCGAGGAGGCTGGATGCAGTCGCAACTCCCAGAGTGGGAATCGCAGCTCATAGATGAGGCGATTGCCACCGCCGAGCGCAGGCTCGAGAAAGAGCGCACCCAGGCTCGCAAGAGGGCGGTTCAGCTCGCCAGGGAACAGGGCTATCACCGACTCGCGGTGGCCATCGACGGACCATCTCGGATCGAAGTATCCGGAGACCAACTCACGCTCTTCGGCGCGGTTCCGACTCTCTTCGACGTAGACGGATAACCCAGACACGTTCAGAATGCTTTAGTGCGCCGACCTATTGCCGTTCTGGCACTCGCTGGTCTTCTCTTATCGATTTTCGCCTCCGACGCGTTCGCGCGTGCCGGATGGAAACGCGATCTCGACCACATCGTGCGCAACAAGCCGATTGGCGTTTCCGTTCAAGACCAGGGCAAGAGGCTCTACTCGTGGTCGGCCGCAAAGAAGCGCATTCCCGCCTCCAACCAGAAGTTGTTGCTCTCGATGGCTCTGCTCGATCAGATGAGCGCGCGCACCAGGCTTGCAACGACGGCCCGCGGCCGCAACGTCCGAAGGGGCCAGCTGAGAGGAAATCTCTACGTCATTGGAAGAGGTGACCCGACGATCTCGAGTGGAAGATCCTATGCCTCTTCACTTCCCCTCAAGGCCACGTACGTCGGCCGTTTTGCAAAAAAGATCAAAGCGTCGGGAGTCCGCAGGATCAGTGGCCGCGTGGTGGGAACGCATTCCTACTTCGCTCACGACTGGTGGGCCTCCGGCTGGAAGTCGTTCTACCCCTCAAGCGAGGTCGCCCTCCCCGCTGCTCTGAACTTCAACGGCAACACTGCTGAGGGGACACCACATCGCCGACCCAGAGAAACGACTTGCGGCCGATCTCACCAAGCGATTGAGATCCATTGGTGTGCGCGTCGGCCGCAAACCCAAGTCGGGAGGCTTACCTCCCTCCTACGCGCGCGATCTCGTTGCGAGGGTTCAATCCCCACAGCTCTTGTCGATGTTGCGCCACATGAACCGATCGTCGTCCAACTTCTTCGCCGAGGTCCTGGGCAAACTGCTCGCCGTGCAACGTTCCGGTTCCCCCGGGACGATCGCAAAGGGTGGCCACAGCATCAGGGCTTGGGCCGCGCGTTACAACGTGGGCGTTCGCTCGCACGATTCTTCGGGACTCTCGTCTTCAAATCGCATCTCGCCCAAGGGACTTACGACGCTCCTTGGAGTCGCGCACAAACAACCCTGGGCCAGAAAGATGCGCAACATGCTCGCGACCGGCGGTGTGGGGACGCTGGAGGATCGTCTTCAAGGCGTGCGCGTCCGAGCCAAGACGGGAACGCTGTCGGGAGTCTCCACGTTATCGGGATGGGTGCGGCTCAGGCGAGCCGACTCGTGGGCCGAGTTCTCGATCATGTCGCGCGGGATGTCCAAACCACAAGCGGTGAAGGTCGAGGATCGAATCGTCAGGCTGCTGAGAAACCGCGCGCGCCACTAAAGGCAAGAGGCGGGCCCTCGCCGGACCCGCCCCAAGAAATAGCATCTCTATGGCTTAGAGGACGTCGCGACGCTCCTCCACGACACGCTCACGAGGCTCTTCCTCGCGTACCACCGTGCGCGTACCTGCCGAACGACTCCGCTGCATCCACACCAGGGAAAACAACAGGCCGATGACACCGATCACCATCAAGATGATTCCGACGGTGTTGATATCCAAGCCGGCAACCTCGGCCTCGACCGCAAAGGTCAGGATCGCGCCGGCTGCCAGCAGAAACAGACTTGCTCCAAGACTCAACTTGTCACCTCCACGGGGATCGCCCCCGATTGGAAAAGAATCTCACCCGGATACGGGCGCGATCGTCAGGAAGTGTGACCTTCCCGCTACCAACAGGTACCCGTTGGCTCACGATAAGAAACGCAGGGTAGGTAGTTGAGCGACTGCTGGAGCGTAGTCAGGCGGGCGTGTGGCCCGCCGCGACGAGGTCCTCGAGCACGCTGCGGGCGGCATTGCGGCCTGGTGCTCCGCAGACTCCGCCTCCCGGGTGCGCGGCCGAACCGCAAAGGTAGAGACCGGGCAGCGGCCAGCGGTGCCTGTGCCAGCCTCGGGCCGGACGGCGGTCGAACAACCAGTCCGGAAGAAGCTCGCCGTGGAAGATGTTGCCACCGGTCAAACCGAAGCGGTCCTCGAGGTCGGGAGGGCCGAGCACCAGACGGTCCTCGATCAGGTCGCTCAGTCCCGGTGCGTACCTTTCCAGTGTCGCCACTATCGAGTCGCCGATATCTTCCCGCCGCTCGTCCCACGATCCACTCGCCAGGTTGTAGGGCGCGTACTGGGCGAATATCGAAAGTGTGTGTTTGCCCTCTGGGGCCATCTCGGGTTCGGTCGCGGTCTGGATCCATGCCTCGACGAAGAACTCCTCGGCGGGACGGCCTTCCGCCGCATGACGACATGCCTTTTCGAGATAGTCGATGGATGGGCTGACGGTGATCGTCCCCGTGTGCTCTGGTCCAATGACTCCCTGCGGACTCATGCCCTTGAACGCCGGCAGTCCCGAGAGAGCGCAGTTGACCTTGACCACGGTTCCCTCAGTTGGAAACAACTCGATATCGTTCACGAAGTCGGGAGGGAGGCGCTCGGCCCCCACGAACGCAACGGTTCTTTGAGCGGTTGCGTTTGAGCACACGACGGACGCGTCTATCTCTTCGCCCGATGCAAGCACCACTCCCGCAGCGCGCCGGCGATCGTCGAGCTTGAGTTCGGAAACTTCGGCCTCCGTGCGGATCTCCCCGCCGAGTCCGCGGAGAACATCCGCAAGACCCGATGTGATTGCGCCCATTCCGCCGCGCACGAATCCCCACGCTCCATCGCTGCCGGTGGCTTGCCCGAACGCATGATGCAGAGCGATGTACGCGGTGCCGAGAGTGCGGGGGCCTGCAAGAGTTGAGACGATTCCCTCGCTCGCAAGCATCCCCTGCATCAGCTCGGTCTCGTAATACTCCTCTGCGATATCGGCGATGCTTCCGTCGACCGTCCTCAGGAAGAGACGCTCGATCTCGCTCTGCCGGAAACCCCGACGAACTTGTTTGCGCGTCGCCGGGTAGCTCAGGAAAGGGCGGAGCCGCCTCGCCGCCTCGTCGAAGAGCTCGTGGACCTGCTCGTGGGCATCCGCATCCTTGGGCGAGAGCTCCGAGATCGCGGCGTGGCGCTTGGCCGGGTCGCGCCAGATGACGAGTCCCCCACCGTCCTCGTACGGATGGAAACGACTCGGGTCCTTCATCCTGATGTCGAGCTCGAGTCCCAGCTCCTTCAGAACCTCAGGCAGGAGCAACGACAGGGAATACGACGCTGTCGAGATGTGAAACCCCTCGAAGAGCTCCTCTGTGACGCAGGCCCCACCGATGCGGTCCGTCCGCTCCAGCACGATCACGCTGAGCCCTTTCTGGGCGAGGTAGGACGCACAGATGAGGCCGTTGTGACCCGCGCCCACGACCGCGACGTCGTACTTCTTGCTCATCGCCTAGGGCTCCTCGCGGGGCCGGTTCGGCGGGACCGCAGGAATCGCGGGGCCGGTCTCGGGCGGGACCGCAGGAAGATGGAATCTCTTTCACCGGGATGACCGGTTGCGCACCGATTTGACCTCCAAAGGAGACGCGCGATGGAAGAAAGCAGGCTACCTTGATGGAATGTCTCGTAAAGCTTTCTGTACTACCTGCTCTCGCACCGTCTACGTGGAACTTGGAGATTCTCTCGTTTGCCCCGTGTGCTCTTCGCCGATTCTCGAGGCGATCGACGTCGAGGACGAGCCGGAGCTCGAGCCCACCGGAGACACGTCCGCTCAGTCCTCGGAACGAAAGTAGTTCGCAGAAAGCACCTTGCCCTCGTCGAGGACGAGCGTCGTCACCGATCCGGTCTCGCAGGGCAAACGGTCGAGCCACGGGGGACGGCGGCTTCGAGTCAACGAGAGCCGCGTCACTATCACCGGTGTCTGATGCGAAACGATAACGACCTCGCGTCCGCCTGCAGCTTGCATTGCATCTCCGACCGCACTCGTCATCCGCAGCCTGATGTCCGAGAAGGCCTCCCCCCATGAGGGGGCCAGAGGATTTCGCAAGTGCCACCATCGCAGGGGGTTTCTGAACATGGCCCAGAGCGACCGGCCGACGCCCTCGAAGGTGGAGTCGCTCTCGATCAACCTCTCGTCGGTCGTCAACTCGATCGAATGGTGCTTGGCGATCGCCTGCGCAGTCTCCTGCGCGCGTTCGAGTGGGCTCGCCCACAGTGATCCGATGTCCGCGTTCTTGAGATGCTCACCGGCAGCTCTTGCTTGGCGTTCGCCGCGCTCGGACAGGTTGTAGCCGGGAAGCCGCCCGTAGATGACGCCTTTGGGATTCTCGACCTCGCCATGACGCACGAGATGGATCGTCCCCGTCAGCGTGTCGACCAACAACTCACCTTCTCTCGGTTTTTCGCAGTCCTGAGAGTAAACACAGGTTGAGCGCCGACGAGCGCAGCGGACCCATTACTAGGTAGGCTCGGGTGATGCCCGACATTCTGGTGTTCGGAGCTACCGGCTACACGGGAAAGCTCGTGGCGCACGCTCTGGCCGAACGAGGTGCGAGCTTCGCCCTAGCAGGACGAGACCAAGCCAAGCTCGAAGCTCTAGCCGCCTCGACGGGCGACCCCGAGATCAGAGTTGCCTCCGTCGGGGACACAGACGGTTTGTTGAGGGCTCTAGAGGACTGCCGTGTGTTGCTCACCTGTGTCGGACCCTTCTCGGAGCTCGGCTGGACCGCGGTTGAGGCCGCGATCAAAGCGCGCGTCAACTATCTCGACTCGACGGGCGAGGGTTTGTTCGTCGGTCGGTTGATCGCCGAGTACGACTCGCTCGCGCGCTGCTGCCGGTATCGCTATGGCACCGGCTCTCGGATTTGATGAGGTCCCCGGAGATGTCGCTGCGACACTCGCGGCCGAGGGTCTCGAACGCCCCCGGGTCATCCTTACCTACGCCCTGCCGTCGGCTGGTTCGAACGGAACCATTAAAAGCGGGCTCGGGATACTCGCCGGTAGCGGCCCGTGGGTTCAAGACGGCAAACAGGTGACGATCTCCGCGGGAGACCACTCGCGCTGGTCCCCGATGCCGCCCCCGCTCGGACCCAAACCGGCGATCTCCTTTCCCATCGCCACCGGCAACTTGATTCCTCTGCACATCGAGCTCGACGCACTCGAGCTGTACGTCACGATCGGAACCCCCCAAAGACTGGCGGTCAAGTTCGGTCTCCCACTCCTAAGGGCCGTGCATTCGCTGGAGCTTCCGCGCAAGCTGATGGAGCGCGCGGTCGAAACGGTTCAACGTTCCGGGGGGCCCGAACGAGCAGGGAAGGCGAAAGTGGTGGACGATCCTCGCGGAAGCACGCTCTGGCGACCAGTGGCGCAACGTGGCGATTGCAGGACGCGACGTGTACGGGCTCACCGCTCGATTGCTATCGCTGGCCGCGATGACGATGGCTCAACCGTCATATGAGGCGACCGGCGTACTCGCCCCCGTGCAAGCAATGGGCATCGATGTGCTCGAGAAAGAGCTTCTCGACAACGACGCCGAGATTACGACCTACGGCCCAACCAAGACGTAAGGCAAGGACCGCGGACTCTGATCGCGGCCGTGAGAAGGGAGTTCGATGGGCGCGAGATTGCGCTACGGGAAGGTCACCGATCGCGAGTTGTTCTTTGCTCAGGGAGGAAAGCTTCATCCCGGGCTCGACAACGTGATCATCGTTCACGAAGAACCGGACGTGGCCGCCGCATTTCTTGTCTTTCGCGGCTGGTCGGACGCCCACGGGAGCGTCACCGAGAAGTGGCGCATCGAAGGCCCTGGTGGGCTGACCATCTACGAGAGTGTTTCGCGCGAGGTGCACCTTCCCACGAAGTCGCACGTCGAACGTCTCGAGGATGAGGTCTCTGACCTCAAGATCGAACAGGTGGACGGCAACTACTCTTGCGTCTTCTCGCTCGATGACGAGGAGGTCGGCCGCGTGGCCTTCAGCATCAGACTGGTACCGCGCGAACGTTAAGGCGCGGATCCCCAACGCGAATGCGCCGGCCCCGAAGGACCGGCGCTTCGCAACTAACCGGGCGGGAGTCTCCGACGCTCGGGCAGGGCGTCGGATGGCTGCGGCGGCGAATGCGACTAGGACCCCCGCCCTCTGGGAAGTCTGGTTCGGTGACCTCCTCGAGCCAATAGGCAGAACGCATCATTTTGCGCTCGTTGACCTAACTAGTCTCGGAGACCCGCCCGCGTAGATTGCCGATTCGGGCGGCGTGGGGGCTCCCTGATAACCCCCGGGATGCCACCTTTGGGACGATCCAGCCGCCCCCGCTCGGGTTTCCTGTTCTGTAACCCCGCGACACCCACTGCGTCCAATTCCCCGAGCGGGCGAAAACAGCCCCCCAAAGACGGAGGAATCATCGTGTACGAGTTCGCAATCGTCGTACTGCTCGGGATCGGCACGTTCAAGCTGGTCGACATGGTTGGCGAGTACCTCAACCTGTCGAAGATCACGACGCTGTTCACGATCGTCGTAGGTGTCTTGGTTGCATGGGCGCTTGACTTCTCGCTGTTTGCTCAGTGGGGCGTCGAGGTTCGCTCGGAGCTGATTGGTTACGTCGGTACGGGTCTCATGATCGCAGCTGCCGGATACGCGGCACCTAAGGTCTTCGAGCACGTCGCCGAGGTCATCGGCCACCCACGTTCAGCCGATCGCATCAAAGCTGCTTAGCACCCACTCTCAGGAGTGGACAAAGGGTCCCCTCGGGGGCCCTTTGTTCGTGTTGGGGGTTCTGTGCCCGAGTGAACCCGTCTTGGGGGGACTCAGGGGCTAGGAATCCCTCAATGCGGAGCGAGCAAATGCCGATAGAACTGGGCATGCCCAAACTCAGTGAGACTCAGAGGCTCGAACAGGGGCTGACCTTCATCCGTCTCTTTGGCGTGGTTCTCGCCGTGGTAATCACCACCACCGCAAGCGGCTGGCCCGATGGGGCGACCCAGCGACTCGCCTGGATCACCATCGTCTTCTTTGCACTGGGGAGCATGACCATCTGGGGGGCCTCGGCACGCCTCTCGACTCGCCTGGACCATACTCGCCTTGGCTTCATCGCCTTCGTCTTCGACGTTCTCATCATCTACTCGATGATCTGGATCTTCGCCTGGGACACTCCGTATGTCGTCTGGTCGCTTCTGATCCTTGTCCCACTCGAGGGGGCCATGCGCTATCGCCTTCCCAGGTGCACTTCTGGCCGGCGTCCTGGGCGCCGCGATGTTCATCCCGCTGAGCATGCACCGAGCCGACCTCACGGGCGAGACCTACGAGACGACCACATACATCTTTGCCATTGGCCTGATGGGCCTGATGGCAGGAAGCACCGGCATCATGGCTGAGAACTGGAAGGTCCAGAAGAACGCATTCGAGCGGCAGGCACTCAAGCTCGCCGAGGCCGACCGCATCAAGGACCGCTTCCTCGCAATCACCTCGCACGAGTTCAGAGGTCCGCTCGCCGCGATCATCATGGGAGTCGACACCGTGAGCAAGCGGCGAGACCGGCTGACGCCCGAACAACTCGACAAGCTCCTCGAGATGGTCTCGAGTCAGGGGAGCCAACTCGCGCGCCTCGTCGACGACCTCCTCATCACGTCGCAACTCCAGACCCATCAGCTCAACCTGCAGCCGGCCTGGTGCGATCTCCAGGTCGCCATAGACAGAGCCGTCGAGGGGGCCGAGTCGAAGCGCAGGGCCCACCTGCTCGAGATCTTCGTCGAACCTCTCAACTGCGTGCTCGACGAGGCCCGCCTTGGACAGGTCGTACGAAACCTGGTGGAGAACGCCTACAAGTACACGCCCGATCACTCACGTGTCGCCGTCACCGCCAAGGCCGAGAAGGAAGGCCTGGTGCTCGTGGTCGCCGACGAAGGACCGGGGCTCCCGGAGGAACACAGGGAGCAGCTCTTCGAGGCATTCAGCAAGATCCACGAAACGTCTGCCGGCGCAGACGGAGTGGGGCTCGGCCTGTTCGTGGTCAGCCAGCTCATCGGGGCAATGGACGGCCGCATCGATCTCAAATCGTCCCGTTCAGGGGCCTCGTTCTCGATTCACGTGCCATGCGAGATGCGCCCCACCACCTCCCCGACGCTGGGGCTCGTGACTGGCGAAGCCGCCGCCGGCTAACCGCCCGCAGGCACAGCTACTTTCCCCGATCGTGCGCCTCGATTTCTGTCGCACGCGTCCCCGCAAAATCCACCGGCACCGCGCAGCTCGCCCGTATGGTCGAGCTATGGAACAGACGCTGCTCAAGCTGTCGCCGTCGAGCGCGAGTGACTTCAAAAGCTGCCCCCTAAAGTTCAAATTCCGCTCCGTAGACCGGCTTCCCGAGCCAACGTCGACCACCGCCGCACGTGGCTCCCTCGTCCATGCAGTGCTCGAACGGCTCTTCGCCGAGCCCCCTGAGGCTCGTACGCGCGAACGCGCAGCAGAACTCCTCGTCGCGTTGTGGAACGAGGTCCGCACCGAGCCCGAGGTCCGCCCCTCGGGTCTGGTCGAGGACGACGAGCAAGCGTGGCTGGCCGAGAGCATGGTGTTGCTTCGCAACTACTTCAAGCTCGAGGACCCGAGCTTGCTTACGGCCAGCCGGCTCGAGTGGTGGGTCGAATACGAGCTTGCCGATTTACATCTCAGAGGTGTGGTCGACAGGGTCGAGGAACAGGCCGACGGATCGTGGGTGCTGACCGACTACAAGACCGGCCGCGTCCCAGGAGAGATGCGCGAGGGCAACGCCTTCTTCGGGTTGAGGTTCTACGCCCTCGTCTGCTGGCGCGCCTTCGGAGTCATGCCCAAAGCAATAAGGCTCGTCTACCTCGCCGACCCCTCGGTGCTGACGCTTACGCCTCACGAGAGGATGCTCACGGCGTTCGAGAAGCAGATGCTCGCCCTGGGGAAGGCCATTCGCAGGGCGGGGCACAAGGACGACTGGCGTCCCAGCCCATCGCCGCTGTGCATGTACTGCTCGTTTCAGGATCTATGCCCGGCATGGTCGGTGCCCGCCGTACCCCCCGAGACGGGCACCGGCTAAGCCGAAACGCAAAAGGCCGCCCCCTAAGGGGCGGCCCCGACTGTTCAGTTCGTTACGACTCTACTTTTGCGCTTTTGGGAAGCATGCGGGTCATCTTCGTCCCGCAGACGGGGCACTGGCCCTGCGCCGCCTTCGAGCCATTGGCGAGCTCTTTGACCTCACCCTCGAAGTCACGCTTCTCACGGCATTTCACGCAGTAACCGTTGTAGGTCTCCGCCATTTGCTCTCTCCTCTCTGGGACACCATTGTCGTCTTGGCTGTGCCTACCCATCGTGCCACTTATCGACGCCTGGGGTCCGGAATTCCAACTACAGAGGGTAGTGAGAGGGCCGTCGAAGCCGACCGATTTGGGGGATTTGGTAACTCTGAGTGTTCGCACCCTCGGGAATCACGGGCGGCTCACGCCGTAGCCGCCCCTGGGGCAGGCCCGGGCGCAGCGAGCCCGGCCGCCTGTTGCGGCGCTAAAAGCCAGCGCGCGTGGCCCGCTGTACGTGCACTCGTGCCGCCGGACACGCGCTTCTTGCCCCATGCACCGGGATGCTGTGAAGATGGCCCGGTAAACCGGCGACCCAGGCGGCAACGTGAGAAAAGTCAGAGCTCAACGCGGCATCGACATCACATGTAAAGCATGGCCGCAGGAGGCCGCGTTGCGCATGCTGATGAACAACCTCGACCCCGAGGTGGCTGAGCGGCCCGACGACCTCGTCGTGTACGGAGGCACGGGACGTGCAGCGCGCTCCTGGCCCGCGTTCGACGCGCTTGTCGCATCGCTCAGAGACCTCGGTAACGACGAGACCCTGCTCGTACAGTCGGGCAAGCCCGTGGGGATCTTCAAGACCCACGAGCGGGCTCCCAGGGTCCTTATAAGCAACGCGATGCTCGTCCCGCAGTGGGCCAACTGGGATGAGTTCAACCGCCTCGAGGCGGCCGGGCTGACCATGTACGGCCAGATGACTGCGGGCTCGTGGATCTACATCGGCACGCAGGGCATCCTCCAGGGCACGTACGAGACGCTCGCGGAGCTGGCGAGCCGCAGTTTCGGTGGAAGCCTCGCGGGGCGGATCGTGCTCACCGCAGGACTTGGGGGCATGGGCGGGGCTCAGCCTCTGGCCGTAACGATGAACGAAGGAGTCGCGCTGTGCGTAGAGGTCGATCCCGCTCGGATACGCAGGCGTGTCGATACGCGCTACCTCGACCGCGCCACCGAGGACCTCGATGAGGCAGTCGAGTGGGCCGAGGACGCCCGGAGTGCGCGCCGTGCGGAGTCGATCGGGCTGCTCGGCAATGCTGCAGACGTGCTGCCAAGTTGTTGGAGCGCGGTTTCGAGCCCGATGTAGTCACCGATCAGACGTCCGCACACGACATGCTCGGAGGCTACGTCCCCGCGGGTCTGCCTCTCGATGAGGCCGTTGCACTCCGGACCGAAGACCCGCAGAGCTACACGAAGCGCGCCTACGAGTCGGTGGCTCACCACGTCGAGGCATGGCTGGGCTTCCAGAAGGCGGGCGTCGAGTGCTTCGAATACGGCAACGCTATACGTGCTCGTGCCCGGGAGGCCGGTGTCGCAGGCGCATTCGAGATCGGGGGCTTCGTCGAGGAGTACATCCGCCCCCTCTTCTGCGAGGGCAAGGGGCCGTTCAGATGGGCGGCTTTGTCGGGAGATCCCGCGGACATCGCCACGACGGACGAAGCGATCCTCGAGCTCTTTCCCGACGACGAACGGCTGCAACGGTGGATCAGGATGGCGTCGGAGCGTGTTGCATTCCAGGGGCTGCCGGCGCGCATTTGCTGGCTCGGTTACGGCGAGCGTGACAAGGCCGGGGCGGTGTTCAACGACCTCGTCGCCGACGGGCGCGTCTCGGCCCCCATTGTCATCGGGCGGGACCATCTCGACGCGGGCTCGGTTGCGTCGCCCTATAGGGAGACCGAGGGAATGATCGACGGCTCCGATGCGATCGCCGACTGGCCCATACTCAACGCGCTGCTCAACACGGCCGCCGGCGCTCACTGGGTGAGCGTGCACCACGGTGGAGGCGTCGGGATCGGGCTGTCGATTCACGCGGGGATGGTTGTCGTCGCGGATGGGACGCGCGACTCGGCCGAGCGACTCGAGACCGTACTGACTACAGACCCAGGCAGCGGCGTCATGCGTCACGTCGACGCGGGCTACTCGAGGGCGGCTACGGTTGCGTCCGAACGCGGCGTTCGCATCCCGATGGATCCCGAGATCAAGGACTAGTTTCACCCCCAAACACGGCTTGAATCGCCGGAAAGGAGTGCATCGTGGACTGGAAGCTAGAGGTTGTGACGATCCCGGTCGCGGATCTGGATCGCGCCAAGGCCTTCTATGTCGAAAAGCTCGGCTTCAACTCGGACATCGACCACACCGTCAGCGACGAGATCCGTCTCGTTCAGCTGACTGCACCCGGCTCGGCCTGCTCGATCCACCTGGGACAGAACGGCGGGGGCATGACGCCGGGAACTCTCCGCGGCTTGTTCTTGGTTGTCACCGATCTGCGAGCGGCGCGCGATCAACTCGCCGAGCGGGGCGTGGACGTCAGTGAGCCCCAGATATTCGATGAGGGGTCCTATAGGCCGGCCAGTGAGGGAGAGAATCTCGATCTCGTCGGCTGCGCCTTCTTCAGCGATCCTGACGGGAACTCCTGGACGGTGCAGCAGATACCTCCTCGCAAATAGATACCAGCCCGGGCCGACAGCGAAACCGTCAGGGCCTCGTCCAGTCCCCCGTGACCACCTCCTGGATGCGCGCTCGTATCTCGGCATGATCCATGCGTGTGAGTCGTCCTCGCTCGACGACGGTCTCGCCTCCGACCACTACTCGGTCTATCGCAGTGGGAAGCATCGAGTTGACGACCTGGTGCTCCAGTGTCCTCAGCGGCTGAAGCGACAGGTCGCCGAGGTCGAGGGCGACGAGATCTCCGAGCTTGCCTGGAGCGATGCTTCCTGCGTTGACGCCGAGTAGATCGGCGCCACCGATCGTCCCCAGCGCGAAAGCGGTGCGGGCGTCGATCGCTCCCCCATCGCAGAGTCGCGCTTTCGCCATGAGCGATGCCATTCGCATCTCGTCGAACACACTCTGTCGGTTGTTGGCGCAGCCCCCATCGGGTCCCAACCCGACGCGGATCCCGCGCGTCAGCATCTCGGGGAGCCGCGCCACGCCGTCCCCCAGAAACGCGTTCGCGCCCGGACAATGCACCACGCCCACATCTCTCTCGGCGAGCATGTCGAGTTCCTCGTCATCGACCCACACTGTGTGGATGGTCACGAGATTGCTCCGCAGAAGTCCCTCCCGCTCGAGGAGACGCACGGGCGTCGTTCCGTAGCGAGCGACGACCTGGTCCCGTTCGTAGGCCGCCTCCGCAAGATGGAGGTGACATGGAACGCCGAGCCTGTCGGCGACCTCGAGCGCGAGCGCGATCGTCTCGGGCGTAGCGGCGTGGAGCGAATGAGGGGCCGGTTGAATCGAGACGAGGAGATCGTTCTCGTGCGCCTCGGCGAGCTCGAGGGTTCGCTCGGCCGCCTGCTGCGCCGTCTCTCTGTAGCGGGCGGGCGCGTCGGTAGGAGCGTTCCGGTCGTAGAAGGTGCGCGCGAACACGAGCCGGATGCCCAGCTCGCGTGCGGCGCTGGATTACGTGCTCGGCGTTCTCGTTGCCACCGTCGTGCAGATAGAAGAAGTCGACTGTGGTCGTCACTCCGGCGAGAAGTGCTTCGGCGAATGCGAACAACGCCCCCGCGTAGATCGCGTCGCCGTCGAGTTGCTCCGAGAAGGGATAGAGCACGTCGTCCCGCCACGAATCGAAGGCCCTGTCGTCCGCGAAGCCCTTGAACAGGTTCTGAAAGGCGTGACCGTGAGCGTTGACGGTCCCTGGAAGGAGCGCGACATCGCCCCAGTCGTCCACGTTCGCGCCCGAGTCCATGTCCGTCTCACGGATCACACTCCCGAAGACGCCGTGATCCAGGACCACCATTGACCCGGACTCAAAACCTTCCTCGGAGTAGACAAGCTCGGCGCGGATCGAATCCATAGCGGAAGGATAACGACGAGTGCACGAGCCCTTTGGTTAGGCTGGCGCCGTGACTGTCCTCATCGGAGAACCGCTCGACCTCCAATCAGTAGTCGCCGTGGCCGCAGGCGAGCCTGTGGATCTTGCACCCAACCTTGCCGAGGACATGGCCCCTGCACGGCGCATCGTCGAGGAGGCCGTCACTTCTCCGGTACGGCGGTCTACGGCATCACCACTGGCCTGGGGGATCTGGCCAGCGTCCGCATCGACTCTGCCGAGGCTAAGAGCCTCCAGGAGGCGATCCTGCGGTCGCACGCCACGGCGGTCGGCCCTCCCCTTCCCACCGAGGTTGTGCGAGCGATGATGCTCCTCAAGGCGCGCACCTTCGCCATGGGTGTCTCCGGAGTTCGATTCGAGTTGGTCGAGCGTATCGCCCGCATGTTGAACGAATCGATTCATCCGGTCGTCCCCGCGCAGGGCTCGTTGGGAGCCTCTGGTGACCTTGCCCTGCTCGCGCATCTGGCTCTGCCGCTCATCGGCGAGGGCATCGTCGAGCTCAACGGCCAGATACGACCCGCCGCCGATGCGTTGCGCTCCGCAGGACTCGAACCGCTCCAGCTGTCTCACAAGGAGGGTTTGTCTCTCGTCAACGGGACCGAGGGAATGCTTGCGCTGGGTGCAATCACCTGCCTCAGGGCCGAGACGATCGCGCGCGCCGCAGACGTAACGGGGGCCATGAGCGTCGAAGCCTGTTTTGGGACCAACAGGGTGTTCGACGACGAGATAGTGAGTCTGCGAAAGCATCCGGGCGCCCTTCTGGTCGCTGACAACCTTCGGCGGCTGCTGTCGGAGAGCAACATCGTCGTTTCCCACAGGTACTCCGACCACCTCGTTCAGGACGCCTATTCGCTGCGCTGCATCCCCCAGGTTCACGGCGCCTACCGAGATGGCATCGCCTATGCACGCACGACCTTCGAGCGCGAACTCGCCTCGGCTATCGACAATCCGAATGTGATCCCGTCGACCGGTGATGTCCGCTCGGGCGGCAACTTTCACGGCGAGTCCCTCGCGCTCGCTCTCGATCACCTGGCGCTCTGCATCGCGGGGTTTGCGACCATCGCCGAGCGTCGCGTCGCCCGCTTGGTCGACCCGAACCTGAACAACGGGCTTCCCGCCTTCCTGACCGCGGAGCCCGGCGTACGAACGGGCTTCATGATCGTGCAGTACACGGCGGCCTCGGTCGTGAGCGAGAGTCGGTCTCTTCTGTTCCCCGCGTCCGCCGACACGATCCCCACATCGGCGGGACAGGAGGATCACGTCAGCATGGGGATGACCGCGGGTCGTAAGGCGATGGCCGTCACCTCGAACACGGAGAACGTGATTGCGATCGAAGCGCTCGCCGCGGCGCAAGGCATCGATCTGCGCGCACCCTTGACTCCCGCTCCCGCCACAGGCCACGTTCTCGAGCATCTGCGCGCCGTCTCGCCAGTCGTCGACGAGGACAGACCGCTGTCCGGAGACATTGCGGAGGTCCGAACCATGGTCGTCAACGGAGCGCTTGTGGACGCAGCCGAGGAGCTTGCCGGCGCGCTCGGTTAGATACTCAGGCGATCCTCGGCCCCCGGAGCGATGTGCACCACCTCGCCCCCGCAGATCACCGCGACGACAGAGTCGTGATCGGGCCGGTAGCAGACGTGCTCGAACGCGGGGACGCCGAGAACCACTGCATCGGCGCGGTAACCGGGGGACAGACGCCCGACGGTGTCGCCGAGCCCGCACACGTGCGCCGCGTTGACGGTTGCCGCGGCAAGCGCCTCGAGCGGGCGCAGTCCGTAGCTCCTGCATGCGAGGGCCATGACGAACGGCATCGATGCGATCGGCGAGGTTCCGGGGTTGAGGTCCGAACCGAGCGCAACAATGGCCCCCTCCTCGATGAGGTTGCGGGCGAGTGGCTTCTTGTTCTGACGGAGCGTGAAGGTCGCTCCGGGAAGTAGCACTGCGGCGGTGTCGCTCGCGGCGATATCTCCAACCGCGGGAAGGGACGTGTGGTTGAGATGGTCGGCCGAGACGAAACCCCACCGCGCCGCGAACGATGCACCCTGTCCATCCTCCAGCTGATCCGCATGCATCCGCATCCCGAGACCGAGTGGCTTCGCTGCTTCGTGGAGCCGGGCGGCATGCTCGAGAGCGAAGGCTATCGATTCCACGTAGATGTCCACCGAGCGAGCGAGGCCTTCGGAGGCAACGACCGGCAGCAACTCAGTTGCAGCCTCCCCAACCCACTGGCCCGGCGATCTGTCCTTCGGAATGGCATGGGCCGCAAGGCAAGTGGATACGACCGTCTGCGGGACCGCGTCGGCCATGCGACGGGCGAGGCGCAACTGGCGCAGTTCCGCATCGATGCTCAATCCGTAGCCGGACTTGGTCTCGAAGCTCGTCGTTCCCCTTCTCAACATCTCGCCGGCGAGACCCAAGGAGAAGTCGAGAGCCTCGGCGTCGGAGGCCTCCGCCAGCAGCCGGGCGGACCGAAAGATCCCTCCCTCCTCCCGGTGAAGGGTCTCGTAGCGAATCCCGGAAAGACGAGCCGCATCCTCATCCGCCCGCCAGCCGAAGAACGGGAGGTGCGTGTGACAGTCGACGAATCCAGGCACCACAGTGCATCCAGACGCGTCGAACTCCGCATCGCCCCCCGAGGCTCGGTCCACAGACTCGATCAAGTCGTCTTCGATCCCGATGGACGCGCGCTCTTCAGGGTCAACCAACCGGAGCGACTCGCCGCGCAAGGGACCGGTGCCCCCGAGGGTGACAACCTGTTCGGCGTTGCGAATGACTAACGAGCTCACAGGTATCAATCGCCGCCGTCGTCGGTCCGGCGCGATCTCTTCTTGTACAGGAAGATTCCGTCTTCGTTTCGAAAACGTTCGATCTCGCCGTTCTTGCGGAGGTACGCGAGATGTGCGAGGGCTTCGCCGAACGCCAGCCGTCGTTGGAAATTCAGCAACGTGTCTCCGAAGATCTCGTCAGTGATCTCGTTCGCGCTGTGTGGCTCACGCCGCACAACCTGAACGATCGCCCCCAACCTACGATCGTGATGGCTGGCAGTCACCCGAGCCCGCTCGGCCCCCTCCTCGAAGGGACGTCCGTGCCCGGGCAGAACCAGGGCCGGGTCGAGGGCCTCGATCTTGGCGAGCGAAGCAAGGTAGTCGCCGAGCGGATCGTCGTATCCGCGCCTGAAATCGATGTGGGGAGTCACCGAGCCGAGGAGCGTGTCTCCCGATATCAGGATGCGATCCTTCGCCGCCCACAGACATACGTGCGCAGGGTCGTGACCCGGCGTGTGAACAACCGTCCACGTCCGCTCCCCCGCATCGAACGTGTCGCCCTCTCTGAGCCGCCGGTTCGCCCCGGGAAGACCGTGGACGAACGGACGCCAGTCCTCGAACGCGGTTAGCTCGCCGATCTCCTCATCGCCCACCCCATGATCGGCGAGCATCGCTCTCATCTCCTCGGCATGAGGGTCCGGGTTGCCGTACATCTCGAGCTGACTTTGCACGGCCTCGTGCATCCATAGTTCGCAGCCCACCTCCTCGAGGATCCGGCCCGCCATGCCGAAGTGGTCGATGTGAGCGTGCGTGATTATCAATGCTCTGAGCTCGTCCAACTTGTGACCCGTCTCGGCCACTGCCGCCTCGAGCTCGCCGAAGCCTCCGTCGTCGGTGTTCGGATCCCAGATCCCGCAGTCGACCAGGAACGAGCTCCCCCCGTCCTCGAGCAGGTACACGTTCACCCTGTCCAGCCCGGGGAAGGGCAAGGGGAGGACAAGACGAAAGACCCCCGGCGCCGGCTCGCGCCTGCGGTGTCGCATCGGCGCTACTCGTGTACCTGTTCTTTGATGATGAAGGTCAGACGCAGGAGAACCTTGTAGGTGATGT
The DNA here is from genome assembly GCA_963713315.1 of uncultured Actinomycetes bacterium. Classification (GTDB taxonomy): domain Bacteria; phylum Actinomycetota; class CADDZG01; order CADDZG01; family WHSQ01; genus WHSV01. The sequence continues at coordinate 36,217 of CAVQLH010000009.1, read as the reverse complement.
CATCGCCGTCGACGATGCCCTCCACTCGCTGGATCTCGAACCCTGTGACACCGCGCAGCGTGAGGCTGGCCCTGTGGACCGCTTCCGCCACGGCCTCCTCCAGGGACGACCCGGTCGCGGTGAGGTCGATCGACTTCTCAACAGACATGAAAAAACCCCCTTGCCTCAGAACAAGGGGGTCATCTTAGTGGTCCGCTCTAGCCGTGCTTCTGGTGCTCCAGTGGCGAGACGAACTTCGGAGTCATGTCGCAGGTCACGGGGGGGCGGTACTTGGCGGCCATACGCCGGTACTCGTTGGCCATGACGTCCCTCGTGATCGCAAGCCACCACTTGGCAGCGGACACCTGAAGCGTCGTGTCCTTGGGGCCCTGCATCCACACGCACGACCTCTTGTCTTCCATCCCCCTGCCTTTCACTGTGGTGATCTCGGCCCGCCGCGATGAGTCACCTTTTCTAGGTCTGTCGCAGGCATCCTTCCCAGCCGCGGCAAACCCATGCATGCAAAGTTGAATGGTTCATACCAATTGCCAGGATTGCGAAGAGAAACTCTGTTGAAGAGTCCTTTTTAGACGTATCCGCGGAGCTCGGCGGCGTGAGCGACCCGCTTCACCGAGATGTCGAAAGCAGCCTCCCGCAGCGATTGGTCGGCGTCCGCGGCTCCGAACACCTCGTCCGTCGCCCGGGTCATCTTCTTCTCGAGCTGCAGGTTCACCTCGTCCGCGTCCCAGGTGAAGTGCTGGATGTTCTGCACCCACTCGAAGTACGAGACCGTCACTCCCCCGGCGTTGGCGAGGATGTCCGGAGCGATGGTTACGCCCCTGGCGTTGAGCATCTCGTCGGCGGCTGGCGTGGTGGGCCCGTTGGCAGCCTCGACGACGATGGGGGCCTTGATGTCATCGGCATTGGCGGTATTGATGACCCCGTGGACCGCTGCGGGAATCAGGATGTCGCAGTCGAGCTCGAGCAGCTCCTCGTTCGCCACCGATTCCCCGTCACCGAAATCGGCGACCGAGACCGACTCGTCGACGTGCCGTTCGAGAGCCGGGAGGTCGAGACCCTTGCCGTTGTAAACGCCGCCACCGACGTCCGAAACTCCGACGACCAGAGCACCCAACTCGCAACCAAGTTTCGCCGTCCAGTAACCGACGTTTCCGAACCCTTGAATGACGACACGTGCCCCGTTGAAGTCGAGGTTCTTGCGTTTAGCGACCTCGCGCGCGCAGATCACCACGCCACGCCCTGTTGCCTCCTCGCGTCCAGGTGAGCCGCCGAGTTCGACCGGCTTGCCAGTGACGATGCCAGGCGAGTATCCGTTCTTCTTCCCGTACGCATCCATCATCCAGGCCATTACCTGTGCGTTCGTCCCCATATCGGGGGCCGGGATGTCGCGCGTCACACCGATGATGTAACTGATCATGTCAGTGAAGCGGCGCGTGAGTCGTTCCAACTCTCCCCTGCTGAGAAGACCGGGTTCGCATTGCACGCCACCCTTGGCTCCACCGAACGGGACATCGATAAGGGCGTTCTTCCAAGTCATGAGTGCGGCGAGAGCACGCACTTCGTCGAGGTCGGCCGACTCGTGGTACCGGACTCCACCCTTGTAAGGTCCACGGGCGCCGTTGTGTTGTATCCGATAGCCGCGCAGCACGACCATCTTGCCGTCGTCCATTCGTAGCGGGACCTGCACGGCAAGCTCTCTGTAAGTCGTGGACAGAACCTCGCGCATGTCATCGCGTAACCCGAGACGGTCTGCACTTTGGTGGAAGAAGAACGTCGCGGCCTCGAAGGGCGTCATCTCGTCGGTGGGGGTCAGGACTCGAGCGCTCGCATAAGCATTCGCGCTGTTATCCGGCGATACCTCTTTAACGCTTTTCACCCTCGCCGCAGATTACTCCGCTTGCGTCGTGGCCTTTAACAAGATTGTCTTTGCCCGGCTCAGGCTCGCCCTGCTGGGGAGCCGAATCGAGGAAGCGAGCAGTGGACTCGTAGGAGCTTTCGATGAGGGTTTTCGTGTGCTTGAACGAATTGAATGGCACGAAGAAATCGAGAGGCACGACCGGAAGCATTACTATCTCCGCCCTTTGGTCGACGAACTTGCTGCGCTCGACAATCAGGCGTTGGGCTCGCGCTAGTGAGAAGGCGTGCATGATGTAGTCCATCGGTCTGTTGAGCGGGCGCGGGTGTTGAGTGTGAGCGGTGGCATTCAGGACGTAGACGGTGCTTGCGCCCATTTCCAGAGCGGGGGTGATCGGCACGTTGTTGACCACGCCTCCGTCGATGAAACGCCGGCCGTCGATCGTCACCGGCTGCAACGCTCCGGGCATCGCGCTCGACGCAAGAAGGGGCTCGAGAATCGGACCGGACGTGAATATCCGCTCCTCGCCTGTAAGTAGCTCGGTCGTCACGACACCGAGAGGAATCTGCGCATCCTCGAAGGTAGCGCCGGGCCCGAAACCAGTTTCGACAAGCTCCCTCAGGCCGGAGTTGTCGAAGATCCGGTCACCTCGCCGCAGCATCCGGCTCCAAGTAGCCATGAATCCCGAACCGGGAAAGAGGTCCTTCTCGATGAGGCTGGCCCACGCATCCTCGAGCCGCTGCACTCCCAGCGCCGAGGGCTCGAATGCCATATGGCGCCGCGTTGATCGCACCAACCGATGTCCCAACAACGAGGTCGGGCAGGATGTCGCGCTCGACGAGTGCCTTTACAGCACCGACCTGAAAGGCCCCCAGTGGACCCCCGCCGGAGAAAACAAATGCAACGCGATCGCGGCGCCTTTGACCAAGTCGCTTTAGCCACTGCACCCTCGAAACCGCGAGGCGCGACCCGGCCATCCGGGCCAGGGCGGTGTCACGACGTGCTGGGATCACGCCCTAAGTGTGAAGCAGAGGAGTGGCGCCCCCTAGATGTTCTCGTACTAGGCGACTACCGCCGTTTGGATGAGACCTAGCCGGCCCTCTTCTTGGCCGTCTTGCGTGCCTTTGCGGTCTTCTGTTGGACTGACTTGGTTGCGGTCTGAGCCCTCTTTCGAGCCTGTTTGACGGCCTCTGCGCTCTGCTTGCGGCCCTGGGCGGCGGTCGTCTTGGCCGCTTTCCTGGTAGCCACCGACGCCTTCCTCGCTGACTTGCGCGCGCCCGACATCTCCTTCGAACTCGTGACCTTCTTAGCGCCCTTCTCACTTTGCTTCATGGCTGTCTTGGCGAGATCCATGGCCGCAGCCCCTGCGGCCGCCAGAGCGGCCTGGGCAACCTTGGTCGCCTTCCTTGCCTGCTTCGCGTCGCGCGTCTTGCCTATGTCCTTGGCGGTCTTCGTAGCGACGTCGGCGGCCTTGCGGCTGACGTCACCCAGCGCCTTCGCAGTCCCCTTGAGCTGCTTCGTCGCCTCCTCGAGATCCTTCTTAGCCTTGGTCTTTCGTGCCATAAATGCCCGCTCCCTCCGTCGAAGTGTCTGCTTCTAATGCTCAATACCTAACGATCGAAATGAATTCGCACCCACGTCCTGTCACCGCAGGCCGGACAGCGAAACCACGAGCTGTAGTAACGGCATATCGGTAGAAGGTGAAAATGCAAGGGAAACATTAGCGCCCCTAGCTCGACGTACGAAACGCGCGTCTCCTCCCTGCAAGACGAGCACTCCACGGTCGCGGTGAAGGGCCTCCTATCGCCTGCACTGTAGAGAGCGTGGCGGCCGGTGCTCGAGGGTCTGCTCATGCATCCACACCCTCGTCGATCTGGCGCCCCAGCTCCCTGTAGGCGTCGGCACCAGGATGCGACGGGGCATAGGAGAGGATCGACTGCCCGGCCTGAGCCGCCTCCGCGAACCGAATGGACTTCCTCACCGGCGGTTGCAGCACCTTCAATTCGTAACGCGAGCCGACATCTGCCAGCACCTCGCGCGCGTGGCGAGAGCGTCCGTCGAACATGGTTGCAACCATCCCCGTTATCTGAAGGTGCGGGTTGGTGAAGTGACGAATATCGCGCAGGGTCTCGATCAGTTGTCCCACGCCTCGGTGCGAGAGCGCCTCACACTGAAGCGGGATGACGACCTCTTGAGCGGCCGTGAGGCCGTTGATGGTCAGGATTCCCAGCGACGGTGGACAGTCGATCAAGATGAAGTCGTAACGGCCTGTGATCTCACGGAACGCACGCTCGAGTGCATACTCCCTGCCCGTTTTTGCGAGCAGAACCGCCTCGGCTCCCGCGAGATCGATGTTGGCCGGCACCACGTCGATCGATGTATCGCCTTCGGGACGAGTGAGTATCACTTTCTCGATAGGCAGGCGCCTTACGAGGACATCGTTGATCGTCTCGTCGATTGCGTCGGGGTCGGCACCGACCGAATAGGTGAGCGCACCCTGTGGATCGAGGTCGACACCAAGCACGCGCCTGCCCCGCCGGGCGAGTGCGGCCGCGATGGACAGCGTCGTCGTGGTCTTGGCCACGCCCCCCTTTTGATTAGCGAACGCTACGAGACGGGCCACTTGCTATTCATCGTTTCGGTTGAGGCGCTTGGGCTCGCGGTCGGTCTTCTCGGGTGTCTGCAGGCCGACTGCGGCGAGGACTCCTTTGACCTCCTCGATGCGCATCCCCGATTTGACCAACTTCGCGACCAGACGCGAGCCGATCTCTCCAAGCTCCTCCTGCTCAAAAGACTCGTATCCGTCGAGAAAGCCGCGCGCGTAGTCCCACGATACGTAGTCGCTTGGATTCGGCTCGAAGGCTGGTTCATGGACCGGTGACTCTCCGGCCTCTAGCAGCTCCTGGAGATTCCCCGCAAGCAGATCCCATCCCAGGAAGTGATCCTCACCACAGTCGGGGCAATAGAACACGGCCCCCTTGATCCCCTTCGGCTCGAGCACCTCCTTGAGCACCTGGACGTCCACGAGGTCCTGGCGAAGCGCAGCTCGCTCTTCTGGGTCCAGCGGCTGCTCTTCGGGCTCTTCCCCGTCCGGTGGCTCGATGTAGTCGCTCATTGGCACATGGTAAGGCCATAAAAACCGCAGGTCACGACGAATGCAGCGCCCTACGGGGGCATGACCCGCCGCACTAGGAAGGAAGTCGACCAAATTAGTTCCCGAGGTTTCTTACAACTTCCTCCTCGACATGCAATCGTTGAACTCAGGAGTGACAGGAACACTGATGGGAATCCACAATCGCGGTGACAGACGAGAATCCACAGAATGGCGAGCAGCCGGTCGTTTTGGTCGTCGACGACGATCCGGACCTTCTGCGTTTGGCTGAGGTTCAGCTTCGGGCTGACTTTTCACTGATCCTGGCCGACAACGGCGCCGATTGCATCCAGATCGCCCAAACCAGCTCCCCCCAAGTAATCGTTCTGGACATGATGATGCCGGGCATGGACGGGGTCACCGTGCTGCAGATCCTCAACGAGGACTCCGACGACGGCCGACATTCCGGTCATCTGCTTGTCGGCCCTCAGCCGGGTGGACGACAAGCTCAAAGGTCTGTACGGCGGGGCCATCGATTACATGACCAAACCAGCCGATCAACGTGAGCTCGTGGCTCGCATATGGTCCGCGATTCGCAGACGCGAGAAAGAGGCGGCATCTCTTCAACGCAGCTCGGCCGATCCGATCACCCAGCTGCCCTCGCGCGGAGCTTTTGACATGCGTTTGAACGAAGAGATCGCGCGCAGCCAAAGAACCTCGGCCCCCTTCTCGGTGTTGATTGTGGACGTCGATAACATGAACACGATCAACGACAAGATCGGGCGCGAGCATGCCGATCGCCTACTCGCCCGGATGGCCCGGGTTGTCAAATCGAACCTACGCGCGTCCGACCTTCTGTTTCGCTACGAGGGTGATGAGTTTGCGGCGCTTCTCCCCGAAAGCGATGCCGGCACCGCGTGGGTGGCGGCAGAGCGAATCCGCTCAGCAGTGAAGAAGATCGAAGCCGATAGCGTGCTTGCAACGGTATCGGTTGGCATTGCCGAGTACAGCCGCACCAGATCGCTCAGTGAGCTCATGTCCAAAGCCCAGATCGCGCTCTTTAAAGCCAAGGAATCCGGCGGGGACATGAGCTGGCGCTCCGACGACCCACGCAAACGCAGTCTCAACACAGTGTCGTTGGCCGAGGAGTTGACCCTCAGAGAATGGGACGTTCTCGCCAATCTCGCGCAACGCCGCACCGAGCAGGAGACCGCAGAGGCTCTAGGCATCAGCTCCGGCACCGTGCGCAGCCACAAAGCGCGCATCCGCCGAAAGCTTCATGTGGCTCCGGATGTAAGGCTCGCCGATTTCGTGCGGGAGAACTTCAGAGACCTGTCGGAGCGCTCGAGCGACGGGGTCTCCGACAACGGCTCACCCAGCTCGTCAGCCAAGAGAGACGATCCCAACGAGTCGACCGATCAGAGGAACTCGACGTAGGCGTCGACGATCCTCTCACCCAAGAAGATGGCTATGACACTGCCGAGCGCCAAGAACGGGCCGAAGGGGATCTGGGTCTTCCTTCCCGCACCCGAGAGCTTCATTGCGACGATTCCAATCACTCCTCCCAGGAGAAATGACAGGAACATTCCGGCGAGGACCGCCCCAACGCCGCCCGCGTAACCGACGAAGGTGCCGAGCACGAACGCGAGCTTGACGTCGCCTCCCCCCATCCCCGCGGGATAGATGAACGCCACCACGAAGAAGAAACCTCCGAACACGACTGCCCCCAGAGCCGCACTCCGCAATCTGTCGGTGTCCCCGTCGATCAGCGCCGCCGCAACGAGCCCGGCCCATCCCGCGACGAAAGTCGGGTAGACGATTCGGTTCGGCAACAGCTTGTGCTCGAGATCGATGACCGTCAGAACCACCAGGACCCAGAAGAAAGCCGCGTACACCGCGGCGGTCACGCTGACGTCGAACTTGACGACGGATAAAGCGAACAACACAGCGGTGGCAAGCTCCGTGACCGGATAGCGAAGCGAGATCCTGGTTCCGCAGCCGGGGCATTTCCCTCGCAAGATGAGGTAGCTGACGACCGGAATGTTTTCGTGCGCTTTGATCTGACGTCCGCAGTTGGGACACTTGGAGCGGCCGGTGACGATCGTTTCGTGTCGCGGGATGCGATAAGCGGCAACCGTTCCGAAGCTTCCGAAGATCAGGCCCAGAACGAAGGCCAGAATGACGCCGGGGGTCACTCGGGGTCGCCGATATGAGAGCGGATGCGTCCGATAAGAGCATCAGCCTCGAACGGCTTCATAATGACGTTGTCCTCGCCGATCGCATCGTCGAACATCTCGTGTGCGTCGGGCTTGCCAGTTACGACGACGATTGGGATGTCTTTGGTCGCCGGGTGATGTCGCATCTCGTCAAACATCCGCCCACCGGACACGTCGGGCATCATCAAGTCCAGCAGGATGAGATCCGGCTTGCGAAACTCGGCCTTGGTGAGCCCCTCGAGCCCGTCCCTGGCCTCCATCACTTCGTAGCCGTGCTGCTCGAGGATGAACTTCTCGAGTTCGCGGACCGCCTCTTCGTCCTCGACAACAAGCACGGTTTTCGGCATGGTCACGAAAACCTATCAACTCGGATGGATCAATCCCACAATCCTCGAACGGGGTCCGTGGGGGGCCGACGCCCCACTACGGCCTCCGTCATCCTCACAACACGCATGCATGGCTCAACGTCGTGAACCCTCACGACTGCAGCTCCGGCCAACACGCTGATCCCAACGAGCGCAAGAGTCCCTTCGAGTCGCTCGGCCAGTTGAAGGGCTAGCGTCTCTCCAATCACATCCTTGCGCGAGGGGGCCACTAGGACAGGCCAGTCGAGCGCGGTCAACTCATCGAGGCGCCTCATGATCTCGAGGGAGTGATAGGTCGTCTTCCCAAAGTCAAGTCCGGGATCCACGATTAGTTGGTCGTCCCGGACGCCGGCGCGAGTAGCGATCTCGGCACAGCGCTCGAACTCTTCGATGACATCCACCACAACGTCGTCGTAGACCGGATGTCGCGGCCGGCCTCGAATCTGCCCTCCGTGGTGCATCACGACCAGCGAGGCCCCGGTTCGAGCACACACACGCGCGAGATCGTCGTCAGCGAGCCCGCTGACATCGTTGATCATCGACGCCCCGGCTTCGATGGCTGCTTCGGCGATCTTGGGATTCGTGGTCTCGACCGAAATCGGGGTCTCGGTTCGAGCCGAGAGTTCGGAGACCAACGGTTGAACGCGTTTCATCTCTTCGGTTTCCGAGACGGACTCGCCCGGCCCCGCCTTGACGCCACCTACATCGAGAATGTCCGCCCCGGCTGCCACCATCGCGAGCGCGTGGTCCGTCGCCTCGCCGAGGTCCATCCGGCCACCGTCGTAGAACGAGTCCGGCGTCCGGTTGACGATTCCCATGACGAGGCAGTGCTCTGTAGACAGATGCCCTCGGGCGTGCTTGATCATTCGAGCGGGACTCCCGGTTGCGTGCTCACCTTCGTTACAAGGTAGATGCCGAGAAGGATCAGGGCTCCCCCGGGATAGATGAGAAGCGACGGGCTCTCGGACAGCAGGAAATACGCAAGCGCCGTCGCGATGATCGGTTCGGCCATGATCGTCACCGCCACAGTCGTCGTGTCGATGTCCGAAAGGGTCGCGTTGATCAGTGTGTGTCCCAGAAGTTGAGGACCAATCACGCTTCCGATAATCGCCCACCACGTCTGGGCGCCGTAGCCCCACAGTGCAATATCGCCGAGGAGGCAAACCGCAAGGAGCAGCACGCCCGCCGAGGTGTAGGTGATAACCGCGTACTCGACGATCCCCATCGTGCGGCGAGCCCTGGCACCGACGATCAGGTAGCCCCCGGCGGTCGCTCCACCGATTAGAGCCAGCAGGTTCCCCAGACCCGAACCACCGCCGAAGTCCCCGCCGCCGATGAGCGCCACCCCGATCAGAGTCAGGCCTATTCCGATCCATCCGAGCAACGGCAATCGTTCCTGGAACAGGAACCATGCGATCAACGCGGTGAACACCGGAGTTGTCGAAACGAGCAGCACCGAAGAGGCAACGCTCGTAAGCCCTACCGAAGAGATGAACGCAGCGAAGTGAACCGCGAGGAAGACACCGGCGACGACCGAGTACTTGATGGTGACGGGGGTTGTCCCTCTTTTCTTCCACCGCGCGAACGGGACCAGGGCAAGTGAACCGAGTGCACAACGCCAAAAGGAGATCGCCAGAGGGGAGGCATCCCCATCGGCGTCCACGCTTGCGTATCGGATAAGGATCGCCGACACGGACACGGCCACAACCCCGACCGTGAGGATCGCCCACTTGACCCAGCCCGCGCGCTCACTGCTGCCTTTGTTAACCGACGTCTCCATGAACGACGTAGCCTACGTGTCGACATGGACGAGGCGACGACGAACCAGCAACCGGCTCGCGCGGCTGCGCCACCCACGCTCGGAGTCGGTGCCATCGTCGTGCGCGACGGCAACCTGCTGATGGTCAGGCGCGCGCAAGAGCCCGCACGCGGGCTCTGGTCTATCCCTGGTGGAAAAGTCGAGCGGTCGGAGTACCTCTCACAGGCGTTGAGACGCGAGGTCCGCGAGGAGACGGGCCTCGAGGTCGAGGTCGGTGAGCTCGCCGGATTCTTCGAAGTGATCGGCGACGACATCCATTACGTGGTCATGGACTTCCTGGCGACCTGCTCCGGTGAGGAGGAGCCACACGCGGGCGACGACGTGGATCGAGTTAGGTGGGTCCCCTTGGAGGAAATCCCGTCTCTCGACTGCACTCCCCGCTTCGTAGAGCTGTTGACCGCCTGGGGTGTCCTCTAGGCTTCGGCGGAGCTCCGCTGCGCCTCGCCGAGCGAAAGGCTCGGCGTCCCACCCTCCGGGCGGGCAAGTCCTTTAGCAGACGAACAGGGCCACCACGTCGTTCTCGCGCACGGTCACACCTGCGACCGGATCGGTGTCGACGACCATCACCCCCGTGCCCCCGCAGGACTGCACAACCTCGATCCTGAGCCCTTTGTCGCGGAGCCGCGCGCTCGCGTCGTCGAGAGACAAGTTGCGCACGTCGGGCATCGTCAGTTCCTCGAACTCGGGACCGATCGAGACGAGCACCTCGATCTCGCTTCCCTCGGGAACCGACTCGCCTTCACCTGGCTCGACCGAGGCGACGCGACCCTCAGGGACATCGTCCGAGTACGAATCCACGCTCACGGCAACGAACCCGGCCCGCTTGAGAGCCTTGGCCGCGTCTGCGTACTTGAGCCCTACGACCTGAGGAACCTCGAGCGATTGCGGGCCCTTGCTGAAAACGACCGAAACGGTGCTCCCCCACCGGACTCTGCTGCCCTCTGGGCTCTGCGAAACGACAACGCCCTTGGGCTCGAGCGAGAACTCGTTCGAGGTCCCGCCCAGCTTCAGGCCACTCGCCTTGAGACGTACCTCCAGTTGTGACCTGGTCATCCCTACGAGGTCAGGGACGTTCACCTTGGGCGGGCCGGACGAGAGGACCACGCTCACGGTGGATCCCTCGAGCAGGGTTCCCCCACCGGGGCGTTGGCTGATCACGTCTCCCGCTTCGATGTTGCGCGACTGCTCGCGTCGCTGAACCTCGAGCTCGAGGCCGAGTTCGTCGAGCATCGCCGCCGCCCGGATTCGTGACATACCTTCGAGCGAAGGAATGTCGACGCGATCCGGCGCGGTGATCGCTGCGATCGCGCGCGCCCCACCGAACGCAATGAGGATTCCGAGCATGCTCCACAACACGAGGCTCCGTCTCCGGGCCTGCTTCTTCTCGTGCCGTCTCACGCGGGCCTTCTTGGAGGATGGATCGTAGGAGGTTGGCTCCATATCCACGGACCGAACCTCGCCCGTGACCTCTTCGAACATGGCGCCCACTACCGGAGCCTTGCGGCCCCACGCCTCGACGTTCACCGCTCTGATCGCGTCACCCATGGCCTCTGCGTTCGCGAAACGATCTTCGGGCTCGAGAGCGCAGGCGCGCATCACGATGTCATCGATCTCGGGAGGAATGGTGGGATCGAGGTCGGAGGGCCTGGTCGGCGTCTGGCGAGCGCGCAGCTGAAGAGCCTCCGCCCCCGAGCCATGCGGCGGTGCGTGGCCCGTGAGCAGCTCGGACAGAACCGCGCCGGCCGCCCAGATATCGGAATGTCTCGTCGCCTCTTTACCCTGCGCCTGTTCGGGCGAGAGATATCTAAGCGTTCCCAGGATCGTTCGTGAGCTCGCTCGGTTTGCGTCCGCGACGATCGCGATGCCGAAGTCGGCGACCTTCACTTTCCCGTCGCGCGCAATGAGGATGTTCTCCGGCTTGATGTCCCTGTGCACGAGACCGACCGAGTGCGCGGCCTCGAGGGCATCGCAGACCTCGGCCATGATCTCGAGGACGACGCCCTGCTCGATCTCGGCCCTGCGCACGAGCAGGTCCCTGAGGTCGCTTCCCGAGACGTACTCCATGACCATGTAGTACGTGCTTTCGTCCTCGCTGCCCCAGTCGTACACCGCTACGACACAAGGGTGGCTGAAACGAGCGGCCGAGCGGGCCTCGGCCTTGAAGCGCTCGAGGTGCTCCGGATCGGCCGCCAGGTTCGACTGGAGAACCTTCACCGCCACCGGGCGGTCGAGCAGCAGATCGTGGCCTCGGTAGACCTCGCCCATTCCCCCGCCCGCCAGCCGCTTGATGACCCGATAGCGCTCGGAGAGGCACACTCCGACGAGGTCTCTCATGACCTTCATGGACTATCCACCTCCGTGATTGCGCAGGTGGTAGTTGAGTCTGTTGGTGAGAATCGAGATCTCGCGCGCGGCCTCACTCGCGGTGCCCAGCGCCTCCGCCGCATCGCCAGCCGCGGCGGACGATGAGCCCTTGGCTTTGGCGATCGAGGACTCGAGCTTCTCGGTCCTCTCCTTGAGCTTGACCGCGAGTGCATCGAGCCGGGCGGTGAGGTCGTCGCCGTCGGCTTGCAGTCCGCTCAGCTTGGTCTCGAGCTGGCCCGTGCGCTCCTCGAGCTCCGTTACGCCTTCCAGCGCGTCGTCGGCCCTCCGCTGAGCCGTGGCCAGTGCCTCGTCGGCCTCGCCCGACCCGCAGGCGGACAGGGCGAAAGAGGCAAGGAGTGCGACCGCGGCGAGGCGGCTCCCCGGAATCCTCACGTCTTCCTCCCGGCGGTGATTGGACCGTTAACTTTAAGCTCAGTAGGCAACAATAACAACATCCTCAACAGAGCAGCTCAAGCAACTCTGACCTCGGCAACGAGCGGCACGTGATCGGAGGCCTCAGATGCAACCGTCCAGGACCGCACGACTCTGGCCCCCCCTCCCGCCAGGACGTGGTCGATGTGCTTCGGTCTCGGCAACCCGACCAGCCTGAGCGCGCTCATCAGAGGCTTCGGCAACGAGTGCTGGAGCGTGCCGTGGCGGAGACCATCCGATGCCAGACCGGCCTCTGTAAGGGGGCCGAGTGAGCCCACAGGCTGGTTGAGGTCCCCCATTACCACCACGGGGCCCTTGAGCCCCGAGACGATCGATGCGAGCGCCCTTGTCTGGGTGACCCGGCTGATCCGGTCGGTCGAGAGGTGCGTGACCACGAACCAAACGCCGCCGGCCTGGGCGACGATGGCGCCGCGCGCCTCTTCGTCCCCCCGGCGTGGCAGACGCTCGAAGTGGGTCTCGGTCGTGTCCTTCGCGGCGAATCCGAGGCCGTATCTCCCTTTTCCGCGCTCGAGGGTCGGGTAGAAGGCGACGTCGAGGCCGAGCCGCTCGCTCAGCACTGCGGCCTGATCGGTCCGTCCGCTTCGCGGCAGTCCCTGGTCGATCTCCTGGAGACCGATGGCCCCGGCCCCCGCTGTGGTCAGCACCCTGGCGGCGCGGTCGACATCGACCACTCCATCCAGTCCCTCACAGTGGTGAAGGTTGTATGTCGCCACCGTCAACTCGTCCTCCATATGCCCCATCGTCATTGATGAAGTGACGAATCTTCGGGATATCCGCCTGAGAAGAAATCACCCTTTTGATTCCCGCGATCGTCTCGACGATCGCTTGTGGCACGATGGGTCAGGTGAGCCAACCACCTCCCGACCCGAGTCAGGGTCAAGTCGTAGACGAGTCCGAGCAGCTCTATTGCTACGGGCACCCGAAAACGCCAACACGTCTTCGTTGCTCGCGCTGCGAGCGGCCGATCTGCGGCCGCTGCGCCATTCCGGCATCCGTGGGACAGCACTGCCCCGAATGCGTGGCCGAGGCCCGTAAATCCACACCGAAGGTTCGAAGCGCCGCCAGAGCCAACGCTCCCGGCGTCTACGCCATCATCGGCATCAACGTTGTGGTGTGGGTAATCCAGATTCTCGTTCCGGGATTCACCGAGCGTTTCTTCGACTTTCCGCCCGCCGTCGCCGACGGACAGTGGTACCGACTCATCACTTCGATGTTCTTGCACGCGGACGGTGGGTCGTTCTTCCTCTTCCACATCCTGTTGAACTGCTACATCTTGTTCGTCTACGGACCCGAGGTCGAGTCACTGTACGGAACCCCGACCTTCATCGGGATGTATCTGACCGCCGGCCTGATGGGCAACGCCTTCTCCTATGCGTTCGGGCCGTTCGGAGTTCCGTCACTGGGTGCCTCTGGAGCCGTGTTCGGAGTGGTCGGCATTCTCATCGCCTATCTCGTCAAGAGGCGTCGACAGGCCGCTCTAGGCAACTATCTCCAAGGGTTGTTGTTCTTCGTCGGGCTGAACCTGTTCTTCGGGTTCACGATGACGGGCATCAACAACTGGGCGCACATTGGGGGCCTTGTCGGCGGTCTCGCACTCGGGAGCTTGATGGACCTGAGACGTTCCAAGCCCACTCCCTTGATGGCGATTGCCTCGATACTCACCGTTGCGATCATCGCGGTGTCGATGGTCCTGTGGCGCACCGCGGCGATCAATGCGCTCATCTAGCGGAGCCGCTCCGTCTCATGCTCGACTTTAGGAAGACAACTCGATCACGCCGCTCTTGACGACTGCGGAGCCTTTGGGGTTGTAGGTCTCGAAACCATAGGTGCCCTCGCCCGTGTTCCATAGCTTCGTCGTGAGCTCCTGGCCCGGGAGTACCGGGCGCGAGAAACGCACGGCAACCCTCTTTATCTTCGTGGGATCGCCTCCCGCGAGACCGTTGACTGCGGCTTTGGTGGCGATAGCCATCGTGCACATGCCGTGAAGGATCACGCCGGGAAGGCCGGCCATCTTGGCGGTGGCCTCGTCGAGATGAATGGGGTTGTGATCGCCCGAGGCCTCCGCGTAGCGGCTGGGTTGATCCTCGTCTACCTTGGTGCTCTCCTCGTAGACAACTTCGTGCTCTTCCTCAGACGCGCGCGCGTCCGCCACCGCTGCTTTACGTGAGCCCGTGCCTCGAATGAACATCGTGCCGCGCGTCTCGGCAACCACCTCACCGGCCTCGTTGGTCAGTACGGCGGCCACCGTGAAGGTCTCGCCCGATTCCTTGGATTCGACGGACTCGAGCACTGGCGTAACGGTAAGCGTGTCACCCACACGAATGGGTTTGTGGAGCACGTGCTCCTCGGAACCATGCACGAGCCGAAGCAGGTCCGCCCCGAGATCCGGATCCATGCCCGCCTCCATGTAGGAGTCGAAGGCGCCCACGATCGGGAACACCGGGCTCCCGACAGAATCATCACCTGCCAGGTAGCGCTCGTTTTCGTCGTTGGTGGCCCGGGCAAAAGCTTCGATTCGATCGGCGGTCACTTCGAACGTCTTGGCCGTATAAGCCTTGCCAGCGAGGTCTTTGTCCAGTCCCATCCGTTCTCCTCTTTTCCCTTTTATGGCGCGATCGTCGAGACGATCGCTAGGCGGGAAGCTCGATGTCGGCCTCTCCTGTCAACGCCAACTGCTCGTGTTCGAGCTTCAGCTCGGGCGGTCCCTCGCCGCGCCGTCTGGCCTCGACCTCGACCCGCACTATGTTGCCCTCGATCGAGACGACTCGTCCGTCGCAAACGATCTCGTCATCGGGCCAGCTGCGCGAGGTGAATCGAACCTTGAATCGACGCAGGTGTTGCGGCCCCCCGAACCAGTCGGACAGCGCGTGAGCGAGGTATCCGGCGGGAAGCATCCCCATTACAAACACGCTCGGAGCGCCCGTCTTGCGAGCGTACTCATCGTCTTGGTGGATGGGGTTGTCGTCCCCCGAGGCGTCGGCGTAGGCCTTGAAGTCCTCCCGCTGCATGGGTCCGTAGACCATCTCGCCGAGCTGCATTCCGGGCGTGATGGCATCCAGAGAGATGCGCTGAACCTCGGCCATGATTAACCCACGTCCTTGGCGGTCTCGATGAGGGTGTAGTAGGCGGTAAGGACTTCGTCACCGGCCTCGTCGGTGAACACCGACTCGTAGGTCACGAAACGCATCGAGCCACCACGCTTCCCTTCCTTCGTGATGTCTTTGGAGATGCGCATGCGCCCTTTGAGCGTCTCGCCTGCGACCGGCAATCTCTTGTAGAGGAACTCCTGCTCCCCGTGGAGGACACGCCCGTAGTCGAGATTTGCGCCCAGCCGGCGCTCTCGTTCCTCGCGGGGCACCTGCAGGATCTGCGTTGTGGTGAAGGTTGGTGGAGCGACGACGTTGGGGAAACCGTGCTGTTCGGCGACCTCCGCATCGAAGAAGACGGGATTGTCCTCCCCCACCGCACGTGCGAAATCCTGCACGTGACCGAGCTCGACCGGCAGGTCAAAGAACAGTTCAGCCTCGGCCACTAGCTCTGCCCCGCTGCCTTGAACACCATCGGCATCATGCCCTCTGGGGCTATGCCGTCAGGAAACTCCTGCTTGAGCCTCTCTGCAAGCTTCGTCGGGTCCCACTTCGAGTCCTGGTTGATCAGCGTCCCGGCATCCCACGGCTTCAACACGTTGATGGCAGGACCGTAAACGAAGAACACCTGGCCCGTGATGCCGGCGGCCTCGTCGCTCGCGAGCGCGACCACGATCGGCGAGATGTTGTCGGGACTCAGCGGATCGAAGCCCCCCTCCTCGGGCTCGGGGAACCCGGCAAAGATGTCGGTGGTCATGCGCGTGCGAGCGTTGGGAGCAAGGCAGTTGACCGTCACTCCGTAGCGCGACAGCTCCTGTGCGGCGATCACCGTGAACGCCGCGATGCCGGCCTTCGCGGCGCCGTAGTTCGCCTGACCCACGTTGCCGAAAAGTCCGGACGGGCTGGCCGTGTTGATGACGCGGCCGGCCACCGGCTCGCCCGCCTTCGACTGACCCCGCCAGTAGGCCGCCGCATGACGGGTGGGCGCGAAGTGGCCTTTGAGGTGAACGTTGATGACCGCGTCCCACTCGTCCTCGGTGAGGTTCACGAGCATCCGGTCTCGAAGGATGCCTGCGTTGTTGACGAGGATGTCGAGCCGGCCGAACGTGTCCACGGCCTGCTTGATCAGGTTCTCTGCGCCCTGGAAGTCGGCGACGTTGTCGTAGTTGGCCCCCGCCTCTCCGCCCGCAGCCGAGATCTCGTCCGCCACCTGCTGTGCGGGGGTCTGGTCGCTGCCCTCGCCCGCCGCAGACCCGCCCAGATCGTTGACGAGGACCCTGGCCCCCTCTTTCGCCAGGGCGAGCGCATGTTCCCTGCCGATCCCGCGGCCCGCCCCGGTGACGACCGCCGTTTTTCCCTCAAGCAACCCCATGTTCCTAGGTCTCCTCCTGTCCTCCGTGGGCGTGATCCTAATTTGCCGGTCTCGACCAGCATTCTTGACCGGCGGGTCAAGTTATTTGGGGAGTATATCCAGCGGGTCCCGGTTCTAAGCGGCCGGTTTTCCGGCCCTCGAAACCTCCAATCGAGACCTCAGAGGAGTTCCCCAAAATCTCCACCGGAAAATTGCACCACTAGGCCGCGGCGTGTGCTTTTATGGCGGTACACGAGAAGGGAGGTGGTCCCAACACAGTGAGTGATAGTTCCTACGGACCTCGTGAGGTGGCCGGCGGCTAGTGGTTCGGCACCCGCAGTAAAGGGATTGGCTGGTTGTCTTGGGCCACTGGCGGAATCCCAACCGGTTCACCGGCGTCCTGCGTCCCGGTAAGGTCCACCGGGCTCGAAAGAGAAGTGCGTTCGGACGTATGAGTAGCCAACTAAACCGGCCCCCTTCGGGGGGCCGGTTTTCTTATGACCCGAGCAGCTTGCTCAAACCATCCTCGTCCAGAACCTCGACGCCGAGTTGCTGGGCCTTGTCGAACTTGCTCCCCGGGTTCTCCCCCACGACGACGTAGTCGGTCTTCTTCGACACGCTCGACGTGACCTTCCCCCCGAGGTCCTCGATCGCCTCCTGAGCCTGGCTGCGCGAGTAACCCTCGAGTGAGCCGGTTAGCACGAACGTCTGACCCGTCAGGGAACCAGTTTTCTTGGGGGCCGGTGGAGTCGGCTTTACGCCGCCCTCACGCAGCCGGTCCAGCACTGCTCGGTTGCTCGCCTCGGAGAAGAACGACGCTATCGACTGAGCGATCACCGGACCGATTCCCTCAACGGCCTCCAGCTCCTCTTCGCTCATCGTTTCGAGCTTCTCCAGAGATCCGACCTCCTCGGCGAGCACCTCGGCGGCGGCGTAGCCGACGTGCGGAATGCCGAGCGCGGTCAGAAACGAGACAAGAGGTCTGGTCCGAGAGTCATCCACCGACTTCAACAGGTTCTCGATGGACTTTTCCTTCCAGCCCTCGAGTCCCTCGAACAACGACGGCTCGAGAAAGTAGATGTCGCTGACGTCGTTGAGCCACCCCTTGTCGAGCATCATGATGATCGTCTTGTAGCCGAGGCCCTCGATGTCCATGCCTCCCCGGCTCGCGAAATGGAAGATGCGCTCCCGTTGCTGTGAAGGACACTCGTAGATGTTGATGCAACGTGTCGCGGCCTCGCCTTCGTTGCGCACGAGCTCGGACCCGCAGGATGGGCATTGCTTCGGCATCTTCCACCGCCGTGTGCCCTTGGGACGCTTCGAAAGCACCGGACCCACGACCTCGGGGATTACGTCACCCGCGCGTCGCACGGTGACGGTGTCCTTTGGCCTCACGTCCTTGCGCGCGACCTCGTCCTCGTTGTGCAGGGTGGCGGTCGTGATGTTGACGCCGCCGACGAAGACGGTCTCCAAGCTGGCGAAGGGAGTGACCACACCGGTTCTCCCCACCGAAGCGAAGATGTCGTTCAACAGCGTTGTGCGTTCCTCGGGCGGGAACTTGTAAGCGATGGCCCATCGGGGGGCCTTCGAAGTGAAGCCGAGCTCCTCTTGCTGTGCGATGGAGTCGACTTTGATGACCACGCCGTCGATTTCGTACGGGACGTCGTGCCGGTGCTCCTGCCAGTAACCGCAGCGCTCGTAGACCTCTTCGAGGTCCTTCAGCAACTTGTTCTTGTCGTTGATCCTCAATCCAAGCTCGCGAATGAAGGCGAGAGCCTCGGAATGAGCCTTGAATCGACGCCCCTCGACGTAACCCACTCCATGACACACGAGCGAGAGCTTGCGGTCCGCCGTAACGCTCGGGTCCTTCTGTCGCAGGGATCCTGCGGCGGCATTGCGGGGGTTGGCGAAAGTCCTGAGGTCGGCCTCTCCCAGTCGTTCGTTCAGCTTCTCGAAGTCGTCGGTGCGCATGTACACCTCACCGCGCACTTCCAGGATCTTCGGCACGTCCTTACCTCTAAGTCGCAGGGGAACCGCGTTGATCGTCTTGAGGTTCGCGGTGATGTCCTCGCCGGTGCGTCCGTCACCGCGAGTTGCCCCTTGAACGAACACGCCGTCCTCGTAGATGAGGTTCACGGCGATGCCGTCCATCTTCAGCTCGGTCGTGTAGGCATCGATGCCGGAGATGAGCCGATCGGCTCGCTGGCCCCACGCGTTCAGCTCCTCGAGAGCGAAGCAGTTGTCCAAGCTCATCATTGGCGTGCGGTGCTTCACGGGGCGAACTGATCGGACGGTGGCGCTCCCACCCGCTGCGTCGGCGAGTCTGGCGTCACGAGGTCGGGGTGAGCCTCCTCGATGTCCATGAGCTCCTTGATGAGCGCGTCGTACTCGGCATCGGCTACCTCGGGGTCGTCCAGCGCGTGGTAGCGGTAGGAGTGGTAGTTGATCGCCTCGCGGAGCTCCTCGGCTCGCTTGGCGGCTTTCGACTTGTTGGTCTTGGTCTTGGGCATGGGTTCTATTGTCGCAGCGACGCGTGACATCGTCGCTCACGAATGCCACCAGCACGAGACACCACTAGAGTGAGGCGATGGCGCCACTCTCGCCCCCCGCAACCCTGAAGGACGGCGTCATCGCCATCCGATCGTGGCGACAATCGGACCTCCCCCAACTCGTGGACCTGCTCGAGGATGAGGAGATCGCTCGTTGGACCGGCATCCCCGCTCCCTACACTCGCAGGGAGGCGAAGCTCTTCTTCAAGACCAACGCGCGCCAGGAGGCGATGGGCGTGGGCACCGATTCCGCGATCGTAGAGGAGGCGGGCGGCGCACTCCTCGGCGGGGTGGGGCTCAAGCTGCATCCCAGCCACGCCACAGCCGAGGTCGGCTATTGGGTCGCCGCCCATGCCAGGAGACGTGGCATCGCGACGAGAGCGGTGCGTCTGATGGCGCGCTGGTCGTTCCACAACCTCGAGGTAGAGCGTCTCGAGCTTCTGACCAACGTAGGGAACGAGGCCTCCGAGGGCGTGGCGAGGAAATGCGGCTTTCAGCGTGAGGGTCTGTTGCGCAGCGTGCGCGTGATCAAAGGCGAGCGAGTGGACCTGACCCTCTTCTCTCTGCTGCCCGGCGAGCTCATCTGACTGGGTTTTCTGTCACTCCGTCCATATAGCTTCCTTCCGAGAGTGACAGACATCTGTCTGACTCTGTCTGACAACCGTCTGTCCCGTGTCAGACACTCTCTTGGAGCGACCTATCCGCGCGTGGGCAGAGACCTCTGCCCAGATACCTGACATGAGGAAGGAGTCGTGGATGGCCGCAGACGAATGGAAGGTTCCTCGACCGAGTGGGGTCATAAGCAGCAGAGACCTTGCGCGCAACACGTCAAACCTGCTGACCGAGCTGAAGGAATCCGAACTCTCTCTGATGGTCGTTCGCAACGGGCTTCCTGCTGCCGTCATCTCCTCGATCCCCGACCCGGCGTGGCGACCCGGTCGTTCCGTCACTGAGATCGCGCGCAGGCAGGAAGCAGACCCAAGCCGTGCGGTGGAGAGCGATGAGGTGGAGAGCGAAACGAGGGATGACGAGACGCTCGAGGCCCTGGAGATGCTGGGAGATCTAGACCGGAAAGACTGTCGGCGAATCCTGGAGACGTTGTCCGACGGCGAGGAATGGGTTCCCGATGCGATTGCAACTGCGGCCGGCGTTGACGGATTGATGCTTCTACTCGGGCTGCTGGAAATCAGGCGGCTGATCGTTCGACGCTTCGGCTACTACCTCATCAGCAAGAAAGGGATGGAGGTTCTACGGGCCTTGAGAATCGTGAACGCAGAAGATCAGGGTGTGGGCAACTAGAAGACTCGGCGCAATGCGGAGCGGGCGGCGTGGTGTCCGCACATCCCGTGCACTCCTCCCCCGGGTGGAGATGAGGAAGAGCAGATGTACAGCTGCTTGTTGGGGGTCGAGTACGGATCGAAACGGATCGCCGGGCGAGTGAAGAGCTGTCCGAAATGCTGGACGCCTCCTGAGATGTCTCCACCGATGTAATTGGCGTTGTAGGCCTCGAGCTCGGGAGCCGTCATCGTGGCGCGAGCGATGACCGTGTCCCGGAAACCCGGAGCGAAGCGTTCGATCTGCGAGACGATCGGCTCGGTCATGTCGACCGAGGAACCGCTCGGCACGTGGCAGTACGCCCATACGGTGTGCTTCCCGTCCGGCGCCCGCGTTTCGTCAAAGGTGCTCTGCTGGGCGAGAAGGACATACGGACGTTCGACTGGCCGTCCCCGGCAGACCTCGTCTTCGGCCGCGGTCACCTCTTCGAGGGTTCCCCCAAGATGGACCGTGCCCGCGCGGCGACAGACATCGGCTTTCCAGGGAATCGGCTCGCTCAGGGCAAAGTCGATCTTGAACACACCTGGGCCGTACTCGTAGTGCTCCAGGCGTCGCGTGTATCGACCGGGAAGCGCGTCTCCTGCAATGGCCAGAATTTGCTTGGGAGTGAGGTCGAACAACACGGCCTTCGAGCGCGGAAGCTCCGCCAGCGTCTCGATCCGGCGGTCGGTAAAGATATGACCCCCGAGACCAGTGAGGTAAGTGACCATTGCGTCAGTCAGCTTCTGTGCCCCGCCCTCGATGGTCGGCCAGCCGTGGGCGTGCCCCACGACCCCGAGCATGAGCCCATAGGCCGCGGTCGGGGGGCGCCGCAAAGACAGCATCGAGTGAGCGGCTATTCCGGCAAAGAGAGCGCGCGGCCTCGGTTCATCGAAACGCGCCCGGGCGAGGCCGTTGGCCGAGCGAATCGCGGAGAGGCCAAAGCGTCCGAGCGCGAACGGATGGTGCGGGATGCGGAGGGGGCCGAGGACGTCCTCTAGCAGTTTGTCGGTGTTTCTCACGAGCGGTTCCATCAGCCTGATGTAGGCGCGGGCGTCATCTCCGAACCCCTCGGCGGTCTCGGTCACGGAGCGCTCCAGCACGGCTGCGTCTCCGTCGTCTAGTGGATGCGCGAGGGGAGCTCCCGGTTGGCGAAAGCGCACGCCGAGATCTGCCAGAGGAATCGACTTGAAGAACGGTGATGCCATCGCCAGGGGGTGGATCGCAGAGCAGACGTCATGCACGAAGCCCGGCAGTGTCAACTCGGCCGAGCGGCACCCTCCACCCGGAGTGCTCGCGGCCTCGTAGACGACCACAGACTTTCCTGCCCGAGCGAGCTCGATCGCCGCGGCGAGACCGTTCGGTCCCGCGCCCACGACGACGGCGTCATAGCTGCGTTCCTCGCTCATACCGCCAGTTTGTCACCGATTACGGCATGAGATGGTTTATCTACTCGAGCGCCTCAATGCTCTGAACGGCGTTCCCATCATGTAGAAGCTCGAGCGAATCGCCGAGTTGTAGCGAATGTTTCCCGCATTCCGCCACTGGCGCTTCTTGTCCACACAAACCACCTGAGTATCGACCTCGGGCGTCACTCCGAAATGTGCAGCAAGCGCTTCGAGGGTGTGTATCCAGAACTTGTCCTCCTGCCGGTGACCTCCCGCGGCCAGTCCGATCTCGAACAACGGATCATTGGCTCGCAACAACACCTGTGCTTGTGCCGAGGTACCGCCGTACTTGTCCTCGAATGCGGAGAAAGTGATGAAGGCAGCGAACATGTGCCCTTCCGGCGTCATGAACGTGAACGATTCCTCGTCCGCATAGAGCACCAGCACTCCGGTCGACAACTTGAGCCGGCCGGGCATGGTGAGATTGAGCAGCGCCACATCCCCGGGCGCGATCCCCGTCAGAGGTCCGTAGAAGCGGTTTCCCTCGGGCCAAAAGTTTGGAAACTTGGCCTTCCACTCGGAGATGACCTCATTGGGAGTGACCGCGTCCCCAAGCGAAACCCTGTAGGTCTTCTGCCACATCTTGCCGAAGCCCTGCATCGGCCCCGTCTGTCGCCTCCCGGTCACGTTGATGTTGCGTGCTTCTGCCGGAACCTCACCGACGGTCAGGGCCCCGGTGAGCTGGGCCCAGTTCGCCGCATCGCGTGCCGTCTTGATCTCTTCGACGACCTCGCCGCTGGAGGCTTCGACTTCAACGACCTCCACTTCGGGAGTGGTTCGAGATTCATCGTCGGTCGTCATGGCACATCACCCCCTCTTAAGACGCGCCGGCGGCTGTCAGAGCGTCACCCTCGGTATCGTGGATGCCGACCGCTTCGTCGAGTCGCGTGAGCTCGAATATCTGCCGATAGTGATCGGTCAGCCCAAACGCAAAGAGCTGTTGTCGTTGCCGTTTCGTCCTGACCAGAAGGGTTACGAGCAATCCGATACCTGAACTGTTCATGTATTCGAGATCGGTGAAGTTCAAGAGGATGGAATGCGGCCGGCTCTCGTTTGCCTCCAAGAACGCACCCATCAGCGCGTCCTCACTGCGGGCCGTCACTTCACCCTTGATGTCGATGATCGAGGCGCCTGCTCCTCCGTCCCGAACGCCCAGCACTTGGTCCGTCATACCGTTCTCCTCTCGAGGGCAACTTCCCCAGTTCGTGCCACTACGCGTTCGCCGCCAGGTCGCCTACCGCTCCCGCCTCATCGCTGTGGACTTCGATGAAGTCCGACAGGCGGGTGATGCTGAAAATCTCCCTGTAGTGATCCATCAGCCCGAATGCTCGGACCTTTTTGTTCTCGACGCGCGCACGCCCGAGGAGTCCGACAATCAGCGCGATGCCCGTGGAGTTTATGTAGGTGGATTTTGTGAAGTTGAGGGCGACCACGGGAACGTCCCCCACCGCTTCCCAGGCTGTGTTCAACGTCTTCTCGGCCGTTCCATCCAACTGGCCTGCGAGGTCCACGATCGCGACCTCTCCGTTGTGGCGAACGCTGGCCACTAGGGCGTTAGCGTCCATGCGCGTCCCCTTTCAGATGGAAGATGAGCTCGACGGTCCGCGTCGTACCGTCGCTTTTAACATCCATTTCGTCGACCATGCTCTCGATCAAAAAGAGGCCCCAGCCACGCGGCTTCTGGCGTCCGTCGAGCTTGGCCTCGAGATCGGGGGCTTCGGGGCGATCCAGGTTGTCCGATCCACCTCCGTCGGTGATGCGCACGACGAGGTCCTGGCCTTCTACCGAAGCCTTGATGCCAACGGGAACACGCGGATCGTTGTGGTTTCCGTGCTCGATCGCATTCATCGTGCCCTCCGCCACCGCGGTCTTGAGTCTCTCGAGCTGTGGCTCGGGGAGGCCCAAACCGTTGACCGATTCGACCACCAGAGCGAAAGCGCGCCGCTCGTTGCCGGGTTCGCTCGGTAGCTCGAACTCGGTAAGTACCCGGTCTCCGTTGTTCTCTGCACCTGGAACGGATCCCTGCGGAGTGTTGCCAGATCGCTGAACTGTCACGAGCGTGATGTCATCCTCTTGATCCCAATCCGAGCCGACGAACGAATCGAGTGACATTAGGCAGTTGTCGATTAGCGCCTCGCCGGCGCCACCGCCGCCGACAATTCCCATCAGACGAGGGAACCCGAACATCTCGCCCTCTGGATTGTGTGCCTCTGCGAGTCCGTCCGAGTGTAGAAGAAGGCTCGTCCCCGGACCAAGCGTCGCCGCCTTCTCTTCGTACTCCATGTCTGGGAGCAGGCCCAGCGGCATGCCTCTCGCCATCAGCTCGAGGGTCTCTCCGTCGCCCCCCACATACGGGAGGTTGTGCCCCGCGTTAGCGAAACGCAGTGTGCCCTCGGCAGGGTCGAGCACCGCATAGAGGCAAGTCACGAACATCTTGGGGGGCATGTCATCGACGAGAAGGTCGTTGACTCGCTCGAGCACCTTGGAGGGCTCGATGAGCCGGGGGGCCTCCGCTCGCAGCAAGCTGTGGGTCGTCGCCATAACGAGCGCGGCGGGAACGCCTTTGTCGGTGACGTCGCCGACGACGATTCCGATCCTGTCGCCGGGCAGCTCGATGAAGTCGTAGAAGTCGCCGCCCACCTCTCGTGCAGGTCTGTAATAGGCGGCCACGTGCCACCCGTGAAGATCGGGTAGCTCGCGCGGCAGGAACTGCTGCTGGATGAGCTGCGCCACCCGGAGCTCCTGTTCCACTCGCTCTCGTTCTCTTGCCTGGCTCTCCTGCTGGCGGACGAGCTGGGCGACCCTGACCGCAGGAGCAGCTTGGCCTGCGAGTGCATCGAGGAGCTTGCGGTCGTCGGCCGAGTACTCCTGTTCGCTCAACCGGGGGCCGAGGTTCAGAAGGCCGACCAGCTCACCCTGCGTGATGAGGGGAACCACGATGTGCACTCCGGCTTTGAGAAGAGCGACCTTGGCGGGTGAATCGAGATGCAGGGAATCGAGCTCGACGGCGCCGGACGCGGTTTGGAAGTAAGCGAGTATCGGGTCGTTGGGAGCGATATCGACGGGCGCGACTTCCATCTCCCGCTGCAGGGGGGCAGCAGCTCCCTCAGACCGCACCTGGCTCTGTCTGCGGCCGATAAATCGTCTCAAAGCCCCCGCTCTGGCATTCATCTCAATCTCCTTTTACGCCAATTCCGTCCGCAAATCGTTACGAAAGCCATCCTGATCCTCGGAAATGTCTGGTGTCGAAGCCCAGGCCTCTTGGAAAGGGCGCGCGTCATAGCTTGGCTCCCGGGTGAAGCCACAGGGAGACATGTGCTGGATGCATCGTGTTGCGAACCGTGGTCACGAGATCCGACTCCACGGTCTCGATGTCGACCTCGTCGCGCAGGCGTGCCCCGAATGTCTCGATCGCGCGCGCCGCGTCGAACCTGCTCCTGTTGAAGCGATGGTCCACGATGCTCTGGAACTTTCCTCGAAGCGGCCCAAAGGCCCGATGACCTCCGCCCAAAGGCGTCGACCGTCTGCTGTGCGTCGTAGTTAGTGCGGTTGAAGCGACGGTCGACTACCCCCTGAACACGAGCGCGCAGAGGGCCGAACGCGGCGACCACGGCAAGCGTAGAAATCGCAACGATGAGAGGTGAGTCATCCTGAATCGGCAGCAACGATTGGAGCGCGAGTACCACTGTGAGATATCCGCCGGCAAGGAGAGCGGTCAGCGCTCCGTATGCAAGAGTGCGGCTGATGAGGCGATCGATGTCGTAAAGGCGGTACTTGAGAACGGCTATAGCCACGGACACCGGCAGAGCCATGAGAGTCAAGGGCGAGACGATGTTCGGCAGTACTACACCGAACGCGTCCTCGAGGGCGACCGTCACGAGAAACACCGACATCGCGAAAGCGATCCACTTGAGTTGCTGGCGTTCCTGCATCGAACCCCGCCGGTACCTAACGACAATCGACGCAAGGCTTAGGACTATTGCGAAAAGCAAGATAGGGCCCAGCACTGCGAAGAGCGAATCCTCGGTGTCGCCCAGCGACGCGATCCCGATGGGATTGGGAACGTTGTAGCCCTCTCCGACTAGACGGGCTTCCAACATCGAAGGAGGCGACAGTTGTGAGCAGATCCTCGAGGAGCGGCTCCTGCAGTCCGAGCCCAGTCACGTTCTCGAGGTACTCCGCTGCAACCATGAGCGCGACCGTCAGACCTAGCGGCGTCCACGCCAGGGGCCGAGCCCAACGGCGCCCGCCCAAAGATGTCTCGGTCACGCTTGCCCCCGTGATGGCTCCCCTCCTCCCCGTCACCATCGCTAGATAACGTCCTGCAATCGTTACGAGGAAGGGGCTTGCGGGACTTTCGTTCGCGCGTGTCCAATATGTGCCCGAAGGTCCGACGATTAATGGAGTTCGTTTTTGTCCGAAATACGCTTGTTTCTTTTTGGGGCCCCCCGCATCGAGCGGGACGGGGCACCGATGGAGGTTGATACCCGCAAGGCGGTTGCCCTAGTGGCATATCTCGCGATCGAGGACCAGGCGTTCCGGCGGGATTCGCTTGCGGGACTTCTGTGGCCGGAGCACGACTCGAATCAGGCACGCGGGGCTCTGCGCCGAACGCTGTCGACTCTCAAGAAAGCCATAGGAGGTGAGGGCATCGTCGCCGACCGGGCGACGGTCGGTCTTGCGACCGGCTCGGTCTCGACCGACTCGGTCGCCTTCCAAGAGCTCATCGAACGGAGTTCAGCGACGTTCGAGGCCGGTGACTGCGCAGCGTCACTTCCGTTGCTGGAGCGGGCCATCGCCCTATACAAAGGTGACTTCCTGGCAGGGTTCTCACTCAGGGACTCGGTCGACTTCGACGACTGGCAGTACTACCAGGCGGAGTCATACAAACGCTTGATGGCCACCGCTCTCGAGCGCACGGTCGAGTGCCTTTCGATGAATCACCGGTTCCCCGAAGCCATCGAGCGCGCCCGCCGGTGGCTGTCCCTTGATCCGTTGCACGAACCCGCACACCGCAAACTGATGCTGCTCTATGCGTGGAGCGACCAGCGGGCGAGCGCGCTGAAGCAGTATCGGGAATGCGTTGCCCTGCTGGATCGAGAGCTCGGCGTACCACCCCTCGAGGAAACTACGAAGCTCTACCTTCAGATAACGGATAACGAGGTTGCGACTCCCGAACCATCGACATTGCGCCCCACCCAACCGATGGAACTCGAATCAGTAGTTGCGCCATCCCCCGTTCCACTCGTTGGCCGAGCCGACCAACTGCATGAACTAGCTCGAATCCACGAGGGTACTGCAAGGGCAGGTCGGGTTGCCCTCATCGAGGGCGAGGCGGGAATTGGCAAGAGCCGCATTGCAGAGGAGTTCGTGGCGCGGTCGCGCCAAGCGGGAGCGGCAGTCGCAACCGCGCGCTGCCACTCGGAGGAAACCCGCCTCGCCTTCGGCGCACTCACGGAATTGATGCGGAGTGCCCTCGAGGCTCGTGACTCGAGCTGGATGAATGACGTTCCCCGGCATTGGTTGACGGAGTGCGCTCGATTGCTGCCTGAGCTGTTGGAGTTCGAACTCGGCGTGCTACCGCCCACGCCTCTCGACGATCCCGGAGCGCAGGCGCGCTTCTTCGAGGGCATCGCGAGCTTTCTGGCGGCGGCGTGCGATTCATCGCCTTCCGGCGTGCTGTTCATCGACGATCTTCACTGGGCGGACGAGTCGTCCATGGATGCGCTGCTCTACCTGGCCGGGAGACTCAAAGGCCGGCGACTCCTTCTGATGGCCACTGTACGAAGCGAGGAACCACTCGGGAGTCAACGCGCGCGTCACCTGCTGAACGCCGATCGCTCCGCGACGAACGCCCATCTTGTCCTCGAACGTTTGACACTGGAAGAGGTGAGGGAACTTGTCACCGCCGTCAGGAAACAGGATGCCTCGTTGAGCAATCGGCTCTTCGAGGAGACGGAGGGCCTGCCCTACTTCCTGGTGGAGTACCTGGCTGCGCTCGAAGGGGGCGCGGACCCCGACTCACCGAATTGGTCGCCACCCTCTGGTGTGCGCGAGCTCGTCGCCTCCCGCCTCGAACGCCTCAACGAGATGACTTTGCAGGTGCTCACCACTGCAGCGGTCATCGGGCGGGACTTCGATTTCGACACAGTGCGAGAAGCCGGCGGCCGCTCCGAGGACGAAACGGTAATGGCGCTCGACGAGCTCGCGTCTGCGGGACTCGTCAAGGAGATCGGCGTAACGGTTGGTGGTCGTGCAGCAAAAGGCGAGAATGGATTCTCGTCGCCCGTCTTCGACTTCAGCCATGAAGGCATCCGCAGGATCGTGATCGAGGACACCAGTACGGCACGACGGCGACTCTTGCACCGGCGTGTTGGAGACTCGCTCGCGCGTTCTCGCCGGTACGCCGATGCTCAGCCAGGAGCGATCGCGCAGCACTACGAAGCTGCGGGCGATGCACCAACTGCAGCCAACTATTACGAAGCGGCAGGGGACACGGCGCGCTCCTTGTTCGCTCATGCCGAGGCCCTGGCCCACTACCGTGCAGCCCTAGGTCTCGATCATCCCGAGCCTGGTCGGATCCACGAGGCCATTGCGGACGTTTCTGTGCTCACGGGAGACTACTCATCCGCACTGACGAGCTACGAGACCGCCGCCGCGCTGAGCGATCAACACGATCTCGTCGGCATAGAGCACAAGATCGGGTCGGTTCACCATCGCCGAGGTGACCTGAATGCCGCGCAAAGCCATCTCGAGGTCGCGCTCGAACTGTCGGATGACAATGACCACGCTCGGCGTGCCCGCGTTCTCGCCGACTTGAGCCTCACCGCTCATCGGTCTGGCGACACTCACACTGCGGAGCGGCTCGCAGGCGAGGCCCTCGTGCTAGCGAAGAAGACCGACGAGATCGACGCGCTGGCTCAGGTTCACAACATCCTCGGAATTCTGGCCAAGGGTCGCAACGACCTTCCCGCGGCACTAGAGCATCTCCAGCAGAGCGCCGACCTCGCCGACAAGCTCAGCGAACCGACCGCGCGCATTGCGGCTTTGAACAACCTCGCGCTCGCTCAGGGCGAGACCGGAGACAGAGCCGCGGGGATTGCTCTACTCGAGGAGGCACTGAGGCTCTGCACGGAGCAGCAGGACAGGCACCGCGAAGCGGCGCTGCACAACAACCTTGCCGATCTCTGGCACCGGGAAGGCAACCGAGAACGATCGATGGAACATCTCAAGCGCGCCGTAGCAATCTTTGCCGAGATCGGTTCGCGCGAGTCAACGATGCAACCGGAGATATGGAAACTGGTGGAGTGGTAGCCCTACGTTAGGACGGAGGCAGCACTTTCGACCGTTGACGACGCCTAGAGTCGTTCTTGGTCGAAAGTGTGACCTGCGTCACTGATCCACGGCGCCGGCGATGGTTGGTTTGCAGGCATGGATGCACGAAGCACGCGCCAGCAATGCCAGATTCAGGCGCTGAGGAACCACGGTGTGATCTCGCGAAGCGAGGCTCTCGACACGGGCCTCAGCATGCGTGCCATCGACCGAGTCCTCGAATCGGGCGAATGGTTGAGGCTACTTCCGGGGCTCTACGCGCTTCGGGGCTCTCCTGCGACCTTCATGCGAAGAGTTGGTGCAGCGTACAAGTGGGCGGGACCCGGGGCACTGGTTTCGCACTCCAGTTCTGCGAAACTACTGGGCCTCGACGGGGTAGACGCTTTCGGCATCGAGGTTTCAACCCCAAGGAGACTGCGGTCGACGAAGGTCATCGTCCATCAACGAGCAACAAGCTCCATACCTTCGTTGCGAATCGACGGTTTAAGGGTTGCAAGCGTCGCACCCACTCGGCTCGATCTCGCTCATCGGTTGACTCTGTAACCTCGAACTCGCGTTTGACTCCGCTCTGCGAATGGGACTCATGCGTTTCGAATCGCCTCAAACGCTTCTACGACCGCCATTGCCCCAAGCTGTAAGCCAGTTTCCGATCGAGGTACGCCACGGGTTGCCCGTTCACCTCGTCTTCGCCTACCCACACGAAAAGCTCGCCATCGAGATTGATAGCGTTCGCTGGCACTCCGGAACTCGAGCCATCAAGCTGGACAACGAACGACAGAACCTCTTGGTGGCACTCGGCTGGCGGGTACTGAGGTTCGAATGGAACGACGTCATCCGCAGACCGCGGGAAGCAGCGGCCCAGCTCCGCAATGCTCTGGCATTACAGCAGCGGCTTCTGGAGCTTTGACTTTCGACAAGAAACCACCGTAGACGTCGCTAACGGTCGAAAGAACTTGCCCAAGGCTCGTCGGCCGGCGCTTCACTCCTGGTCCGGCTCATCCTGGAGGTTCTCGGCCCCCAGTTCGATCGGCGTCTCCCCCGATGGGTTCACGACGACGCCGGTGAAACCCTGTTCCACGGCGACCTTCAGGACCTCGGCCGTCTCGAGCAACGTGTAGCGCCCGCCGTCCGGACGCCAGGAATCCAGCTCGGTCTCGTCCGTGAAGACCGGAAGCAGGTGCTCGCCCTCCTCGTTCGCGACCACAGGGACGCTCTCGTCCTCGGCCTCCTCCTCATCGCCATCGGCAAACGGCAGGATGATCGTCGCCCGATAGAGCATGTCGATGACCGGTTCCCAGGCCTCGGGGTCGCCCGAATTCGACGCCTCGACCGCGGCTGCAACCAACCGGTTCGTCAGGGCAGAACGCTCCTGGCGGTCATTCTCGTCATTCAATGAGTCGAAAATGTTCACTGACTGCCTTTCAAACCTGCGACCGCGCCTCAGGCCCGCTCGGCAAGAATCATCATCCGTTTCCTGTCATATCTGTAGTCATTCCCGTCCTTCTCGAAGTTCATTCCGGTCGCATCCCCGTGTTGGTCGATGAACTCCCTCACTTTCTCGATACGATCCTCGGGAAACTCGATCGACGGCATCCAGTTGGAAAACCTCTGTTTCAAATCGACTATCCGTTCTTCGACGATTCTCAATCCTGCGACGCGCATCAAGGTGCGGAGCGCACTTGGAGGCCGCGAGGAGGCATGGCTCGGGTCCCTGATCATCTCGAGCTCGTTCATCGCAATCGCCTGCTCGAAACGCTCGGGGGCGACCTGGTCGATAACGAGGACGTTGCCGCTCTCGTTGGTGACGCGTCGCATTTCCTTCAGGACCGGAAGGGGCTCCCAAATGTGGTGAAGGGTTTGCGCAGTTGTCGCCAGGTCCACCGATTGAGACGCAAGCGGCAATCTGGCCCCGTCGGCCAGAACCAAACCGAAGTTGGGAAACGAAGCGTGTGCCTTCAGAATCATCGCGGGAGTCAGATCGACACCAACCAAGTCCCTTGATTGCCCATCAAACAGACTGAGGAAGTTGCCCGTGCCGACGCCGACCTCGAGCACTCTCGCTTGATCGCCTACCCTCGAGTACTCGACGACCCCCAAATCGTCAAAGCGTCCCTTGGTTCGCTGGCCGAAGGTCTGCGAAGTGCGCTCGAACTCGGATCTCAGAACCTCCGTGTGCCACCGGTCAGACACAAGCGGCCGCTACCGTCGATGAGATGACGCCTCCGCCCAAGAGCTCCTGCGGGTTGGCAGCGTCATAGAAGGCCGCCGACTGACCGCGGGCCACTGCTTCGACCGGCCGGTCAAAGACGATCTCGATTCGATCCGGGCCCGAGGACTCGATGCGCGCCGGGTAGACGTCTCCGTGAGACCGGTACTGAACGAGGACCTCTTTACCGGCCCCCAGTGGTTCGTCGACCCAACTCGTCTCACATGCCGAGAACCCCGCGGATGCAAGCTCATCGCGCTCGCCGACGACGATCGTGTTGGTCTCGGCGTTGATCGAGCTCACGAACACCGGCAATCCCAGAGAGATTCCGAGTCCCTTTCGCTGACCGACTGTGTAGCGAGCAATCCCACGGTGCTCACCGACCTGCTCGCCGTTCGAGGTCACCATGGGACCGGGTTCGTTGGCGGCAGGAATGTGCTCGTCAACGTAGGCGGGCAGGTCACCGTTTCGCACGAAGCAGATTTCCTGTGAATCGGGTTTGTTCGCCGTTCGCAATCCGAGTTCACCGGCTATTCGGCGCGTCTCGGACTTGGCCATGTCACCGACCGGAAAGAGGGTGCGCGCGAGCTTGGCCTGATCGAGCATCCACAACACGTAGCTCTGGTCTTTTTTGTGGTCGACGCCGCGGAGCAGGCTGTACCGGCCCCTGTGGGAACGAACGCGTGCATAGTGCCCGGTCGCAAGGACCTCCGCTCCCAACGTCTGCGCCCGCTCGAGAAGAGCGTCGAACTTGATCCATTGGTTGCATCGCACGCAGGGGTTCGGAGTACGTCCGCTAGCGTAGTCGGCATGGAAGTTCGCGATCACTGTCTCCTCGAATCGCTCGGCGAAGTTCAGGACGTAGAACGGGATGCCGAGCACGTCGGCGACGCGACGAGCGTCTGAGGCGGCGCCGACGTTGCAGCAGCCCGAGTCCAAGTTGGCCGCTTCGCCGCGCCACAGCTTGAGCATGATGCCCGTCACGTCGTAACCCTGCTCCACGAGCAGAGCCGCGGCAACGGACGAGTCCACCCCGCCCGACATGGCAACCACGGCCTTTGGTTTGCGATTCACCGTCAACCGACCTTGCGGGCGCGCTCCACGATGCCGGGCAGAGCCTCCAGAACCGCGTCGACGTCCTCATCGCTGGATTCCCGGCCCAGGGAGAAGCGCACGCTTCCCTTGGCGATCTCGCGAGGAACGCCGATGGCGAGCAGAACATGAGAGGGGTCGATCGCGCCGGACTGACAGGCAGATCCCGCGGAGCACGCAATGCCGGCCGCATCGAACAGCAACAAGAGGGTCTCTCCGTCGGCGCCCTCGAAGCTGACGTTGAGCGTTCCGGGAACGCGCTCGGTCGGGTGTCCATTCAGACGCACTCGGTCGATCGAGTCGTCGATTCCCTGCCAGAGCCTCGTTCTGAGTGCCCCTACCCGCTCGATCTTGTGGTCGACCTCTTTGACTGCGATCTCGGTGGCGACGCCCAACCCCGCAAGGCCAGGGACGTTGAGTGTTCCGGAACGCAGACCGCCCTCGTGTCCGCCTCCGTGCAACAAAGCCTCAACCGGCGTGTGACTGCGGGCGAAGAGAAACCCGACGCCCTTGGGCCCACCGAGCTTGTGCGCGGAGAAGGCGGCAAAGTCGAGGCCAATCTCGTGGACGTCGACCGGAAGGTTGCCCAGCATCTGAACCGCGTCGGTGTGCACGAGGGTGGACGGATTCGCGTCCTTGACAGCGCGCACGATCTCGGCGAGCGGTTGGGCCGTGCCGATCTCGTTGTTGACTGCCATGACCGACACGAGGGTCGTCGAGGTTTTTACGGCCGCCGCCACCTCGGCCGGATCGACGAGGCCGTCCGGTCCCACCGGCAAGACTGTCGTCTCGAACCCGTTGTGGCCGAGCCACTCGACCGTATCCAGGACGGCATGATGCTCGAATGCCGTGGTGATGATGTGATTGCCGTTCCCCCGCAATTTGCGGGCGGCCCCCTTGATAGCGAGATTGTCCGCCTCGGTACCGCCACCGGTAAACACGATTTCTGCGGGGCTAGCGCCGATCGCCGAAGCGACTCGGTCCCGAGCGTCTTCCACGATCTCGCGCGCGGCCCGTCCGTAGGCGTGCACGGATGAGGGGTTGCCGAAATCTCCCCTTAGGACGCTCACCATCGCCTCCGTCACCTCGGGGAGGACCGGCGTCGTTGCCGCGTAGTCGAGGTAGCGCATAGGACTCAGGATAAGGGGCAACACTCCCCTGTAGACGCACGCCCACTTATTGAGTCCGGAGACCTTGAATGATCGGTTTGAAGAAGGTCAGAGACCTGCACGTCGTCGACGAGGACGGCAAAGAACGGGACCTGCCGATTGCCGCCGCCAGCGCTCTGCTCAGGGTGGGTGACTACCTCCTCGTATTATCCGACGACGAGCGCCAGATGGCCATCTTCGAAGAGGGGTCGGACGAGCCCGGCACCCTCATCAAGGTCATGGAAGGCACCACGCCGAGCAGCGCGGACGAGCGCGCCGATCACAAGCCCGACTTCGAGTGCATGGCCCACATCGAGCCGTTCGACCGTTTCGAGCATGGGGCGATTATCGGGCTGGGGTCGGGCTCGGCCCCCGACAGAAATCAGGCAACGCTCCTGAGACTCACAGCCGACGGCCGGCCCGACTCCGACTTCAAAGTCGTCGACCTCGGCCCCCTCTACGATCGACTTCGCGAGGACATTGTCGACCTCAACATCGAAGGCAGCGCGGTCGTAGGCGATGTCTTTCGCCTGATGCAGCGCGGGAACGGACCAGAGGGCAGGAACGCACGTGTGGACCTCGACGCCGATGCGGTCCGATCCGCTTTGGCCGGAGGCGAGCACATACCACCCGACGCCGTGCGCACCATCGAGTTCTACGACCTCGGCCAGCTGAAGGGCGTTCGATTGTGCTTCTCCGATGCCTCCCCCCTGCCCGATGGTCGCATGGCCTTCATCGCATCAGCGGAGATCGATGGCGGCTACGTCGGATCCTCGCTCGGTCTGATGAGCTCCGACGGAACCGTGGAGTTCAACGAGCCGGTCGATCACGATATGAAGCTAGAGGGCCTCGCGGCGGATGTCTTGGAGGACGGACGGATCCGCCTGCTGATGGTGAGCGACGCGGATGACCCCGATCAGCCATCGCCGTTGATGGAGACCCATCTGTCGCTCTAAGTGGGATCAGTACGGGATGCGGTCATTACGCGCAAACCATTTGTCGAATACCGAGCGAGCCTCGTCACTGGATAAGCGAGACATGTGCAGTGAGCGATCAACCATCTCGGACGCCAGTTCGATGTAGAGCCACTCGTCGTCGAATCCGATTGCAGCAGCCTCACTACGTACATTTGCGTAGAAGACTCTGTCGACGCGCGCCCAGTAAAGAGCGGCCATGCACATTGGACAGGGTTCACTGCTCGTGTAAACCACGCAACCCGGCAAGCGGTGATCGCCAACCGACCGGCAAGCAGCCCTGATAGCAAGCATCTCTGCGTGAGCAGTGGGGTCTTTGTCCGCCAGCACCCTGTTTCGCCCCTGTCCTATGACCTCGCCTCCGCCGACGACGATTGCACCGAACGGCCCTCCGACGTTGTCATCCAGTGCCTCAGCAGAGAGATCTACTGCGATAGACATGAATTCTTGATCGGTTTTCTCGCTCATCGGGACATTGTTCCCTCCCAGGGTGGAGGCTGCGTGGATTACCCAGAGATTGCGCCTTAATCACCCCTTGGGGGCTGCCGATGGAAAACAAGTGCCAGACATCCATGATTTCTTGCGATTCGTCGTTGAGAACAACGCCTCAGACCTACACATAAAGGCCGGATCTCCGCCAAGCGTGCGCGCCTCGGGAAACCTTGGGCGTACCGAGTTCCCGCGCATGAGCGGCGCCGACTCCGAGCAGGCCGCCATGACGATGATGACCGAGGACCACATCGTCACACTCAAGGACAAGGGCGAAGTTGACTTCGCCTACTCCGAGCCGGGCGTCGGCCGTTTCCGTGTCAACGTTCACAAGCAACGAGGCAGCATCGCAATCGCAGCTCGACTCGTTCTCGCGTCGGTGCCGTCGTTTGGCTCCCTCGGTCTTCCGCCCGCGGTGGAGAAACTTGCCGGCGAGCATCGCGGCCTTCTGCTCGTCACTGGGCCGACGTCCTCCGGAAAGACGACCACTACCGGATCGATCATCAGTCACATCAACGCCAACCGTCCCGCTCACATCCTCACCATCGAGGACCCGATCGAGATTCTCCACAACGATCAGATGTCAGTTGTGACGCAGAGAGAGATCGGGATGGACACCGGGGACTTCGCAACTGCGTTGCGCGCTGCGATGCGCCAGGATCCAGACGTGATCTTCGTCGGCGAGATCCGCGACACCGAGACAGTCAGGGCCGCACTTCAAGCCGCGGAAACGGGTCACTTCGTGGTTGCGACCATGCACACCACCGACGTCTCCGAGACCGTCAACCGCGTCATCGACTTCTTCCCACCCCATCAGCAGAAACAAGCCCGAGTCGCACTGGCGAGCACGATCTGCGGAATCGTTTCGCAGCGATTGTTGCCGCGCAAGGGCGGGGGCCGGGTAGCCGCAATCGAGATCATGGTAATGAACGGCCGCATCCGGGACCTGATCCTCAACTCAGACAAGACGCACATGATGCACGAGATTCTTGCGGAATCCGGTTTCTACGGAATGCAGACATTCGATCAGGCCCTTCTCGGCCTCTACCGAGACGGTCTCGTCAC
>CAVQLH010000008.1:0-491048 GCA_963713315.1 uncultured Actinomycetes bacterium | reverse complement strand
AGGGCAGCTCGGGGCATGCAACCACACGAATATGCCCACCGACTCGCCACCGAGCACAGCGAGCGCCAAAGCTGGATGGAGGAAGGCCGCCGCTGATGCCATCACTGCGATGCAGGGACGATCAGGATGTGATGCCGCCACATCCGGTCGAGATCGTGCTTCGCCTCCCGGCGCAGATGCTCTGCACGGGCAACGTGATGTGTGAACAGGCCCAGGGTGAGAGCTGATATTCCGAAGCACAAGGTGAAGACGACGAGTGGCCCCGCGCTCTCAAACTCATAAGTGCCTACCAATGAGGCAGCAAAGGGAAGTAGCGAAATCGTTCCGAGGAACACGAAGTTCCACACGATGGTGTGTTTGGAAATACGGTCCAAGGCATCCACCACATGGTGATGGACCGTCCAGAAGCGCGCCAGCACCACAAAGCTCACGAGCCAGCCCAAGAAGGCCGGGATGTTGTCGACGAGCTCAGCGCCGATCTCGCGGCCCGGCAGAGGTGGGTCGGGAAGCTTGATCTCAAGAACGAGCAACGTTGCGACGATCGCGAAGACACCGTCGCTGAAGGCACCCGTGCGTTCCACGCCATAGGTTCGCACCGAACGCTCTCCTCCCCTCGCTAGAGGACTTCATCCTCGCGGATGGCTCTACCGTCGTGCCCTTAACGCATAGCCTGTTCTCAGGCGGAGTGACAAGTACCTCCCAAACGCACTCTAATGGTGGGGGTTACCTCGTCCAGAGACTGGGAGTCTTCAGATTAAAGAAGGACTTGTAGAGCTTCGCAGCGACAGATGCAGTCGTCCAAGTTGCGCCCGAGGCCGGCGGCGCGATCACTCGCTACGCACAGCTAAACGGAACCGAGTCACTCGACCTGTTCAGGCCTGCGCTGCCGAACGCGGTCGGTAACCGCATCCCCACCGACATGTCCTGCTTCCCCTTGGTTCCCTTCTCGAACCGCATCCGCGACGGCCGGTTCACCTTCAGCGGCCGAGACATCCAACTGACGCCCAACTTCCCACCGGAACCTCATGCGATCCACGGGCACGGGTGGACGACGTCGTGGGTCGTGACTGAAGCAGGCGGACGACCGCCTCACGATCGGGTACCGCCACGACCACGATGCATGGCCGTTCCCTTACAGCGCTCGGCAGTCCTTCTCGTTATCCGGGGACGAGCTGCAGGTAACGATGGCGGTGTCCAACGAAGGCGATGAACCCATGCCCGTCGGCTTCGGCCTCCATCCCTTCTTCGTGCGCACCCCTCGAACGAGGATCACGGCTGCCGTCGATGCAGTGTGGCTGAGCGATGACGACTCGATGCCGACCGAGCTCGTAGCGCTCGCCGAGGATCGCAGGCTGGACCGAGGCATCGACCCAAACGATGTGTCGCTGGACAACAACTTCACCGGATGGGACGGAGTTGCAACCATCGAGTGGGCGGATCGAGGAGTACGAGTGACGATGACCACGGAGGGGCCGTTCGAGTTCCTCGTCGTCTTTACCCCTCCAGGCGAAGATTTCGCGTGTGTCGAGCCGGCCACGAACGTGATCGACGCATTCAACCAGGCACATACGAGGACTGACACGGGCACGATCGTGCTCGAGCCCGGCAAGGAAGTGGCAGGTGTAGTGACCTTCTCTCCGGAAGACATCGCGTAAGGAAGAAATCTCCATGTCCATCCCTGGACATGTCCAACTAGGCTGGTTGGTCGGGCCAACACAGGCCGCGTTCCCAGGGAGGTCAGAGTGTCTTATCAACTGCTCGAGAACTACGGTTTCATCGGCGACCTCCATACCGTGGCACTGGCCGGTGTCGACGGTTCGATCGACTACATGTGCTTCCCGCACTTCGACTCCCCCACCGTCTTCGGCGCGTTGTTAGACGACGAGAAGGGGGGGCGGTTCAAGATCGCTCCCCAGAACGAAGAGGTCCGCCATAAGCAGATGTACCTGCCGGATACCAATGTGCTGCTCACTCGGTTCCTGAGCGCGGAGGGAGTAGCCGAGATCACCGACTTCATGCCGGTTGGAGAGATGCGGCACACCCACATCCTCGTTCGGCGGGTCAAGGCGATACGAGGGCCGTTCGACCTGCGCCTCGAGTGCAGCCCGCGCTTTGACTACGCACGCTCGTCTCATCGCACCGAAGACAGAGACTCCGAGATCTGGTTCATGTCGGAAGGCGACGACGATATGACCTTGCGTTTGCGCACCCCGGTTCCGGTAGAGATCAAAGACGGTAGTGCCGTCGCCGATTTCACACTTCAGTCGGGTGAGAGCGTGGACTTCATCTTGGAAAACATCTACGCCGAGCACCAGAGCACGACCGAGGCGACCGACTACGTCGACCGAGCTTTCCAGCACACGGTCGACTACTGGAGGGAGTGGACGGCGCGGACGTCCTACCGTGGCCTGTGGCAGGACATGGTCACGCGCTCCGCGCTGGTCTTGAAGCTGCTCACCTCGCAGCGGTTCGGCTCGATCGCAGCAGCCGGTACCTTCGGTCTTCCCGAGGAGATAGGCGGTGTTCGGAACTGGGACTACCGCTTCACGTGGGTCCGCGATGCGTCTTTCACCGCGGCCAGTCTGATCCGTCTCGGATTCCACGATGAGGCGGGCAGCTTCATGCGCTTCATCGAGGATCGTTTTGACGAATCCGAGAAGCCCGGGGAGCTGCAGATCATGTACGGGATCGACGGCCGGCACGACCTCTCCGAAGAGACCCTCGATCACTTGAGCGGCTACCGGGGCTCCGCGCCAGTACGGATCGGAAACGGTGCCTACGACCAGGTCCAGCTCGACATCTACGGCGAGTTGCTCTACTTCGTTGATCTCTACGACGAAAGTGTCGAACCCATCTCGTACGACATGTGGCAGGACCTCGCCGCGGCCGCCGATTGGGTGTGCGAGCACTGGGGTGACTCCGACGAAGGCATATGGGAGGTGCGAGGGGGCAAGCGGAAGTTCCTCTACTCACGCGTCACCGACTGGGTCGCGATGGACCGCGCTATCCGCATCGCGCAGCGAAGATCGCTTCCCGCGCCGCTGACTCGCTGGATGGAGGTGCGCGACGCGATTCACAACGCGGTCTACAACGGCTTCTGGAACGAGAAGAAACAAGCCTTCGTCCAATACGAGGGATCCGAGACGCTGGATGCATCGGCGTTGATGATGCCGTTGGTCGGATTCATCGCATCGCGCGACCCACGCTGGCAGTCGACCTTGGATGCGATCGAGGACGAGCTTGTCGACGACGCGTTGGTCTACCGGTATCACCCAGAAGCGGCCGCGTCGGATGGGCTCGAAGGGGCCGAGGGAACCTTCGGCATCTGTTCGTTCTGGTTCGTCGAGTGCCTCGCGCGTTCCGGGCAACTCGACAAGGCGCGGCTGTTCTTCGAGAAGCTGCACGGATACGCGAACCATCTGGGCCTCTACGCAGAAGAGATGGATTCGACGGGCCGCTTCCTGGGCAACTACCCGCAGGCTTTCACGCACCTCGCGCTGATCAACAGCGCGCTGTTCCTCTTCTTAATGAAGCCTTGAACGACCCGATAGATGACCGCGACGCTCTGACGCTCGCCTTCCATCCGGTCGAGCTGCTCGCGGACCTCTGCGAGCGACTCGCGCGCCACTGTGTACGCGTCGGGGGTACCGGGATCAGGCTCGTCCTCGCCCGGGACCCAGAACTTGCGCCGGACGAGATGCAACGGCGTGTAGAAGACCGGTATCGCGTTGAAGGTCTCGATGAGCAACGGCCCGTCGTAGCGCGCGAGCACGGGTTCGAGGAACCGGTCCCACTGGATCCAGCTGTCACGGACTGCGCCGCGGCCGGGCGCCGAGACATGCACGTAGTGCAGACGCCCCTGGTCGGCCGCTCGTCCTACGTCGGCGGCGAACGCGTCGGGTCCGTCGTCCCCCATCGCGACGTGGGCACTATCGGGACAGACGCCGACGTTGCGCGACGGCACCCCCTCGAGGAAGTCGAGAACGTCACGGACCGAATTCGGCGACGGTTGCTCCCACCGGTCGACGGGCTCGATTGCGATCTTCACGCCGCGGGCCTCGCCATACTCGGCGAGCTCGGCGATCGCGGGGCGTACTCGCTCGTAGCCGGGTGCGAGCCAGTCCTGTAGCGCGCTGCTCCACAGCGTCTCGCCGCTGCTCGCGGCCGGGAAGACGTTGTATGGGAAAACGATCGGGCCGGCCATGATCCCACCGCCGAGCACGGCCGTGATGTCGACGCGCGACTTGAGGTAGTCGAGCGCAGACGAGCGATGGTCGGGATCGGCCGAGGAGGGGTCGAAAGCTGTCGTCGCGGCGACGTTGGTGGTTATACCGACGTGTCCGAGACCGGCGGCCTCGATCGCCGCCCGCAGCTCGCGGTAGGCCTCGATCTCACGGGCGTGTTGGGCCGGGCCGCCGTGCCCGCCGATCGGTGCGGTCCGCGGCGAGACCGGAAGGTCGAAGCCCGTGTAGCCCATCGCGGTCAGCTTCTCCAGGTGACCGACAACGGCCTGCCGGGACGCTGCATCTTCCGGCCTCAGATCGACCGTCATCAGGAAGAAGCTGCAATAAAGCTCCCGCGTGGTCACCTCACCACCCGAGGACCTCGCGCAGGTAGGCGCGGGCCTTCATCGCGTACTCGAGCGGGCGGGCCTTAGCGGGATCCTGCTCCGCCTCCACGACCAGCCAGCCCTCGAACTCGGCCTCGCCGAGTGCCTGGAGGATCGCGCGCATG
This sequence comes from uncultured Actinomycetes bacterium, assembly GCA_963713315.1. Taxonomy (GTDB): domain Bacteria; phylum Actinomycetota; class CADDZG01; order CADDZG01; family WHSQ01; genus WHSV01. The sequence goes on along the minus strand of CAVQLH010000008.1, from coordinate 486,314 downwards.
TCGAGGTCGCCGTCGCCTGGGACGGTGAACACGCCCTCCTCCACGGCCTCCTGGAACGACAGGCTCTCGTCGTGAGCTCGCTTGACCACATCCGTTCGCACGTCCTTGAGATGAACGTGCTTGATGCGCTCGCCGTAAGTCGTGACCACGTCGACCGGGTCGCCGCCGGCGAACGCCATGTGTCCGCTGTCGTACAGGAGATTGACGAGACCCGGATCGGTCGATTCCATCAATCGGTCGAGCTCCGGCCGCGTCATCACGCCGGTACCCATGTGGTGGTGGTAACAGAGCTGCATGCCTTCGGCCTTCGCGATCCCGCCGAGTTTGTTGAGGCCGGCGGTGAGCGCCTCCCATTGCCGGTCGTCGTAGACGGCCTTGTTGGCGAACACGGCCACGGGGAGCGGGTGCGCCGATCCGCCCAGTTCGGCGACGACCATGTCTGTGCCGCCCATCGCCCGGATGAACTCGAGTTGCTGGTGGAAGCTGCGGAGTGTGTGCTCCTCCATGTCGTTGATCGTGAAGAAGGTGCTGGCCCACGGCTCGGAGACCTGAAGCCCGCGCAGCTCCAACTCCGACTTCAAGACCGCGGGGTCGGTCGGATACTTGTGGCCAACGCTGCAACCTTCGAAGCCCGCGAGGGCCATCTCGCTCACGCACTGGCCGAAAGTGATCCCAATGTCGATGGACGGGAAGTCGTCGTTCCACCAGAGCGTCGGGGTCACTCCGAGCTTCACCTTGCTGCGATCCAGCATCAGTCGTCTCCGATCCGTGGCGGTCCGGTCCACGAGGCATAGCCGGGTGCCTTCGCGCCCGGCGGGTTGGTGCCCATGGCCGGCCATAGCAGTCCCTCGGTGTACGCGGTGGGCGAGACCGTGAACGTGGCGCGCTCGCGCACCCCGTATGCGTCCGACCACTCCTTCGGCAAGCTGAGTACCAGGTGCCGACGTACCACATCTTGATTACGTTACGGGCGATCGGGCCGAGGCGCGGATCGCCGAAGACTTCGCGGCGCAAGAGGTCGCCAATGTCGTCACCCCGGTCGGCCTCCTCCCGGATTCGCGTCCAGGCGTCGAGCAAGGCATCAAGCACGTCGGCGCCGGCGACATCCGCGACCGTGGCACGGTACTCCTCGGCCTGGCCCGTGCCGTGCAAGCGAAGGGCAGAAAAACCCGTGACCTCCGAGAAAAGGCGATGAAAGCGTCGAGTCGCTCGCTGCTCAGGACGACCCCCCGATCTCGAAGGTCGGCCCGGCGGTCAGTCCCCCCGGACCCGGTATCGGATGGCGGATCAGACTGAGCATCCCGTCACGCAGGCGGAACATCTCGGCCACCGCGTCGATCAACAGTACGGGCTCACCCGTGTAGGCGCGCGTGAGCAGCTCGAGGAAGTCGGCGTAGCGTTGGTTGAACTCTGCTGCGCCCGCGTGCAGCTCGGGGGAGTCGCGCAGGTCCTCCAGGACTACGTTGGTCTTCACCGGGTAAACGGCGTCCCAGTCGACAGAAAGCTCCGGGCCGGTCGCGTTGCCGCCAGTGTCGCCGGGCTGGTAGTAGCGCCCGAGCTTGAGCTGTTCGAAGCGGAAGTAGTGAGCGATCTCGCCCTCGTCGTCGAAGATCCCGCCGCCGAGACCCTCTCCCTGCTCGGCGATCAGCTCGAGAGCCGCGCACGCCGAGGCGAGGTCGGTGACCGGAACGATTTCGCCGCCGCCGGAGTAGTAGTACTCGGGCGTGACCTGCCGCTGTGGGTCGCCACTGAAGAGGTCGTCACCGAGCTCGCCGTGGAGGTGCTCGAGCCCGCGACGGATCTCCTCGTAGAACTCTCCGATGCTGAAGAAGCGCATCGAGTCGTCGTGGGGCGCGGCCACCAGCAGCGGCCGCGCTCCGTCGTGGGGGCGAACCCGCTCCTCTTCCTCGGGCGCGGCCCCCGGCCGCTCGATATTCAAGAACGTCTCGATCGCGTCCGGCGAGAAACGCTGCAGGTCCACCTGGAAGTCGTCCTCGCCGTCAGGTAGGTAAGCGGGGTACGTCGGCACGAACCCTGGACCGGTGAGGTCGGGAGTCCCCCCGGTCGCATTCAGGATGTTCGCCGCGAGCGTGAGGTGCAGCATCTCCTCGACGGCCACCACTCGGATAACCATGACCGCGTCGAGGTTCGTGCCGGGATGAATCGAGTAGAGGGCCGTCAGGTAGGGAGGGATCGTCGCGTGCTCGAGCTGCAGCGCGGCATACATGTACTTGTGCAGAGACTCGGTGTCGGTGATGTGCGGCAGCCCCAAGCTCAGCCCCCTCGCACCTCGACCGGCCGCGCATCATCGCGGAGCCGGCCGAGGATGTGCTCGGAGGTCTTGTAGCACAGCGCTGCCAACGTCAGCGTGATGTTCGACGACCCGATCGACGGCATGCTGCCGCCGCCGGTGAGGTAGAGGTTGTCGTGGTCCCACGAACGCTGGTCGGCGTCGACCACGGAATCGCTCGGGCTCGTGCCCATGATGTGGGTACCTCCCAGGTGGTTGCCGCCGCGGATGACGTACCCCTCCCCCTCGTGGGTCACGTAGCCGTAGTCCTCGGGGTCGTAAGCGGTGTGATCCTCAGCACCCAGGCGCTCGAACATCTGCCGGGCGAACTCCCGCCCGTAAGCGACGCCGCGCATGCTGTATTCGGGCACCTGGAAGGAGATGACCGGCCGCATGTTCCCGAGCTGGTCTTTGAACGCGGCGTCTACGCTCACGCTGTTGCTCTCCTCCGGCATCACCTCAACCATCATGGCGAGCAGCAGCTGGCGGGTTAGCCTCGCGGCGAGCGTCGTCCGCAGCTCCTTACCGAAACGGTTCGCCACGTCTACGAACTCAACCAGGTCGGTGTACGGCGACCCGACCGCCCAACCCCAGCCGTCGTTGTGGATGTCCACGTTGAACGCGGCCTGGTCCCGGCGGAAGCCGCCGCCGCGCAGCTCCGAGATCCCCCCGGTGCAAACGCTTCCCCTCCCGGTACCGCAGACCTGGGGCATCAGCGCCCAGCTAAGCAGGTAGGCGTGGTCCATGAGGTTGCGCCCCACCAGCCCACTGCTGCTGGTAAGGCCCGACGCGAGCATCAACCGGGCGTTCTCGATCGCGTTGGCGGCCAGCACGAAGACGCGGCCGCGGACGGTGCCAGTTGCGTACTCGGGGGAGTTCGGGTCGTCGTAGGACTTGTACTCGATTGCGGTCACCTGGCCGCTCACCGGATCGACGACCACCTTGGATGCGACGGTCTGCGCGAGCAGGTCCACGCGGCCGGTCTGGAACGCCACGGCGAGCGTCTTCCCGGCGTTGTATTTCGCTTGGACCGGGCAAAGCGGGACGCAGTTGATGTTGCCCTGGCAGCGATGGCCCTCCTCGACCTGATGGGTGCTCACCGCGCCGATCGGCACGTAGCCTTTGCCGCCGTCGTAGTCCGGATTGGGGATCCCGTTGCGGGCCTGCGGGAACGGCCGGACCTTCAGCTCGTAGTCCTCGCCGCCGAGCTCCACCGTCGTCCCCCTGATGCCGCCGTCAACCTGCTTGTCGAGGTATGACAACGGCAGTCCCTTCATCGGGTAGACGTAGTCATCGTCGAAGCGAATCCCCAGGAACGCCTGGTCCTCCACGTCGGCCGAGGTGGCGAGCTCAAGCTCGGCCTGCGACGTAGTAGCCCGTGAGGTCGTCATAACCGAGCGGCCAGTCACGGCCCTGCCCGAAGCGTGTCCGCGTTTCGAAATCCTCGGGCAGCATGCGAAGCGTTTTGCCCTCCCAGTGCAACGACGTGCCGCCGAACACGCGTGTGTACGTCGTATCGGTACTGAATGGCCCCTCCTGCACCAAGTAGGCAGACGAGTCCACCGCGCCCGGCCCTAATCTGCGCAGCGTCGGTGCTCTTGGGCATCGGGGCGTTGGGGTTGTCGGCGAACGGCGCCTGGTTGTGCTTGGCGGCCGAAGCGTAGAAGCGCTCGAGGTAGGACTTGTACCCGCTGAGGGTGATGTCGTCGCCAGGACCGGCCTCGAGCATGAGGACGCGCTTACCGGCGGCACTGAGTTGGTTGGCGACGATCGCGCCTGCGATGCCGGCACCAACGATGACCGCGTCATAGACGTTGTCGGCAACCGAAGCGTGGTCGGTGCGGGCAGCACCGCGAGGAAAGATCATGTATCGATCAAACTAAGATCGGATCGAAATTGCGGAGGACGCGCTCGGGCAGCGGGTTGGCAAGCAGCACGAGCATCCGGCCGCCGACCGGAACATCTGTGGATTGGCCAAACCCATCCCTTCGTCTCTGTAGTTGAACAGATCTACTAAACCAACTACGCGACGTAGACCAAACTACGCGAAGCCTTAGTCGAGAGTACGTAACCGGCGCGCCGAAACGCAAGAGGTGGCAGTGACGAACACGCGCGCGCTCTGAGACGGTAGGCTCGCCAGAATGACGGATCCCACATGAAAGTCCAGAACCTGGAAGATGGCGTACATCGTCAAGACACACATGTCGTCATCTTTGATCCCGGTGAGGAATTCCTGGAAGGAATGACGCAGGTCGCGCGGGACGAGAACATAGACGTCGCCGGCTTCACTGCGATCGGTGGCTTTTCCGAGACCGTCCTCGGTTTCTACAACGGAGAGAAGAAGAACTTCGATCCGATCCCATTCGAAGCGGACCAGGTTGAAGTATTGAGCCTCATGGGCGAGATCACGCGCGAGAATGGCGAGCCTCACGTGCACGGCCACGTTGTGGTCGGCTTGCGCGATGGCAGAGCCTTCGGCGGTCACCTTCTGAAAGGCGTGGTCGAGCCGATCGCGATCGTGAATCTCTTCGAGCTTTCTCACGTTCCGCAGGCCCATCACTAGGAGGAGCGGCATGGACACGAATCCTGACCACGATCCGTCGAAGATCGTCCACGTCCCTCCTGGCGGAGGCCACAGCTTCTGGGTCTTCGGCGACCTCGACATCATCAAGACCACGGCGCAGGACACCGGAGGGGAGATGACCTTCGTCGAGACGGTTGTGCCTCCCAGGTCGGGACCCCCTTTGCACATCCACGAACGGGAGAGCGAATCGATCTACGTGCTCGACGGGGAGGTCAAGGTCCTTGCCAATGGGACGGAGTTCACGCTTCCACCCGGCGGTTTCACCTACATGCCGAAGAACAGCGTCCACCGCTTCGAGAACACGTTGGAAACTCCGAGTCGCATCCTGCTGATACTTCTCCCGGCCGGTATCGAGGGCTATTTTACGGAGCTTGGAGTGCCGAAGGTGGAGGGAGTTCCCTCCCCCGGCGGCAAGCCCGATTGGGACCTGCTGGACCGGGTTGCGCCGAAGTATGGGATTAGACATCGTCGAGCGCCACGCGCCCGGAGAGTCGTCCTAGTTGAGCGATAGCCTGACGGCTCCGCAGGAACCCGTCGGGGGATGGCACTTCGCGGAGTGGTTGTCGGAGTTCGTCGGGACCGCGCTACTAGTCTTCGCCGCGATGTCCTGCGTCGTCCTCGTGTTTGGCTCCGACTCGCCGTTCGAGGACCAATCGATGTCGCTGCGGCTGCTACTACTTGGACTGATGTTCACTGTGATCATCTTCGTGATCGCCGTGAGCCCGATCGGACGTCTTAGCGGCGCGCACATCAATCCCGCAGTCACGCTCGCATTCAAAATCACCGGCCACGTCCACCATCACGATCTGATTGGGTATTGGGTGGCTCAGCTAGCCGGGGGGCTGGTGGGCGCGTACCTCGTCAAACTGTGGGGCAGTGCCGCTGAGAGCGTGGAGTGGGGGGTGATCCACCCGTCGGTGTCGACACCCGCGGCAATTGGGATCGAGGCGTTGATGGTCGGCGCGATCGTGCTCACGATGTTCCTATTCCTATCTTCGGAGAAGACGGTCCGCTGGACTCCTGTCGCCGCAGGATTGATGGTCGCATTGGCGACTTGGAGGGGAGCTCCGCACACCGGCACCGGCCTCAACCCTGCCCGCACGCTCGGCCCCCAGGTCGTCGCCACGGATTTCGCTTCGTGGTGGGTGTACTGGGCCGGGGCGGCGCTGGGGGCAACGGTAGTTGCAGTTGTGTGGAAACTTGGCCCCCGCATCGTGCTTACCGCAAAGCTGTTCCACGATTCGTCCTACCCCTCGGTGTTCCGTAGCCACTTGCCCGTGCGCCACCCTAGAGGTCGGTGACACGGCGCTCGTGGCTTGAATCGGGGCCAGCAGCTGGAGCGCCGCCGGCGCACTCAGTCGGGCAGTAAGGATCGGGAAGTTGGCTGAAGGCGGTGCGTTTCCGGGCGGGCGGTGAGATGTCCGGCCGTGAGAGTCCTGCAGATCGATGCGTCCGAGATGTTCGTCCCGTGCCCGCTCATCCGCGAAGAGCGACAGCCAGACGAAGACTTCTTCCCCCTCTCTGACCGGCAGTCGCGGGTAGTTGTTTTCGCTGTGCTCGGTTTCGAATTTTGCCCGGACGTTGGCGCCGGCCTTACGTAGCGCCGGCTCGATTTCGCTCTCGAAGTGACTGCGGAAGGCAGCTGCCGTCGCAGGCTGTAGCGGACAAACTGTGACCACGGCGGCGGCCTCCGTGCTCGCTTGAAAACGCCGGTGGCCGGCGGGATGAATCAAGGGCGAGCCGCGATGATCGATCGAGGGGACGCAGCAACAGTACGTTGTCGCTGCTGATCATGGTGGCGTTCGCGGCATCTTTGTGCCTCGCCCAAACGGGTCCTTCGTAGAAGGCGCGCAGTGCTTCGAGACGGGACGGCATGTCTAAGAATCCGCGGAGCCAGACGAAACAAGTGGGGTCGTCGGCGTCGCGGAAGGTTCCGAGCACGCGGATGCCGCCGGCTTCCTGCGTCTCCACAAACTCGCGCTCAAACAATTCGATCAGTGTCTCCCGCGCGCCGGGACGCAGGTCGTAGCGCCGAAGCTCGATGACGCCACAACCACGCGCGGAGTCGCTCGCGTCGGAACCGCTCACCGATCTTCTCTTGCTCGGGTGAAGTCCATGATCCTGTTCGCCTCCCACGTCTCCCTCTCCCGATTGACACTGTCGCAACTACGACGAACGAGCAACACGAAATGGGACGATCCGGTGGGAGCCGGATCGCTATCTCAGCTGTCCTGGCGCAGATTCGCTTTCGCCTCGTCGTACCCGCCCGTGGGAGCGGACTCGGCGGGGGCGTAGATGAGGTGCAACACTCCGGTCGTGAAGGTCTTGGAGGAGACCAGCCGAAGCGGGATGGGCGTCTCGCCCTCATCGAACAGGCGCATCCCCTTACGGACGGCGATCGGGTGGACCAGCAGGTGTAGTTCGTCGAGGAGATCGGCGGCCAGCAGCTGACGAACGACCGAGACGGATCCGCTCATTCCGATATCCGTCCCACCTGGCTCGTTCTTCAGCGCGGTGACAGCCTCGACGAAGTCGCCCTTGAGCTGCTCGGAGTTACGCCACGTGAACTCCAGATTCTGATTCGAGACGACCACCTTGCGCGCGTTGCCGAGCGCCTTGCCCATTTCGGCGTCTTCCTCGCCAGCAGCCTCCCGCTCCGGCCACGCATCGGCGAAGCTGTCGTAGGTCTTGCGGCCGAGCAACAGGGTGTCGGCAGTGGCCAACTGACTGGTGACGGCGGCGCCCATTTCGTCGTTGAAGTACGGAAAGTGCCAATCCTGTGGGTCTTCGACGATTCCGTCGAGCGAAATGAACAGACCGGCGGTGATTTTGCGCATCGAACTACTCCTTGATAGTCGTGACGGGCGTGTCGTGTGCATCTGATCTGACCGAGGCCAGAACGGAAACTCATCGCGAGAAGGCACGAAGATCCGAAGGGTCAGCCCCAGATTGGCCATGGCATCCAACGTAAACCGAGGATAAAATCCTAGAAGCATTGTTCGGACGCTGAGGCCGCGGGACCACATCCGCATGCCGGCTACGAACGAAGAGGGGGGAGTTCATGCCGAAGTTGAAAGCAGCCGAGCTGAACGAGAAAATCGAGGCGAGGCTGAAGGACCTCAAGCGCGGTGAAGCCAAGACCAAACGCGCGCAAAAGATTGTGAGCAAGGTCGATGCTCGGGCGGACGAGCTACGCGAGCAGCTCAAGCAAATCCGGTTGGAGCTGGACCAACGACGAGCCGTGGCCAAGGAAGTCCGGGAGGACCTGCATGTAGCCGAGCTCGAGGAGGAGGTCGAACGTCTTCGGGCCGTCCGTCGGAGAAGCTCCTGAGGGCCCGGTCGATATGGATGAGGACGATGAGCAGGTGGCCCAAATTGGGTCGCGCCTCGAAACCCTTTCGGGACTCATCGAGGAGGGCCTTGCTACTCGGGATCGCCTGCTCGACCGGCTCGACCGGCTGAAGGATCGTGAGGCCGAGGCGGAGGGTGTTTTGGAAGAGGCGATCAACGAGCGGGGCGAGGATCGCGAAGCGTTGACCCGGCTGCGCGCGCGCCGAAAGAAGATAAAGGAGCGCGCGGATCGCCCATCTCCGCATTTCGCCTACGCTGAGTTTGACTGTCAAGAACGGTCAGGCGCTACCCAAGGAGTCTGAGGCCGCCGTCAAAGACTGGTGCGAGCGAATCGGCGAACCACTGCGTGAGAAGTTCGGTCCGGTTCATATCAACTCGGCGTACAGGCCCGTTGAATACAACGCGTCGGTTGGTGGCGAGACGAACTCGGTTCACATCTATGACTTACCCGGGCGCAACTTTGCGGCCGTTGCCGTCGACGTCACGTGCGAGACCGGCTCTCCCGCCGAGTGGTACGCATTCACCGCCGGCAAGGCTGATGGTCGCGGGAGCTACGCGACCTTCCATCATGCCGACAACCGTGGCAGGTTTGATCCCCCCTGGTCCGCGGTTACCTGGTCCGGCTAGCTAAAACGCAACCACCCGACGGGATGAGCTTCTAGCAGTCGAAAGCGGGACCGGCCTTCCTCAGAGTGGGATGGTTATTCGACGTGAACACCGCCGACGGCTTGCACCGCCTGTTCCCGACGGTCTTCCCAAAAATCCTTGAAGTATCCCCATCCCAATCCTCCATAGAACGCCTTCTTCGTCCTCACGACCACCCAGTCCCCTGCTGCGTTCCTCTTCTTGAGGGTGAGCTTCATGGTGCCGGCGTGCTGCTCAGGATCCGTGTACGCAAATAGACGGATGACGTCCTCTTCATCGACCGACGATGCAACATCGGTGATTGTTCGCTTGTGGGCACTTGCTGGAACAACGAGTGCCCCACTAACTAAAATGCCCACCAACGGTCATCGCAACGAGACGACTAGAAAACTTCAATGATTCCCTCCCACTCGGCCAAATTCGCCACATCATGGGGTCGCTACTAGTCCAGACTCCATACGCACAACTACCTACTACCTGCGCGTCCGTGGGACATTTTGCCGCTTCTCTGTCTTAGTTTGCGAAGAAAGTTTCTCTACCGCGCGCTGATGTCGGGATTGAGCACTGACTTCACGTCAAGAATCGGCGTTCCGTTCAACGCTTCAAGTTTGCGAACACGGACTTTTCGGCCGTCGACCGCTGCAACCTCTACAGGGTGTAAGCCAATCGGATTGGGACGGTTCGGAGATCGCGTTGCGAAAACGCCTTGCTGCGCTCTCGATACATCACCACGCGGATGCGTAACGCAGCACATCGCGGCGAGCTTGATGAAGCCACGTAAGCACGATGACCTCGTCTCCGGGATGGATGCCCTCGATAGCCTCGAGGACCGAGGGCTCGAAGACGAGCCATGCATCGGGTGCGCCCTCGTCCCCTTGCTTGGGAGCCGACGCAAGATCGGTCAATGGAGACTCCACCTTTCCGATCGCCTCAACCTCGAAAGCCTCTTTCACCCATGCCCCCTATTCCACGAAGAATGAGCGATTAATCCTAGGGCTGCACGAGCTGCAGCTACGACAGCTGTTGAGGCACGGTTGCGGCCCTTGCGTTTGGCTCGATAAAGAGCCTCATCCACGCGGGTCAAGAGCGAGTCTTCTTTCTCTTTCCCATCCCACATGGCGAACCCGATGCTGCACGTGGCTTGAGATGGCATGGCCCTTCGTAACCTTCCCGCAACTATCTCCGCGTCGTCCAGAGAGCAGTCGGGCAGTAGGGCGGCGAACTCGTCGCCTCCGTACCGGGCCAGCACGTCGTTGTTGCGAATCTCCCCACTCCATGCAGCAGCAGCTTCCTTGAGGAGCCGGTCTCCCGAGCTATGGCCCAACGTGTCGTTGATCCTCTTGAAGTTGTCCAGGTCAACCAACATCACGCATAGAGGACGGCGATCGCGCTCCGCGCGCCACAGCCCCCGCTCGAGCTCTTCTTCGAAAGTACGGCGGTTGTACAGACCTGTAAGTGAGTCGTGTCTCGCCAAGGTTCGGATCTGCTGCTCAGCCAGTTAACGATGAGGGCCGCAATCAGGAACGAGCCCATCATCACGAACCACCGGCTGATCCAGAACAGATCCGGCTCCTTTACCAGCAGGACGACGCCGTAGCTGAGGCTTCCAAGGAGCGTATGGATAACCGCCGCCCGACGAGAGAAGAAATAAGACGCCATAGCTTGTACGGGTACTCCGCCTCAGGATTCTTAGGGGGTCCGCCTGCGTGGACATGGAGATCGATGAATCCGGGAAGGACGTTCATGCCCGTCGCATCGACTTCATGCTCGGCATCGAAGGGGGGCCGGTCGCTGTCGAGATCACTCTCCTTGACCTTCTTGATCTGCGTTATCCTACCTCCCGCTAGATGGATTTTCTGGCCACTCACTTGCTCCTATCCCGGCCATATCGGTATCAAACGCCATGAAACGGGCAGGGTCGGCACGGGGCCGGAGTCGAGGCCGGCCGAGGCTTCGTTCTCCTGGGTACGCACTGAGGTCGCGTATCGTTCACATCAGCGCAGGACGCTGAGTCGCCGCGAGCGCAAACGGAAGAGGACGTCATCTCAGACAAAGCGCAGAGCTCAAGGCGCCGGACGGTAACCGCCGGGGACACGGCAATCATCGCCCACCGCGGCGCGTCCGGACATGCCCCAGAGCACACCGTGGCCGCGTTCGACGCAGCAATCGAGATGGGGGCCGAGTATCTCGAGTTCGACGTGCAGCTGACGGCCGATGGCGTCCCTATTGTTCTCCACGACCTAGTTTCATCTCGCACGCTTCGCGGGATCGACGTTCACGGGGTTGTTTCCGAGATGACCTTCGAGCAGCTGCGACATGCCGACGCGGGGTCATGGTTCAACGAAGTTGCGGCCTCCGGCTCACCAGTCTTCGAGCGGCAGACGATCCTGACTTTGTCAGAGGTTCTAGCGAGGTATCGGCATCTCGCGCGGTTCGCCATCGAGCTCAAGAGCAGGGACGATTCGAAGTCGGGGATCGAATGGAAGGTGCTTCGGACTCTCGCTGATCACCGGCTCCTGAGTAGCGGCGGACGGGTGGTTGTGATGTCGCTTTCGGCCATCAGTCCTGCGCGTCTGCACTCGCTCGCTCCTGGTATCGATCTCGTCCAGCTGTTCTACGACCACGAGAATGCTGCAGAGATACTCGGACGCCTTCATCACGTTCGTCGCTATGCAGAGCGCATCGGACCTCATTACTCGCAGGTGACCGCGGAGCTCGTACGTGCGGCCCATGCCGAGGAAATGGGCGTGTGGACATGGGCTGTGAACGACACTGACGAGATGAAGCGCTTGCTCGCGGCGGGTGTCGACGGAATCATCACAGACTTTCCGGATCGATTGAGGTCCGTTCTCGATGCACGCCGCAGCTCTCTTCGAGAGGGCTGAGATCTAGGGCGACACCGACATCCCTGCAACGACCTTTGCCAGGAGGCCTCCTCCCTAAGTACGCCACCCGATCCGTTTTGTGGTACGGAAGCACATGCTTCGAGGAAGGAGACGCAACTAGATGACCGACGTTGACCGCTCGGCGATCAGGGCCGACGAAGGGGTTAGCCAGCCTCCGGCCCCGCTGCTTGTCGACCTCGCGCTCCTGGCAGTCGCGTTGATGTGGGCGTCGACCTTCTCGCTATTCAAGATCGCGTGGCGAGAGATAGATCCCGTTGCCTTCACCTCGCTGCGGTTTGCTGCCATGGTTCTCTTCTCGGTCGCAGTGTTGATGCTCTCGAAGAGTCGAGTGCCCCCACGACGAGCAGACCTCCCAGGGCTCATCGCATCGGGGTTGACCGGCTACTTCCTCTATCAGATGGGGTTCATGCTCGGCCTCGACCGAACGACTGCGCTGGCAAGCGCGATCCTCATCTCCACACACCCCATCTTCTCGGTCATCGTGTTGTGGCTAGTGAGGAAGGAGAAGCCACGGGCTCTAGAAGTCGCTGGCGTGCTCATAGGTTTCATCGGAGTCGCAGTATTCCTGCGCGCGTGGGACGCGTTCGCTGCGGCTCGACTGGGTGACCTCTTCTCGCTAGGTGCGGCCGCCGCGTTCGGCACATACGGTGTCGTGACTCAGCCCTTGTCGAAGCGGTTTCCGCCCCGGGAGTTGATGGCGTACGGGCTTGGCCTGGGAGGCTTGCTCATCACCCTCGTCGGTTTTCCCGCGATGATCGATCAGGACTGGACCAGCGTCTCCCTAGGCACGTGGGCCATCCTCATCTACGCCATCATCGGACCGGTCTATCTCGCTTATCTGTTGTGGAACTGGGCGATTCGCCAGCGTGGGATACCCCGAACGGTCATCTACGGATTCCTTGTTCCCATACTCGGTGGGGCAATCGCAGTGCTGTTGCTCGACGAACAGCTGACGACCGAACGCGTGATCGGCGCTCTCATCGTCATTGGGGGTCTCGTAGTCACCAGACTGGGTAGAGCCGGGACCGAGGGGAGCTAGAGAAGAAGCTCTGCGATTTGCACGGCGTTGAGCGCGGCCCCCTTGCGGAGGTTGTCGCCGACGGAGAAGAACTCCAGTGCCCGCTCGTCGAAGAGATCCTTGCGAATGCGCCCTACGAAGCACGGGTCCTGATTGGCTGCGGCCAAGGGAGTGGGATAGACGTCGTTGTCGACGTCATCCGCCAACTCAACCCCCGGGGATGCCGCCAGAATCTCTCGAGCTCGATCGACCGACACCTTGGACTCGAACTCGGCGTGGACCGAGACGCCATGACCGGTGACGACGGGAACGCGCACGCATGTAGCGGTGGCCTTGAGGTCGGCGATCCCCAGGATCTTGCGAGTCTCCTGGCAGAGCTTTAGCTCCTCGCTCGTGTAGCCATCCTCTTTCACCGAACCGCACTTCGGCAGAACGTTGAGCACCAACGGGTGCACGAAGGTATCGCCCCCCTTGATGACATCTCCTGCGCGGCCCTCGCGGACGGCCTCGGGCTCCTTCGCTGCCAGTTGCGTCTGCTCCCACAGCTCATCCGCTCCCGGCTGTCCGGACCCGGAAGCTGCTTGATAGGTGGCGGCCACGACTCGATTGACCGTCCACTCACGATGCAGGGGAGCCAGCGGCATGACCATCGCCGTAGTCGTGCAGTTGGGAGTTGCGATGATTCCCTTCGGGCGTTTCCGAACCTGATCTGCATTGATTTCCGGCACCACGAGTGGAACATCGTCGTCCATGCGAAATGCCGACGACTTGTCGATCACGATCGCCCCGTGCGCTGCAGCGACGGGGGCCCACTCCGAGCTGAGGTCCTCTGATACATCGAAGATCGCGATGTCGGTGTCGTCGAACACATCAGGGCTCAGACCGACGACCTCGACCTCGCCGTTCATGAACTCGAGCTTGCGGCCGATCGATCGAGGCGAAGCCACCGGAATCAACTGGTCGACCGGAAAACTTCGCTCCTCCAGGATCCGGAGCACCTCGGTGCCTACTGCCCCGGTAGCGCCAACTACTACGACTCTCACTAGACATCCCTCTTGCTCTCGGCGATCGTCGAGACGATCGCGCCGTCCGCACCCGTGGCGCCGACTACTACAACACGCATCTACGTCTCCCTCGAATTGATGGCGCGTAGCTGGCCCGTAGCGGTCGCGGGATGCTGCTCGCGGATGATCGCTTCCTCGGTCAGCTCGAACTTGTCATGAATAGCCTTCACAGCTCTTTCGACCTCGAACGCTCGAATCACGCATGACACGCGAATCGATGAGGTCGAGATGATCTCGATGTTGATGCCAGCATCGCTCAGCGCGTCGAACATGTCAGCCGCGACTCCAGGATGAGTCTTCATGCCCGCACCGATGAGGGAGATCTTTGCTATGTCCGGGTCAGTGACCACGCCCTCGGCCCCCACTGAGGCCGCAACCTCGTCGAGCACGGTCCGGGCGCGCTTCAGATCTTCGGTCGGCATCGTGAAGGATATGTCGGTCCGACCCTCTTCAGAAACGTTCTGCACGATCATGTCGATGTTGACACCCTCGTCTGCAAGTGGTCGAAAGACTCGCGCAGCGACACCCGGGGTGTCTGGCACATTCTGAATGACGACCTTCGCCTCAGAAGTGTCGTGAGCTACTCCCGAGATGATCGCTTGCTCCATTCGTTCGTCCTCCTCTTTGATCCACGTCCCGTCCTCGTAACCGAAAGAGGAGCGCACGTGGAGCACAACTCCATGATTTCGCGCGTATTCCACCGCTCGCAGCATCAAGACACCCGATCCGCTCGCGGCCATCTCCAGCATCTCCTCGTACGAGACCGCGTGTAACTTGCGCGCCGTTGGGACGATGCGCGGATCGGCGGTGTAGACGCCATCGACGTCCGTGTAGATCTCGCACCTGTCCGCTCCGAGCGCGGCGGCAAGCGCCACGGCTGTGGTGTCCGAACCACCTCTTCCCAGAGTCGTCACATCGTAAGCAGTCGAAACTCCCTGAAAACCGGCAACGATTGCAATCTTGTTCGCCGCAAGGGCCTGTCGAACTCGATCGCCCTTGACCTCGAGGATTCGGGCCTTTCCATGCGTCGTGTCGGTCACAATCCCGGCCTGTGAACCGGTGAGGCTGATCGCCTCGTAACCGAGATCCGAGATGACCATTGAGAGCAGCGCCATCGAGATGCGCTCGCCGGAAGTTAGGAGCATGTCCAGTTCACGAGGATTCGGCTCATCGGACACCTGAGCAGCGAGGCTCACGAGCTCGTCGGTGCTGTGTCCCATCGCCGAGACGACGACGCACACCTGATCGCCGGCGCGCACGGCGGCGACGATGCGCTCTGCCACTCTCTTTATCCGTTCGGCGTCGCCCACAGAGGTTCCGCCGTACTTCTGAACTATCAATGCCATGAACTACACGGTAGCAAGCAATATGAGCGGGGAGCTCGCACTCGCTGACCCTGAGGGGCGCGTCGGGCGTACGTGGTGCTCCGAAGAAGGACTAGGGGCTCATGCGGCGGCGACCGCCGAGGGCCCGGCCTAGGGTCACCTCGTCGGCGTACTCGAGATCCCCGCCCACCGGCAAACCACTCGCAAGCCTGGTCACATTTACTCCCAGCGGTGACAGCAAGCGATCCAGGTACATCGCGGTTGCATCACCCTCGGTGTTCGGATTGGTAGCAACGATCACTTCCGCGACAGGCTCGTGGCCCTCGGCCGGTCGGTGGATCCGGGCGAGCAACTCCTTGATTCGAAGGTCCTCGGGACCGATTCCTTCGATAGGACTGATCGCACCCTGAAGCACGTGATAGAGGCCGCGATACTCCCGAGTTCTCTCGAGGGCGATGATGTCGGGAGGTTCCTGGACCACGCAGATCACCGTGGACTCGCGTCGCGAATCGCGACAGTACTCACACAGTTCGGTGTCGGCCACGTTGAAGCACCGCTCACAGAGCCGCACCTTGTCCTTGACTTCGACGATTGCTTCCGTCAGCGCGCGCGCCTCGGGCGCCGAGATCTTGAGGATGTAAAAGGCGACACGCTGAGCACTCTTAGGACCAATGCCGGGAAGCTTGGAGAGCTCGTCTACGAGCCGTTGAAGTGGGCCAGCGAACAATTAAGGCCTACATGCCCGGGAGGCCGAGGCCCCCGGCTCCTCCGGCGAGCGGGCCGAGCGCCTCGGCCTGAGCCTCGCGCGCCTTGTCCAACGCGTCGTTAACGGCTGCCGTAACGGTGTCGCCGAGCATCTCGAGATCGTCCGAGTCCGGCTCGCCCTCGAAGGAATCGGCGCTGATGGTGACCGAGACGATCTGCTGGTCACCAGTCGCGACCACCTTCACGGCACCTCCGCCGGCACTGCCCTCGACTTCGACCTCGGCTAAGGCCTCCTGCGCCTTCTGCATGTCGGCCGCCATCTTCTGGGCCTGCTTCATCATTCTCTGCATGTCCTTGCTCATCCGCGTGTCCTCCCCATCAACTCTCCTCGACCTCTCGCACGACCTCCGCGTCGAGGTCCTTCTTGAGTAGCTCGACCGGATCGTGTTCAACGTCAACTGCTTCCGCTGCGTCCGCGTACGAGCTTGCAGCCTCGGACCCGGAACCGGCCGATGCATCTCCACTTGATTGCGCCCCCGCCTCGCTGTCGAGCGGCTCGGCCCCCCGCTCCGCAAAGCGCAAGAACGGCTTGAGCCCGAGGGCGGCGTAGAGCGCGTCGGCCAGGATGAGCGAGTTGGCTTCCGTGGCCATCTGGCCCGCGTGGAACTCGGACTGCACCTCAACGACCAAGCCGTCGGAATCGTAGGCGACTGGCTGTGATGGCTTGAGGAATGCCGCAACACGCTTGCTGCGTTGAGCGACCTCCTTCATCGCGGAGGGCCACGCGTCCTTGATGTGACCGAGCCCAAGATGATCCACCGAGCCCGCCGCGGGCGGCTCGGGAACGACGGTCTCCGTTACCTGTTCGGTTTCGGGTGCAGCCTCAGGAGGAGACTCCTCTACTTGAGTCTCCGGCGTCGCTGCGGCCTCTTGAACGGGCACTGGCTCCGGTTTGGGATCGGGAGCCCTTTCAGGTTGAGTCGAAGGTGACGGAGCGGAGCCTTCGTCGAGACCGATCCGACGCTCGAGCCTCTCGATGCGGCCGATGAAACCCTCGGAAGTCAGGTCGGTCTCGGGGGACGCACTGCGTGTAAGAGCAACTTCGAGGAACAAGCGATGGTTCGGAGCGTTTCGCATCTCGGTGATCGCCTTGCCCACAAGCTCGAGTAACCGGAGAAGCCCGCCGATTCGGAACCTTCCAGCTTGATCTGCGAGTCGTTGTCGATCCTCGGCATGGACATCGAGTAGATCCTCCGCTTGGGGCGCGGTCTTGAGCAGCATCAGTGCGCGCGCGATGAGCAAGTGTCCCTAGCGCGAGCTGCCGCACGTCGGCACCTTGCGAGATCATCGAATCGAGGGTCGTGAAGACCGAACCGATGTCGGCGTTCGCGATCCCATCGAACAGTTGGATGAACGCGTCCTCGCCACGCTCGCCGAGCAGTCGCTCCGCGTGCTCCACCGTGATGTTGCCACCCACACTCCGCAGTTGGTCGAGGGCGGACAACGCATCCCGCGCTCCTCCCTCAGCGTGACGAGCGACGATCTCGATCGCATCCGGGTCGATGTCGATGCTTTCGCGCTTCGCAACATCCGAGAGCAACTCGACAAGCGACGCGAGCGGCATCCGGCGAAAGTCAAAGCGCTGGGTACGAGACACGATCGTGGGGAGCACCTTGTGCGCTTCCGTAGTCGCGAGCACGAAGATGACGTGGTCGGGCGGTTCCTCGAGTGTCTTGAGCAATGCGTTGAAGGACTGAGTCGTCAACATGTGGACCTCGTCGATGACATAGACCTTCTTGCGCCCACCCGCCGTCGCAAGCGGAACGCCCGACAGAATCTCGCGCGTCTCATCCACTCCGGAATGACTCGCCGCGTCCATCTCGAAGACGTCCATTGACGAACCCTGGGCTATCGCGATGCAGGACTCGCACTTCCCGCACGGGTTCGGAGTTGGCCCCTGCTCGCAATTCAGGGCCTTGGCGAGAATTCGCGCTGTTGATGTCTTACCGGTCCCTCGGGGGCCGGTGAAGAGGTAGGCGTGCGCGACCCGGTCCTCGGTTATTGCGTTCGCTAGGGTGGACGAAACGTGCTCCTGACCCAGGATCTCCGAGAAGGTCTGGGGCCGGTACTTGCGGTAGAGGGAGACGTACGCCATGCGGGCCATAGTAGCCGTGGGCTGTGACTGGGCGGCTCGCGTTTTGGGGTCGGTTTCTTGTGTCTGGTTTGGTTGCTGCGGGCGGGATGGCCCCGCTCCGTCGCACCCGCTCCACGCCGCTTTGCGGCGTTGCGCTACTTCCGGGCTTGCGGCGCCCTTCGGGCGGCGCATCGCCCTTCAGAGTGCTCCTCCGGGGGGCCATCCCGTCCTCGCTACTTGAGCCACGATTGGTTGCGCGTCCGGTCAGACATAGCGAGGGTCGCTCCCGGCTGGAGAGCGTAGTCAAAAACCCCCCACGTCTGGCAGCTCGGAGGTCCTGGGTCACTCGTGGGGAATTAAAATGGCCGTGCGGTTCGTCTTTGACCACTGAGTTACCGGCGCTGTCCCGGCAGCTGGCTCCGGGCGGGCACTCCTTACGGCACACTCCGTACACCGCTTAAGGCTGCTCCCTTCCGGGCCTGACCTGGTTCGCGGCTCCGAGTTGCGTAGGACCCGACCATCAACACTGCTCACCGGGGGCTGCCCGATCCTTCAGAGGCCGCAGACGAACCTTCAACCCGGCGTATCGAGGGTTTCCGGTTCAGGGGACCCCGAGCCCCCCGTCTAGCACGGCCGCGCGTAGCTTACGGCCCCTGGACTGAAACAGGAGCAGTGTCAGAAAACGCCCCTGGAACGGCTCCCGGCTAGACTCCCGCACGGAGGCGTGCGAGAGCGGCCGACCAGCGATCGTCTCGACGATCGCGCCGATTCTGAGACCGCTCCCGGCTAGACTCCCGCACGGAGGCGTGCGAGAGCGGCCGAATCGGCACGACTGGAAATCGTGTGATGTGAAAGCATCCGAGGGTTCAAATCCCTCCGCCTCCGCTCTGCTTTCTCTTGTCGTGGCTCTAGCTGTCCTTCGCCTCGATCTCTCCGCAGGCATACCTCGAGCCTGCGTCACCTGTGGCGAGGGTGTCGGAGTCGGGGCCCGGTTGTCCCGAGGTGGTCGAGACATAGCGCTGGGGGATGTTCGCGAAGTTGTCCCGGCCCGCGTGCACCATGACTGCGCTGCCATCGGCATCGCGCAGGTCCGCGACCTCGAAGCGATCGGTCACGAATTCCAGGCGAGCCGAGTTGCCCTCCATCACCAGCAGGCTGGGCAGGTCACCAGCATGCGCGCCGTGCGTCTGGCCCGCCAGCGAGAAGTGGCCACCGGCTGAAGTAAAGGGCCCGGCTGGTGCAGCGGGGTCACAAATGCCGATCGTGTGCACATGGAAACCGTGAAATCCGGGTCCTGCATCGGTGATCTTGGCCTGAACCCGCGTTTCTCCATCGCCGGCCGGCTTCAGCTTGGCATGCCCGATCCTGTCGCCCGCGGCGTCGTACAAGATGACGTTGACCGCGCCCTTGTCCTTTGTGGACCGGCCCTCCGCAGGTCGGATCACAGCGCTCGCCACCAAGACCAGTAGCGCGACCGCCCCCGCACAAACGATCATCCAGCGTTTCGCAAAGACTGCCGACATAGCCGCCGCCTCCTATGCTCGCCTTCCGCATCGTCAAACTTCGCCTACCCACGAGGTGAGGGACAAGAACTTGCCTTTTTCCAATTATTTGGAATCGTTGGAAAATCTCTGAATGAACGAAATACGGGCAGCAGACCCCGCAGATGCCGAAGAGATCGCACGTATCTACCGGCCCTATGTCAGCGACTCGGTGGTCTCCTTCGAACTCGACCCGCCTGCTGCCGAGGTTATGGCTGAACGGATGGCGGCCGCGGGGGACGTGTACCCGTGGCTCGTCGCGGCCGGAACCCAGGGACTTCTCGGCTACGCCTACGGCGGCTTGCACCGGAGCCGGCCCGCCTACCGCTTCTCGGTCGAGGTGTCCGTCTATCTCGACGAGGCCGTGCGAGGCAGAGGCTTGGGTCGCAGGCTCATGACCGCGTTGCTCGATGAGCTCTCATTCCGCCGTTTCAACGTCGCTCTTGCCGGGACCACCCTTCCGAATCCAGCGAGCATCGCCCTGTTCAAATCGCTCGGCTTCGAGGAGATAGGTGTGTTTCGTGAGGTGGGGTTCAAGTTCGGCGCCTGGCACGACGTGAGCTGGTGGCAGAAGCGGCTCGGTGGCGAGAGACACTCGACCCCGAGCGAGGCCGGGCCCTAACGGAGCCCGGTCGTGTTAGCGGTGGGGGTGGGATTTGAACCCACGGTGGGCGTGAACCCACAATCGCTTTCGAGGCGATCCCGTTATGGCCGCTTCGGTACCCCACCAGGAGTCTCGGGACCGAAAGCGGCCTCGAGAGTCTGAACGACCGATTATAGGTGGCGGCGTTTCTCGAAGAACTCGGTGAGCAGAGCGGCCCCCTCATTCTCGAGCACGCCCAAAGTGACCTCGAGCTGGTGGTTCAACCGAGGATCGTCAACGATGTTGTAGAGCGACAGTGCTGCTCCAGCTGTCGGGTCTTGAGGGCCGTAAACGAGGCGTCTGACGCGCGCTAGCACCAGGGCGCCGGCACACATGGGACAGGGCTCGAGGGTCACGTACATGGTCGTCCCGTCGAGGCGCCAGCCGCCTACTCTCTCGCTCGCACGCCTCAGAGCCAGGATCTCGGCGTGAGCGGTCGCGTCGCTCTTCAGCTCCCTCTCGTTATGAGCAGAGCTCAAGACCTCCCCGTCTCGCACCAAAACCGCACCTATCGGTACGTCATCGTGGTCGAGTGCACGCATTGCCTCATCGAGCGCGAGGCGCATGAAGCGCTCATCGACCGAAATGGCCTGCTCGCCTGTCACAGGTTCAGCAGTGCTTTATCGACCGGGCTGAGATCGGGCGGCCCGCCGTTTCTGAACTTGGGCCTTCGCCCTTGCGTACTGCTTGCGGGTCCACATGAGGCCATCCTTGGCCCAGTCGTACTCGCTCGCAAGGATGGCAAGTCCGAGAAGCTGGATCGGGAAAGACCAAGGGCCGGGGAGCGGAATGATGAGCACCCCGATGATGAAAACGGTCACACCGATCAAGGTCACGAGAATCCGGCGAGCCATTTCGAGAGGAGTGCGCGACACCTTCTTGACCACTACTTCACCGTCGCTCCGCCAGTCCGACGTTTTCGTCTTGCGCGCGTTGCTGGGATGCTCCTCGGATTTAGGGGCGTGTCGAGCCCAGCGACGGGAGAAATCGGAAACGCGCTCGGCAGTTGCGTGCGTGTCGGTCGGCAGCTTGATGCTCACCTCGAAGCCCTCGCCTTGAACCGCTAGCTGGGGGCCGTGATCGGCGTTCACGTCAACCGCCCACGTCCGAATCTGAGTCCACAGGAAAGAGATGTTCTCGGCGTTTCGCCCGTTCCAATGCACGATCACTCGCCGAGGGGTGACAAAGGCGAAGCCCTCGCGTCGAGACGAGGTGTCGGCAATCCGCACCCATTGCACTACGTCCTCATCACTATCGAGCAAGTCGTAGGCGTTGCCGAGAATGAGCTTCTCGCGCTGTTCGTGCATCCAGTGACCCAATCCCACGAACCTAGTAAACCCTGCTAGTGGGACAAAGGGGCGAGGTATCGCCATTTTCGGCACAAGAAAAGTACATCTGAGCACCCGGCGCACGCCGGTCGCGATCGCAACCCAGACAAAACAGAGCAAGGAGGGTACGCCCGGAGGGATTCGAACCCCCGACCTTCCGGTCCGTAGCCGGACGCTCTAATCCACTGAGCTACGGGCGCATAGTGATGCCATGAGATTCTAACCGACGGTCATTCCAGGCCATTCTGAGAACGGAGCGGAGGCGCGGGGATTTGAACCCCGGAACCGGTTGCCCGGTTAACGCATTAGCAGTGCGCTCCCTTCGGCCGCTCGGGCACGCCTCCGACGGCATCATAGCGTCAGGGAGATTGAGTCCCCTCTAGGAACTGCTCGCCCACCTCGAGGACCTCTCGCTGAATGTCGAACTCGCTCCCAAGGCTCCTGAAGCTCACGTAGTCCACCGCCGAAGGCAGCCCATCGCGAAAGTAGATGACCTGGGCTTCGTAGGGGAGGTCCGCCTCGACCGTGAAAGACCCAAGCCCTGTCGCCCCTGTAGACCCAACAACGAGCTGGACGGTCCCGTCCTCCACCCGAGAGTCACGTTCGTGAGTATGACCGGCCAGCACCAGGGGCACCTGGCCGTAAGAGTCTTCGGCCAGCCGCTGGTCGTGAACCGCCAGGACATCGGGAGTGAGCTCCTCGACCGCTGCGGCCACAAGCGCCGCCTCTTCCTCGCGGACCGCGTTCCCCTCCTCCGTCGTGACCTCATTCGAAGCGGTAAAGGTCGGATCCGCCCAGCCGAGCACGTCGAGGCCCCCTACCGTCGCGGTCTCGCCATCGAGCAGGGTGACGTCCTCGATTCTTCCCAACTCGGCCCGATTGGCGGCGGAGTCATGGTTGCCCGGCACGAACACGTAAGGAACTGGGAATCCGTCGATTAGATCGCCGATCCGCGCTTCGACGGGATTGCCGAACGAGGTCAGGTCTCCCGTGTCGATAACGGCCGACACGCCGAACTGGCGTGCAAGTTGTCGCGCAACTTCGACTCCCAGAGGATTCGAGTGGATATCGCTGACGTGAAGAATCGCCTTTGTCCCACCGGCGGGGTCGTCCAACGGCCTTGCGAGCAGAGTGACCAAATCGGAGATGCGTTGCGAAGCGACCTCGAAACGATCTCGCAAGTTGTCCAGTGAGCCAAGACTTCGGTTGACCGCCTCGAGCATGTCGGGTGCGCGAGCAAGTGTTCCTTGGTACTTCGGCTCGTTCCACCCGTCGGGATCGAACGTCACGAGCGCGAGCCCGAACAGAGTCGATACGGCAACCATGCCTCCAAGGCGGCCGCGAGAACGTACTTCCATTTCCGGTAGGGAATGAGGGCACCGGTAAGCGCGCCGATGATCGTCCCCGCAAGGATGAGCAGACCACCCGTACGGCGGAGAGCACCGGCGAGATCGCTCTGGATGCGAGCCTGCAAGGCCTCGCGGCCCGCGTCGGTGGAAACCGAAACCCCCAGTCGCTGGAGGTCGAGTTGAACGAGCTCGATACCGAGCGTCATCGGCACCGAATGAGTGTTTGCCGTTATCCGTCCCAAGGGCGGAATCAGAACTGCCGTATTTCCTCCCCCGAGACGGGCAGTCGTCCGCACGCTCGCGGGTCCCAAATCCTGGGTGGGCAG
Source organism: uncultured Actinomycetes bacterium (assembly GCA_963713315.1). Lineage (GTDB taxonomy): Bacteria > Actinomycetota > CADDZG01 > CADDZG01 > WHSQ01 > WHSV01. Next base: position 463,105 of record CAVQLH010000008.1, on the reverse strand, counting down.
GGGAACGAAACGCAGAAGTAGCAGCGCAGCAACGGCCCCCATTGTGAATACGGTCACATAGCGGAGCACTCGACGCCCTTTGCTTCCGACCGGCGGAAGTAGAGAGCGTCTTGGTTTCTTGTCACCATTAATCCGCTTGCTCATAGACTGACGACCCTAAGGGTCATCACGATCACTCAACTCTCATCGGCGTGCGAAGGGATCTCAAGTGAAGGCAAGAGCCGCAGTGCTCGCGCTAGTAGTTGCTGCATCGCTCATTTCGTTGGCGCCATCGGCATCTGCCTTGCCCCCCAACGCGAAGGTACAGAAGTACAAGATGGGTTTGAACTTCCCGATCGACATGGCTCGCGTGCCTGGGAGTAGGACGATTTTCTTCACAGAGAAGAACACCGGGAAGATCCGAGTGTTGAAGGGACGCAAGCTCAAAGGACGCGCTTGCGCTCAGCTAAACGTGAACTCGTCCGGCGAACGCGGGTTACTGGGCATCGCGCTCCATCCAAATTTCGAGCAAAACCGTTACCTCTACGTCTACTTTACGAAGGCAAACCCGTTGCAGCACCAGGTGAAGCGCTTCACAGTTCGCAGGAGCCGCTGCCGGAACGGGAAGGTCATCGTGGGTGGTATCAGTGCGAGCTCTGGCGGATACCACAATGGCGGACAAGTCGAGTTTGCCGGAGGTAAGTTGTACGTCTCTACCGGTGAGCAGCACAACCCTGCGTTAGCGCAGCAGACCAACAACCGGCTGGGCAAGATCCTCCGATTCAATCCCAACGGCTCCGTTCCGGACGGCAACCCATTCAACAACGCGGTATGGAGCTACGGGCACCGCAATCCCTTCGGCTTAGCGCATAAACCAGGGACTACAAAGATCTACTCCACCGAGAACGGTCCGAGTTGCGACGACGAATTCAACGTCATCAAGAAAGGTCGTAACTACGGATGGGGCAGCGGTTACCAGTGCGGAACGCGAGGCGTAGGTCCGAATCCGAAGGGACCTGATGTCCGCTGGAGCAACATCATTGTGCCGACCGATCCCACTTTCTACAAAGGCAAGATGAAGTCATTGAGCGGGGACGTATACACGGGTGATTTCGGAGGACGCCTCCGCAGAATGGTCATGAACCGCAAGGACACGCGCGTTCGAAGGGAGCGGGTCATCCTCAGCGGAGAGAACGGAATCACGGACGTCACGAAGGGGCCGGGCGGATGGCTGTACTTCGCGACGATGAACGGCATCAAACGAATCGTTCGGAAGTAGAGACCGGCTCCGATATTCGGCTAGAGGTAGTTCCCTCCGTGTGTCTCCGGTTGCTGGTCGCCCGGTTGGGGGCCAGGCGGAAGACCATGACGACGCATCTCGTCGAGTCGAGCTCTTGTCTCCATCTGCTGGGCGAACAGCATGGCCTGAATTCCATGGAATAAACCTTCGAGCCACCCCACGAGTTGAGCGTGCGCGATCCGCAACTCCGAATCACTGGGAACGTCGTTGTCCTCGAACGGAAGGCTCAGACGCTCGAGCTCCTCGCGCAGTTCGGGTGACAGCACTTGGGAGAGTTCCTTGACGGAGGTGTCGTAGATATCGGCCAGACGCGTCCTGCTGGCATCATCCAGTGGGGCGTGTCGAACCTCCTCGAGCAGCTGACGCACCATTGCGCCGATGCGCATTACCTTGGCCGGCGATTCGACTCTCTCGCTCTGTTCTTCGCCTTCTCCCTCCGGTGTGTCCGGTGAAGCCTCGCCCGGCGCCACTATCACCGGTTCCTGCTCTGGTTCGAATCGCTGGGACATGGCACTCCCTGGTTGCAAAACGCGGACTTGCCTCCAATGGTACGTGCGTGCCCACGTGAGGACTGTCGAATCGTCGTCATCTCCTATAACGTCAGCCGGAGGCGGGCCTCTCACGACGAAATCGGAGCTGAATGGACAACCGGGCACCGGAGCCACGGGTGGCGACCGCGAAGATAATTCCGCCCGCAGGGGGCGCTCCAGTCCTGGATCGCCCGCGTCTCGAAAGCCTCTTGGACGAGGTGACGAGTCGGAGACTGACTACTGTCATCGCCGACGCGGGCTTTGGGAAATCCACCCTGTTGGGAGAGTGGCTGAGAAGCATCACGCCGGCCTGGTACACGGTGACTCTGGAGGACCGAAGCCTTCCCAGCTTTGCCCTCGGACTTTTGGCGGCGCTGCGGCTGCGGATCCCCGATCTTCCGGGCGAGATCGCGGCCGGGATGATCGGATCGAGCGGCCCAGACTCCGCGAGTGACGAAGCCGCTCGTGCCCGCGCTTTCGCCGCGGCTCTGTCGGAGTCGCTCTACCACCAGCTGAAGCGTGATCTCGTTTTGATCCTCGATGACTTCCACGAACTCGGCTCCGGCACGGCCTCGGGCCGCGTCATCGACGAGCTCTGCCGGCAGGCCCCCTCGACCCTCCACCTGGTGCTCGCCGGTCGTTCCGAGCTGCCTTTCCAGATCGAGCGTCTGCGAGGACAGGGCCAGGTGCTCGAGATAACGGGGGCCGAGCTCACGTTCACCCTCGACGAGCTCAAGTCGTTGCTTCGGTCTTCTCTGGGAAGCCCCGCGGAGAACCTCGCGTCGGACCTTCAGCGTGTGACCGGCGGGTGGCCCGCGGCAGTCCGACTCACACTCGAGTCGCTCAAGACGAGCCCCGTCGAAGAACGACCGGGACGACTCGCACGGGTGACAGGGAAGGGCGGGCCTCTCTACGCCTACCTCGCCCGTGAGGTCTTCGAGAGCGAATCTCCCGAGGTGCGCAAACTGGTCCGCGAGATGGCTGTGCTCGATCGGTTTACCGCGGGCGTTTGCGAAGACCTCGGTATCCCGAATGCTTCCGAGCTACTGACCGCACTCGCGCGGCGTGGACTGTTCGTCGAGCCCTCAGGACACGAGGAATGGTTCAGCCTCAATGCCCCACTGGGGCAGTTCGCGCGCGAGCAGCTACCGCTCGGTGAGGATGAACGTCGTTGGGTTCACCGCACGGCAGCTCGTTGGTTTGAACGGCACGGGTACATCGAGGAAGCCGTCAAGTCACTCGAGGCAATGGACGACCACAAGGGACTCGCTCATCTCCTCGAACAACACGGATCGACGCTTCTGGCCCACGGTGCAGTCGACACGTTGATTCGAGCGATAGAAAGGGTTCCTTCAGCGCAGCGCGGCCTTCGAACTCATCAACTCGAAGGTGAAGCGCTGCAGGTGCGCGGCGATTGGGTTGGGGCTCTGGCGTGTTACGAGCATGTCGCCCGCGGCTCCGAGCACCTCGAGCCCGACATCGCCTGGCGGATGGTCCTCATCCACTACCTGAGCTCGGAGCCGGACCTCGCCATGGAGACGTTCGACCGGGCTCGACTCGACGGCTCCGATCCACGCAACGAAGCGCTACTGCTTGCATGGACCGCAACTGTCCACTGGATGAGGGGCGAAGCCAAGTTGTGTCGCGAGAAGGCCGAGCAGGCCATGACGCGCGCGCGTGGGGTCAGTGACTCCGAGGCTCTGGCCGTGACTCACACAATCCTGGCGTTGCTCGCAGCGCTCGAGGGCGATCGGCGTGCCAATGACGCTCACTACATTCAAGCTCTCGAGCACGCCGAGCGAACGCGCGATGTGCTCCTGATCGCGCGGGTGCGAACCAACCGCGCATCCCATCACATGGAGGAAAGCTCGTACCCCGAAGCTCTCGACGAGTTGGACATCGCGATTCGTCTTGCGGATCTCGCCGGCTTCGTAATCATCCAAGCGCTCGCTTTGGCCAACAGAGGCGAAGTGAAGTTCTACATCGGCAAGTTGGACGAAGCCATAGCGGACAACGAGGCTGCGAAAGCTCTCTACCAGCGCGCTAACTCGAGGCGTGTGTCGTATCCACTCTGCACTCTCGCCGACATCCACAGGGAGCGCGGCGAGAACGCACTAGCGCGCGCTGCTTACGAGGAAGCCATCGTTCAATCGGAACAGCCGAAGGACCTGCAGGCGCTCGTTCCCGCGCTGTCCGGATTGGCGAGACTCCTCGCAACAGAGGATCCGGTTCGTGCAACCGAGCTTGCTGGACAGGCACTCGAGCTCGCTGTGGGACTCGAACGCGTGCCTGCGATGCTGGCCGCGGGATGGGTGACCGCGGCTCAGGGAAATCGCGAAGCGGCGCTGGCGCAGGCCGTCGAGGTTGCTCAAGAAGCTCGCACACGGCGCGACCGAGCAGGGCTTGCCGAGGCCCTCGAGCTGCGCGCCATGACGTGTGGGAGCGATGCCGAAGGTGCGCGCCTTCTCGAGCAGGCCGGGACTGTGTGGCGAGAGATCGGCAACCCACTCGGTGAGGCTCGAGTCGAACTCGCAATCGCGAACATTCGTGGCGAACCACTCACGAGCCCTCGAGCCGAGCGTTCCAAGCGCTTCCTGCGCGATTGCGGTGTGCGATTGGGGACGGTCAACTCCGCCGGCCTCCTTCATTCTCTTCACAGTCAGACCGTAGGGACAGTCGAGATCCAGACTCTGGGTGGTTTCAGAGTGGTGCGCGACGGAACACCGATCCCCCGCACCGCATGGCAATCAAAGAAGGCTCGTGATCTGCTCAAGATCCTTGTCGGACGACGGGGGCGCTCCGTGTCGCGCGAGTACCTGATGGAGACCCTGTGGCCTGACGAGGAACCTCGCAAGGTGGCTAATCGGTTCTCGGTCGCGCTGGCCACACTGCGGGCGGTCCTCGATCCCGACAAGCGTTTCGACCCCGGGCACTTCGTCGCCGCGGATCAGAACGACGCCCGCATCGATCTCGATCACCTCAGCGTCGACGTCGAAGCGTTCTTTGCCCAGGTTGCAGCAGGGTTGCAGGCCCAACGAGCAGGTGAGGAGGAGGAGGCGATCGACCACTTGACGCGGGCCGAGTCGCTTTACTCGGGGGACTTCCTCGAAGAGGACCCCTACGAGGACTGGTCGGTGGCCGTTCGGGAGGAGGCGCGCGACAGCTACACGAAGGTCGCTCGGGAGCTCGCCGAGCGGGCGGTCGGTCGGGGAGACGATGAGGCTGCGGTTCGGTATCTGCTGCGGATCCTCGAGCGGGACGCCTTCGACGAGCAGGCCTATCTGGAGCTAATCGGGACCCTGAGCACGGCCGGACGCCATGGTGAGGCTCGGCGATGGTACGGGGTCTATTCCAGACAAATGGAGGAAATTGGGATCGAATCCGCCCCGTTTCCGGTACTTCTTCAAAAAGTCTCGTGACTTTAACGGCACGTTAAGCCCACCGAAAGGGCCGTGGCCATCATGTGGCCATGAAGAACTTCGCAGTAAGCAGCCGGCCAAGCACCAACGAAGGTTGGAGTTTGGTGACTCCACTCGCCCTCCCGGCACAGGAGAGTTCCCCCCGCGATTCTGTGTTCGAGGGTTCCCTCGAGATCGATGCTCTTCTCCTGGCAGGTCTTCGAGGGTTTGGGCGGGTGGAAGCGAAGCGGAGGCGGCGCGAAGGCAATCACCTCACGCTGTGGGAGTGAGGTGGGTGAGATCCAGCTCTAGGGCGAAGACTGGACCACCTGCGAGCCCCGGTCCCCGCGAGCCGGGGCTCGCGTCCCACACTTAACCCTTCCTAATCGTCTGCGTCCGGCTCGTGCGTCGAGCTCGGCTCGCTCCTCACGGTGTTCCTCAGAAGGAAGATCGCGGCCGCCAGCAGCAACACGGACCCCGTCAAGAGACCGATCTCGACCATCGCGTCGCTGAACTCGGGCTTCCCCAGCAAGTCCTTCGCCTCTGCACTGATCACGATGAGACGCCGGATGGCAGCCACAATGCCGACGATTAGGAACGGCTCGGCGACCAGCACTTTCTCGTCGATGACGGCTCGTACCGTGTGAATCAGCTCGGTGATGATGAACACCAGCAGCAGGCCATCGAGAAACTCGAGTATCAGGTTGGTCAGGTCTCCGCCATCGATGAGCTTGGTTGCGAAGTCATAGAGCACGTAGCCGAACAGCATGACGCCCGCAATCGCCAGCGCAGTGGCCACGGCGACGTAGAAGGCATCCTCTACGTAACCAAAGAAGCCCTCAGTCTTCTCCCGGATCCGGTGGTCCGTCTGATCGTCCACGACCGCAACCTATATGTTTTCTCGCGTCCGCGACCGAATCAGAGGGGGCAGGCTGCGACTTAACCAGAGCAACCCAATACACCGGATGGACCGCGCACTTGGGGACGGCCTCGAATGGACGCTTAGGCGCCATCATCGGCGAAGGCTGGCCAAGCTCGGATGGGGCGGAGCGTTCGAGCCAGGTGACGGACCCTGGGTCACCGGGCACATGCCTGAGCGGACGGGGAACGCCCTCGGTGTCCACGTCGATGGTGAAGAGGCTTTCAACGCGATCAGCAAGGCCGTCCGGTCTGCGCGTTCCTTCGTGCACCTCGCCGGGTGGCACATGGAGCCCGACTTCATCCTCAACGAGCAAACGGGCGAGACGCTCGAAGACCTGCTCGTCGAGGCGGGCAGCAGGGTGGACGTGCGGATTCTCCTTTGGGGCGGCGCGCCTTTGCCCCCACCATTTCGACCTCGGCGCGCCGAGGCGAAGGAGCTGGCGGCCAGATTGTCCGGTCATGAAGGTATGCAACTAGCGATTGACTCCAAGGAGCGTCTGCTTCACTGCCACCACGAAAAAATTGTCGTGGTCGATGGACAGCTCGCCTTCGTCGGGGGATTCGACTTCACCGCCCTAGGGGCAAGCCGGCTCGATAACTCACGCCATCCACCCCGAGAACCAATGGGTTGGCACGATGCGGTATTCGAGATCCGAGGACCGTTGGTAGCCGATGTCGCCCAGCATTTCGCCCTGCGGTGGCAGGGCGTGACCGGCAAGTCCCTCGAGGAGACTCCCGCTCCTGCATCGGCCGGCGATGTTGTTGCACAACTCGTCCGCACGGTGCCCGAGCAGATCTACGAGGCGTGGCCCAAGGGAGATTTCACTCTGCTTGCAACTTATGTAAGGGCCCTTCGCGACGCTCGGAGATTCATCTACCTGGAGAACCAGTTTCTGTGGTCGTCCGAGATCGTGAGGATCCTCGCGGACAAACTCGCGCGCCCTCCGTCAGACGACTTTCGCCTGCTCGTTCTCTTGCCCTCCAAGCCACTAACCGGCAAGGACGACACACTGGGTCAGCTCGCGTTGCTCGCCGAGGCCGACGGAGATGGCGGGACGGTTCCTTGCTTGCACGCTTTACGGGCGCGATGGACAACGAAACCAGACCCGTCTACATTCACGCAAAGATAGGCATCGTCGACGACGCGTGGCTCACGATCGGGTCAGGAAACCTGAACAACCACTCCCTGTTCAATGACTCCGAAGTGAACGTCGTCACCTGCGATCCCGAGTTGGCGCTGGACACCCGATTGCGTCTTTGGGCCGAACACCTCGAACTACCGCGCGACCAGGTGGACGGTGATCCCGCCGAGGTCATGGATAACGTGTGGCAACCGGTCGCGCTCGACCAGCTCCAACGCAGGGAAGCCGGTCAGCCGATGACACGAAGGGTCGCGCGCCTTCCCCACGTCTCCAAGCGATCGAAGAGACTGCTCGGCCCCCTGCAAACCTTCCTCGTCGACGGCTGATCCACCGCCCCCCCTTGTTCTGCTCCTGAAATCCCATGAGAATCCATGGATGGGCGCCTCGAACGAAACAGGGCAACTGGCGCTGGGACGCGCCTCCTTCGAGCGTCGGGCGTGGACTGATGCCTTCACCCGGCTGACTGATGCCGATTCCGAGACTCCCCTCGAGCCAGAGGACCTGGAACGAGCTGCCTCGGCCGCCCAGCTGCTCGGCAAGTACGAGGAAAGCGGTGAACTCAGAGCGCGCGCTTATCGAGAGTTTCTTGAGCTCGGGAACGAGGAGCGCGCTGCAAGGAGTGCTTTCTGGCTCGGCTTGAACCTCATCCAGAGAGGGGAGCTGGCCCCCGGCCAGGCCTGGATCGGTCGGGCTGGAAGGTTAGTCACCGACGGCAGCCACGATTGCGTTGAGCAAGGCTACGTGCTCGTACCCGGTCGCTCTGCAGAACTTGTTCGGCGGTGACCCAGCGTCCGCTTTCACCATCTTCGAACAAGCCGCTGAATTCGCGCGCCGTTTCAACGACCTCGACTTGCTGACACTGTCCCATCTTGGTCGTGGCCAGTCCTTGATCAAGCTCGGACGCATTCACGAGGGTGTCTCGCACCTCGACGAGGCGATGGTCGCTGTCACGACCGGCGAGGTCTCTCCATTGATCACGGGAATCGTTTACTGCTCTGTGATCGAGTCCTGTCAGGCAACCTACGACCTTCGAAGAGCCCGCGAGTGGACGGCCGCATTGAGCGATTGGTGCTCTGCACAGCCCGACCTCGTTCCCTTTCGAGGCCAATGTCTGATACATCGAGCCCAGATCATGCAGTTTCAAGGCGCGTGGAGCGAATCCATGGCCGAGGCGCAACGGGCGCACGAGGCTCTTACCGAAATTGTGGGCCAAGCTGCCGCCGGCCTGGCCTACTACCACTTCGGCGAGCTTCACCGTCTGCGAGGTGAGGCTGTCGAGGCGGAGGAGTCCTACCTCCAGTCAAACCAGTGGGGTCACCCACCGCAGCCGGGGATGGCCCTGCTGCGACTGTCTCAGGGTCAGATCGACGCGGCAAAGACGGCCATTCGAAGTGCTCACGACGACGCCCGCGATCCGGTAAGCAGGGTCCGGCTGCTCCCAGCGTTCATCGAGATCATGATCGCCGCGAACAAAGTTGAGGAAGCAGCGACTGCTGCCGACGAGCTCTCAAAGTTCGCAGACGATTTCGGGACATCACTTCTGTCGGCGATCTGCGATCACGTCCGAGGAGCGGTGCTCCTCGCGCAGGGAGACGACCGTCGCGCACTCGATGCACTCCAGCAAGCAGGCAACTCCTGGCGAGATCTCGATGTGCCTTACGAGGCCGCACGGACGCGGGTTCTGGTTGGTCTCGCTCGCCGCAAGCTAGGAGACAACGAGAGCGCAGAGCTGGAATTCGACGCAGCACGCACGGGCTTTCACAGAACTCGGGGCCGTGCCCGATCTGACTCGCTTGGAAAAGCTCTCAGGTCAAACCGGGACGCGACAGGAGGCGGGCCTGACGGGACGCGAGGTCGAGGTGCTCGCCCTCGTCGCGACAGGAAAGACCAATCGGCAAATCGCCACAGATCTGGTGATCAGTGAGAAGACCGTCGCTCGCCACATCAGCAACATGTTCACGAAGTTGCAGCTGTCCTCACGTGCTGCCGCTACCGCTTACGCCTACGAGCACGACCTCGTATAGCCGGCCTACATATGATTGCCCATCTCGTTTCGCTGAACTTGGGTGCTTCTCCCGAAGAACTGCTGCTTCTCCCTGCGTAGCGTCGAACGCACAGGTGGAATCAGACCAGAGGAGGACCCCGACCATGGCTCAACAGAGCGAAACGGAAAGCTTCGACACGATCGTCATCGGAGGTGGGCAAGCCGGGCTTACGACCGGCTTACTTCCTCGCCCAACAGAAGCGCGATTTCGTGATCCTGGATGCCGACCAGAGAACGGGCGACTCCTGGCGTAACCGGTGGGACTCGCTTCGGCTGTTCACTCCGGCTCGCATCGACGGACTACCGGGAATGCGCTTTCCGGCCCCCGGATCCACGTTCATTGGCAAGGACGAGATGGCCGACTACGTCGAGGCTTACGCGTCCCACTTCGATTTCCCTATTCGGCATGGAGTGAAGGTCGACGGGCTGACTCGCGACGGGAAACCGCTTCCTGATTTCGTCCTAGGGGAGAAGCGGTTCGCCGCATCAAATGTCGTGGTGGCCATGAGCAACTGCCAGGTGCCATGGGTGCCGGCCTTTGCGCCTGAACTCGACCGAGACATCGTTCAGATCCATTCGAAGGAGTACAAGAATCCCTCGCAACTTAAAGATGGACCAGTGCTTGTTGTAGGAGCTGGAAACTCCGGGGCCGACATCGCGATCGAGGTCGTGCAGAGCCACTCGACTTTGATGTCGGGCAAGGAATCCGGTCACATCCCGTTCCGGATAGAGACTTTCGTCGCCCGCAATTTGCTTCTGCGGCTCGTGCGTTTCGTTGGTCATCGTGTCATCACGATTAGGACGCCGGTCGGAAGGAAGCTTCGGTCGAAGATGTTGCACATGGCTCCGCCCCTCGTCCGAGTCAAGCCCAAGGATCTCATCGCAGCCGGCGTCGAGCGAGTTCCGAGAGTGGTCGGCACTAAGGACGGCCGACCTGTGCTCGAAGACGGACGCGTCGTCGACGTGGCCAACGTCATCTGGTGCACCGGTTTTCGTCCCGGCTTCTCCTGGATCGATCTCCCGATCCTGGGCGACCGGCAGGAGCCGGACCACGAAGCAGGGGTTGTCGCGAGTCAACCCGGGCTCTATTTCGTGGGTCTTCACTTCCTCTACTCGATGACATCCGAGACGATCAACGGCGTACCCCGGGATGCAGAACGAATCGTTAGGCACATTGCTGAGAGCGACCGAAGCAATTCGAAAGCAGGTCTAGTGGCGGCGGCAATGCCCTAGACGGGGTTAGCGTTCCTCGAAGGTCAGGTCAGGGCCCTGCGGACGCGCTCCCCCAGGCTCCGCAGGCGCTCGACCGGTTCCCTGCTGAAGACAAAGCGCACGTGGCGAGGGGCGACGGTCTCTCCCCAGACCGTCATAGGTGTAGCCGCGACCTTCTGGGCGAGCAGCCGCCTGGAGGCTTCGGGAGGCGGGATGCCCATCGACTCGGTGTCCAGCAACAGCGACCATCCCCCCGACGCGCTGACCGCGGGCAAGTCCGCCAGCTCCTCCATGACCGCGTCGCGCCGTCTTTGGAACTCCTGCACCGCTTTTGTCAGATCGTCGGAGGATGCGGTCAGCGCCGCGATTGCTCCGGCCTGGGCGAACCCGCTCGCCACCAGTCCGTTGTAGATGTGCGCGATCCCCACTGCGTCGGCGGTATCGGCGTCCGACACGACCCAGCCGACGCGCCACCCGATCATGCGGTACTCGATCGAGACCGACCCGATGGTGATGATTCGATCGCGCATACCGGGGAGGGACGCAGGATGAATCAGCGGACGGTCGTCGAAGAGGATGCTCTCCATGGAACCCCAGTAGATGAGGTGAAGTGACCTTTCGAGCACCAGGTCGGCAATGGCCGACCACTCCTCCTGCGTAAAGACCATTCCCGACGGAAACGTGGCGTTCTGCAGAAACAGCGCTCTCGTTTTGTCCGTGACGGCCGCATGCAGACTGTCGATGTCCAGTCGCCATTCACCCTTCACCACGCGGCACTCGGCAAACTTGGGAACCGCTCCCGCCAACCGAACCCGGTTGATCATTCCCGCATATGTGGGGTCTGTGAGGATGACCTCGTCGCCAGGGTCGGTTGTCGCCAGAAGGGCGTCCAGCAGACCATCGCCCTCCGAGGCCGTAATGACGATCTCGGAGTACGGGTCGTAGGGCACGCCGCTGCGTGCTTCGACATGGTCTGCTACGACCTCTTTGAGGTCGTAGCGCCCGCTGAACGGGAGCCAACTGTTGTACTTGGGTTCCCCGACCGCCTTGCGTGTAGCTTCCACAACGCCCGGAGGCGGCGACAAATCGGTGTCGAGGTTCTCCATCCTCAGAGTCTCTGGATCGGCTCCCGCCGCAGCCGCCACCTTGTCGATGCCGAACCCTGGAACGTTGTCAAGCCGGCGAGCACGCAAGGTGGAGCCCCTTTCGTAGGTTGGAGCACACAGGCTCGCACCGGGTTAGATGTGAGGCAAGTGATCCGTGGGTTGATCGTGCCGGATCGAGACGATCAAGTCTTGAGGTGGCTCACGGCGAGAACGTTACCCTCGGAGTCCTTGAACCAGGCTGCCAGTTCCGATCCGAGATCGGCGATGCCATCGACCGTCTTGAGGTCGGGATAGTCGTACTCCTCGAATTCGATCCCACGAGCACGCAGCTCTTGGACCGCGGACCGGATGTCCTCGACGAACCATGAGCCGAGGGTGTGCCCGGCTCCCGCGGTTCGACTCGGATAGAGGAAGAATCCAGTGCCCTTCCCGGACCGGTAGATGATCCCGACGTCGAGGACACGCTCGGGGGAGAGTCCGAGCTTGTCCTCGTAGAAGTGCCGGGCCCTGTCGAGGTCGGTCGCCGGAATCGTCGCCTGGAACTCCGCCTCCTCGAGGATCATGTTCCCTCCTTGGTCGAAGTGCGCCGGACCTGGCCGCCCCACCGTTTCAACGCAAGAGACAGGCCGAGCTCGATAGAACGGTCGCGAATCCCTCTCAATCCCTCGAATGGTAGCGTCCTGGCTGCGTACGCCAGGGTGAAGTTGGACGACGAGAGAAGGAATTCTAGCCATGCCCTCAGGACGCATCTCGATCGTGACGGCCCTCCTTACCCCGTTTGATGAGGCCGGAGATGTCGATCACGTTGCCCTTAGGGAACACGTCGACGATCTCATCTCAGAGGGTGTCGACGGACTCATGCCTTGCGGGACGAGCGGCGAGGGCCCCCTTCTTGACGAAGCCGAAGCTGTGGCCGTGATCGCAACAGTCGTGGAGGGAGCCGCAGGGCGTGTGCCCGTGCTTGCGCACATTGGCCGCGCCGCCACCCGTGAGACGGTGCAGCTCGGGCGGCAGGCAACCGACGCTGGCGCAACCGCGCTCACGGCTTGCGTGCCGTACTACTACGCCCTCGAGGAACGCCAGATAGTTGATCACTACACGACTCTTATGGATTCGACCAAGACACCCGTCTACGCGTACACAATCCCCAGCAGAACCGGAAACGAACTGGGTCCCGACGCCGTCCGAGAGCTTGCCGCCGCCGGACTCGCGGGTATCAAGGACTCCACGAAGTCCTTCGAGCAACACCTCGAGTACCTCGAGGTTGCCCAGGCTGTCGCCGACCCGGATGGTTTCGGGGTATTCATGGGTTCGGACACGATGGTCCTCGATGCATTCGAGGCGGGGGCCGCCGGCTCGGTCACGGCCCTCGCAAACCTACGGCCCGATCTTCTGGCCTCGCTGAAGAGGGCTTTCATCGCAGGCGAGAAAGCGGAAGCCAAGACGCTTCAGGAGGAGATCACGCGTGTACGGGCCGAGGTTTCGAGAGGGCCTGCACTGTCGGGTCTCAAGGCAGCCGTGGCACAACGCCTGAACGCAAAGGGGATCGCCTACCCGACCCGGCTACGCGCCCCGCTCGGTTGATGCCGGCCCCTCGCGCTGCGCTCCGATAAGAGGGGCCCAACTCATCGGACTAGCTAGCGACGAGCCACCTGAGTTGGTGGTTCGTCCGTGCCCGCACCGGTTTCTCGGATGATCACCTCGATGGCCTCGACCACGTCACTCGATAGCTCGAGGTCCGAAGCTCCGATCCAGCCATCGACCTGATCCGCTCGCCTGGCACCGACGATCGCGGCCGTGACTCCCTCGACCGCTAGGGTCCAGGCGATCGCGAGCTCCGCGAGACTGCACTCGACATCCTCAGCGACCTTTCGAAGACCGTCGACCAGCGCGAGGTTCTGAGAGAACTTCGGTTCCTGGAAAGCCGGAGTGCCCCGTCGCCAGTCATCCTTGGCCAGAGATTCGACACGGTCGCGATCAAAGGCGCCGGTAAGAAGCCCGGATTGCATGGGCGAATAGACGATCACTCCAGTGCCGTTCTCGCGGCACCAGGGAATGACAGTGTCACGCGCGGATCGGTTGAGCATGCTCAAGGGGGGCTGCAATGAGTCGACATGACGCACTGGTTCGCAGCGCTCGAGCAACTCGATGCTGAAGTTCGAGACACCGAGCCAACGCACCTTTCCTTCTTCGACGAGCTCCTGCATTGTCGACCAGGAGTCTTCTACCTCGGTGCCGGTCGCGAAGTCGGGCCAGTGGAACTGGAACATGTCGATGCGCTCGAGTCCAAGCCGCTTCAGGCTCTGCTCACATTCGAATCTGATGGACTCCGGACGCAAGTCGTTGACGATCTCCTCACCCTTTTCGGAGCCGTACCAGCTGCGTCCACATTTTGTAAAGACGAGTACGTCCTTCCCCACATCGAACGGTTCGACCGCGCGCCCAACGACCTCCTCGGAGTGGCCCAGCCCGTAGACCGCCGCCGTGTCGATCCAGTTGATGCCCGAATCGACGGCATGACGGATCGCCTCGACCGATTCGTCGTCGTCAACGGGCCCCCAACCAAACTTCCACGGTCCTCCGATCGCCCACGCGCCGAAACCGACTCTCGTGATCTCGGGGCCGTCGGAACCGAGTCTCTTCTTCCTCATCTGGTGACTCCCTTCATGCTCGCTTACTTGCGGGGTCGTCGCCTTGGTCTCCGGTGTGGTCTCTGCGCGGCTTGAGGTCGTCTTCGATCTCCGCGAGGTACGGAAGCGTCTCCCAATCGCCCGTGCCTCGCAGCGCCCTCGCGGCAATCATGTTGGCGGCGCGCACACAGTCGACTGGTTGCCACCGATTGAGCAGACCGAATGCGAAGCCCGCCGCGAACGCGTCACCTGCCCCCACCTCGTCAAGTACTTGCTCGAGACGATCGGGCGCCACGGTTGTCACAGACGACATGTCGTGGACGAGCGCACCCTCTCGCCCCACGCGCACCACCGCGCGAAGCCCTTTCCGGTCCAACGTGTCGAGAAGCGTTCGCTCGTCGGAAGTACCCCAGAGTAGATTTCCCTCCTCAAAACCGCAGAGATACCAGTCGACGAAGCCGAGCACCTCTTCGTGGGCCGCCGCCGCTTCGTCCGGACCCGACCACAGCGCGGGACGATAGTTCGGATCGAAGATCACCGGGATGCCCCGCACTCGCGCCCTGCGTGCCACGTCGACGACGGTTCTCCGACCGGATTCGCTGAGCGCCATCGTGATACCGGTGAGATGGACGAGGGCCGCACCTTCGATAGCGTCGTCCGGCACATCGTCTGGCTCAAGGTGCGACGCCGCCGACCCCTTTCGGTAGTAGACGAGACTGCTTTTGCCCTCCGCTCGCATCTTGAAGTACAGACCGGTCGGAGCGTCATCGCGACTCACGTATGAAAGATCGAGTCCCTCATCTTCGAGCGCTGCATTGACGACGTCGCCCAGAGCATCGCGGCCCAGACGCGACACCCAGGTGACGTCGATGCCAAGTCGCCGGAGGGCGATCGCGAAATTCGACTCGGCCCCCGCAAGTCGTAGGGAAAACTCCATGCCCAATGCGAACGAGCCGTCGCTTTTCGGGTCCAGCAGGGCCATCGTCTCGCCCACGGTCAGCACCCGAGGTGGAGCGGCAGTCGTCATTCCGCAGAGACGCCGTCCGGTGAAGTTGTGGATACGTCGGTGTACATACCGAGCACGTTCTCGCGGTTGTGGCGGATCACATTGATCATGGCCTCTCGGGCGCTCGCGGGATCCCGCTTAGCAATTGCTTCAACCACGCGACGGTGCTCATCCACCGCGAACTGCAAATCGCCGACCCTGCGGATGCTCAACTCGGCTCCGAGCTCGAGGTCCTTTCGCAGCATGGAGCGAATGCCCCCCATGGCCTTGAGCAGATATCGATTGTTGGCGGCTTCTGCCAGCAGGAGGTGCAGCTCGACGTCGGCAGCAAGGAATCCCGCTGCGTCGCTGTGACCCTCCTGCATCCGCTCGATAATCGATTGAAGTGCCGCGATCTGCTCGGAGGTGGCCCGCTTGGCCGCCATCTCTGCGATCGCGCCCTCGAGCACCTCGCGTGCGTCGATGAGCTCTTCCACCTTGACGCGGTCCAGGGGGCTTGCCGACCAGATTGTCGGTATGTGCTCGGTGCCCTCAGCCACGAAGGTTCCATGACCGGCTCTGGTCGCGATGAGCCCCTCGCTCACGAGCATGCTGATTGCCTCCCGCACAGACCCCACGCTGACCGAGAACATCGCGGCCAGCTCACGGTGACCGGGGAGCTGCTCCCCAGGTTTGAGTTGTCCGCTTCCGATCTGACGCCGAATGCGGTCCGCGATGCTGGACGGGAGATTCGCCCTCTTGAGGGGCTCTAGGGAGCGCGGCATATGATCCAGAGTTCCGAACACATCGTGTTCCTGGAGCCTAGCACGCGGGGTCCTTAAAAGCGGGCTAGCGTGCCGGTGTTCGGAACAGTTCCCAGCAACAGGAAACCTCTTCGAAAGGACGCCGATGAGCCTCAACCTGGAGGGGAAAACCGCAGTCGTCACGGGGGCCTCCTCAGGGCTCGGGCGGGCGGCGGCCCTGTCCCTGGGACGCAGCGGCGTCTCCGTGGTCGCCGCAGGCCTGGAACCCGAGGGCCTCGAGGAAACCGCGGACCTGATCCGGCGCGATGGGGGTGCCGCGACGGCTGTGGAGGTCGACATCTCGAAGGCGGACCAGGTCGAGGCGCTGGCCGCCGAGGCGAAAGCTGCTTTCGGCGGCACCGACATCCTGGTCAACAACGCCGGCGTGTATCCAAATGGTCCCTGGCACGAGATCACCGAGGAGGAGTGGGATTTCGTCTTCTCGGTGAACGTCAAGGGCTATTTCCTGTGCTCCAAGGCGATCCGTCCGCAGATGCTCGAGCGCGGCGGTGGATCGATCATCAACATCTCGTCAATCACCTTTTTCGTAGGTGCCGACGAGTTTCTCCACTACGTTTCATCCAAAGGGGCGGTCATTGGATTGACCCGAGCGATGGCCCGGGAATGCGGCCCCGAGTCCATCCGGGTGAACTCGATTGCGCCCGGGGCGTTTCCCACCAGGGCTTACTTTCTGCCGGGGCGCGACATCCCGAAGCTCGATCAGGAAGTGATGGACAGCCAAGCGATCAAACGCAAAGGCGAACCAGAGGACATCGGGAACGCGGTGCTGTTCTTTGCGAGCGAGCTGAGCAGCTTCGTCACGGGCCAGACCCTCCTCGTGGACGGTGGTTGGTACCTCCATTGAGGGCCTGGGCTGCTACGTGTACGTGCGAGAGCGTTCGATGACGGGCGAGCGGCCTTTGAGGAAACTGAAGTCGCAACCTTCGTTCGCCTGAAGAACATGGTCCTCGTACAAGCGCCGGTAGCCGCGCTTGTCAAGCTTCTCCGGGGGTGTCCACGCGGAACGGCGGGCCTCTAGCTCGGCGTCGTCGACAAGCATGTCGAGGCGCCGGTTGGCAACATCGAGCTTGACCCTGTCGCCGGACCTTAGGAGGGCCAGTGGACCTCCGACCGCAGACTCCGGCGCCACGTGCAGCACCACCGCACCGTAGGAAGTCCCACTCATGCGCGCGTCGCTGATACGAACCATGTCCTCGACACCTTCCTTGAGGAGCTTGGCCGGAATCGGGAGGTGGCCCCACTCCGGCATGCCCGGAGCGCCCACAGGTCCGCCGTTTCTCAACACCAGGACGCTGTCGGCGGACACCTCGAGGTCTGGGTCTTCGACTCGTTCGCTCATGTCGTAGACGTCCTCGAAAACGACTGCAGAGCCTTCGTGCTGCAGCAGCTTGGGGTCGGACGCAGAGCGCTTCAGAACGGCTCCGTCGGGACAGAGATTGCCGTAGAGCACGACCAGGCTGCCGCCTTCGGACAGAGGGTTCTCACGTGGGGCGATCACATCGGGGTTGACGATCTCGGCCCCCTCGATGTTCTCCGCGACCGTGTGCGCCGAGACGGTCAGCGCGTCCGTGTGCAACAAGTCGGGGATCTGGGCCATCACGGCGGGCAACCCGCCCGCGTAATAGAAGTCCTCCATCAGGTAGTCCCCCGACGGCTTGAGGTTCACGAGCCAGGGCGTCGTCTCGGACAGCTCGTCAAAGAGGTTCATCGGGAGGTCGACTCCGACGCGCCCGGCGATCGCGAGCAGGTGGAGGATTCCGTTAGTCGAGCCGCTGATGGCATGGAGCACCCTGATCGCGTTCTCCAACGCCTCACGCGTGATGATGTCCGCGGGGCGAATGTTCTTTTCGACGAGCTCGACGATCTTGCGGCCCGACATTTCTGCAACTGCTTTGCGACGAGAGTCCGCGGCGGGGATGGCTGCGGCTCCAGGAAGCGTCATGCCGAGACCCTCCGCGACACACGCCATGGTGGAGGCGGTGCCCATCGTCATGCAATGACCGGCACTTCGGGAGATCGAGGCCTCGATCTCCTTCCACTCGACGTGGTCGATACGGCCGGCGCGTAGTTCCTCGTGGTAATGCCAGCAGTCGGTGCACGAGCCCAGGTTGAGGTTGCGCCACTTCCCATTGAGCATCGGTCCCCCGGTTACGACGAGGGACGGCACGTTCGCGCTCGGCCGCTCCCATGATGCTGGCCGGTGTGGTCTTGTCGCACCCCGTCAGCAGCACGACACCGTCCAACGGATACGAACGAATGTTCTCCTCGACGTCCATTGCCATGAGGTTCCGGTAGAGCATCGTCGTCGGTTTCATCAGCGACTCGCCAAGTGACATGACTGGGAACTCAAGCGGGAAGCCTCCGGCCTGGAGAACGCCACGCTTGACCGCCTCGGCCAGATCACGCAAGTGAGCGTTGCAGTTGACTACCTCGCTCCAGCTGTTGCAGATGCCGATGACCGGCTTGCCCTCGAAGGTCTCGTCGGTGAACCCCTCCGTCTTCAGCCAGGAGCGGTGCAGGAAGGCGTCGAGGTCGGTCCCCTCGAACCAGTCCCGACTCCTGAGGCCGTTGCCGCCGTCATCTACCATGTCGCTCCCTCCATCTGATCGTCGGCGCGCTCCCACTCGAGGGCGGCATGGTCGACTACCTCCCCGGATCCTCCGCACCTGTGACAGGGGACCTCTCCCCCTCGGTCACCGGTGCCGCTGCATTCGGAACAGGTCGCAAAAACGGCCTTTGCCCGGCTCAGAACCGCCCCGCAATCACACATCGCCAGGGCGGTGCGCCCGTGCTCGCCGGTCAACAGCAAGCCTCCGAAGGGATGGCCGGGATGGACCTGGAAGGAAGAGCTTCCCTCCCCGGTACCCGTGCCTCCGCCCGGTGCAGGGCACGCGTTCATCCCGAGCACAGTGTCAAGGGCCTCATAGCGCCGCTATAATACTGCTCCGAACAGTGGACCGGAAGGGGCCCCAACCGATCGCCACGGAACAGGAGTCGCGGTCGCCGGCGCGCGACACGCTCGAGACCACTTTCATCGTGGACGCAGACGTTCACGTCCACGAGAGCCCCGCCGAGATGGCCGAGTACGCAACCGACCCGTGGGACGTGGCGCTGCGAGAGATCGGCAAGGTGGACGAGCGGTACCTCGACCTCCCAGGGATGTCCCCGCGCGCCGAGTACCGGACGCCGTTCCCCGGTGGCAGCAACCGGCCTCAGATCGTGACATCGGCCGGGGCGATGAGAGCCGAGCTGAGCCAGCTTCACGTCAATTTGGCAGTGTTGTTTCCCGACCATTTGCTCTTCCTCGCAATGGTGCGCGATCCCCTCTTTGCGGTCGAGCTGGCGCGCACCTACAACGCCTGGCTCTACGAGCGCTGGCTAACCGAGGAACCCACCCTTAAAGGCGCCCTCGTGATCGCACCTCAGGATCCCGAAGCCGGCGCAGCCGACATCCGACGGTATGCGGGCAAAAAGGAGTGGGCGTGTGTTTACCTTCCCGCCTCCGGCGTGCGCCCCCTGTACGGTCATCACTCGTACGACCCCATCTACGAGGCAGCGGTTGAAACCGGTCTTCCCGTCTGCATCCACAGCGTCGAAGCTGTGTATCCGGCCTTCCCGTTCCAACTCGAGGTGTTCCAGACGTCGATGGCACAACACTGCATCGCGCATCCCTTTGCGATGATGGCGAATCTGGTGAGCATGATCGAGACCGCGGTTCCCGTGCGCTGGCCGGATCTAAGGGTTGGGATCATGGAAGCGGGAGTCACCTGGGTTCCTTTCATCATCAACCGTCTCGACAAGGAATACCTGGAGCGCAGGCGCGAGGTTCCTCTCTTGCAGGACCGCCCCAGCCACTATCTCCGCGAGTGGTACTTCGGCACGCAGCCGATCGAGGAGCCTGAGCGCCGCGGAGACATCGTCAAGGTGTTTGACCTGTTCGACGGCGCCAACCGCGCGATGTTCGCATCGGATTGGCCACATCACGACTTCGATCACCCTCAGCACGTCTTTGGTCTCCCGTTCTCTCCCGAGGCGAGAAAAAACATCATGGGTGGCAACGCGGCGCGGTTCTTCAACTTCGATACACCCGAGGAGGTGAGGAGTGGCTGAGGAGTATCCGGTCGGCCGCATGGAGGACCTGCCCGAGGGCAATCACCTCATCGTCCGCGCGGCGAATCGAGAGATCGGCGTTTTCAACATCAAGGGCGAGTACCACGCCATCCCAAATCTCTGCCCTCACCAGCGCGGTCCGTTGTGCACGGGAGCAACCTCGGGAACAATCGACTACGGCCCCCATACTGAATGGAAGCTTTCGTGGGTCTATGACGGCGAGGTGGTCACGTGCCCTTGGCACTCGCTCGAGTTCCACGTCCCAACAGGACAATGCATTGCCTTTCCGAGCATCAAGTTGAGGAAGTTCCAGGTTCGCGTCGCCGACGGTGAACTGCGAGTGGTCGTTTAACCCAAAGGGAGGACAAAGTGGAGGTTGTTCCGGGTATCCATCGCATCCAGTCCGACATCGGCCCGCGCATCATGTGCCAGTACTACTTCGACGGTCCGGACCGCAAGCTTCTTGTAGACACCGGAATTGGACCCACTCCGGAGGAGGTCATCGCCCCGTATCTCGAGGGAATTGGTTCCTCCATCGAAGCCGTGGACGACGTTGTTCTGAGCCACTCCGACGTCGATCACTGCGGCGGGGATCACCTGCTCAAGAAGCTCAACCCGCGTGCCCGGCTCTCGTGTCACGAGCTGGACCGGCCTTGGATCGAGAGCAACGCGGCGATGATGAACGAAAACTACGGATGGCATGCGGCCTTCGGCTTTCCACAAGCGGTTGGCGAAGATCGCGAAGCAATGTTCCGGGACCTCGGCGGAGACTGTCCGGTGGACTTTGGGCTGCGCGGAGGCGAAACCATTCGGCTCGGTCCTGATTGGAGAGTCGAGGTAATGCATCTGCCCGGACACAGCCTCGGTCACCTCGGCATCTGGGACGCTCGCAGCGGGACGGCCGTCATCATCGACGCAGTCCTCGAAAGAGGAATCTACTCACGAGCCGGAGAGCTCTTGATACCTCCCCGCTACTACGACGCAACCGCGTACCAGAACACGATCCGGAGGATCATCTCGCTCAAGCCCAGCTTTCTGCTGACCGCGCACTACGACGTCATGGAGGGCGACCAAGCGATCGAGTGGCTCGAGAAGGGCCTCGCTTACACCTACGAGCTGCACGACACAGTCAGAGAGGCTCTGCGCAACGGCACGACCGACCTGTGGGAACTCACCCAGTACGCGGACAAGAAGCTCGGTCCCTACCCGGACTTCAAGACCGAGCTAGGGGCGTCGGTCCGCTCGCACGTGAACATGCCCGGCATGCCCGTGCGCTGACAGGGCTTCAGGCCGTTTCGCGCGCCTTGCGATACTCGGCGACGACCAGCTCCGTGAGCTCCTCGATGGAGGTATCGCTGGCCTTCTTGTCGTAGGAGATCTTTCCGTGCTGTAGGAGGTTCACCCGGTCGCACACCTCGAGAACCTGTGCGTAGTTGTGCGCGATCAGGATTATCGAAACCTCTCGCTTGTCCTTGAGACGCTGAACGAGGTCGAGGATCATCGCGCCCTCTTTCGCGCCCATCGCAGCAAGTGGCTCGTCGAGCAGGAGAATCTTGGCGTCCGAATAGACCGACCGGGCCACCGCGATCGCCTGGCGCTGGCCCCCGGAGAGTTGAGCGACGTCGACATCGATCGATTGGATCTTCACGCCCATGTCGTCGAGATACTTACGCGTTCGCTTCTTCATCTCGCGATTGTTGAGGAAGGGTAGCGGCTTGAGAATGAGCTCGCTGTTCAAGAACATGTTGTGGAAGACACTCAGCTCGTTAACGAGTGCGAGATCCTGAAAGACAGTCTCGATTCCGAGGGCCCGTGCCTGCGAGACCGACTTGAGCTGGACCTCCTGCCCTTCGATGGATAGCGACCCCGCGTCAGGACGATGGTAGCCGGTGATGATCTTGATCAGTGTCGACTTGCCCGCGCCGTTGTCTCCGATGAGACCGAGCACCTCGCCTTTGCGTAGTCGCAGCGTCACGCCGTCGAGTGCGGTCAGCGCGCCGAAACGTTTGACGATGTTCTCCGCCCTCAGGATGTCCTTCTCTTCGAGCTCAGGAGGAGTCACGTCAAGTCCTTCCCGTTCGACGAAGGCGTCCGACATAGACGTTCAGCGTCATGGCGACGAGAATCGAAATGCCCAGAATGATGTTGAACGTGTTCGCGCTAACGCCTTGCAGCGTGAATCCATTGCGCAGGATGGCCAGCACGGCCGTGCCGAAGAACGCGCCGATGATCGTCCCGGCACCCCCTGCAAGTGCCGTCCCGCCGATAACGGCCGCGGAAACCGCGAGGAACATGACATTCGGTCCACCGGCCAGAGGATCCACCGAGTTGATCCGGATCGCCTCCATGATGCCGGCGAGTCCGCCGAGGACACTGCACAGCATGAAGTTTCCGATCTTCACGCGGTTGACGTGCACGCCCGCCTCGGACGCCCCGACTAGATTGCCTCCGACAGCAAAGGTGTGCAGTCCCCAGCGCATGCGCGTCAGCAACAAGTGCATCAACAGGACAATGATGAGCGCCCAGATGATGCCCGAGTACGGTCCGCCTCCGAGGATCCTGGTGAGGGTGCTCTCCTCGGGCGCGGGTTTGGGGAAACCGTCCGTGAGCGAGACGTTCAAACCAGTGAGCAGAAAGAGCGTCCCCAAGGTCGTTACGAACGAAGGCACTCTCAGGTACACGGTGATGACGCCGTTGATAAGGCCCACAAGCGACGTCACAAGCAGCGCGACGATAACGGCGATCGGGAAGACGAATTCCTGGTCTGCGAGATAGACGATGATCGGCGTGAAACCCATCACGGAACCCACGGAGAGATCGATTTCGCCGCAGATGAGGAGCATCACCAGACCGCACGCAATTATCGCGGTGGCATAGCCGGACTGCGCGAGTCCTCTGAGATTTCCCTGCGACAAGAAGGCGTCGTTTGACGACTGAAAGTAGACGACCAGCAGAATAGCGACGAGAGCGATGCTCGCCTCGCGACGGCGCCAGAGCGCGGTCGCGAGGCGAGCAATACCGTCAGAACCACGGCCGTCCGTGTTGACCGGATCTGCCTTCGAGATCTCTTCCGTGGCTTGCTTGGCCATATGTGTCGCGAGCTATCTTATGTAGCGGGCTCGAGGATCTTCTGTTCCTCAGCATCTCCCTCGAAGCGCGATTCCGTCTCGAGGTAGCCGGCCACGTTCTCCGACGTTACGAACAGCAGACCCGTGTTGGTCTCCGCGACGCCACTCAGTCCTCCCGAGATCTTGTAAATGAACAACTGGAAGACGGGGTAGAAGCCCTGCAGGTATGGCTGCTGGTCGATCGTGAAGTTCATGTGCCCGTCACTGATCAGCTGCAGAGTTTCGGGCAGGAGGTCGTAACCACCCGCTTTCACGCCGGCGGCGGCGAGATCGTACTTCTCCATGATCTGCGCGACGCCCTGAGTGCTTCCGGCGTCGACCGCGAACATGCCCTTAACGTCTTTGTGACCGTTGTAGTAAGCCTCGATGGCCGACAACTCCTCGGGCAGCTCGGGGCCGGTCGTGATCTGCTCGAACTCGATGGGAGCGCCCGACTCCTTGATCGCATCGGCGGCACCGTCGATCCGAGGCTGGATGTTGAGCTGGCCCGGCGTAGCGATGAACAAGACGACCGGGCCCTCTCCTACCTCTTCGACGATTCGCTTTCCCATCTCGACGCCGGACCCATACAGGTCCTGACCGACATAGGCGAGACGCGGGGTAGAGCCGAGGCCGGTGCCGTCTGCGTTGTAGCTGACCACAGGAATGCCCGCGTCGAGAGCGTCCTGGATAGGACCAGTGAACGCCTCGGTATCCACCACGGCAACCGCGATTCCGTCGGCGTCACCGGAAATTGCGGTGGTCATGGCGTCGACCATCTCCTGTACATCGGACTCCTCCGAACCGGTCCACTGCGGCTCGGGGATGCCGAGCAGCGCGGCTGCATCCTGCAGTCCGTAGATCGTCGGGACGAAGAAAGGATTGGTCGTCACGTGGTTGACGAACACGAAGTTGTAGTCGGGGGTCTCGGGGAAGTTGCCGACGCTAGCCGCCGCGTCCCCGCTGCCACCGCCTCCCTCTTCGTCGTCGCATGCAGCTGCGAGGAACGGAATCGACGCTACTGCGCCTCCCACAGCCGCCCGGCGTAACAGATCTCGGCGACTGAACTTGCTCTTCGAAAATCCCAACGGAGCGAAGTCTTCCTTGCCCACCTCGGGTTCCTCCCTCCACCCACAGAGTGCCCCCACCCGAGGCCCACCCCCGGACGGTGCCCACGGCAGCTCTATTCTCGACAGTTATACTGTTCCGAACAGTGTTTGTCCACGCGTAATGCAGCCGTTGTTTTCAATGTGGCGATTGGGGGGCACCACGTGGGGGGTACAGCGTCATGACGTTCGAGGACCTACGCCTGTTACTCGCGTCGACGGGCTACGACTGGGATCCTGGGGCGGGAGAGTCTTCGGAGCGCTTCTCGGACGGGGCGCGCTACCGGATCGAGATCCCGAGCACCGAGGGTCCGGCGGTCTTGGGGGCGGTGGTCGACGAGGCCGAGAAGAGAGGCGTCGTCGTCCAGCGTGTCTCGCAGGGCAGCGGAGTCATGATGCTCACGGACTCCGAGATCAACGAGATGGCGCGAATCGGGGCAGACCACGCGATTGAAGTCAGCCTCTTTCTTGGTCCCCGTGGCGCCTGGGCGACAGGGGGCCAGGCTTTGGTCACCTCCGCGCACGGCGGTTCGGCTCGGGGAAATGCTGATCTCGCAGCCTGTCTTGCCGAGGCCAAACGCGCCTGCGAGCTGGGCATTCGGAGTCTGCTCGTTGCCGACATCGGGGTTCTCGCAGTGCTGAACAAGGCGCGAGCCGGAGGTGATCTTCCGGCCAACCTGGTTTTCAAGACATCCGTGTTGCTTCCGGTGGCAAACGCCGCGACCGCTCGCACCCTCGAGGAGCTTGGAGCCGGCACCATCAACGTCGCGACCGATCTCTCAGTCGACCAACTCCGCGAGATCCGCGCCGCAGTGAGCCCGCCTCTTGATGTGTACGTCGAGGTTCCCGACGATCAAGGTGGATTCGTCCGCTTTTACGAGGTGCCCCAGATGGTCCGGGCGGCCGCGCCGATGTACGTCAAGCTCGGCGTTCGGAGCTCGCCGGGCATCTATCCGACGGGCATGCACGTGGAAGACACCGCCGTGCGGCTGGGACGTGAGCGCGTGCGGCGAGCCGAGCTCTGCCTGCGCCTCATGGAAGAGCTCGATCCCGACTTGATGAAACAACCGATGGACTCTCGACCCAAGGATCTCGCGATCCCGGAGGTGTAGAACGATGACCATTCCGACCGCACGGAACTTCATCGATGGCCGGTGGGAGGGACACCGACGACACCGTCGACGACAAGGACCCCGGCAACGGTGAGGTGATCGGCCGGTTGGCCCGCTCTGGAGCGGCCGAGGTCGACTCGGCCGTTCAAGCAGCTCTTCGAGCGGCTCCCGGTTGGGCTGGCATGGCGGCGAGCGCGCGCGCCCGAGTTCTGCGTGAGGCCGCGGACGAACTCGAGGCCGGCGCCGACGAGTGGGGACGCCTGATGACGCGCGAGATGGGAAAGCCGTTCGCCGAGGCGCGCGTCGAGTCCGCTCGGGCGGCTGCGATTCTTCGTTTCTTCGCCGGCGAGGCCCATCGCCCCTTCGGGGAGCAGTACGCCTCCGATCAGGCGCAGACGTGGTTGTTCACGCGTCGCAGTCCGGTCGGCGTCATCGGAATCATCACTCCCTGGAACTTCCCCGCCGCGATTCCGACGTGGAAGCTTGTCGCCCGCACTGATTTTCGGCAACACGGTGGTGTTGAAGCTCGCCGACGACGCGGCTCTAACCGGGCTCCGTCTGATCGAGGCTCTCGACAACGCAGGGATCCCTCCCGGCGTCGTCAATGTGGTGATCGGAGCCGGCAGCAAGGTCGGAGCCGCGATGGTTGAGCACGACGGAGTCGACGCGATCTCCTTCACCGGCTCCACGGAGACGGGGCGAGGGATCCTCGAAAAGGCCTCCCGGTCGGCGAAGCGAGTGCAGCTCGAGATGGGAGGCCACAACCCGGTCATCGTTCGTTCCGACGCGGCTCTGGACTCGGCTGTCGGCAGCCGTTGCACTGGGAGCGTTCGCGTCCGCGGGCCAGAAGTGCACCGCGACCCGGCGCGTGTATGTCGCTCGCGATCTCTACGACGACTTTCACAGAAAAGCTGGTCGCCAAAGCCAGCGGCATGAAGGTTGGATACGGCCTCGACGAAAGCACGGAGATGGGGCCGCTCGTTAACGAGGTCCAGCTCACCGGCGTGCTCGATGCTCTCGGACGCGCCGAGAAGCAAGGCAAACTGCAATGCGGAGGGAAGCGGCTCACCGACGGTGAGTACGCGAAAGGCTGTCTACATGGCCCCCGCGGTGTTCACCGATTTGCCGCACGACGCGGAGTTCTCGTGCGAGGAGGTATTCGGCCCCAACGTCGCCGTCTGGCCCGTCGACGATGACGATGAGGCAATCGAACGAGCCAACGGCACCACCTTCGACCTCTCGGCCTCGATCTTCACGCGCGATCTCGACAGCGCCAAGAAGTTCGTCGAGCGAATCAATGCAGGCATCGTCCACGTCAACTCGCAGACCGCGGGTGCCGAGGTCCACGTGCCCTTCGGGGGCCTGTCGGGCAGCGGCTACGGTCCGCACGAACAGGGCCGCTCCGCAATCGAGTTTTACACCCAGACCAAGACCGATCTACCTGGACCCCGCCTGATGGCCGGTTCGGGATCGTCGCGTGCGGGAGCGATGGTTTCGAGCCGCCACGGGCGGGGTCGGGGTTGCCGCGGCCCGCCGATCGACCGTTCGAGTCTTGCAAGGCCATAACCGACGGGAAACAGACTTGTTCGATCGACGGCGATCGGCGGGCTCACCACCAACAATAGGAGATAACCAATGCTTCGACTCTTACGGCAACGGAGTTCAAGCCGTGTTCTGGCGCTCCTCGGCGCAGTACTCCTGCTGACCGGCACAGCTGTTGGACTGGCCGGCGCGACTTCCAACAAGAAGAAGCCCCCTGCACCGAGTATCAGCAGTGAGCCCTTCGGGACCGTTGACGGACAGCAGGTCGACATCTACACGCTTAAGAACTCGAGCGGGATGACGGTCAAGATCATGACCTACGGCGGCATCATCCAGTCGATCGAGGTTCCCGATCGCAAAGGTCGCTTCGACAATGTCACGCTCGGCTTCGACAACCTCGATGACTACGTGACGTCAAGCCCCTACTTCGGATCGATCACCGGCCGGTATGCCAACCGGATCGCGGAAGGCAAGTTCACGCTCGACGGCGTTGAGTACCAGCTTGCAACCAACAACGGACCCAACCACCTGCACGGCGGGGTCAAGGGATTCGACAAGCGAGTGTGGGACGCAACCGAGGTAGTTCGCAAGAACAGCGTTGCCCTCGAGCTCACCTACACGAGCCCCGCCGGCGAGGAGGGCTATCCGGGAACGCTCGAAACCAAGGTCGTCTATACGTTGACCAACAAAAACGACATACGCATGAACTATCACGCGACTACGAGTGCGCCGACGATTGTCAACCTGACGAATCACGCGTACTTCAACCTCGCCGGTGAGGGTTCCGGCACGATCGAGGACCACGTGCTTAAGCTCAAGGCCGACCACTACACCCCCGTGGATCCAACTTTGATCCCGACCGGTGAGATCGCGCCCGTGGCAGGCACACCGTTCGACTTCACAAGGCCAACGCCGATCGGCCAGCGCATTCGCGACAGTCACGAGCAGATCGTGATCGGTCAGGGCTACGACCACAACTTCGTGCTCAACCGTCCAAACCCCGACGACGAGACCATGATCCTGGCGGCGGATGTGCGCGAGCCGACGACCGGTCGCCGGCTCAGAATCCTTACGACGGAGCCGGGGATTCAGTTCTACTCGGGCAACTTCCTCGATGGGACTCTCGTCGGAACCAGCGGCAGGGTGTACCGCCAGACCGACGGATTCGCTTTGGAGACGCAGCATTACCCGGACTCTCCCAACCAGCCGAACTTTCCATCGACCGTGCTTCGACCAGGTCAGGTGTACGAGACCACGACCATCTACAGGTTCGCGCGGTAACAGCTGTGGAGTGTGAGTGGGTGTCCCGCGGGATGCCCGCTCACACTCTGCCCCCGGTCCAGGCGAGCTATTGGCCAGGTGGGCTCGTCCAGCCGGGCGGAGGTTCCAGGCCCCCGGCTGGCTCGCAGCGATTGCGCAGCACACCAATGGGGGCGCAGGAGATATCGATCACGTCACCCGGTTGAAGAGTGAATTCATCAGGCGGCACGATGCCCGTGCCGGTCAGCAGCACCGTGCCCGGGGCGATCCAGTTGTCTCGTTTCAGATAGGCCGCGAGAACGTCGAATCGTTTGTGGAGCCGGGCTGTGTTCGTAGCTCCCTCAAAGAGGGTCTCTCCGGCACGCGTGATGTGCATCTCGATCTCGAGGGAGTAGGGATCGTCGATTGCGGCGGCCGATAGGACACTGGGGCCGAGGGAACAGGAGCCGGCGAAGATCTTCGCCTGCCCCAGGTAGAGCGGGTTCTCCCCCTCGATATCCCTGCTGCTCATGTCGTTGCCCAGGGTGTAGCCGACCACACCACCAGCTGTATCGAGCACAAGAGCGATCTCGGGTTCCGGAATCTGCCACTCGGAATCCGCCCGCAGGCCGACGGGCGCTCCGGGGCCCCTGACGCGCGCTCCCGTCGCCTTGAAGAACAGCTCGGGACGTTCCGCCTCGTAGGCGCGCTCGTAGACATCCTGCTCGGTGGACTCGTGCATGCGCGCGTCACGACTTCGTTCGTATGTCAGCCCTGCCGCCCATACCTCGGCCGGCGCGATGGGAGCGACAAGACTCACCACGTCGGGTCCGGGCTCGTTGCCCGCTAAGTCGTCGTAACGGCCGAGAGAGTCTGATGAGACACCCGCATCCGCGACGGCCGCCTCGAGACTCCCCCCGTAGTAGGCAAGCAGTTCGGCCGCGTCGCCGAAACGGGCAACCGGGTAGGTCCCGACGTCATCGGCAACGCACAGAGCGCGCCGGTGCTCGCTTGGATTCCACACTGCACATAGGCGCATTGGTTACGCCGGGATCGACTGGTCGTGCTCGAGCACGATCTTCGCTACGACCTCAGTACCCCGGTTGTCCATCAACTCGTAGGCCTTGGCGAAATCCTGAGCGGCGAAGCGGTGGGTGACGATCGGATCGAAATTGACTAGTCCGTTGTTGACCAGGCGCAGAACCTCGCTCCAGATCGAGGTCGTGTAGGAAAAGGCCCCAACAACACCGGCATCCTTCGCAACGAAATAGTCGGACGGAATCTCGAGCCGAGCGTCCTCTCCCGCGATGCCCAGAACACCAACCCTTCCGCCGTTGCGCACAGTGTTGAGCGCGGTCTTCACGGCTTTGGGTGACCCGGCCGTTTCCACTATCAGGTCAGTCCCTTCACCCAGAATCTTGTGAGTCGCCTCCTCAGGATCCTGCTCGGCGACGTTGACCGTGTGAGTCGCCCCCATCTGGCGGGCGAAATCCAGTTCCTCGGCACGGATTCCGTAGGCGATAAGAGCGCGCGGACCGAACAGCTTGAGGATCTGCACTGCTATGGATCCGAGCGTACCGATCCCCACAACACCGACCGCCTCTCCGGGCAACGGCATCACGCGCGAGATGACGTGCAGTACGACCGCCGCGGGCTCGACCAAAACGGCGGACTCGAAGGAGACATCTCCCGGAAGCCTCTGCACTACATGCCTCGGTGCGACCACATACTCCGCGCACCCGCCCGCGCGGGTGAATCCGAGCTGATCGTAGTTCTCGCACAGGTTGGTGGCTCCCTCTTTGCACCGCTTGCAGTGATTGCACGGGATCATGCCCTCGCTGACCACACGATCCCCCACGGCGAGCTCAGTCACGTCGGCCCCGACCTCCGCCACCGTGCCACTCCATTCATGACCCGGAATCAGCGGATAGCGGGCCCATTCCGCGGGCACCACACCCTGAAGAAGCTCGAGATCGGTCCGGCACAGACCGGCCTTTGCGCTCTTGATGAGCACGTCACCAGGACCGCAGACGGGTTTCTCGACGTCACGAAACTCGATCTGATTCGGACTGTCGATCACTATCGCTTTCATTGCCCCGTCCTCTCTACGAAAGAAGCGTGCCGGGTCGAGAACCGTTCCAGTGTTCGGCACACTGCACCGGCCCAAACTATAGACCTTGGCGCTCGGGGATGTGCGTCCTCAGTTCAGCCAAGCCCCGGCTTGAGCCGGCCCTTGTCGTCGAGGTAGTCGCGCCAGGATCGCGTCGGCGAGTAGCCGAGCATCCGCTCGGCCTTGGCAGAAGAGGTGCCGCTGGCGTCAGGGCGCGACAGTGCGCGAATCTCGACCTTGTCGCCGTGATGCTTCTTGACCATTTGGGCGAGATCGCGTGACCCAATGTTGTCCGGGGACGTGATGTAGAACACTTCGTGCCCTTCGAGGTCCGATTCGGCGGCCAGGCAGAGAGCGTCTGCCAGATCGTAGAGGTCGATGTAGCTCCAGAAGCTGGGACTGGACAGAGATTCGTCACGGATGTGCGGGCCTAGATTGTGTTCGTAGTTGGCTTCGTGCTGAACCCACGTCGGACGTATCGAGATGCACCGAATGTCCGAGCGTCGTATTGCTGCATCCATTAGGAGCTCGCCGAAGTACTTGGAGAGAGCGTATGGATCCTGCGGTCTGATCGGATGCTCTTCGTCTATCGGCACGTAGTCCGAGAGAAACTCGCGCTCGGCAAAGAAGAAACCGGGGACGGTCTCGCTCGAGATGTTGACGAAGCGCGTTGCCCCCAACCTGATCGCGGCCTCGATCATGTTGAACGTGGACATGAGGTTGTTGTGAAAGACGACGTGCGGAGGGTTATGGGTCGGCTCGGGGATTGCGGCTGGGTGCACGATCGACTCCATGTCACGTGACACCGCGTACGCGTCACCCGCATCGGTCAGATCGGCCTGGATGTACTCGGCCGCTCCCTCCTCCTGACGCTCGAATACCCCGCGGTGCAGATCAGTGGCGCGTACCTGGTGGCCGCGCTCGAGCAACGCCCTGACAGTCGCCCTTCCGACCTTCCCATTCGCACCTGTAACGAGCACTCTCACCCAGATCTCCTCCTCGTGCCGTTCCGCGTTGCAGCAGAACCACAGTACCGCCGCCGCATTTACGTCGAGCGCGTGGGGAGAGACACTTGTCTCATGTCGACCCCTCCGCAACAGCAGGTCCGGCTGGCCGACCTGCTGGCTGCAATCTCTCTGGCGACCGACCTCGGCACCGGGCAGCCGATGGAGCATGCTCTGCGCACCTGTCACATTGCGATGGGGCTCAGTCGGTCGATCGGGCTGTCGGGACAAGATCTGTCCGACACCTACTACTTATCGCTGCTGCGGTTCCTTGGATGCACCAGCGAGGCATCGCCAGACGCCGCACTCAATGGCGGCGATGAAATCGCTCTTTACAAAGGTCTCGCTCCATCGCTCATGGGGTCTCCATCCGAGTTGATCGGATGGATGCTGCGTCACCTCGCGGAGGGCCAGCCGCGGTTGACGCGGATGCGCCTCCTGGGATCCGCGTTGACAGATCCAAAGGGGGCCGAGCGTTCGTTTCGAGCCCACTGCGAGGTGGGTCGGATGCTTGCCCGGCGCATTGGATTGAGAGAATCGGTTCTACGCGCGCTTGACTGCACCTACGAGAGGTGGGACGGAAAGGGACTACCAAACGGAATCGCCGGGGAAGAGATTCCTGTGTCGTGCCGAGTAGCAATCGTTCGCGCGATTACGAGCTTCTGACTCGGATACAGAACCCTGACACCTCTACCAAGTTCCTGCGCGAACGAAAAGGCAGGGCCTACGAACCCAGGGTGCTGGAAGCCGCGCTCGAGCTCGGCCCCCAGCTCGTCGTGCAGATCGAGGATGGGTCCCTGTGGGACGCAGTCCTGGAAGCCGAGCCCGGCCCCCAAGTGACGGTCGAAGATGGTCACGTCGATGAAGTCCTCGGCGCTTTCGCCAATTTCGTCGATCTGAAATCCCCTTTTCTGCACGGTCATTCGAGCGGTGTCGCCGAGCTCGCCGAGCAAGCGGCGCGCACCTCGGGGATGGATCCGACTCTGCTTAGACGGGCTGCCCTCGTGCACGACCTCGGTCGGGTTGCGGTGCCGAGCGGTATCTGGAACAAGGAGGGCTCCCTGTCGGAGGGCCAGTGGGAGCAAGTGCGACTACACCCATACTTCACGCATCGGATTCTCACCAAATGCGGTCCACTCGAGGATCTGGCGGAGATCGCAAGTTCCCATCACGAGCGCATGGACGGTTCCGGTTACCACCGAGGGACAAAGGCGCCGTCGCTGTCGGCTGAATCACGTCTGCTTGCGGCGGCAGATGCGTTTCGTGCCATGACCGAGCGTCGCCCGCACCGAGACGCGTTGCCATCGAAGCGCGCCGCAGAAGAACTCGACCTCTCCAGTGCCGAGGGCCGGCTCGACGTGCAGAGCGTCCGCGCAGTTATGCAGGCTGCAGGTGAAAGGCGGAAGCCCTCTCGATCGGCATGGCCCGCAGGCTTGACAGATCGAGAGGTGGAGGTGCTACGGCTCCTCGCGTCCGGCCTTTCCAACAAGGAGATCGCCAGCGCGCTCACGCTGTCGCCAAAGACGGTCGGTCACCACATCGAGCACATCTACGCGAAGCTCCAAGTCTCCACGCGTCCAGGGGCCACCCTCTTCGCAATCGAGCAGGGCCTGGTGGGCGTCTAGCTCAAAAGATGGGGCGTTCACCCGATGCGCCCGAAGCGTCCCGCGCAGGATGCTCTTCGCACAGACGCGACGGGAGGACGTGAGCATGGCGATGATCAAGTTCCAGGTCGAGTCTCCTTTGGACACAGAGGAGGTACTTGCAGCTCTGACCGACTTCACCGAACGAAGACCAGAGCTGTGGCCGGCGATCGACCCGAACGTCTACCGGGTGCACGAGCTGACCAACGGTTCGGCTGTTGTCACCGAGGGCACCGATGTCATGGGTGGGATCTGGGCCACCGAGCTCTACGAATGGAACGGTTCGAACACGGTCCGGGCCACCGTTAAGCAATCGCACTTCTGGCATCCCGGCGGCACGTGGGAGTTGACGGCAGCGCCGCGCAACGGTGGTGGTTCGGTACTCCAGGTGACTAGGGACAGGCGGCCGAAGAACGCCAAGGCGCGCGTGTTCGAGGTGATGATGCGAGTCGCTGGCGCGCGCGTTCTGGCGAAGGAGTTGCTGAAAGCCCCCGCCATCTCGAGTAGCACGCGAAGCGGAGATTGAGAACATGTCCCTGGTCCACGTCAACGGCATTGACATCTATTACGAGCAACACGGTGAAGGAGCTCCGATTATGTGCATTCACGGAACCTCGAGCTCCGCCCTCGTCTGGGAAGACGCCGTAAGTGAATTAGCCGAGCACGGGAGGTGCATCGCCTACGACCGCAGAGGCTCGTTTCGCAGCCAACGGCCAGAGCCTTACGAGACCACACATGTTACCAAGCACGCCGACGACGCGGCCGGGCTCCTGGATGCACTAGCGGCGACTCCCGCCGTGGTCATCGGCAGAAGTTACGGCGGCGAGATCGCTCTCGACCTCGCGCGGCGGTTCCCCGACAAGGTCACTGCTCTGGTTCTGCTCGAGCCCGCGCTGCTTCAGCTCCATCCCGAGGGGGCGACATGGTTCCAGCCAGTGCTCGATAGAGTCCTCGCCGCGGGGCAAGAAGACGTGTCGAGTGTGGCCGAGGTCTTTCTACGACATGTGCTGGACGCTGAGACCTGGGATTCGTTCCCCAAGGGACTCAAGCAGATGTTCATTGGCAACGGTCCCGCCATCCTGGCCGAGCTGCGCGGTGGTCCGCTCGATCTGTCCGCGCAGGATCTGGCGGAGATTGACCAACCGACGTTGATCGTCTCGGCCAAGGACTCGCCCGAAGCCTTTCGGCAAGTTGACAAGGTCCTGGCGGACGCGCTTCCGCAATGCGAATCGGCCTTGGTGGACGGAAACCACTTCATTAACCCGAACCACCCCGCTGTGTTGAAATTCGTTGATCGATTCGTTGCGCGCGCCGCAGTCAGGTAGACCGTCGACGCGGCTAGCTCATCCGACCAGGTTGTTCCTCACGGCCAGACTCCGACCACGATCGCGATTACGACCAGCTTCAGAAGCCAGTCACCAGCATGGATAGCGGCCAGCCTCCAGGGAACCTTCTCGTGCAGAACGGATCCACTCAGGATGATGGCTGGGAAACCGAACCAAAGGACGAGGCCTAGCCCGACCGCTGACAACCAGCCCTCGATTCCCATCTCGCTGGTCAGGCCAGCGACCACGGCAGCGACCACGAGGCTCCGGGCAAACTCCGCAAGCATCTTCCAGACGGGCGGCTGGCCCGTGTCCACATAGGCATCGTTCAGCTCGGCCAGCCGGTTGCCGAGCAGGCCGTACCAAGTCGCGCTCACGACGAAGACCGCCACTGCTGCAACGAGAATTGCCAGATAGTTGAGCTCCATCACCTTTCCTCCTTGTGTCAGCGCCCTGCGGGCCCTCTTACCTGAGACGTCGAGGCTGAGAGACTGATCTCGACATGCCGGAGGAAAAACTTCGAGCGGAAGGGGGCGTCGGTGAAGTACCTGATCCTGATCTACAGCAACCCTGACTCTCGGGAGATCTGGGACGGTCTCTCGGCCGACGAGCGCGCCGGGGGCCTGCGCGCGTACACCGCGCTCAACGAGGACTTGATCGCATCTGGGGAGATGATCGTGACAGAGGCCCTCGCCGATCCTTCGATGGGAAAACGAGTGTCGGTGCAGGAGGGCCAGACGACGACAACGGACGGTCCGTTCGCCGA
Organism: uncultured Actinomycetes bacterium; assembly: GCA_963713315.1. Lineage (GTDB taxonomy): Bacteria > Actinomycetota > CADDZG01 > CADDZG01 > WHSQ01 > WHSV01. Next base: position 427,970 of record CAVQLH010000008.1, on the reverse strand, counting down.
GGTCAAGGAGCTCGTTGCCGGCTTTTACCTGGTCGAGTGCGAGAGCACCGAGCGGGCAGTCGAAATTGCGGCCCGGGTGCCCGAGGCAGAGCTTGGACTCGTCGAGGTACGGCCGTGCATGGATCTCAGCGGGTTCTTGATCTGAACAACTCGAACGGGCTCGACCAGCTGCTGCGAGAGCTCGCGCCTCAGGTACTCAGCGCGCTCGTTCGACGGTACGGCAATTTCGACACCTGCGAGGACGCAGTCCAAGAGGCACTTCTGGCTGCCGCGGTCGAGTGGGAGTCCAAAGGTGTGCCGGACAATCCGAGAGGTTGGTTGATCACCGTCGCGTCGCGGCGACAGATCGAGCTGTGGCGAAGTGACTCGGCCCGCACGCGTCGCGAGGAGACCGCCGCCACACAGACGCGGCCGAGTTCGGAGCCAGCGCCCGGTGTGGATGATTCGCTGACCCTGTTGATGTTGTGCTGCCACCCGTCGCTCACGCGCGTATCGCAGGTGGCCCTCACACTGCGGGCGGTGGGAGGTCTGACTACGGCCGAGATCGCCCGTGCGTTCCTGGTCCCCGAGGCCACGGTCGCTCAACGCATCAGCAGGGCCAAACAGCGGATCACGGCGAGTGGTGCGGAGTTCAAGATGCCCCCGGAGGGCGAGCGTTCCGAGCGGATGATGGCGGTGCTCGAGGTTCTGTATCTGATTTTCAACGAGGGCTACACCGCGAGCGCGGGCGCCATGCTCAACCGCGTCGAACTCACCGCCGAAGCGATCCGGTTGACCCGTCAGCTACGACCCCAGATGCCCGATAACGGTGAGGTTGCAGGGCTTCTCGCGCTCATGTTGCTTACCGACGCTCGTCGCCCCGCGCGAACCACGCAGGACGGAGAGCTTGTGCCGCTACTCGAGCAAGACCGCGTTTTGTGGGATACCCATGCAATCGAGGAAGGAGTCGCGCTCATCACCGAGACTCTCACCACCGCCCGAATCGGGCCCTACCAACTGCAGGCTGCAATCGCGGCCGTGCACAACGAGGCGCCGCGAGCGGAGGACACCGACTGGTTGCAGATCCTCACGCTGTACGACCTTCTGGCCAGCATTGCACCTGGACCCATGGTCACCCTCAACCGGGTGGTGGCGGTAGCCATGGTCCACGGGGCGGCCGCTGGACTGGAGGCGATGGAGTCTGCTCAGGCAGACCCCGCGCTCGCCGATCATTACCGTGTCGACGCGGTCAAAGCGCACCTCCTCGATCTCGCAGGTGATCAGGAAGCCGCCCGCGTCTACTACAAGCAAGCCGCGCGCAGAACGTTAAGCCTGCCCGAGCAGCGGTACCTCAACTCCCGAGCAGCGGGCCGAGCGGGATGAGGGCCCCGGCCCCAGAAGAACTCGTGAGAGAGCGTTCCCACGAATTGTGCTCAGCCTAGCCATATGCGAACATATGTTCGATGCGGCAGGCCGCTTCGATCCTCCACGCCGACGTCGACGCGTTTTACGCGTCGGTCGAGCAGCGCGACGACCCACGGCTACGGGGTCGCCCGGTCATTGTCGGAGCGGGGGTCGTGCTGGCGGCGAGCTACGAAGCCAAGGCGCACGGGGTCCGCACGGCCATGGCCGGATCGCGGGCTCGCCGGATGTGTCCGGACGCGGTCGTGGTATCACCTCGGATGTCCGCCTATTCCGAGGCGAGCAAGGCGCTCTTCAAGGTGTTCGATCAGACAACGGCCATGGTCGAGGGACTGTCCATCGACGAGGCCTTCCTCGATGTGGGAGGGCTTTGGCGGCTGTCGGGCTCGCCGGAGGAGATCGCCATTCGATTGCGACGCGACGTGCTCGATCAGGTGGGCCTCCCCATCTCGGTCGGTGTGGCGAGAACCAAGTTCCTTGCAAAGGTGGCCAGCGGCGTGGCCAAGCCCGACGGTTTGCTCGTAGTGCCTCCCGATCGCGAATTGGCATTTCTCCATCCGCTTCCCGTCGAAAAGCTTTGGGGAGTTGGAGCCGTCACGTCCGGCAAGCTTCGTCGAACGGGGATCACGACCGTTGCCCAGGTCGCTCAGCTCAGCGAGGCAGTGCTGGTTGGGATGCTGGGCGTGGCTTCCGGCCGGCATCTCCATGCCCTCGCACACAATCGCGACCCGCGTCCCGTGCAAGTCGGGCGACGACGACGTTCGATGGGAGCGCAGCGGTCGATCGGTCGCAGACCGAAGTCGGCCGCCTCGGTTGACGCCGTGCTCGTGTCTCTCGTCGACCGCCTCTCCCGCCGGTTGCGGGCGGCACATCGAGTGTGCCGCACGGTCGTACTTCGGTTGCGGTTTGACGACCTCTCGCGGGCGACGCGATCGCGCACCTTTCCCGAGGCAACCGCACAGACAGAGACGATTCTCGCCATGGCGAGGACGTTGATGCGCGAGGCCACTCCGATGATCCAGAAGCAAGGCATCACTCTGGTGGGAGTGTCGCTCACCAATCTGTGGAACGACAGCGCCATCCAGCTGGCATTGCCGTTCGATCGTCACCAACTCGACGCTCTCGATTCAGCCCTCGACAGTTTGCGCGATCGTTTCGGAACGAACGCAATCACCCGGGGGGTGCTCCTCGGACGAAGCCAGGGAATCGAAGTGCCGCAACTTCCTGACTGATCCCGAAAATCGCGAACCTCTAGCGGACGCGATAGACGCGACATAGCATCCTTACGATTCACACGAGAAGGAAGTTTGTCGAGTCGGATACGAGGATGCGCCATGGAGACGACCGAGGTCGATGGCCTCCACATCGCCTACGAACGCGCCGGCACCGGACCACCTCTTGTCCTCCTTCACGGATATGTGGGAGATGGCCCGACGACTTGGCGGCGGCAGATTGAAGGGCTTAGCGACGAATTCACTGTGGTGGTGTGGGACGCGCCCGGAACCGGTGGGTCATCCGACCCGCCCGAATCGTTCGGCATCGCAGGCTATGCGGACTGCCTGGCCGGGTTCGTCGAGAAGCTTGGCCTTGAAGGGCCGAGCGTGGCCGGGCTGTCGTTCGGTGGCATCCTTGCGCTCGAATTGTGCCACCGCCACCCGGCCTTGCCGAGGACTCTGATTCTTGCCTCCGCGTACGCCGGATGGCGCGGATCGTTGCCTACTGAGGTGGCAGATCAGCGTCTCAAACAAGCACTTGCACTGGCCGATCTGTCACCCGACGAGTTCGTGGATGCTCTTCTTCCTTCGATGTTCTCGGAGAAGGTCCCATCCCCGTTCATCGAAGAGTTCCGTACAAGCATGCAGGAGTTCCATCCGGCAGGCTTCCGGGCGATGGCGCGCGCGTCCGCCGAGGATCTCCGAGAGGTGCTCCCCCACATCAACGTCCCGACACTGCTGATATGCGGCGACAAAGACGTTCGCGCGCCCCTGTCCGTCGCGGAAAACCTAAAGACATCCATCCCGGACTCGACGCTTGTAGTCCTGCCCGACGCTGGTCATGTCTGCAACATCGAGTCCCCAGAAGACTTCAACAATGCAGTCCGCAACTTCGTCAACGAGAGGCTGAGCTAACCAGCGACCGCCGCCGAGGCAGGGGTGTTGATCAGGGGAAACACCCGGTCGTCTCACCTTGTGGGTGCCGGGTCCTGTTCTGGAGAAGCTGCCCCCCATCCATCCCAGATCCGCTTGACGATGGCCAGCACCCCGATCGCCAGCCACAAGCGAATAATGACGATCGCGGCCCCCACGACTGGGCTCTCCGACCTTGCCGGCTGATCCCATGCAAACGAGTCAGTGATCTTCAGCACCGGTACGACGTCGGCTGCCTGCCAGGCCAGCATTCCCAGAACCTGCTGTGGGGAGGCCTGCCCGCGACAGATCTCTTGTTCTCCAAAGGCACGGCATCCGTTGATCTCGACTCCGAATCCGCGGGCAAAGAACAGCCAGCTGGCAGCGAATCCGAGAATGAAGGTGAACAGCACCAAGCTGCGCGAGACGGTGCGAGGAAGGCCCACCGCGTTCCACTCCCTCAGCGTGAAAATGAGGGCGGCCACGCCTATCGACAGGATGCCCATTACGATCCAAACGAAGGACGAGAGATCATCGTTGCTCGAGGTCGCCGGCCCCGCATCGGTGTCGAACAGAGAAAGCGAAAGCAGACCCAGCGCAACCACCCAGTACGTGAGGTGGCGAGCCCAGGTCGGACGCTCTCCCCACCAGCTCACTCCCGATTCACGGCCAGACCGATGGAACCAGCTGATCTCCGCCTCTCGTGCATCGGTCATGGACGCGCTCCAGCAGATGGTGGCCGCATGATCATCGAGTCTATCGGCGTCCCCGGTAGGTTCGCCGAGAGCCGCGAGTCTGACTTTCGCCCCTTCTGCATCGTCAGTCGGCTCTGTAAGCGGATAGTTGGACAACATCGGATTACGTTTGGTCGCGCAAACACGACGCAGCCTGGATTGAACGGAGGGGGACGACATGAAGGTGGCGGTTTTCGGTACCGGTGGAGTGGGCGGCTACTTTGGTGGACGGCTGGCGCTCGCGGGCGCGGACGTGCACCTAATCGCGCGCGGGGCACACCTAAAAGCTCTGAGGACGAGCGGCTTGAGAGTTACGAGCCCCAAGGGTGACTTCCAGGTCGATCTCCCGGCGACCGATGACCCATCGCAGATTGGCCCGTGCGATTACGTGCTCTTCTCCGTGAAGTCGTTTGACACCGAAGATGCCGCAGCCCGCCTTCCCGCGTTGTTGGGAGAAGAGACCGCGATCCTTTCGTTTCAGAACGGAGTCGACAACGAAGAGAAGATAGCTCGCGTTGTCGGCCGACAGGACATCATGGGTGGGGCGACGTACATCTTCTCCGGGATTGTTGAGCCGGGACTCATCGCGCACACCGGCGGGCCGGCACGCATCGTGTTTGGAGAGATGGAAGGGCGGCGCAGCCCTCGCGCCGAGCGCCTCCTGGAGATTTGCAAGAAGGCGGATATCGATGCCGAGCTCACTGACGACATACTTCGGGTGCTATGGGACAAGTTTGCTTTCATCTGCGCACAAGCGGGGTTGACCGCCGCCGTCCGTCTGCCCATCGGCAACGTGAGGTCGGTTGATGAGAGTTGGAGCGCGTTCAAGAGAGCCGTCGAAGAAGTCTGCGCTGTTGCCGCTGCTGAGGGCATCGACCTGCCGGCCGATACAGTGGATAAGCACGCTAGCTTTGCCGAACGTCTCGAGCCTTCCGGATTCTCATCCTTGTACGATGACCTCACAAATGGTCGCCGCATGGAACTAGAGGCGCTGCACGGGACGGTTGTGCGGCGAGCACGCACTCACGCCATCCCTGCTCCTGTCTCCGAGATGATCTACGCAATTCTCAAGCCCTGGGCCGTTCGTAACGAGGTCGCGGCCCGCTCGTGAGCGGTCGATTGCGAGGTCGTGAGGACCTTGCAGCCAACGCCAGCGCATTCGTCGCGGCCGCATTGTTGGGAGCTTCGGTCGTGGCGGTACGAGTAGCAGTCCGTGACATCCCACCCACAACCTTGGCCGTTGCTCGTTTCGGCATGGGAGCGCTGGTAATGCTTGGTGCGATTGCCGTCGTCAGACCGGCGCTACTCCACGTCGACCTTAGGAGTCTTCGATTTGACGTACTCCTCGGCGCGATCATCTTTTCCTTGTTTCCTCTTAGCTTCAACGCTGGGCTGCAGTTCACTCAGGCAACACGTGGTGCGCTGATGCTCGCGACACTGCCGATATGGAGCATGCTGCTGGCGCGTTGGTTCCTGGGAGAACGACTTGGGACCCGTCGAACGGTTGGAGTCCTCTTGACCTTGTTCGGAGTCTTGATCGTGGTTGGCGAGCGAGGACTCAATCTGGAGACCAACGGCCGGGCGTTGTTAGGAGATGCCCTGGTTCTCTTCACTGCGTTTCTCGGCGCCCTATACGGCGTATTGACCAAGCAAGCCTTCAAGATCCAGCACCCACTCACCGTGGTTTCCTACGCAATGCTGAGTGGAACGCTCGTTCTCCTTCCCATCGCACTCTGGGAGGGAATCATCGAGGAGTTCGGACAAGTCGATTCTTCATTGGCTTTGATCGTCCTTTTCCTCGGCATTCCGGGGGGCGCGATCGCCTTTGGTATGTGGACTGTCGCGCTGGCACAGCTTTCGCCGACACAGGTGGCTGTTTACATCAACCTGAATCCCATCGTCGCTGCGGCACTTGGTATTCTGTTGCTTTCGGAGCGGGCCTCACCGGTTTTCCTGCTGAGCTTTGCAGCCGTGATCGCGGGAGTCCTGTTGGTGAACTGGCCCGCTAAGGAACGCTCGGTTGCAACGATGCCGCCCGGCGAACTTGACTGATTGGCTCGTACGAGCAGCCGATCGAGGCTCCACTCATTGGCTAGAGGGCAGGTAGTGCGGGAGAGAATTCAAGCCTCACCGATGGTGCGTTTCCTCTGATCTCGTCGTTGGGCCACGTGGCGGTAGCAAAGTATCGCTCGCCGTCCAGTGTGAGCTTTACCTCGTAGGTGAACGGACCTTCGCCCAACTCCGCAGCCGCGAGTCCTTTGTCGTCGGGCCCATCCCAATACACCGTTCCCTCAGGGAAGCATCGATGGGGCGAGCGTTTGGCCGTGAATGTGAGCGACTCACCACCCTCAGCCTCCACCTTGACCGTCGCAGTGGCTTCACGGGGAGTCTGCGCGAGGTGCGCCACCTCCAACTCGACACCGTAACTGTCGACTTCGCCGTCATCGCCTGCGAGCACGGCCAGACGTGCTCTCGGCTCTGGCAACGGTCCGTCGTTTGGTGTGGTCCATCTGAAGGTCGTGAATAGGTCTCCGGCGCCTCTGCCGAAAAGCGTGACGTCGTAGGTGCCGGCAAACCCGGCGGGACGCAGAACGAACTCTCCGTCGCCTGCGGGCTGCAACGGCACCGTCTGGATGCGCGCACACTTTTCACCGACGGCGGTGAACGATGCATTGAACGACCATCCCTGCAGCGCGAACTCGACGCCGATCTCCTCAGGGCTTCCCACATCATGCGGTTTGTCGGGCGGAGCCCCATCCACACACCCGTTGCGATAGCAATATGTCCATGCATGCAGCTCGATCGCCTCTTCGAAATACCGAACCGTGACCGGGGGTGGCGCTTCCATTCCACGAGGCTCCAACGGTTTGCCAACGGGAGTCGAACTGGTGACTGGAGAGGGAGTCGAACTGGTGGCTGAAGGCGTGGCCGGGGGGTCCTGTCGATCTGCTCTCGGTTCGCCCGATTCGGCCGATGTGCAGGCTGCGAGAAGGACTGCAGCGATCAATGCCACGACCTTGCTCGCATGGCGTCTGTGGGGAGTCATGCCTTCTTCGACGGACACCCGGTCGAATTGGTTCCAGAAGGCGCAAAGAGATGCCGGCGCAGCATCAGACAAATATCCGAGTCGTCAGGCCTCGTTGCGTAGCCTCTCGAGCCCATCGAGGATCAGATCGAGGCCAAACTCGAACTCGAATTGATCATCGCAACCCTGGCCCACGATCGTGTTCTCGTCGTGGCTGATGGCTGCAGCCAGCTCGGAGATATAGGGGTACTTCTCGGCCATTTCTCGAAGCATGAGTGCCTCAAACTCTGGACCAAGATCACCACCCGAATCGTCGTAGAGCTCCTGCGCGAAGCCCAACATGCGGCTGCCCAAGGTGTGCAATGCGTGATGGGTCAGATCGATAGAGAAGCCACCGGTCCGGAATATTCCAATCACCGAATCCATGTACGTCATCATCGTGGGAGTCGGCTGGGTCCGCGATTCCATCACACGAGAGGCCCAGGGGTGCCTTAGGAGAACTCTCCGAGCCGAGAGCACCTTTTCTCGCAGGGCAGTCTTCCAGTCCGTGTCGCTGGGCCGCACCTCGATCTCACCGACGACGAGATCGACCATGCCGTCTAAAACGTCTTCCTTGTTGGCCACGTGGTTGTACAAGGACATTGCCTCGACCCCCAACTCCTGGCCGAGCTTGCGCATGCTGAGTTCCTCGATACCGTGTTCATCGGCAAGAGCGATGGCGGCGCGCAGCACTCGCTCCCTGGTCAGGGGGATTCGAGGGCTCTGCTGTTTTTCCTGAATAGCCATCCGGTATCTGCCTTTCCTTGCACCTAAACGTACAGGGTAAGTCTCAGCGAACAAGACCTATCCCCTTTTGGCAAGCCGTGGAGACGGACCGTTTCGGCCCCCATTTAGGCGAGTCGTCCTGTAATCGCGGCCGAACCGGAGCTGTGTTCTCAGCCTCTGCTGCGAGGCTCAGGCAGCCACCTGTAGCCAAGCCCTGGCTCGGTCGTAATCCAACGGGGGGCGGATGGCGTATCGGCGAGCTTTCGACGGAGTTGCCGTACGAAGAGACGCAGATAGTTCGATTCAGTCCCGTACCCGGGCCCCCAAACCTTCTGAAGGAGCCAGGTATGCGTAAGAAGCTTGCCGGGATTCGTTGCCATGGCCTCGAGCAGCCTGTACTCAGTGGGAGTGAGATGGACGGGTTTGTCTTCGAGCTTGACGAGCCTTTTGAGGAGATGAATTTCCAACCCGTCGAAACGAAGAACCGATTCCGGCTCGCCTTCGTCCGCCACACGTCTGCGAACTGCTCGCATGCGCGCAAGCAACTCCTTCATTCCAAAAGGTTTGGTGATGAAGTCGTCCGCACCCGCGTCCAGTGCCGCAACCTTTTCCTCTTGACTGTCCCTGACCGAGATGATGATGACTGGCAAGTCAGACCACGCGCGCAGGCGACCGATCACCTCGTGGCCCTCGATTCCCGGAAGGCCGAGGTCGAGAAGGACGAGGTCCAGATCCTCTTCGGCTGCAAGGGCGAGGGCGGTCTCTCCGTTTCCCGCTTTCAGCACCTCGTACCCACGCGCGCTTAGAGCGTTCGTGACCGCCTTGAGCATCTGCGAGTCGTCGTCAACGACGAGCACTCTCTCTCGCACTGCTCACCTCCTGGGAGGAAGGCTCGTCACCACTGGGCAACTCGAAAGTGAATGCCGCGCCACCCAACGGGTTGTCCGACACCCACATCCGTCCACCGTGGGCGATCACAATCGCGTTGGATATAGCAAGGCCCAAGCCGGTTCCGGATGCAGACACTTGCCCGCGCTCGAAGGGTTCGAAGATCCGGGCCCGATCTTGCTTCGGGACACCGGGGCCTTGATCGAACACGGTGACTCGTACCCCCTCAGCGTGGCCAACGGCGACAAGGGAGACGGGACTGCCTGACGGAGTGAACTTGATCGCGTTTTCGATCAAATTGGTGAGCACCTGGTCGATCTGGACGACGTCGATTGCCACCTCGGGAACCTCGTCTCCCACTCTTATTTCGACCAGCCGGTCCCCGAACAGAGGGCGCAGTCGGTTGAGGGTGCTCTCCATAACTTCATCGATCGCGCTGGGCACCTTAGTGGCCACTAGAGCTCCGGCCCGAAGTCGAGCCACATCGAGTAGGTTGTTGACCACCCGATGCAATCGTTCCGTCTCCTGCCTGATGGTGTCGAGGTGTTCATGTCGTTGATCCTCTGTGAATCCGGAGCCTTCAATCAGGCTCGTCACCGCCGCCATGATTGCGGCCAGCGGTGTCTTGATGTCGTGAGTCACGCCGGAGAAAAGCGCAGCCTTAAGTCGGCTCGTGTGCGCTTCGAGCTCCGCCCGCCGCACCTCGATGCTGAGGCGCATTCCCTCCAGGGCGAGAGCCAGTTGAGTTGCGAGGGACTCGATGATCGCCTGTTCTTCGAGGTTGAGTCGACCACGGCCACCGGCCCAGATTCGCATCTCGCCAATATCCTGACCGAGCGCAGAAAGTCGCACTCGTTGAGGCTCTCCGAGACTTTCCGCGGGCGCGTCATCCGTCACGGGCGTAAAGGTGGTGGAGATCTCACAACGGCTCAACTCGAAGGCGTCACATAGACCCTGGGCGAAGCCCGAGAGCACCTTCTCTGGATTTTCACCAGACAACAAACGCGTCGCCAGGCGGTTGAGCAGTTGGGCCTCCAGCTCGCGTCGTTCGGATTGGGATTTGGCCTGCAGGGCGGAGGACAGCAGCAGTCCGACAATCACTGAAGTGACGAGAAACGCAAACAGAGCAATGAGATCTTCGGGTGCTGCCACCCCAAAGGTGTGAAAAGGCGGGGTGAAGAAGAAGTTCAGAGCGAGAAAAGACAACAGTGATGCCACGATCCCGGCGCCCGGGCCGCCAACTCTTGCTGCGATGACGACGGCGAGCACAAACAGAACGGCGACCACCGAAGTCGGCGGATGCTCTTCTGAGATTGCCAAGAGCGTGACGGCTGCTGGGCATGCCACGCTGGCGACAACCCGACGAGCCATCGGCGTGGTAGCGCTCCGAGGGAATCGGAAGTGGTCCATGCCCACCATTCTGCTCCTGGAGGGTTCAGACGTGAAGGCTGCTTGAAGCAAAGACTTACGAAATCCTTACACGCTCTTGGTCTTTGCTAACGATGTCATAACGCCGCAGTTGCGACGCTATGGGCATGCATGTGCCCGTCCTCACAAAGCTCAGTCGCCCGAATTCTATGGCGGGAGACGACCTCGAGTTGCCAGCAAGACAGCATTGGGCAGTCTCAGCTGGCGCGTCGGGATGGCTGATCGACCTCAAGCCCTACGAGAGATGCCGCGTAGTGGGCGTCGTAAAGAGACTGCGCGTGGATCCTCAACAGGGGCAAATCGAAGTCACAATCGACGACGGCACCGGTCAAGTGACTGCCCGTTGGGCTACACGGGACCAGGCTCCCCAGCTCGCGCTCATACCCCGAACGGTGGTGATTCTCGACGGGTTCGCAGTTGCGGGAGACGACGGCCGGCTGACTCTGTTCGAGCCCGGATTCGAGACGATAACTAGATTCGCGTCCGAGTGAGGGTTCGTTGAGCCGGGCGCAAGTTGCGAAGCGCGTACTACTGGGCCGCACGATGGCTTCCAGCGAGCTCGAGCACACCTTGCTTCCTAAGTTGTTGGCACTCCCGGTGTTCTCCTCAGACCCTCTGTCCTCGAACGCATACGCAACTCAGGAGATCATGTTGGTTCTGGGGCTGGCGGGGTCCGTCGCCCTGAGTAACGTGATCCCCATCGCCCTAGCGGTGGCGTTGTTGCTCGCCACAGTCGTCGTGTCCTACCGACAAACGGTGCACGCCTATCCAAGTGGGGGCGGCGCCTACATCGTGGCCCACGAAAACCTCGGAACGAATCCTGGATTGCTCGCCGCTGCGGCACTGCTGATCGACTACGTCCTCACGGTCTCGGTCTCGATCGTTGCGGGTGTCGACGCGATCGTGTCCGCGGCGCCGGCGTTGGCTGCTGCCAAGGTCCAAGTTGCAATTGGATTCGTTGCTTTCGTGACTCTCATGAACCTCCGGGGAACGAAGGAGTCAGGCACGCTCTTCGCCATTCCCACCTACGGCTTCGTCTTGTCGATCTATGCGCTGCTCGTAACCGGTCTCGTTAGATGTGTGGGTGGCTGTCCTCTTGCGGAGAGTGCAGGAACGCATCTGGAGCCGGAACAGGGCATTACCTTGTTCCTCATTCTCAAGGCTTTCTCTGCCGGGACAACCGCTCTTACTGGAGTCGAAGCCATCTCCAACGGAGTGCCTGCCTTCCGCTACCCACAGTCCAAAAACGCCGCAACCACCCTGTCGATGATGGGTGTCATGTCCATCTCGATGTTCTTGGGGGTCTCATGGTTGGCGAACCACACTCAGGTCGTCTACACGGAGGATTCTGCTCGCACGGTCGTCGCGCAGATCGCCCATGCGGTTTTCGGTGGCGGCTTCATGTTCTACGTGCTGCAGACGATGACCGCCGGCATCCTGATCCTTGCGGCGAACACCGCCTATCAAGACTTTCCGCGCCTGGTCTCAATCCTTGCTCAGGACCGCTTCATGCCCCGTCAGTTCATGAACCGGGGCGATCGCCTGGTGTTCTCCAATGGTGTCGTCATTCTGGCTCTTTTGGCCTCGCTACTGATCGTTGTCTTCGACGCAAACCTCAACAGCCTGATCCAGCTCTATCTGGTGGGCGTGTTCATCTCGTTCACGCTTTCCCAGTCCGGCATGGTGGTTCATTGGCGGAGGGTACTGGAGCCCGGGTCTGGAAGGCGGATGCTCATCAATGGATTTGGTGCGGCGGTTACTGGACTTGTATTCCTGGTGGTCGTAACAACGAAGTTCCTCAGCGGAGCTTGGATGGTCGTGTGCGCAATCCCGTTGTTGATCCTGCTGATGCGGTCGATCCACCACCACTACGACGAGGTTGCCAGACAGCTGGCACATCCAGATCGCAAGCCTCCGGATAGCCGGCCGGGGAATCATTCGATGGTCATCCTCGTACAACAGGCAGACGCGGCGACCGCGCGAGCCGTGGGCTACGTCCGTGCGGTAAGACCGCGCCAGGCGAGCGTCGTCACGTTCGACAACGACAATGCAGCGGCCATGAGACGGATGGCTCCCGAGATGTCTCTCACGGTTCTTAAGGAAAATGGTCACCACGCAGCGACTGTTAAGTCATATCTCGCAGACCGTAAAAAGAAGTTGCCGCCAGAAGAGTTTCTCAGCTTGGTGATCCCTGAGATGCTCGAGGGACAAGGCCTTTGGGAGATCGTCCGGCGGCCGGGGATCCATCGACTCAAGGCATCCTTCTTGCGTGAACGAGGGGTTCAGATAATTGACCTGCCCATCTTGCGAGACACCCTTGATCCTGATCGCGACGAAACCGAGGAGCCAGCCCGTAACTACGTCGTCGTGCTCGTCTCCGGAGTCCATAACGCCACCCTGCAAGCACTCGAGTATGCCGAGACGCTGACTCCTACTGATCTCCGGGCGGTTTCTTTCGGGCTCGATCCCGCTGCCACGGAAAGGTTGGGAGACGACTGGCTGCGCAGCGGCATCCCGGTTCCGCTGGAACTACACGAGTCGCCCTATAGAGACTTGGGTCGGTCTCTCGCCACCTACGTTGAGCAGTTCCGAGCCGATGGAAATGATCGGATCGTGACGGTCGTCATCCCTGAGTTCGTCGTGGGGAAATTAAGGCATCAATTCCTGCACGGACAGACGGCACTCCAAGTGAAGAGGCATCTTCTGTTCGAGCCTGGAGTGGTTGTGGCCAGCGTTCCTTATCACCTTGATCCGAACGGATAGGAGAGGACGCTTCAGCAGATTTCCCACCTTCACAACACGTGCATACATAATCTCATGAGTGATCTATACCCGGCGCGCTAGATCCCTGTTGTAGGCCACTCGTGCCCAGAGGTACCCGACGAGTGCGATCGCGCAGGCCCAGACAAGGGAAAGGATCCCGCTGTTGCCGAAGGGGGTGCCGAACAACAGTCCCCGTATCGTTTCGATCATGGGCGTGAACGGCTGATTCTCGGCGAACCAGCGCACCCCAGCCGGCATCGTTTCCGGGTCGACGAACGCACTGCTGATGAACGGTGCAAACTGCAGGAGAAGTGTCGAGCCGTTTGCTCCTTCGGGTGACTTGGCGGAGATACCGAGCGCGACCGCTAGCCAGGTGATCGCAAGGGTGATCAGCACTACGAAGCCGCCAACCGCGAGCCAGGCGGCAGGATCCACGGTGGGTCGAAAACCGATGATCAGCGCAATGCCGATTACCAGGCTTACGCTGACCACCGTCCGAATCAGGCTTCCGACGACACGACCGGTCAACACCGAGGCACGAGAGATCGCCATAGTGCGGAATCGGGCGACGATGCCTTCGGTCATGTCCATGTTGATGCCTACAGCGGTGGCTGCGCAGCCACTGGCCATGGTCATCATGAGAATTCCAGGGACGACGTAGTTGACGTAGGAAGCAGCGCCGCCGCCAAGACCGGCGCTTATCGCGCCACCAAAGACATAGACGAACAGCAGCAGAAAAGCGCTCGGCATGATCACTTGGGAGATCGTCATGACTGGGTAGCGCTGTAGGTGCTTGAAATCGCGCCGCAGCATGGTGGCCGAATCGCGTACGGCGTAGGTGCTCACTGAATGCCCGCTTTCTCGGAGGTGGGATGGGTGAGGGCAAAGAAGACATCGTCGAGGTCAGGGGTGTGGACGGTGAGTGAGTCGACCTCGATCGCCTCGTGGTCGAGCCGGTCGAGCATGGCTCGCAACGAACTGACCCCTCCGTCGTTGGCAATCTGAAGTGTGAGGGCATCGTCGTCGCGTGAGGATTCGCCGAGGGTTCGAGCCGCCGAGTTGAGAACGTTCGCGTCGGCGAACCGCAGCCGGATATGACCGCCGGGGATGAGGCGTTTGAGCTCGTCCGCTGTTCCCTCGGCGACCAGCTTTCCGCGATCGAGAACTGCGATCCGGTCGGCGAGACGGTCGGCTTCCTCGAGGTGCTGCGTGGTCAAGAAGATAGTGACGCCTCGGGCGACGAGGTCACGGATGATCTTCCACATGGCGTGACGGCTGCGCGGGTCAAGGCCGGTTGTCGGTTCGTCGAGGAAGATGATGCGGGGGTCGCCGACCAGGGTCATCGCGAGGTCGAGCCGGCGGCGCATGCCCCCGGAGTAGGCCGCGAGTCTCTTCGTGGCAGCCTCTACGAGGTCGAATTTGTCGAGAAGTTCGGCGGCGCGCCGACTGCCTTCGGCGCGGTCCAGGTGGTACAGGTCCGCCATCAGTATCAGGTTCTCCTCGCCGGTGAGTAGGTTGTCGACCGCCGAGAACTGGCCGGTGACACCAATCGCGGCTCGGACCGCGTCAGGATCACTCGATAGATCGTGGCCTGCGACTCGTACCTCGCCGCTGTCGGCACCAATAAGTGTGGACAAGATCTGAACCGCAGTTGTCTTGCCGGCGCCGTTGGGTCCGAGCAGCGCAAAGATCGTTCCCTCGGCCACAGTCAGGTCGATGCCGTCGAGCACTACCTTGTCGTCGTAAGACTTGCGCAGTCCGGTCACCGCGATCGCCGGCGAGGACGAAGTGGTGGTCATACTTCCTTCTTTCCGTGAGTGCTGTCTTGGCTCGGCTGTAGATCGGAACGGCGGACCACGATGTCGCCGAAAGAGGTTCTTGCGCGCACCTCGACCTTTTCGTCGGATGGCTCGGGCGCGTCTGAGGCGGCCAGGGAGTTGAGCACGCTGCCGAACTTGGAGCGCACGTCGAGCAGCGCTGAGGTTCCTGGTCGGATGCCGACCTCGAGTTCACCAAATGCGGTCTCTAGGACAACCGTGCCGCGAGCGACCTCACCGAACCGAACGTCGCCGTTGGATGTCTTGGCGACGATCGTGGCGTGTGCTCGGTCTACTGTGATACTGCCGTTGGCGGCCTTGCAACGTAGGTCGCCGGTGATCTCGCCGACCCAGGTGTCACCGTTGAGATTCTTGATCACCGCGGAACCATCGACCTCGCCGATGCGAATGTCACCGGCTCCGGTGGCCTCAGTTCGACCAACGGCTCGGTCTATGGTGATGCTTCCGGTGCCGGTGGTCACGGTGAGCTGGCCCGTGTGCTCCAGTCGGATGTTCCCAACGCCGCTGGTGAATGTGCATTCTCCGAGCCGGCCAACGCAACGGAAGTCCGCTACTCCGGATTCGCCTTTCACTTTCGAGCCTGCCGGCAGTTCGATAGCGACATCGACGGACCCGCCCTTACCAAAAGAGAAGGGACGTTTCGGCGCCTTCACAAGAAGAGTGCCGTGGGAATACTCGACGCGGGTCAACTCCGCGGCCTTTATGTCGTAGTCGTTGGACTTATCGCTTGGGCTCACCCCGACGACTGTGTCGCTGCGCTCGCTCGCGATGATCCAGACGTCGCCGACGGGCAGAGCAATCGTGACGGAGATCGGTTGGGGGGTTTCGAACGTAGACATAGCGGTGTCCTCCTGAGGAAGTGTGGAAGCGGCGGCGTGGGCCATCTAGCGCACCCAACCCGTGTAGCGCTCTCCGGCTCGAGGGGTGCGCCGACGAGAGGGATCGTTGCGGTCTGATGACTCCAGAACGGCGACAACGGCACGAACAAGCCAGGCGTTGACCGAGAGTCCTTCCCGACCCGCGGCTGCCTCGGCTCGGAGCTTCAGAGAATCGGGGAGGCGGAGGTTGATCCGCGCCGTTCCTTCGTCCGAATCGGGCAGAACATCTGAGGACCGAGGGTCGGTCGCGGGCGCGCCCGAGCTGCTGTCGACAACGTCGGTCGTGTCGTCAAACGACTCTTCGGTCGGTGGCGGTGTGACGACGAAGCTTGGATTCCGCCCACGCAAACGCACCTCGACCGAGCCGGGCGCGAGCTCGCGGGTGATCTCGTCGGCTGCTGCAGACAAGGCCTCCAGCAGCACAAGCCGAGTGGCCGAGTCGAGTGAAGCTGTAAGCCGCTCGGCAAGTGCGCGGGCATCCTCATCCGCGGCTCCGGCGGCTACTGACAGTTCGTTCTGAAGGGTGGCGACGTACGATGTGAGGTCCATGGCGTCATTATGGCATCATTCTGGCACCATTGCAAAGTGCCAATTTGGCTCACCCCTCTGAAGTGCCCCCGTCAGCAGCGCTGTTCTGGTCGGAATCCTCGGCGCGACCTGCCCTGACTGCCGCCAGTGCGCTCACGGAATTGATACCCCCATGCAGCACTATTGGAGCAAGCAGGCCCCCTGTGCGAAGTCGCAACCAAGTGAGGCCAAGCCCCGCGACCGTCGTGAAAAGAACGGCTCCAGCTACCGCGGCCCACAGCTTTTGTCCGGAAGCATGAGGGTCATTGATGCGAATGCCGAGGATCGTGGGGGAGACATGCCATAGCCCGAAAGCGAGCGACGCGAACAGCGCCGCGTTGAGCGAAGAAATCCCCACGTCGCGCCATACCGCGAACAGCACACCGCGGAAAAGGACTTCCTCGGCCACCGCCGTGCCAAGCGGGATGCGCACCAGCAGGTAATAGGCGAGCTCACGCCCGCGAAGGCCAGCGACTCGTCGGTCGGCGATGCGGTGAGCGTGCCGTGACCGGGCGATATTGAACGCAACGAACCCAATGACCGCTACCGCGACAAACGAGAATCCCGCTTCGCTGTTGCCGAGTTCTAGCCCGAGTTCCGCGTGCGATAGTTCGAGCGTCGCCGCAGCGACAGTCGTAACGACACCTGTGAAGGCCAAGTTGAGCGGCACATAAGCGGCGCCGTGGAACGGCGTCCATCGGTTGACGACGTTGTTGTAGGCAACAACGAGCAGTGACAGAGAGAACGCGAACCACATTTCAGCCGGCGCTAACAACAGCTGCGCACAGACGGCTCAGGCGGCCGGTCGCAACCGCTTGGTGAGCGCGAGGAACGGCAGCGTCATCAAAGCCGGCCCGATCACCCACAGCGGGCACGTCACCCACCACATCAGGTTGGGCTCCTCAGGGACCTCGGTAACCATGCGCATCAGACCGTAGAACAGCGCGAAGCCCACGGTGTGCCACAGGAACAGGGGCATCGCATTCGCCGAGAGCCACGCCATGAAGCGCTGCATCTCCGGACGCTGGGCGAACCGAAGGATGTGCTCGCGGTAGGCGACCACGAGACCCACCTGGAGGGTGAGCAGCGCCACGATGGGAAGCGTCGGGGGTCCCATGTTCGAGAAGCGGTCCGCGGTGGAGGTGGTACCCACCATCGATCGGGGATACAGACCCATGTTGGTCAGCCCGACCAACCCGGCGAAGCCGATCAACATGAGCGCATGGCCGAAGCGCACGGGTGCGTTGCGCAGGCGTTCCCAGGACCAACCAACCTGATGGGCCGCTCCCCATACCAACAGCATGTTGAACCATGCGACCTCGGGGTGACCGAAACGGAAACGCACGAGGTCCACGCCCATTGTCAATACCGCCATTCCGATGGGAACGAGCTCGCCCCAACGCCGGTCGAGTCGATCCCAAAGCGGAACCGTGACTACAAGCGCCATGTAGACGACGAGGAACCAAAGAGGGGAGAGCACGAGCAATACCGAGCGCGTGACCCATCTATCGGGCCCCCCGTGGAGCAGCGCTGCCGCGGTCCCCGCGCCGGCCACGACTGCTATCAACACCAGGGCGGGAACGCCCAGTTGCACGGCCCGGCGTTTGACGAATGTCGCCCACGCACCGGGATGGCCGCGATCGCGCGCCCACGCGCGCGCGTGGACGAAACCGCCAGCGACGAAAAACAGTGGCATGACCTGGAGTACCCACGTGAGGCTCCACAGTCCCGACACATATCCGATCGGGTTGTCCGCATGAGGCCCGTCTTCGCGCCACACCAGTATGGTAAAGACCCAGTGCCACAGCACCACTGTGGTGGTGGCAAGCGAGCGCAACAGATCTATGAGTTCGTCGCGGCCCCCGCCGGGATCGGCGGGCGGCAGCATGGTGGGATGTGTTGGTTCAGCCATCAACCATGCTCTCTCTCGTGGTTTGCGGCCACTCTAGACGGGCATGTCAGCGTCTCTACGGGGCAGACCTCGCTGCACCCACCCACGTGAAACCCATCGCCTGGATTCGGCCCGCCTCGATCTCGGCGATCTCTTGTGCGCGCGTTACGCCCTCCAGCTCAGGATAGAGGTAAGGCCACGCTTCGTACTGCATCTCATCGAAGTGACTGCGGCAGATCTCGAGCATTGTCGCGGCGCTATGGAACTTCTTTGACGCGACCCACCGACGCATGTATTCGGCGAACCCCGAATCGTCCTTCCTGCCTGCCTGTGTCGTCCACTCGTTGTGCCGGTGCGCGAGCCAGCCGTGCTCGCTTCCTGGAATTAGATGTTTCAAGGCCCATGTGGCGGTCGCATCGTCGAAGCGGTCCGATGCCATCTCGACGGTGACGAAGGTCCCCCCGGGCGCGACCAGGCTGGCGATCTTCGCAACGGCGGCGTCAAGGTCGCCGATATGGTGCAGCGAGAGCGTGGCGACCGCCGCGTCGAACGGTCCTGACTCGGTGAATTCCTCGATCGTCACGCGTCTGAAGATTGAACCCTCCGGTGCGTCGGGATCGATTGCCACGACGCGATAACCGGCAGAAGACATGCTGCGTGCAAGGCGGCCCTCGCCGCAACCAACCTCGAGGATCCGAGCAGGGGCTGGCGGCAACGCGCTCAGAACTAACTCGGCGACATCCCGGTCCCACGGTTCATGATCCACGAGGGCTGATCTTCGCGCACGTTCGGGTGAGATGGATAAAGACACCATTTCTCGATCCCGCTCGGGAACCCCGACTGACGAACTGGAGTAGTAGTCGCATGCGCATCATCCTGCTGGTTCCCGTTTGCATCATGCTTACGACGGGTTGCACGCCTTCATCCGAGGACGCGTCGGCAACGGGCTCACCGCCTAATGCTCCCGACAGCCCAGCCCCGTCCGCTTCGCGAGCTCTAGCACCAGCAGAAATCCGCCCTTCGCGATTAGCGTTCGCTTCGGAAGTTCCGGGGCGGCAAGGCCTCGACGTCTACATCGCTGAGGTGCCAGGTGGCCAACCTCGTCGTCTGGCCGGCGTGGCGGGCCGGGACGACTTCAGCCCTTCGATTTCGGCGGATGGTCGCTGGGTCGCCTACCGTCTCAACCCGCTTCGTGGTGACGAAGGTGACATCCACGTTGTTGCCACACGCGGTGGCAAGTCGCGCAACCTCACGCGAAGCAGTGGGGTTGCCGACTGGTCACCCTCCTGGGCTCCGACCGGCGAGAAGATCGCGTACTTCTCGAACCAAGGTGGAGAGTTCGATGTCTGGGTCATGGATCGTGACGGCTCGAGCAAGAAACGCCTGACTCATGATCCGGCCATCGACGAGTACCCGAGCTGGAGTCCTGACACAAGGCGCATCGCGTTCCAGAGCACGCGGGAGGGCGAGTTTGACATCTTCGTCATGGAGAGCGACGGTGACAACCCCGTCAACATCACCCATCATCCCGCTCGTGAGCAGTGGGCGTCGTGGTCGCCAGACGGAGAGTGGATCGCCTTCATGTCGGACCGGGAGGGCGGCGAGGACGTCTTTGTGGTCCGCCCCGATGGAAGTGATGTCCGGAACCTGACCGCAACGCCGGACCTACAGGAGTCCCATCCCGCGTGGTTGCCCGATGGCACTCTGACCTTCAGCCGGCACGGTGAGAGCGGGCCGATCAGCCTCTGGGCCGTGCCGCTTGACGGGCTGTCGGAGACTCGAATCCACACGGTCGCTCAACCGGTGTTCGCTTACAGCTGGGGGCCAATGTCGAGATAGGACCGAAACGTTCAGATGCCTGCCAGGCTGGAGTGACCGAGGCTGGCCGAGAGGGGTCAGGCGTTGTGCGGTGTGGTCGCGCAGAGGTGGAACAGTCAGCGAGGTGCCGACTCAGTCGTCATCGTCATCGTCACCGCTGTGACCGGAGCTACCACCGGGACCGGAGTTGCCCCCGGGACCGGAGTTACCACTGTCACCGGAGTCACTACCGGGACCGGAGTTACCGTCGTCGTCACCACGGAAGTCGTTGTCATCCGCTGGCTTGGGCTCCCGCGGCGGCTTCGGCTCCTTCGGCGGCTTCGGCTTGTCGTTCTCCGTGTCCGAGCCGTCATTGCCATCGTTGCGGTCGTCGCCGGCACCAGGATCGGAGCTGTCAGGCTTATCACCCGGTCGATCGGTGCCACCTTGCGGTGGCTTGTGAGGCTGCGAACCTGGGTTGTTGTTGTCTGCTGGCTTCTTAGATCCACCGTCTCGCTGACCACCCGCCTTAGTGCCCGCGGAACCAGCTCCCCTCATCTTCGCCATTGCTCCGGGGCCGGTCGACAAAGGAGTCAATGTCGAGACGCTGTTATTGAGGTTGGTCCCTGGCTGACTTTGTGAAACGGGCGTCGCGGTTTTACGCGGACTATCACGGAGAGGAAGAACCGCTCCCGCGGCCACAACGCTGACCGAAGCCGCAACCACTGCTGCGTTGGAAGCCAACTGTCGCACGCCGGCGACGGAAAAATCGACGAGGCTCGGTGCCCCGGACGTGAATGACATCCAAAGGCGGATGCCCCGCCTGCCCGTGTAATACGCAATGAATGCCCGCACGACTTGGGCGTCGAGTTGCTGACCCGCCTCGTTGCGAAGTATCTCAATTGCATCGCTGTGGCGACGAGTTGGACGATATGGCCTCCGCGATGTAATCGCATCGAAGGTATCCGCCACAGCGATGATGCGCGCTCCGATTGGAATGTCGTTGCCGGAGAGCCGATGAGGGTAGCCGGTGCCGTCGATACGCTCGTGGTGATAACGCACCATCGACGTGAGCTCCTCGTCCTGCAGGTCCGCCACCATGTCGGCGCCGTCCCCCGGGTGTCGCTTGACGATGGCAAACTCCTCGTCGCTGAGCCGGCCTGTCCCCGTCAGGATGGAGCGCGGTGTGTGCAGCTTCCCAACGTCGTGTAACGCAGCCGCCAGTCTGATTTTGTTGCATGAATCCTTGGGTAGCTTCATGGCCCTTGCCACCATGTAGGCGTGCCGGGTGACGCGGTCGCTGTGGCCGTGGGTGTAGGGATCTCCCGACTCCAGCGAGCGGGCTAGTTGCTTGAGGATGCGCGTGTGCTCTTCGGCGCTCAATGACTGTGAGTTGGCGTCCATGAGGGCGAGCCGCTCAGCATGAGCGAGCCTGCGTCGCTGGTGACTCATGCGGAGTAGGAATCCCCAAAGGGTGAGGTCGTTGAAGACGACATCGCGGGCTCCGGGTGGTGTTGCCACAAACTGGCGCCGACTTTACCCAGCGTCACAGACACGGCTGTGCAAATCACGGTTATCAAAAGGAATGGAAAGTCGAACGAAGGCCCGCTGAGGGTGTAAGCGAGAAGGAGTGGCAAGGCCACGAGAACCAGAGTGGTGACTAAGACGAAAGGCACATACTGGTACAAACTCGTCCTCTGAAGTTCCTCGTCCATTTAGGCGGTGTCCCCAAGTCACTCATCACGGAGGTTTCCAGTTTCTTCCTCGTCATTTCGACCGGGTGACTTAAAGGGGCTGCCGACCTTACGTAGCTCGAATGGGGCTCCCCTTTCGCAGCCTCATGGACTGGCAGCTCCTATAGCGTCGACTCGAGGTCCCGGATCAGACAGAACTCGTTTCCTGACGGGCCGGCCATCACAGCCCACTCGAGGAGAGAGTCTGTCTCCGGGAAGATCCCTGGCTCCTTGATCACGCTTCCCCCCAACCCAAGCACCTCGCTCACTGCTCGCTCTACGTTATCTACGGTGAGATCGACGTGGGCTCGGTTCTTGAGATCGGTCTTCTTCTCGGGTACAAGCTGCAGGAGGATTGACCCGCCGCCCTTCCTCCCGATGCGTGAGAACTGTCCCTCCCACGCGGAGAATTCCACTTCTAGTCCGAGGACCGAGGCCCAGAAGCGTTCCCCTTCCTCTAGGTCGTTCACACCGACCACGAATGAACGCATTTCCCCGACTGCCATCGCACCTCCATCACGCGTCTCGGTTCAGGATCCTGTTTTGCTCGCGTCAGAACCAGACAAGTCCTTTGTCAACTCTTTCAGCCTTCCTCTCGAAGTCCGCTTCGACAAGCCTTCCCATCGCGCGAACTCCCAGCGACGATTGACGAACATCGGAACGCTGTCGCCAGCGAGGTACTGTGCGGGTGATGTGCAAGGAAAAGGATCGATCTCGCGTTGGATCGGTCCGCCCGTCTGGGCCAGAAACGCTCGATGAGTGGGCAAAGCGCTGGCACCCGGACACTCCGGGTGACCGTCCCAAGAGCAGCCCGAGTTCCTCCCCAACCAACTAAAGGGGTCCTGAGCCAATCAACGACCGCCCGATTCACCACGTCTTTTACATCGTCGAGGACATCCCAAAGGCAGTCGACCGGTGCGTCGAGGCGACCGGCGCCGGTCCCTTCTTCCACCTGGGCGAGCATGTCGAGTTCGACGAGACGCTGCTGGAGGGAGAGCCCTGCGTGTTCGATCACGCCTCGGCGATCGGCAAGTGGGGCCCGATCTTCCTCGAGCTGATCAAGCTCCACGAGCTCACCCCGGAGCTCGAGTCGCGCTTCTACACCGGCGGTGCTGGTGGCAGCAATCTCGCCCACATCGCCTACATCGTCGACGACCCTGCCGCCGAGAGCGCGCGCCTAGAGGCCGCCGGGATGCCCAAGTTCCTGCATTTGCGCCGGGGGCCGATCCAGATCTCCTTGCACGACGCGCCATTGTTGGGGCATGCGATTGAGGTGCACGAGAACACCGACGCGATCAACGACGCGTTCGCGCTGTTCGCGGCTGAGGCTGAGAGGTGGGATGGGAGCGAGCCGTTGAGGGAGATGCCGGAGGGGTAAGGGTTTCCTTTGCATGAAAAACACCAGCGGGTGCGAAGCGGGACTCACTGGTCGCCCATTCGGAAACGCCTCCGACAGGTCCTAATCCGACCAACGCCAGATTGCTATGGTCGCAACCTGCAAGGTGGTTACGAATCGCAGCGCGACGAACAGCAGGAACAACGACGGAGCTTAAGGCGAGTCCGTCAGCTGTAACAGTACGAGTCGGACGAGGCGTCGCCGCCCTGCAGTCGGGTCTGGTGGACACGCAGGCCACGGAACTCGTCGCCATGCGGGAAAAATCTCTCGTCGATGCTCAACCCACCGTTGGAGTCGGTGTCGAGCTTGGCCATCCAGGCACCGACGCCGTCCGGATAAAACTGGTCGTCCCACGCGCCGTACAGGGAGTTGGTGAAGTAGACGCGCTTGCCGTCGCGGCTGACCTCGACCATCTGCGGCCCGCCGGAGAGTGGCATGTCGGCCTTGGCCGGGTGTGGGGTGCGGTTGACGATGCCGCCGACGCGCACGGATCCCACCTCCTTCGGGTTCGCCGGGTCCGACACGTCGAACTGCTTTAGTTCGCCGGTGCCCCAGCAGGACACGTAAAGAAACCTGTCGTCGACTGAGAGGTCGATGTCGGAGATCAGCGGCGGCACCGCAGAGAAGGGCTTAAGCGCGGGTGGCAGCAGCTCCGGGTCCGCGGGCTCGGCGGGGATGGTGATGACCTTCTCGGCCTTCCAGTCGTCGCCGTCGCGGAACCAACGCCACACCGAACCGGACAGGTCCTCGGTGGAGATCACGACGCCGACGAAACCCCAGGTCGCCTCTGGGTCGTGGGACGGGCGGAGCTCTAGCGCCATCTGGTGCTGAGCACCGAGGTCGACGCGCTGGACATGCTTACCAGCCGCGAGGTCCCAGAAATGGATGGCGTGGCCGTACTTCTGGCCCAGCAGCAGCTCCGGCACGATCCCGTCCTCGATCATGGAAGGGCTGCCCCACTCGCTAGAGATCAGAACGTTCTGGTTGAGGTGCCACCAGGCGTCGTAATGGAAGTGTTGCGGCCCGCGATCGGTCTCCCAGGCTCGCAGGACGTCGAACGTTTCATGATCGAGCAGCGCGATTCCGCCCGGCCCGTCGTCGTCGCCCACGGCGCCGCCCACACAGGTGAGGAAGACCCCGTCAGGTCCGCAGTGCAGTGTGTGCGGTCGGGAATAGCCGGCCTTTGCGGACAGGGTCTTTCCGTCGATCGTCTTGACGAGCTTCGGCTGACGCGGGTCCGGCACGGTGTCCAGCACGTAGATGTTCGACGAGCGCAGGCCCGGCACCAGGAGGTAGCGGCGCGCGAGGCCGTCCATATCGTGGCCCTCATGCTTGAGCGCGCTGCTGCAGGCGTTCCAGCCAAAGTGGTGCAGCTCATTCCCGAGTCCCGGGACGTCGGTCCAGCCGACCACACGCCCGTAGCTATCGGAATCCGGGTTCACGTCGACGACCGTCATCGCGTCGTTCTTCTTCGCCGAGCGGTCGAAGGCCACCACGTAGGCAAGCTGTTCGACAGGAGCGGCCGCTGCCTCTGCAGCGGTCCGGTAGAAGGTCGGATCGATCTTCGGCTGAGTCATTCGAGACCCTCCTCATCCGGGACGCCCCTGCTCCGAGCATCTGCTGCTGCAAAGTGTCGCGCCGTTGCCTGGCAAATCCTAGCTGGGTAGGCCGCGCGCCGGTAGAAACGCTCTCCTCTGAGTGACTCGATCAGCTCCCACATCAGTGGCCACCGCACAAGATGGCACCTTTCACGCGAGCTGCTCGCCGAGGCCCTCGTAGATGCCTTGCTAACGAAGAACTGTCAACTCGTTCAATGTCCGGAAAGGCCCTTTTCTACCGTACGGTGGGCTGTGAAGCATGCGCGCGATGAGGGGTCGAATGGTGCCACGAACAATTGCTGCGGTGGGAATTCTCGTCTTGATGTCTCCGCTTCTCGCCCACGCGGAGTCGTTAAGCAAACCGAGCCAAGCAGTGGCCAAGGGCTCCGTGGTCGCCGAGTCGTGCGGGGGAAAGGCGGACAATCGGAGATCGGGGAGGGTCCGGGCCAGTTGCCTATGAGCGGGGGGAGTTTTCCTCGGGGAGCGCGATCTCACTGCCCATCTTTAGGGTCGGGCCGGCGAGCGGGACCTCGATGCTGAGTCAACCGATCCGACCGTCTTGAGGGTTCGGGGACCGAGGCAGGGGCGCGGGCAAGACCAAGCAGGTTCCGGACCAGGAAAGTCGCCTGTGAAATTACGATGGAACGGTCAGGCCGGGGGCTGGCTGATATTGACCATCCAGCTGACTCCGAACCTGTCCGCGCACATACCGAATTCATCGCCCCACATTTGCTTCTCAAGAGCAACCGCGATCGTGCCCCCATCGGACAGCTTCCCAGTAACCGCGGAGCTCGTTGGCGTCGTCCCCGCTCAGGCTCACCGCGATGTTGTTCCCTGGGTTGTGCTCCATCCCGGGAGGCGTGTCGGCACACATGAGCGTGAATCCGTTGTCGGTTTCCAGAAGGCTGTGCATGATCTTGTCGGCGTTCGAGGAGTCCTGTGCGCCGGACTCGCCAAAGGTGTTCAGCTCCAGGGAGCCACCGAAGACGCTTTTGTAAAAGTCCATCGCTTCCCGAGCGTTGCCATCGAAGCTGATGTATGGATTGAGACGAGAGGCCATCCTGATGCTCCTAGCGCGAGACAAGGGGTAAGTCCAACAAGATTAGCGTGTGGTTCAGCTCGCCTCCCGTTCACGCATCCCAAATAGGAGACATGATGCGGGAGAACGTCGAACCTTGGGAGATTGCACTTCCCCCTGTCGTGCCCCTACTCGCAGTAATGGCGGGGTCTAACTCATTCCGGGAATGGCGAGGAACTCGAGTACCTCGATAGAAGGATCGCCGGGGCTCATCAGATGCGGGTGGCCGTCGACGAGTGCTTTTGCGGCATCGGCCGAGTCGGCCTCGAGAACCGAGAATCCGCCGATGTGGGCTCCGTCGCTCGATCCTCCAACGACCGCAACAGACTGCACTGGAGACCCCATGTCGACCATGGCATTCCCGACCTTGCCAGACCACTTCATCCATGCATCCATGCCGGCTTGGGCGTCCTCAGGAGAAGCGCCCTCCATCTGCTCGGCTGCCGATACCTTGGAGCGATACAGCACTAGATACTTGGCCACGGTCGCCTCCTGAGATTTGATTGTTAGGTCGGGGCTAAATTAGACAATTACCGAATAAATGTAAAGGGGGTTGGTTGAGAGACATCGACAAGGTCATCGCCGCCCTGAGCTCGCCTGTACGGCGAGAGATCTTGGGCCTCATCTGGGACCGGGAGTTGCCTGCCGGTGCGATCGCCGACGCGTTTGAGGTCACTGCTCCGACGATCTCCCAACATCTCTCGGTGCTTCGTGACTCTGGATTGGTGACGATGACGGCCGCGGGGACATCCCGCCTTTACCGCGCCCGCAAGGCAGCAGTCGCCGGACTTCACGGCGCTCTCGAAGGATCACTCAAATGGACGCCTGCCGACGAGGTCCCGGAGCGCACACTTGCGGACGCCCACACGAAGCATGTTGTAGTGGCCGATGTCGATGTGGATACCGACCAGGCAACGACCTTTGCCGCTTTCACCGACCCTGAGGTTTACAGCCGATGGCTCGGCGGACCAGTGACCCTCGAGGACGGAAGGTTCGCTGCGACCATGGAATGGGGTACCGAAGTGCGCGGCAGGTACACGCTCGTCATCCCGCCCGTGTTGATTGTGATGTCGTGGGACTTCGACGATGACAACGTGCCGGTGCCCGGCCAGGAAATGATCGGCTATTTGTGGGTGCACGCGCTCGAAGCTGGCGGTTCGCGCGTGGAGGTTCACCAGCTCGTCGACGACGCCCACCAGGCTCAGTTCATGGAGGTTGCGTGGGCGAGCGTCCTTGGGCGACTTCGTGCAGGTGTTGTTGCCGCGTCGGATCCGCAGGAGGAAGTGTCACCCCGGCCTCGAAGGCAGAAGATCCAGCGAGCCGACTAAGGAACCAAGCAGAGATCCCTTGCTCTCCGGTTAGCGCCCTGGTCACAGTTTCGACTCAATCTCATTCAGCGGTACTCCAGGTGGCCTCGTCTACTTTCTTGCTTCAATGTGTCGATTTGGGTCTCGGCCATTCGTAGCATGAACGAACGGTGGGATCCGCCTGCCCAGCACGGAGGAATCACCATGGCCCAGTACTTGCTATCCATGCACAGCGTCCAGGGCGAGGCCCAAGAGGCGATGACCGACGAACAGATGCAGCAGTTCATGACAAAGGTCAACGCTCTCGAAGATGAGATGAGGTCTGCCGGCTCTTACCTGTTCGGCGGTGCCTTGCACGGTCCCGACACCGCCACGGTCGTGCGCGTCGCCGACCAGGATTTCCTGACCACAGACGGACCCTTCGCGGAATCGAAGGAGCATCTCGGCGGCTTCTACATCATCGAGGCCGAAGATCTCGACGCCGCGCTCGATTGGGCTAAGAAGACAACAGCGGCCGTTAGTCATCCGATCGAGGTTCGTCCGTTTCGACACGCATCCCAGGCCTGAACCTTCATGTCCGACCTCGAGGCATTTCCCAAACTCGAGGCGGCTGAGATCGGACGAGTCTTCCGAGAGCAGTACGGGCGATGCGTGGCCAGCCTGATCCGCTCCTTTGGTGACATCGACGTCGCGGAAGACGCGATCCAAGATGCGTTTGCCGTCGCGCTGCGGGAGTGGACGAGTGCTGGCTTGCCGCCCAATCCGGGTGGCTGGATCACGACGACCGCCCGCAACTTGGCGATCGATCGACTGCGCCGGGAGGCGCGGGGCCGGGAACTGCTCAGCGAGGTGGGCGTGCTCTGGACCCGCGACGATCGTCCCGGCATTGCCGAGGAGGCAGGACCCGTGGAGGACGACCGACTGCGCCTCATCTTCACCTGCTGCAACCCAGCGCTATCCACGGAGGCCCAGGTGGCCCTAACTCTGCGTCTTCTCGGCGGACTGGCGACCGAAGAAGTGGCGCGCGCCTTCCTCGTTAAAGAGACGACGATGGCCCAACGACTCGCCCGCGCCAAGCGCAAGATCAAGGCAGCGCGCATCCCGCACCGCGTCCCCGAGGATCACGAGCTACCCGACCGGCTTCGCCCCGTGTTGGCCACTGTCTACCTCATCTACAACGCCGGCCTCACGAGTTCAGACGAACCGGGTCTTTGCTTCGAGGCGATTCGACTGGCGCGGATCCTGGTGACGCTCATGCCGGACGAACCCGAGGTAGACGGCTTGCTGGCATTGATGCTGCTCACCGAATCCCGGCGCGCGTCCCGCATTCGGCCCGACGGCGCCCTCGTTCTCCTCGGCGACCAGGACCGCACTCAGTGGGACCGCAGCTTGATCGAAGAGGGGCAGGCGATCCTCCGCCGATGCCTACGCCGCAACCAACCGGGCGTGTATCAACTCCAGGCTGCGATTAACGCCGTTCACGCTGACGCCCCCACTTTCGATGAAACAGATTGGGCACAGATCGTCGCGTTGTACGACCAATTGCTCATGTTCGCGCCCACGGATGTCGTTGCTCTCAACCGCGCGATCGCCGTTGGCGAAGTCGAGGGTCCTGAAGCAGCGCTGGCCTTGGTTGACGAGCTGGAGCTAGACGCGTATTACGCGTTCCACGCCACGCGAGCCGATTTGCTTCGGCGCTTGGGCAGGAACACTGAGGCCGCGGTCGCTTATGAGGCCGCCTCATCGTTGGCTCCAAGCGACGCCGAGCGAGAGTTCCTCAAGCAGGGAGGCCGCTCGTCGCATTAACCTCGGATGCAAATTGAGAGATAGGTTATTTAACAACACTAAATCGCATATGCGTTTCGCTGGCGAACGCTTCAGTTTCAAGCCTTTGAAGCTTGACACTCTGCTCGAGCCCGCTAAACAACGAAATACCTTTACCAAGTAACACTGGCACTACATGCAATTGAATTTCATCCACAAGCCCGAGTTCTAGACATTGCCGCGAAATACTGCCACCTAATAACGACACGCTTTTGCCGTCAGATGCCGCTTTAGCTTTTTCAACGGCTTGCTTGATG
Organism: uncultured Actinomycetes bacterium; assembly: GCA_963713315.1. Lineage (GTDB taxonomy): Bacteria > Actinomycetota > CADDZG01 > CADDZG01 > WHSQ01 > WHSV01. Next base: position 398,676 of record CAVQLH010000008.1, on the reverse strand, counting down.
TCATCAACCACGAAGGTATAGGTTATGCCGTCTCTTTCAATCGCATCATGAGCAGTATGAGTCATGAGGAATACCGGCACCTTTAGCATTCCGCCGTACGGAATTTCCCCATCTTCTATTGTCTGGGTTCTATTTGAACCCCCAATGATGGCGCCGATTTCTTCCATCACTTTATTAACGAGAGTCGTGTCTGCATCTGCCGATTCAAAACCAAACATCCAATCAACGCCGCCATCGCTATCTGCCATAAAGCCATCTATGGTTACCGTGGCGTGAACAAGAACTCTTCCCATTTATTCGCCCTGTCTATTAGCTGTATTTCTTACTGGCCTTTTTCCGCCTGCATCGTAAGCCCGCCCACCACCTCGGGATCAACCCATTGCCGGGCGGGTGCTCGACCTCGATTTAGAGTCCGCGTTTTGGCCCGTCGCGGCGAGCTCGATGCACGGGTTCTCGACCTAAGAGTCCCCGGGCGACTCGTTCCCTCTGACCTGCACTCGATTGGCGGAGGGCGAGGGACTCGAACCCCCAGTCCTTTCGGACAACGGTTTTCAAGTCCGTTGACGGCGTTTTCTGGGAACTCGCTGACGAACCTGGAAGCCCTTTCTAGCTGGTCGGAAGGAGGACTGGGATCTTCCTTAAATTTCCGGGTACTTCCGTCTGTTTCCGAGTCTCTGACGGCCTGTAGACGGCCTGTCTTTCCCGAGCCGCGACCTCCTCCCAGCAATCAGTCGGACAGGAACGCCCAGGACGGTCCAACCGGGTCGACGTCGAGTCCTAGCGTCGTTCCCAGCGGAAGAACGTGAGCAGGTTGCCGTCGAGGTCGAGAGTCGCGAACTCGCGGGAGCCGAAGTCGGTTGCGCGCACACCACCTGTTGATGCATTGTGCAGCACACCTCGGGGCTGGAGCTCGGCGAAAAGCGCATCAACATCCTCAACTTCGATCCGGCAGCTGGCTGTCCCAGCCAAGAACGACTCAGCGCCCGAGTAAACCGGCAGCACGGTCAAATCCTCCCTCACGCGCCACTCCTCGTCGCTGGCGGCCCACAGATGGAGCACAGCGTCGTCGCGAACCAGGACTGCGAAGTCTGCCGCGACATGGGGTGCATTGAACCCGAACCGATCGCGGTAGTGAGCCACCGCAACCGCCATGTCCCGGACCGGGAGCGCAGGGATCGTCTTACTCATGCCAGCCGCTGCACGACCGTTAACCGATGCCATGGGGGGAAGTGTTGCTCAAACCAAGTAGGGGCAGCAAGCCCCGCAAGCGCGCTTCCGACCCAAAACTGATCAGACGAAGGCCTCCAATGGGTCCTCCAGGTGGGCCTCGACCCTTGTGAGTACTAGAGCGACTCATGTGCTCTGACCTGCACTTTCGCTTTGCGGAGGGCGAGGGACTCGAACCCCCAGGTTTCGGACAACGGTTTTCAAGTCCGTTAACGGCATTTTCTTGGAACAACGGCGACATACAAACAAACTTCCATTCTTGCTGGTCAGAAGGAGGTCCGGGACTTCCATGGACATCCCGCTGGTGCCGTCAGTTTCCGAGCCTCTCTGACGGCCTGTGGACGGCCCGATCGCATGTGGTTTCTAGCAGGGCTACGAGCTACACGATGGTTACCTGGACCGTCGCGCCCATTTTGCAGCGGTGAGTAGGCATTTCGTCTCGAAAAATCCTGCCGGGGCATGAACAAAAGCGTGCGCGGCCCCATTAGGAGACGTCAGCTCGGCAACCCGGCCCCGCACGACGACGCGAGAGGAACCGGCGAGCGGTGAACGACCGATTCGCGGCGTTCTTTGGACAGCACCGGCGCTCCGGTCCCATCAGCGTCGTACCCGTCAAGGTCACTTGCCCGACATGGCCCCCCATCGCTCCCGTGCTCGGTCAGGCGCGCGGCCCTGATACCGGGCCAGTCAGCCGATGAACTGGTGGATGTCGTCGCAGAAGTCGCGGCCTTCGAGATCGTTTCGCCCGGTGCTGCCCTTGACCACGCCGAGGAACTCGATGAATTCGTCGTCGCTCGGATCGGTGGGCGTGCCGGCATGGTCGATCAGGATCTCGAACCTGATCTGTCCCGGGTCCCTGAACAAGAGCTTGCCGTCCGGCCCGTAGACCTTAAAGGAGCCGGTGGCCAAGCCGAGGATGGTGAGAGTGCCGTCCCCGTTGTCGGTCACCTTCAGATCCTTGTGGAGGGCATTGAAGACCTCGGTGAAGGTCTTGTTGTTCGCCAGGTTGGTATACGACTGCGTGCCGTGCACCTTCTCCGACGCGTACGCGAGGCCATCGGGACCGTGCGGGTTCAACAGGAACGTCCCGCGGACCTCGGTGTTGACGCGCACCGTGAGATCTCCGCAGAAGCCTTCGATCACCTCGCTGCTGGACTCACGGAAGCGCTCCCGCTCGATTGGTTTAGCCTGGACCGGCATTGCAGCCAACCCCATTGCCAGCGCGGTCAGACCGCTGACGAACGCCAGTGCGTAGGACCGTTTGACGATTCTCATGCCTCGCTCCTTCCTCAAACTTATTTGTCTTCCAACACTGTCCTCGGTTCGGAAATAGCGTCTCGTCACAGACAGTCTCGGCCGAACGCGATCCTCCTGACTATCCGGCCATGACGTCGCGGATGGCGTCCATGACGACCTCCGGTTGGTCATCCTGGATGTTGTGGCCCGTATCTTCGACCTCGATGAGAGTGCCGCGCGTCGACTCAGCGGCGAACTCCCTGTAGCCGTCGCTCATGGCCGCCAGCGTCGCTGCGTGGAAGCCGCGAGGGAGCCACGGCAGAGGTGGAAGGGGTGGTGCCCGGAGCACGACGACCGGGAGGTCCCCGAAGATCGGCCCGGGCTCGTCGAGCAGCCTCGCCACCTCGTCGTCGCACGCCGCCAGGAGGAGGTGCTCGGGGTTCTGGGCCGGGTCGAAGAGGTTGTCGTTCAAAAAGCGGCGTTCGTCGGTCAGCTTCGGTGGCTCGTCGGGCTTCTTCGGAGGCAATGCGGCCCGTTGGGCAGCGCTTACGCGCGGCGACCACGGGTCGATCAGCAACACGCCGGCGACCCGCTCCGGAGCACGATCCACGAGCCCGACGGCAGGAAGCGACCCGAGGGAATGGGCGGCCAGGACGACCGGCTCATGTAGGTCGGCGGCATCGAGCAGCATTACCAAGTCCGTCACCTGGTCCGCCGTGGTGCGACTGGCCTCCGGCGCCGGGTCGCTGCTTCCGACTCCCGCCCGGTCATAGGCGCACAAGTGGTGCTCGTCGGCGGCCAACTCACTGGCCATGAGGTCCCAGGAGGACGTCAGCGGCCCCTGGCCCGAGATGAGGAGGACAGTGGGCTCGCCGGCAACCCGCTCGCCCCAGCACTGCAGGTGGAGCGACCGACCCCCGATGTCGATCTGCTCCGAGGACCTGGCGATCTCGTCCGCGGCGCCCGACGTGCCGGCCTCGTTGTTTTCGTCGCCGTCCCCACCGCCACACGCTGCGAGCGCGATTGCTGTCGCAGTCAGGGTAGCCAGAAGCCATCGAGCTTTACGCGCCCGTCCGGGATTCCATAGAAAACGGCTCATGACGTCTTCTCCCTCGCGGCGCCCGCGTGTCGCGTCGCATCCTCCCTGCCGGAGCCGTTGACAAACCCAAAGTAGCGATGGGATCCAATGTGCCCGATGGCCGACCTTAGGAAGGCCTCTGGCGAGATGTCCCCCTCGTTCCACGACGTTGGGGTAAATCCATCGAGTTCCATCCTCCACTCCAAAGTGATAGTCACTCCTGTCGAGACAATGATGTATGAGTAGCCCCTCTGTTGCATGAGAGCCTGCTCCTGTTTCTTTAGATGTTGTCGACTGTGGAATCTAGGACTAGGAGTGGGGTCCTAGATCAGGGCCTTAGGAGCTCGACGCTGTCTCTGAACGACCTAGCCCCGCCTCTCTCGCGAGGACTATCGCCTGTGCTCTTGTCTCGACCTGCAGCTTCGAGAAGACGCTTGTGATGTGATTACGAAGGGTGTTTGGACTGATGTGCAGCCGGTCCGCGATCTCTGCGTTGCCGAGCCCGCTGGCTATGAGCTCGAGAACCTCGTGTTCTCGGGGACTCAGGGTGCCCAGGGGGCCAGCCGCAACCGGATGGTCACGGGGAGGTGGTTCGTCGATGAATGCGTCAATCTCCTCGATAAAGCGCCCCCATGCGGACTCGTTCTCCAACATGATGTGGTTGCGGCCCTCCAGCGGGACGAAGGTGCTGCCGGGAATGAGCGCAGCAAGTCGTCGCCCTTCTTCGAACGGGACCATCGCATCCGCCCTTACATGTAGCACCAAGGTGGGAACGGTAACTCTGGGCGCGAGGTCCGTGACGTCCAGCGAGAAGAAAGCTTCCTCGAACCGGACCGCGTTCTGAGGCGACGTTGTACGCCGTTGCAGTTCGTTGAACCAGTTCATCTGGTCCGGAGTGGCCTCAGGCATGAAAAGCGTGGTGAAGACCTGACGGAAGGCGGGATTGTCTTGACCCCATCCGATCCTCATCAAGTCTAGGAGCGTTTCAGTTTCCCGTTCGTGCTCGGGGCTACTGTCGCGATGGAGTCGACCGCGTGCGTAGGCCCCGTACAGGACCAAGTGGGTGACCTTTTCCGGGTGGCGTACCGCGTAGGCGACCGCGACGGGTCCACCCTGTGAGATCCCTAGGAGTGGGAATCGTTCAAGCCCGGTTGCCTCTATCACGGACTCCAAGTCGGTGATCCAGGCATCGAGCGTAAAGTCGTCAACGTTCCAGTCTGAGAGACCGCAGCCTCGCTCGTCGTATCGAATCAATCCGTGACGCATCGAAAGCCCATCAATCCAGTGTCTCCACCGGGCTCTCCCGGTCGAACTCGAGGTGTGTCAGGTAGTTGGCAACTTTGACCAGCGGTGGGCCGCTCCCGGTGGTCGCGTAGGCGATCCGGATGCCGTCCGGCGAGTGGCAGAACCGAATCGATTGTTTGCCCGTCATTAGGCGATTATTGCCCGCCAACTCGCTTGCGGAAGATGAACCGGAGGCGTGAATGAACCAATCCTTCGCCAGTCCTCCGATCGGGGAAGAGGTCAGGGAAGAGATGGACGAATCCTCCTGCGGGAGGGGGCCGAGCCTGGTTGACCGGATTTGGTCTCGGTGGTCAGGGCCGCTTACTAGTAAAGACCGCCTCCGCCACCGCCGTTTGATGAGAGCACCAAGTAGATGATTGCGTACGCGAGAGCCACAACGGCAAGTCCGATGATTATTCGTCACCTGGACCGTCATGCCCATTTGCGCGGTGAGAAGGCATCCCGACTCTCGCGGGGCACACGTCAAGGCGGTTCAGCACGATCACGGTCACTCGTCCAACTGTGACCCTCAATACCTACTCTCACCAGTTCCCTGACACCATGGAACGGGTCGTGGACGGGCTTGAGGAGACTTTTCGAGAAGCTGAGACGGCCTTCTAGACGGCCTGAACTCGATGCACGGGTTCTCGACCTAAAGAGTGCCGGGGCGACTCATGCCTTCTGATCTGCAGGTTTGCTTTGCGGAGGGCGAGGGACTCGAACCCCCAAGTCCTTTCGGACAACGGTTTTCAAGACCGTCCGCTTGCCAATTAGCGTAGCCCTCCCGGGCCCCCAGATTACCCGTGCCGCCGCGAGAGCCAAAGCCCAACAACGAGAGACCTTCGTCAAACCGGCCCCCTTTAAGGGGGCCGGAATGACAATGATCAGATACGCCAGGGGAAATCAGTCGGTGTCCACCCCGTTCCACGGCGGGACCGAGACGTAGCGCTTGCCGTTCTTGGTCTTGATGATGACCTTGCGCCGTATCACGTTGTTGTCCGTGGTGACGTCGTGAAGCAACGCGCCAGGGTTCGCCTCGACCTCGAGGAAATAGGTCCCGTTGGGAAGGCTCGTAATGTTGAAGCTCTGGCCTGGACGACTCTGGTGATACGTGTCGCCCCATCCCAGCGGCAAGACTTCCCTGACCGACAGGGACGATTCACCACCGCAGTTGCTGCCGCCGAAGCCGATGTCATCCGGCCTCCATTGAGCACCTTCGAGCGTCAAGTCGATCGGATCGGTGGGCGCGAGGCAAAACGCCTCCTTCTTGCTTCTGACGACCTTGCTACCGTCCTCGGAGACCAACCTGTACGCAGCGAATTGTTTGAAGTGCCAGTGCGTGTGGCCTCGTCGCTCGTCGTACGCGAAGCTGCCGACCGGGGCCTTTCCGATGATCTCGCCGTCCTCGTAAAAGTACTGAAAGGCGTCCATCAAATCCTCGTTCGGCCGTCGGAAGCCTTCAACGTGGAGCGCTGAGGCGCCGCCGAGCCACACCGTTGCACCAAACCGCAGGTACTGCTGGTCGCCGTTGGACACCCGCATCCCGAACGCAGGCAGCGCGGCCAGGTCGGGCAGGATGGCCGGATCGGGATTCTCGATGATGGGGACATCCACGGAGCTCTGCTGTTGAGTCGAGGCCCTGTGGTGACCGCAGTGTGGAGGGCACCCGCCTCCACCACCCGGGCCGGTCTTCAGTTTCACGGTAACGTCCGTGCTGGCCAGTTCCTCCGGAACGTCGAAAGCGTCGACGTAATGCTGAGTAATCGAAGCCGTCAGCGTGTAGCGCCCATTTGGGCCCCTCAATCGCATCCCGCTGAACTCGAGGACGCTGGTCGCCCAACCTTGGTCGATTCCCCAAACCATTCCCGTCGTGAAGGGACCTCCACTGCAGAAGTAGGGATAGGTCGGATCGAAGGGGCCAGAGTCGTTGACGCGCTGCTGATCCCAACTATTGGGGCAGAAGTTGAGAGTTCGCCGATTCACCACCTCTCCCTGTGAGTTGGTGATCCGTATCTTCATGAAGTCTCTTAAGCCCCCGCCATCCCTCGAGGAGATTGCTGTCGAGTACCTCCGACCCCCCACCGGGCAGAGTGCGCGTGAGGGTCAGCGGTTCGTCGTAATCGGCACGCGTCACCCGCAACTCGAGGGGGCCGTCGATGGCGACGATGCTCAGCGCGGGGTCGAGCCAAGCGGCCTCTATTCGGTGGACGCGTGACCTCGATTGTCCCGCGTGCGGCCCGCACTCCGATTGTCGGATCCGCCGTTGCGGCGGGAGCGACATTCACCCCTAGGCCAACCGAAGCGACCATTACGGAAACGACTGTGGCGACGAGTCGTCGCCCAGAAAGAGCAAGCTTCAAAGAAATACCTTTCTCTAAATAACGCCGCTCGTCACCGGAGGGTGAACGCGCAAACAGGATGTCCTCTCTGACTCCTTGTGGAGGCGAAAGAGTTGCATTCGGCCCCCTCGAATCTCGAGTTCGCCTGAAAAGACATATCACTCAAGAAGGGCGTGCAGAAGAGGGACGACCCCCATAAGGGGGCCGCCCCTCCCAAAAACCGCTAAGTCGCACTAGTTAGCAATGCTACGCGGGCTGTGCTTTCTTGGCTGCCTTTCGAATGTCGGCTCGCTCAGCCCTTGGTGATGATCCCAGCCTCAAAGAGATCCTGGGTGACCTCATCGACGTGCGCATTGAGCTGGTTTTCTTGGGGTGGTTCTCCTCCACGATCAGGTCGTTGATCGTGCACCCGTCACCGGTGTCGTAGTTGGTCACCTTGCTGTTCACGTTGCGCACGAACACCGTCGCCCTGTCGTCTCCGTTCGGACAGGCGTCGAGGGCGAACGTAACGAGGGGTGGGTCGTGGTCGGACAACTTGTGCCCATCGCCGACCATGTCGCGCTCGTAGTAATCGTTGTCGAAGTGCGAGTACTGGAACGCGGCGAACGCATCCTCGAGCCCGTCGGTAATGAGGATGTGGTCGAGCGTCTGGAGTTTGCCGTCGAACGCGTAGCTGTAGCGCTCCTGGTTCGGTGTTCTGCTCCAGAGATTATCGAGCGAAGTTCCTGTTTGCAGGATCGACAGCGCCCCCTCGGTTTCAAACGCATTGAGGTCACCGGCGACGATTGCATCCCCTCCTGCAGCCTCGATCTCTTGCACGCGATCCGCCACGAAGGTTGCCTGCGCCTCGCGACAGGAGTCCGGCGCAGACTTGGACGAGAAGTGGTTACTGAAGATCGAGAAGTCAAGGTCGTTGACCGAGACGTCGGCTACGAGCGGGGGCCTGTCGAACAGACGACCTGCGACGTCCGAGCAGCTTCCCGGAGCTTCCTTACCAACTTGAGTGACGCTGTTCACGTCCACTCGATCCGAGATCAGGAAACCGACGTCGATACCCCGCTCATCGTTTCCGGGCTCGAGATAAGCGCTGTAACCACCGAGTTCACTCGGCAATGTCCTCGAGGACCTCGATAGTCGAGACCTCCTGGACGGCGACGATGTCCGGTCGCTTCAGAAGACGGTCGATAGCATCGATGATGCTGTCGCGCTTGTCCTCGTATTCCTCCGGAGTCACCGGTGTGCGGTCTGATATCTCGCCGATGCCGAAGAAGTTCTCCACGTTGAATGACGCAACGCGCAGTTCGTTTGCTGCGGCCTCGCTCGACACCCGTGAAGGGATACGAAGTCGGCCCTTTGATTACAGTCGGCATTGCGTTGGCCTGCACCATGATCTTGTAGTGGTTGAACGAGAAGGCGAGCGGGCCGATGACGTTCTGAACCGTGTCGAAGAGATCGCCCTCGACTGTAGTGAACGAACCATCTTCATCCTTGTAGGGATTCTGAGGATCGCCCGCACCCGCGTCCGCGTCGGTCGCCAGCAACGCCGGCTCGCTCTCGACCCGGAACACACGGTCGCGCTCGGTGCCTGGAGTGAGGAACAACTCACCGAACTTGGTCGTTCCGCCCGAGTTGGCGGTGCCCTCGGCGAAACGCACCCTCATGTTCTCGAGCATCTCGTAGTACGTCTTGTTGGACTCGGTCTGAGCCTCCGCGAGAGCAGGATCGATGGTCACGGGGTCGGGCAACGAAACAGAGCCGATGATCTCTGGCTCCTGACCGATGCTCTCCGCGATCATCGTCAGACCAAACTTTTCCTTGGCTTGGCCCTCGACTCTGACAACCGAGCCGAGTGGGTAGTCGAGCACGTTGTCAACGAAGCCGACGAAGATCCCTTCGGACGTGCTCGAGTTCGTGTCCTGGTCCGCAGCCTCTTCCTGAACGAAGATTCCGCGGTCCTCTGGGAAGTTGCTTGCGAAGTTGAATCCGTCTTCGTCGTCATGGCCCACCACGACACCTTCAATGGTCACGATTTGGTTGGCGAGAGGAGTCGTGGCGCCGGGGCCCTGGATGGAATGGATCTTCGTAACCGTGGGCTCGGGTTCTCCGCCACCGCCGGCCTTGTTCTGCGGATCGCCCGCTGACGGTCCGGCAAAGTCGGCCGCGTTGTTGTCGGTGTCTTTCGTCTCGTTCTCGAGGCGTTGGAACGCTGCGACGGTGCCAGCGCCCTGAGGGGTGGCGACGCCAGTGCCTTCGAGACACTGAGTAGTGACGACACTCGAGCTACTTGCAACGGCATCGATAGTCGGTGCCACCACCATTCACGACACACGTGCCCGCGTTGTCAGAGATTCCCGTTGCGTAGGTCTGGTCTCCCGCAACGGAGCCCGAGTAACCACCGGCAGCGGAGTTCGTAAAGAGATAGTGCTGATCGGGCTCGAGAACGACAGCGCTCGGAACTACTGCACGGTTGGATGGTGCCCCCGACGCGCTCGCGCAGCCCTGCAGCGCGTATCCGGAGATGTCGATGTTTCCATCCGAGGTGTTGAGCAGTTCGATGAACTCGTCGTTGCCTCCCGCCGGCCCCCTGAAACGAAATTCCGAGATGACGAGCCCATTCGGCGATGCTGCAGCAGGTGCCACGAACAACGACCCTGCGACCAACGCCATTGCAAGGCCCGCGCCAATGCGAACCCATAGTCGAGACTTCAATGTTCCCCTCCCTGTCGGTAAGGCTCATCCCTGCTCAGCGACGGGGAAGTAACAAGGTCGCGGCGCGGATTGCCTCAAACTAGCCGTCCGAAACACTAGTCGAACGACATGGGAGCACAACCGGATCGAGGTCATTTGTCGCAATGTTCACGACTCATTTCGAGGCGGGCTTGATCTCCTTGAAACCCGTGTAGGGCTGCAGCGCCTCAGGAATGCCGACGCTGCCGTCACCTCTTTGGAAATTCTCGAGAAGGGCAACGAGCATCCGGCCCACGGCGCAGGCGGTTCCGTTGAGGGTATGGACGAACCGGGTGCCGGTATCAGTCCTGCCAGAAGAACCGTCCGGGCTTGAGCCCTTGAAACGGATCTGTAGCCGGCGTGCCTGGTAGTCGGTCGTGTTGGACGCGGAGGTCAGCTCGAGATAACGCTTCGCTCCCGGGAGCCACGCCTCGTTGTCAACCTTCTTTGCGGCCGACGAGCCCAGGTCTCCAGCGCACATGACGAGCACTTGATAAGGGATCTCCAGGCTCTGGAGAATGCGCTCTTGGTTTGCTCGGATCGCTTGGAACTCGTCCCAGGAATCGTCGGGATGACAGAACGAGAACTGCTCGACTTTGTCGAATTGATGAACCCGAATGAGTCCCTTTGGTGTCCTTGCCGTAGCTTCCGGCCTCGCGCCGAAAGCACGGAGAGTAGCCGGCGTAACGAATTGGCAGATCGGCCGCGTTGAGAATCTCGTCCGAGTGCATGGCCGCAAGAGGAACCTCCGAAGTTCCCGTCAGGAAAAGCTCGTCGCGTTCGACCACATAGAACTCGTGTTCCTCGGCGGGAAGAAATCCGGTTCCATACATCGCGTGCCTGCGAACTAGCACGGGGGGAATCACGGGTGTGAAGCGATGTTCCATCAAGTAGTCCAAGGTGAACCGCACGAGGGCGAGCTCGAGGATCACACCTGGACCGGTCAAGTACACGAACCGGCTACCCGATGTCTTCGCCGCGCGGTCCGAATCGATGATGCCAAGGTTCTCTCCGAGCGTCACGTGATCCTTGGGCTCGAAATCGAACTCCGGCCGTTCGCCTACAGTTCTTTCAACGACATTGTCCTTTTCGGTCAACCCGTCCGGCACACTCTCGTGAGGGAGGTTGGGAAGGTGAGCCGCGGCCTCATCCAGTTCGGCCCTCACTCGCTCCAGCTCGGGCGTTAGCGCGTCGGCTTTCTCGCCGATCCCCTTCGCGGTTGCGATCGCTGACCCACGTTCGTCCGGTGGCGTTTTGCCAATGGCCTTGTTGGCCTTGTTGTGCTCCGCTCGGAGGCGCTCGACCTCACCGAGAAGCTCACGATGTCGTGCGTCGAGTTGAAGGATGCGATCGAGATCGTCGACGTCGCCCCTGCGGTCGTACGACGCGTGGACGAACTCGGGATTGTCTCTCAGGACCTTGAGGTCGATCATTCAGTCACTCGGTAGGGGCTAGCCGCGCGAGGCCGAGCGTTCCTCGGCTCCGCGGCCGTTGCCCGATACCGCCGACTCGATCGCCGCGCGCTCCTCGTCCGAAAGATTGTGTTGAGACTTCATCGCTCGAACAGGTTTTGCGTAAGTACGAGTTTCGGTTCGGCCATTGATTGAAGTGATTACGATCCCATCGCCGTAGTCGTCGAGGAGAGCAGCCGAGAACGACAGTTGCCCTCCCATGTCCTCGAACGCGTCGTAGCGAACCACTGCAAACCGCTGGACGGCGAGACGTCCGACCGACGCCAGGTCTTCCTGGGCGTTCGTCACGAGGTTGATCTTCTGCTCGACTTCCCGCGCCTTTCCGACTGACTCACCGACGGTCGCGAGGAGATCATTATCGCCGCTCTCTCCTCGGAGCAGCATGTACTCACGTCGGACCTTTCTGAGGCGGAGCATCAGAATCAGCACCAACAGGAAGCACAGCAGGGCGACACCCGCCACAACGGCTAACGCGATTGTCAGTTCATCAAGAGTGAGTTCAGGCACGGTCGGTCATCCTACACTGACGACATGCGCGCCGAAGAGGTAAAGGACCTGCTCACAGCGGTGAAGGACGGCCGTTTGACCCCCGACGACGCCGTCTCTCTCCTGCGCGACCTTCCCATTGACGATCTCGGATTCGCACGACTCGACACCCATCGCGAGCTTCGTCAGGGATTGCCCGAAACCATCTATGCCGAGCACAAGACCCCTGAACAAACCGTGGCGATCGCCGACCGGATGCTGGCAAGCACAACCGGACCCGTCATGATCACGCGTGTCCCCGACGTTTCAGCGAAAGCTTTAAAGGACCGCTGGCCCGAGGCCGTACACCATGAGATCGCTCGTGTGGCCGTCCTTCGCTCAGAGGTCGACGAATCTCCCCGAGGACTGGTGGCAGTCATCACCGCCGGAACCTCCGATCTGCCGGTGGCCGAGGAGGCTGCGGTCGTAGCCGAAGCCTGCGGAATCAAGGTCGAGCGGGTGGCCGACGTGGGCGTGGCCGGCTTGCATCGAATCCTTGCGGCTCGGGCTCCACTGACTGAGGCAGACGCCGTCATAGTGGTCGCCGGAATGGAAGGTGCCCTCCCCTCCATCGTCGGTGGGCTCACGGGGGCGCCGGTCGTCGCCGTCCCGACAAGCGTGGGATACGGAGCGTCGTTCGACGGTCTTTCGGCTCTGTTGGGAATGCTGAACTCGTGCGCGGCGGGGGTAGTTGTGTGCAACATCGACAACGGCTTCGGGGCAGCAATGTGTGCGCTGCGAATTGTCAACGGGAAGACCCAGTGAGGGTTTGCTACTTCGATTGCTTTGCTGGCGCAGCGGGGGACATGATCCTCGGAGCCCTCCTGGACTCGGGAGTTCCCACATCGGTCGTCGAGGCGGCCGTGGGCGGTCTCGATCTGGCCGGCTGGTCTTTGAGCGTGAACGACGTCGACAGAGCAGGGCTGCGTGCGACGCGCGCCAGTGGTCCATGTCCAGCAGGACGGCACCGAGCGCTCGTTGGCCGACATCGAAAAGGTGCTGAATACCGCGGCCCTATCGGATCGGGTCAGAACCCTCGCACTGTCGGCGTTCAGGACATTGGGCCGAGCCGAGGCTACGGTCCACGGCGTCGACATAAGTGAGATCCATTTCCACGAACTGGGTGCCCTCGACACCATCATCGACATCGTCGGAGCGTGCGCGGGGTTCGATCATCTCGATGCCGGTCATACCGCCGTTTCCCCACTACCTCTCGGAAGCGGCACGGTCGAGGCGGCACATGGCCTCCTTCCGGTTCCCGTTCCGGCAGTGGCAGAGGTTCTGGCAGGAGCGAAGGCGCCTGTGATTCCCGGGGGCACCGGCGAGACGATTACCCCGACGGGTGTTGCGTTGCTCGTAACCTTCGCCGACACCTTCGGGGCGCCTCCCCCGATGCGACTCGAGGCGACCGGATACGGAGCAGGCGAGCGCGACACGGCTTTGCCCAACGTGGTCAGGCTCCTGGTGGGTGAGGCCGAGGTTCTATTCGACAGACTTCAACCCTCCTTTGGCTGCCGATGCCTTCGTGATCGAGGCGAACATCGACGACATGAGTCCCGAGCTCGTTGCAAACGCGTGCGAACGGCTGCTTCTCACCGGCGCCTCCGACGCGTGGACTACACCGATCACCATGAAGAAAGGGCGTAGCGCTCTGACGCTTTCGGTTCTGGTGCAGCCGGAAAAAAGAGGCGGGGTGCTCGACATCCTTTTCGCGGAGACCTCAACGCTGGGCGTGCGGATGTATCCCGTATCCAAAGAGGCGCTCGAGCGCGACACGGTCGCGGTGGAGGTAAAGGGCCAGGTCGTCCGGGTGAAGATCGGGATTCACAAGGGAAGCATCGTCAACCGGGCCCCCGAGTACGAGGACGCCCGTACTGCAGCGCGCGAGCTGGACCTCCCCCTGAAAGAGGTCTACGACCTTGCTCTCGAGCAAGCTCGCGACCTGAAGCGCTGACGAACCCGGACCGAGAAATTCTCGCGACCGGGAGGACATTCCCGCCGGGGTCACGAAAGCACTCTTATCAAGCTTCTTTCAAGCATTGCCCCCCAAGGCGCGACACGGCCCCCGCTACCACCCGGCGGGGGCCGTGTCGTACCTCGGGCCAGTCAAAGAGCTACGACAACTTGCCCTCTGCGGTGATGTCGACATTGCCGGCGAGCGCCTTGCTCACGGGGCAGCCAACCTTTGCCTTTCCGACGAGCTCCTCGAACTTCGCCTGGTCGATCCCCGGGACGGTGCCGGTGACGTCGAGATGAATGGTGGAGATGCGCGGGCCGGCGTCGCCGGTCTCGAAGGTCACGTCCGCCTTGACGACGAGACTGCTTGCTTCGCTGCCGTCCTTGGCGATGATGTTCGACAGCGCCATCGAGAAACACGCAGAGTGAGCGCAGGCGATTAGCTCCTCCGGCGAGGTGGAGCCCTCGGGACGGTCGGTGCGCCCCTCCCAGGTCAGCGGTAGCTCACCGAAGACACCGCTTGCCGGCTCGACCGAGCCCTTGCCCTCAAAAAGCGTGCCGCTCCACTGGGCGGTCGCGTGACTTACTCCCACTCCCATGTCAGGTCCTCCTTGGTTCGGTTGTGCGACGAAGTCTCGTCAGTGACCTTACCCATCTCCGTAAGTCATCGATGGCTCGCGGGTCAGGAGGCTGCTTTGGCTTCTCCAGCGCCGAAAGCCTTGATTCGGCCCGCCATGATCTCCTCGGCGAAGTGGCAGGCCGCCACATGACCATCGGCGAGCGTACGGAGCTCGGGGTCCTCGGTGTCACAGCGCTCGGGCTGCCTGAAAGGGCAGCGTGTGTGGAAGCGGCAACCCTGCGGCGGGTTGGCCGGTGACGGCAGGTCCCCTTTGAGCAGAATCCGTTCGCGCGACTCCTCGACCACGGGGTCTGGAATCGGAACGGCGGAGAGCAGCGCCATCGTATAGGGATGACGCGGTGACGCGTAGAGCGCGTCGGAGTCCGCCACCTCGACGATCTTGCCGAGATACATGACCGCGATCCGGTCGGAGATGTGGCGCACTACTGCGAGATCGTGGGCGATGAAGAGGTACGTGAGGTCGAACTCGTCTTGAAGCTCCTCGAGGAGATTGATCATCTGCGCCTGAATGGAGACATCGAGAGCAGAGACCGGCTCGTCCGCCACGATGAGATCGGGATTCAGGGCAAGAGATCGTGCCAAGCCGATCCTTTGGCGCTGACCGCCGGAGAACTCGTGCGGGTAACGGGCCGTCGCCGATTTTGGGAGGCCCACGATCTCGAGAAGCTCTTCGGCTCGAGCACGAGCCTTGTCGCCGGATGAAATCCCGTGGATTTTCAGCGGCTCCGAGATGAGGTTGCCCACGCTCTGGCGCGGGTTGAGCGACGAGTAGGGATCCTGGAAGACCATCTGCATACGGCCTCGAAGCTTTTGCATCTGCTTCTGGGACAGCGACGAGATGTCGTCACCCTCAAAGACAATGCGCCCCTCTGTTGGATCGTAGAGACGCAAGATGGTTCTACCGACGGTCGTCTTCCCGCAACCGGACTCGCCGACGAGCCCGAGTGTTTCGCCCTTCATGATCTCGAACGAGACGCCGTCAACCGCCTTTACATCGCCAACGTGACGATCGAACACGAGGCCTGACTTGATTGGGAAGTAGACCTTGAGATCCTCGACCCTGAGCAACTCCCCCCCGTCGACGATCGTCATCCCGCCACACCTTCGTCGCGCGCCGCGACGACCTCAATATGCGGCATGTCCTCCTCTTGCACGGGGTTCCAGCACGCAACAAGATGATCATCACTGTCGATTCGACGGAGCTCGGGCGTCTTCGTCCTCGATTCCTCGGTTGCGTAGATGCACCGAGGGGCGAACGCGCAACCCTCGATCTCACTGGTCATAGACAGCGGTGTCCCACCGATGGGCTGGAGCTTCTCCTTGCGCACCGCGTCCAAGCGGGGCACCGACTTCAAGAGGCCCAGCGTGTAGGGATGGCGCGGCTTGGCAAAGAGCTTACGTGTCGGCGCGCTCTCGACGAAGCGGCCCGCGTACATGACATTGGTGCGCTCACACGTTCCCGCCACCACGCCGAGGTCGTGTGTGATGAGTATGAGCGCCATGTTCTCCTCGGCTACGAGTTGCTTGAGAACCTCGAGAATCTGAGCCTGAATGGTTACGTCCAATGCGGTGGTCGGCTCATCCGCGATCAGTATCTTGGGATGGCAAGAGATCGCCATGGCGATCATCACTCTCTGTCGCATCCCACCCGAGAACTGATGAGGATAATCCTCGATCCGGTCCTTAGCGGCGGGGATCCCGACGCGGTCGAGAAGCGTAATGGCCTCCTTGTTGGCCTCGTCCTTGTTCATGTCCATGTGCTTGCGGAGTGCCTCCGTGATCTGCCTGCCCACAGTGAGAACCGGGTTAAGCGAGGTCATTGGGTCCTGGAAGATCATCGCGATGTCGTTGCCTCGGACCTGGCGGAGTTGCGAGTCCGGAACCTTTATCAGATCGACGTCCTCGAACAACACCTCGCCGTGCGTAACTCGCCCCGCCTTCGGGAGGATCCCCAGCATCGCCAGCGAGGTCACGCTCTTGCCGCATCCGGACTCCCCGACAATGCCGAGGGTTTCGCCCGCGTCGAGGTCGAACGAGACACCGTTGACCGCTCGGACCGTCGACTTCCGAGTCTTGAACTGGACTGCAAGATCTCGTACGGAGAGAAGCGGCATGGGCTAGGACCTCATCTTTGGATCGATGGATTCGCGCAGACCGTCCCCGATGAGGTTCAGTCCTAGCACGCTGATCACGATCGCAGCACCGGGGAAGATAACCAGGTGCGTCGCACGGTCGAGACGGGTTGCGTTGTCAGCCAGCATCTTGCCCCACTCCGGCAGTCCCGGCTCCGCCGGACCTAGCCCTAAGAAGCTTAGTCCCGCCACGTCGATGATTGCGGTTGCCGTCACAAGGGTCGCCTGAACGATCAACGGCGCCAGAGCGTTCGGCAGGATGTGAACCGTCAATAAACGCCTGCCACGCACGCCGAGCGAGCGCGCGGCCAGAACGTAGTCCGATTCGCGCTGAGCCAGAATCGAGCCTCGCAGCAGGCGCGCGAAGACCGGGATGGTGGTGATCCCGACCGCGATCATGATCTGGACCAGACCCCGTCCGAGAAGCGCGATCAGGCCTATTGCCAACAACAGCGCCGGAATCGCGAGCATGATGTCCATCATTCTCATGATGATCGTCTCCACCCAGCCGCCGAAATAGCCGGCAAGGGCACCGAGGGCGAGACCAAAGGACAGGCCGAAAGCCGCCGAGACAAGACCCACGAGCAGTGACAACCTGGCTCCATAGACGACACGCGAGAACACGTCCCGTCCCTGTTCGTCCAGTCCCATCCAGTGCTCGGCACTGGGTCCCGCCGGATTGGAGCTGTCGAGTGGGCCCACCTGCTCTTGAGGACCAAACGGGGCGATCAGCGGAGCGAAGATCGCGATCAGCACAAGCAACACCATGACAACCACACCGACCACCGCGGCCTTGTTGTGGATAAATCGGTCCAGAGCATCCCGGCTGAGACTCGACGGTCGTTCGAGATGAAGTTCCTGGGCCTCGGCCTCGGCGAGACTCATGCTCGTTTCTCCGAGAAGTGCCGCGCGCGATGACCGAATGGACTCACTTGTACCGAATCCTTGGATCTAGAAACGCGTACGAGATGTCGACCAGCAGGTTTACGAACACGATCAGTACTGCGAAGAACAAAATGCCTCCCTGGAGAACCGCGTAGTCGCGGAACCTGATCGCTTCGAGGATCCAGCTTCCAAGGCCCGGCCAGGCAAAGACGCTCTCCGTCAACACCGCTCCAGTAAGCAGCAAACCGGCCCACAGGCCAACGATCGTGACCACTGGCAACATGGCGTTCTTCATGATGTGCCGGCGGTCCACGACACGTGGATCGAGACCCTTTGCCTGCGCAGTCCGAACATAGTCGGCACTGGTGACGTCCAATACTGCTGCGCGGGTGACACGGGCAATGATCGCGAGGGGAATCGTCCCGAGAGCGATGGCGGGAAGAACTAGGTGCTTAAGCGTGTCCCACAACGCCGCCGGGTCCCTTGCAATGATCGAATCTAGAACGTAGAGGTTGGTCGGATGCTCGAGAGAACGCGTGATGTCCAGGCGTCCGATGGTCGGCAAGAGGCCGAGTCTGATCGCAAAGACGTATTTCAAGAGCAACGCGAGAAAGAAGACCGGAAAACTGATTCCGATAAGCGATAGAACCAAGCTCGTGTTGTCGAGCACTCCCTGGTAGCGCTTCGCTGCAATGAAGCCGAGCGGCACCCCGATGACAATGGCGAAGAGCATGGCCGCGATCGCCAACTCGAAGGTGGCGGGAAAGCGCAGCCTGAGCTCCTCGGTAATCGGCTGGCGCGTACTGGTGCTGACGCCGAGGTTGCCCGACAAGACGTTCTTCATGTAAAGCCCGTACTGCACGTAAATGGGTTCGTTGAGTCCTAGCTCGTCCCGGATCTGCGCCTCCTGCTCGTCCGTTCCCCTTTCCCCTAGAAGGGCGTCCTCAGGGCCCCCGGGGAGCGCGCGAACGAACACGAACAGAATGATGGACAGTCCCAAGAGAATGGGAATGGTGAGAATCACGCGACGCAGGGCGTAGTTGAGCATCTCGAGGCAAGGCTACCCGAGCGACACCGAGGAAGAGCGAGGCACCAAAAGGTGCCTCGCTCTTACCTCAGACGGGATTAACCGTCGCTACTGGCCGCCTTCGACCGTCACTTCAGAGAACTGCTCGAGGCTCACCGGACTCGGCACATAACCGGTCACGTTGGCAGCGAACCCCAAGCCGGGCTCGGTGTGGGCGTACGGGAGTCCGGGCAGGAAGTCCATGATGAGGTTGTTGGCCTCTTCGTACAGCCCGGTCCTGGTCGCCTCATCGGTCTCAGTCTCCGCCGCGTCGAGAGCGTCGAAGATCTCCTGGTTCTCGAACCCCCAGGCTGGCTGCGGGGTCTGGAAGAAGGTCCCGATGAAGTTGTCCGGGTCCCCGAAGTCGCCCGTCCATCCCAGTAGGTAGAGCCCGTACCGACCGTTGTCGACGTTGTCGAGGTAGTCGGGGGTCCAGGTGGCCGACTTCTGCTGGATCTCGAAGCAGCACTCCTCGAGGTCAGCGACCATCGCTTCGAAGTTGGCCTGCGGGTCCGGCATGTACGGACGCTCGACGTCCGTCGGATAAGCGAAATCGATCTGGACCGGAAGGTCGTAACCGGCCTCCTCGAGAAGTCGCTTGGACTCCTCGGGGTCGTACTCGTAGGTCGTGACATCCTCTGAGTAACCGAAGAGCTCTGGTGGCATGAACTGCGTGGCCACCTCGCCCTGACCGGCGTAGAAACCCGAAACGATCTCTTCGCGATCGACCGCGTGAGCGATCGCCTGACGAACGGCAATGTCATCAAGCGGCTTGACCGCCTGGTTGAAGCCGATGTAGGCGATGTTGAAAGCGGGCCGGTTAAGGAGCTGAAGCTGGTCGTCGTCCTCAATCGTCGGATAGTCCTGCGGATCGACGAGGTCGAAACCCTGGATCTCACCAGATTGCAGAGCTTGCAGACGGGCGGCTGGGTCGGGGATCGGCTGGAATATAAGAGTCTCGATGTTGCCCGGCGCGTCACCCCAGTAGTCGGGGTTGCGGGTCATGACGAGACGGTCACCTCGCTGCCATTCCTCGAACATGAATGGTCCGGTGCCGGTCGGGTGCTCCGTTGCATAAGTGCCGGCAGGCGAGAAGATGCCCTCTGCATCGACCTGGCCCTTGTCCGCCTCGAACTCCTCGAGGGCAGCGGGGCTGGCAATTGTGAAGCTGGTCAGGGCGAGCGCGGCAAGAGTCGAGGTCGAGGGCTTCGTGAGGTTCAGCGTGACGACGAGTTCCTCTGTCGGCCTCGCAGCTCTCGTAGAGTGACTCGGTCTTGCCGTCGCTGAAACCGCCGAACACAGTCTGCCAGTAGTAGCTGGCCGCGGGGTTCTGGAGGGGGCCCTTGAAGTTGTACCAACGGTCGAAGTTGAAGCAGACGGCCTCGGCGTTGAACTCCTCGCCGTCGTGGAAGGTGACGCCCTCCTGAAGGTTGAACGTGTACGTGAGCCCGTCCTCGGAGATCTCCCAGTCCTTGGCGAGACCGGGAACGACCTCAGTGCCACCCGGCTCGAGTGTTACGAGTCCCTCGAAGATCTGGTCGATCGCCCTTAGGGATTCACCATCGGACACCAAAGCTCCGTCGAGCACGATCGGATCGGCCGAGGTGCCGAAAGCCATAGTCGCTGTCGCCTCACCAGTGTCTTCGCCTTCGTCTCCACCTCCACCGCTGTCCTCGGCGCTACACGCAGCTGCTAGGAGACTGAGCGCGACCAGCAAGGCCAGCGCACCCAACTTCCCCCGTTTGACTGATCGCATGAACAGTCCTCCCCCTTGTGTTTGCGGACCTCGGTGGCCCGACCTTCTCAAACCGTCGTTGCTCCTCGAATGCCAGCGCGAAGCGAGAATCCTCCGACCAGAAGCCATTACACCAGAGGAGGACGTACGACGGCCTACTACTCTAGTAGCAAACCGACAAGAAAAACAGCCTCACTTGTAGGGACTCTGAGGGCTCAGCCGGTCTCCTGGGCGAGGTCGGGCACCCACCGGTCGAGCTCTTTCACCAAGGGCCAGGCGCCGTAGGCCTCATTGGAGATCACCGTGTACAGCATCCTGGAGGCCGGGTCGTACACCGAGCGGAACGAAACCCCCACATCCATGCCCTCGAGCAACACCGTCTCTCGATCGGTCCGGATCCAGAATCCAAGGGCGTAGCGAAGACCCTCCGAGGGCACGTCGAACCGAGGGCGGACCATCTCGTCCACAAGAGGCCGCGGCAGGATCTTGCCTTCGAACAGCCCTGGCCAGAACCGGGCCATGTCGCCCAGCGTCGAGTAACAACCGCCATCGCCGGAGCCCCGAATCGGCAGATGAAAGTGGTTCGTACGCCAGCCATCCTCTGTAGGCAGATAGCCGATGGCGGCCGATCCGGGCAGCTGATCCATTCGGAGGTACTCGGTGGCAATCATGCCTGCCGGCTCGAAAACCCGCCGAGCGGCTAGTTCGTAGAAGCTCGTTTGGGCCGCAATCTCGGCCATGAGAGCGAGGACGACGAAACCCCCGTTGCAATACTCGAAGCGCTCGCCTGGCGGAAACTTCGTCGGGTAGCCCCGGAGCACGGCAAGATAGTCGGCAGTGCTGGAGAGCTGGTGCACGGGCACGGCCAGGGTGTATTCCGCGATGTCGCGGGCGATGCTCTCGTCGAGGTAATCCCCGATGCCTGAGGTGTGCGAGATCAGATGAGCGACTGTCACTCCCGGATCGATCTCGTCGAGCTCGTCACCCAGCACGCTTCGTACAGTCGTACTGAGGTCGAGCACCCCATCGTTGACGAGGGACATGACGACCAGCGCCGTGAACCCCTTGCATCCGCTGGCCATCCCGAAGCGAGTCTCCGCCGTGTTGGGCACCTCGTGGGCGCGATCGGCGAAGCCACTCGCCCTCTCGTAGAGCACCTTTTCACCCCTCAGGACCTGAGCCACGCCTGAGAAACCGGACTCGTCCGCCACTTCATCGAGGGACTGCTGCAACGTCGTGCTCACGCATCGGAGACTAGCGGGACTGGTCTGTACCGGCTCGCCCAGATCCTGGGGGCAGAGGCTGAGTGTTCGCTTGATCGGTGGGCGAGGAGGGATTTGAACCCTCACGCTCTTGCGAGCACAGGCTCCTGAAGCCTGCGTGTCTGCCGTTCCACCACTCGCCCGAGTGGGCTCAACAGAATACTTGCGCCCGGCTCCCGAGATGTTACGCGTCGCGCGCGGGGTCGGCTCGGCGGGACCGCAAAGGAGCGCGGGGTCGTCTCGGCGGGACCGCAAAGGAGCGCGGGGTCGGCTCGGCGGGACCGCAAAGGAGAGTGGGGACTCGCCATCGGGGGGATAATCCACACTCGCATGGGAGTTGCCAGGGATCTCGAAAAGCGGCTCGAGGGCCTGATGGAGGGCTTCTTCACCAAAGTCTTCCGCTCGGGCCTGCAGCCGGTCGAAGTCGGCCGGCGGATTCTGCGCGAGATGGAGGAAAACCGAACGGTCTCGGTCAACCGGACCTATGCCCCTAACGATTTCCAAGTGTTCATCGGCCCCGATGACTACCAGCGCTTCGAGCCGATGGCCGATGGTCTGAGGCGCGAGTTCTCCGAACTCGTCATCGACAAAGCGAAGGAACGACGCTTCAACCTGATGGGCCTGCCGAGGATTGCATTCATCCCAGAAGAGAAGTTGGGCAGGGGAGAGTTCAGAGTCGAGGCCGCGCTCGCTGCCGATCCGGACCGCGTTGTGCCTCAGGTGTCGACACGCGAGCCGAAGTCTGCTCAGGACGTGAACTCGACGGGAGCAATCAGCAGCCACACCGCCGACCGAATGGGCATCGAGCGCACGAAGGGGGCCGAGCTCCAGGTCCTCGATGAGACGGGTAAACCACGCGAGCGAATCTCGCTCACGCGTTCGCCCATCACCATCGGGCGGCTTTCGACCAACGATGTGGTTATCAGCGACTCGAACGTCAGCAGACGCCACGCAGAGCTTCGCCAAGAGGGCGACAAGTGGAAGTTAGTGGACCTGGGTTCAACCAATGGCTCGGTCGTCAACGGCAAGCTGGCCAAGGAGCACTCTCTGTCCAACGGAGATCGGATCTCGTTCGGCACGAGCGAGGTCGAATTCCGAGCAGAGGGGGACTAGATGCCCGAACTGGTTCTCAATCTCCTCAAGTACGTCTTTCTGATCGTGCTTTACATCTTCGTTGCTCGAGCGGTTAAGGCTGTCTACCTCGAGCTGCGTCCCTCAGCGGCTCGCGTCCAAGGTTCCTCAAGACCGCCAGCGCCGGCACCGCGACCACCATCGAAACGTTCCAAGAAAGCTCCTCGCAAACTAGCGGTGATCGAGGGACCCCTCAAGGGCAAGTCCTACGGACTCGGAGAGGAACTAACCATTGGAAGGGCTGAGAAGTGTCAGATCGTTGTCGACGACACCTATGTCTCTCAAGTTCACGCTCGGTTCTACGCGGATGGTGACTCGTACTTCGTCGAGGACCTCGGCTCCACGAACGGGACCTATTTGAACCGCCGAAGGCTCACCTCGCCGGCGGAGCTTTCACGTGGTGATCGGGTCAAGATCGGAAAGACGGTGCTGGAGATGCGGAAGTGAGTTATCGGATCGGCGTCAAGACAGACGTGGGCCGGCGTCGCGAGGTGAACGAGGACTCTTATCTCGTGCACGAACCGCTCTTCGTTGTTGCTGACGGAATGGGTGGTCACGTCGCCGGTGATATCGCCTCGTCGACCGCGATCGACACCATCAAGGAAGAGTCGTCATCGGCAAGGGCGGAGGACCCGAACACACTTGCCGCTCTGGTGCTCGCGGCGAACTCCCGGATCTTCGAGAAGGCCGAAGGCGACTCCACTCTCCGCGGCATGGGGACGACGTGCACATTGTTGATGCTGGAATCGTCCAAGGCCCAATTCGCTCATGTCGGCGACTCGCGCGCCTATCTCCTGCGCGGAGGAACTCTCACCCAGATAACCGAGGACCACACACTCGTTGGACGCATGGTCAAAGAGGGCAGACTTTCCGCCGATGACGCTGAGAGGCACCCGCAGCGCAGCATCGTGACGCGCGCCCTCGGAGTCGACTCCGAGGTCGAGGTCGACCTTTTGACGGTGGACGTGGTCGAGGGCGACCGGATACTCATCTGTTCGGACGGGTTGTCCTCGATGATCGATTTCGACACCATCGCCTCGCTGCTCACCCAGGAACCGGATCCACAGGTCGCAGCCGAGCGTCTGGTCGATGCGGCCAACGACGCCGGCGGCGAAGACAACATCACGGTCGTGATCGTGGACATCGGTGCCGAAGACTCGCAGGGGGCCGGGGCGTCGATGGAGTCACGTAGAGAATCCACTGCCGAAAGCCCCGGATCCATTGCCGGCTCCGCAGCTGCGCCGTCGAGTAGCGAACTGACCTACGCCGGCGTCGTCGCGGCACCGCCTGAACCCGATCGTCGCGAGGAGCAGCCGACGCCCACCCGGGACGAGACCCACGACGAACCTCCGGCGCGCAGATGGCCCCGGAAGCTGGTCGTGGCTCTCGTCATCGTCCTGCTGTTGGGCGTGGCGGCCTTCTTCGGAGTCAGGTACCTGCTCGGCAACTCCTGGTACGTCGGCGTGAACGACGACGGCTTCGTCACGGTCTACGAGGGCATTCCAGAAGAGATCGCCGGACTCAGCTTGAACGAGGAGGTCGAAGTCTCCGACCTCAGAGCCACGCAACTCCCTGATTTTCTGGCTGCGAACGTAGCCGACGGAATCAAGAAGGATTCACTGGAGGACGCCCGGTCGCACGTCGCGATTCTCGAGGAGCAGGTCGAAGCCGAAGAGCGCGAGCGCGAAGACAGCCGGCAACCTGACCGCAACAGCAACAACAACGGCAACAACAATAGGGACTGACGTGGCGGTTCGTTCCCCTGCTCGCCGTAATAGCGAACTCACGCTCTTGATAATCGCCCTCGTGGTCGGCAGTGGCGCGATGGCTCTCGTTGCGCTGGCGCGCGACATCGACGACAGACTGCGAATCGCAGCACCACTCATCGCGACAGTAGCGGTGGGCTACATCTGCGTGCACGTTCTCGTTCGCAAGGTTGCGCGCCAGTCTGACCCACTCGTGCTGCCATTGATTGCTGGTCTCAACCTCATCGGGCTTGCTGCCGTGTACCGGTTGGACCCCG
Source organism: uncultured Actinomycetes bacterium (assembly GCA_963713315.1). GTDB lineage: Bacteria > Actinomycetota > CADDZG01 > CADDZG01 > WHSQ01 > WHSV01. Next base: position 373,958 of record CAVQLH010000008.1, on the reverse strand, counting down.
AGCCGAGCGGTTTCGGCCCCGCTCAAGTGGTTTGGACGGCAGTCGGATTGCTGTGCTTCGCCGGGACTTTGATCTTCCTCAGGGACTACAGAGTTCTAGCGCGCTACAAGTACATCCTCGGATTTGCGGGAATCGTTCTCCTCCTGTTGCCTCTCTCGCCATTGGGGGCGACGATCAACGGCGCGCGGCTGTGGCTCCGATTTGGCTCCTACAGTTTTCAGCCGGGAGAGCTAGCGAAGATCTGCCTGGTCGTCTTCTTCGCCGCGTACCTAGCGGAGCGTAAGGAACTGCTGGCTATCGCTAGTCGAAAGATCGGACCTTTCCATTTCCCCGACCTCAAGCACTTCGGTCCATTGCTGTTGATGTGGGGAATCTCGCTTCTGACGATGTTCTACCTGAGGGACCTCGGGTCGAGTCTTCTGTTCTTCTCGATCTTCCTCGTCATGATCTACGTCGCCACCGCCCGCATTGTTTACGTGCTCTTTGGACTGGTGCTATTCGGTGCTGGCGCGTTCCTTGGCTACTCCATGTTCAGCCACGTCCAGGTGCGCGTCCAGACCTGGCTCGATCCTTTCAATCCCGACTACATTCAAGGCGACTCGTTCCAACTCGCTCAGTCTCTGTTTGCATTCGCAACGGGCGGTCTCTTTGGCACGGGCTGGGGCCAAGGACGGCCCGACATCATCCCCGCAGCTCAGACGGACTTCATCTTTGCGGTGATCGGCGAGGAACTGGGCTTGATGGGAACCGCTGCAGTCATCGTCACCTTCGTACTCCTCTTCGCGCGAGGGTTTCGGGTGGCACTCAGTTGCCGGAACGACTTCGGCCAACTGCTTGCATGCGGGTTGACGGCCATCTTCGCGATTCAGACCTTCATCATTCTCGGAGGGGTAACGAGCACCCTGCCGCTTACAGGAATCACTCTGCCCTTCATGTCGTTCGGCGGTTCGAGCATGCTCGCCAACTTCATTTTGTGGGCGATTGTGATCCGCATCAGCGACCAGAACGCATCCGAACCCGACCCTGCACGCACCGGCGAGATTCTTATCGGGGGCAGGTAGATGGAGAGACAGATCACTCGTGTGGGAATCGCAAGCGTGGTGATGCTGCTGCTGGTGTTCGCGCAGCTCAACCGGCTGCAGATCTTTGCTGCGGAAGAGATCGCATCCAACCCGGCAAACTCCCGTCGACTGCTTCAGGAGTACTCGATCAAGCGCGGGGAGATCATCACTGAAGACACAGTGACGATCGCGCGAAGCGTTGACACGGGCGGGCGCCTTCGTTTCGAACGCCGATATCCCGAGGGCGACCTTTTCGGACACACCACTGGCTTCTACTCTTTCCTGTTCGGGACCTCGGGTATCGAGAGTGCGTACAACGACGAATTGCTCGGCGAATCTGGTGTCATCTCGATGCAGGACATCCAGGACAACTTGTTCGGCTCCGGCGAACTGGGTGACAACGTGCGCGTGACGATCAACTCGGAGATGCAGCAGATCGCTCGCGAGCAGCTTGGTGACCAGCGCGGATCCGTCGTGGCGATGGACCCCAACAACGGCAAGATCCTTGCGATGTGGAATAACCCCAGCTTCGACCCGAACCCACTTGCCTCGCACGACCCCCGAGTTCAGAGACAGGGCCGGGCTGCGCTCAATCCAAACTCGCCCACCTCCCCGTTGATCAACCTCGCCACGCAGCGAGGGTATCCACCGGGTTCGACCTTCAAGGTTGTGACCGCCGCGGCCGCCCTGGAGTCAGGCCGGTTCACGCCGAGTTCGACATTCGACGACCCGACCTCCTATGACCTGCCGCAAACTGACGCAACCATCAGCAACTTCTCGGGTGGGACCTGTGCTGGAGGGGGCACGATCACGCTCGAGCTCGCTCTGACAATTTCGTGCAACACGACCTTTGCCGACCTCGGCCAGAAGGTTCCCAGACGAAATAGCCGACATGGCAGAGGGCTTGGGGTTCAACTCCGCCATCCCCTTCGACCTGCGCACGGAGCCCAGTACGTTTCTCGAAGCGGACGAGGACAACCTTCCCCGCCGTTCTCTGAGCGCAATCGGACAAGGAGACGTGGTGGCCACTCCGCTGCAGATGCTGCTGGTTGCGGCCACGATCGCGAACGACGGTGAGGTACCCCGGCCGCGCCTCGCCGATGAGATCATCGACTCCGAGGGGATCGTGGAACGATTTAGCCCCGAAACGCTGGGGAACGCGATGTCGACCACGACGGCTAACACGCTCGGCGGAATGATGCGCAACGTCGTCGAGAACGGAACGGGGACGGCCGCCCAGATTCCCGGTGTGGTGGTCGCCGGCAAGACCGGAACGGCACAGACGGCCGAGGGTGCCAATCCCCACGCGTGGTTCATCTGTTTCGCCGGACCCAGTGGTGACGACCCCCGGATCGCCGTCGCGGTCATCGTCGAAAACGGCGGATCGCTCGGATCGGAGGCGACTGGAGGACAGGTCGCCGCGCCGATCGCTCGGGCACTGATCGAGGCAGATAGGAATATCAACGGCTGGTGAACGGGACCAAGCTTGCGGGGCGCTACGTCCTCGTCGAGGTGATCGCCGCCGGAGGCATGGGGACCGTCCACAAAGCAACGGACGAACGGCTGGGGCGCACGGTGGCAGTGAAGATCCTTCGCGACGACCTCGCGGGCGACCCACGCTTCGTCGAACGATTTAGACGCGAGGCCCGCGCGGTTGCGGCTCTGTCGCACCCCAACATCGCGGGCGTATACGACTACGGCGAAGAGGCCGACCACTACTTCTTCGTCATGGAGTTCATCGACGGCCACGACCTGGCCGAGTTGATGCGCGTCGAAAGCCCATTGAGCCAGGAGCGCTCGGCCCTCATCGCGGCGGGGACGCTCGATGCCTTGCATCACGCGCATTCCGCAGGCGTCATTCACCGCGACATCAAGCCCGCGAACATCATCGTCACCAAGAGAGAACGGTCCACGAGCGCGACCGGTTGGCAGGAAAAGGTGAAGGTGACCGACTTTGGAATCGCGCGTGCTGTGGGTGATGCAACTCTGACCGCGGCGGGGTCGGTGCTCGGCACTGCTCACTATCTCTCGCCCGAACAAGCATCCGGCGACACCATCGGGCCAGCGACCGATCAATACTCCACAGGGATAGTCCTCTACGAAATGCTCGTTGGAACGGTTCCCTTCACAGGAGACTCCCCCGTCGCCATCGCAATGCGACACATGGCTGACGAGCTTCCGCCCCCGAGCAGCGTGAATCCAAGCATCTCTCCCGGATTCGACGAGATCGTTCGGCGGGCAACCAGCAAGGATGCATCCGACCGTTTCCCGGACGCGAACGCGATGGCGAGCGCCCTCAGGAACGAGCTCTACCAAAGCTCGGGATTGGGATCACCGGGGCCTGTAGGGGCTGCCGCAGCCGGCGGGAGCCCGACCGCCGTGCTCGATGCAACCAGCCAGAGCACGGTCGAACGCCCTTTGACCGGCGAGTGGGATGCGCAGCGGGTAGGCCGCGCCGTTCTTCTGTCATTCGCCGCCCTGATTGTCGTCGCGATCGCCCTCCTGGCTTTCCGCCTGGCGTCGGGAGACGAGGAGCCGCAGCGTTCTGAACAACAGCGGGGTGGCGGCGGAGGCAGGACAGCCGACCGCGGCCGAGGAGGAGCAAGCACCGGCGCAGGTGACCGTTCCCGACGACGTCCTCGGCCGACCGTTCGATGAGGTGTCCGACCAGCTGTCCAACGAGCTCGGATTGACCGTCGAGAGCACCGAAGCCCCAAGCAACGATTTCCCCACTCCGGGCGTCGTATCTGCGGCTACACCGGCCCCCGGTTCCGCCGTTTCGGAGGGCGACACCGTTACCCTGACCATTAGCACGGGTGCCGAGGATCCCGGAGACGATGAAGACGACGAGGACGACGAGGGGCCCGCCTCCGGGAAAGGGCCACGACAAACCCGAGAAACAGCCAAAGCCACCGAAGGATGACGATTGACCACCCCGACTGACGAGCTTTACGGAAACCGGTACCGCGTGATCGGCCTCCTCGGGACGGGGGGGATGGCCCGCGTTTACCGCGCCCGTGACGAACTGCTCGGACGTGAAGTCGCTCTGAAGGTTCTAAGTGAGAGGCTCTCCAGCGACCGCTCGTTCGTCGAGCGCTTCAGGCGAGAGGCTCAGAACGCGGCCGGGCTCAACCATCCCAACATCGTTGCGCTTTACGACTACGGGGACGAAGACAACCGCTACTTCATCGTCATGGAGCTCATCGAGGGCCGGTCTCTCTCCGAGGTACTGGACGACGATGGCGCTCTCATGCCGGAGCGCGCGGCCGAGATAGCTCGAGACACCGCCAATGGACTGGGGCGGGCACACGAGGCCGGAATCGTGCACCGCGACATCAAGCCTCACAACATCATGATCACGAACAACGGCCAGACAAAGGTGACGGACTTCGGCATCGCGCGCGCTCTCGGTGGAGATGCCGAGGCCACGATGACGCAAACAGGAATGGTCATCGGAACTGCCGCCTATCTCTCGCCCGAACAGGCGCAGGGAAATCCGGTCGACGCGAGGAGCGACGTCTACTCGCTCGGCTGCGTGCTGCACGAGGCATTGACGGGTGATGCGCCGTTCTCCGGCGACACGCCTCTTTCGATCGCGTACAAGCACGTACGTGAAACGCCGGAGAGGCCCTCCGCGGTGAATTCGGACGTCCCCGAAGCATTGGACGCGATCGTCATGAAGGCGATGTCCAAAAACCCCGACAACCGTTACGCGAACGCCAACGAAATGGCAGAGGATCTCGACCGGTTCCTCGCCGGCCAGCGTGTGAACGCGACTCCATTCCTTGCGGCCAGCGGGACTCAGGTCATGTCCGAGACACAGGTTTTCGACGACTTCCCGGAGGAAGAGAAGAGCAAGACCGGCAGGTACATCTTGATCACCCTGCTCGTGCTCGGACTTCTCGCGCTGGGGGGCTTCCTACTGGCGAACATCCTTGGCGGGGCTGAAGAGGTTGACGTTCCCGATGTCGTTGGGCTCAGCGAGGAGCGCGCAACGAACGAGCTCGAGGACGCGGGACTCGAGGTCCAATCGCGAAATCGTTCCAACGCGGAGGTCGACCAAGGCGACGTTTTCAGACAGGACCCCGAGGCTGGAGCCACCGCAGAGGAGGGCGACACGGTCACGATCTTTGTCTCCAGTGGCCCCGGCGAGGTGACGGTCCCGAACTTGCTGACGCTCACCGAAGACCAGGCCGAGGACGCTCTCGATCAGGTTGGCCTCGAGCTGGGCAGGGTGAGACGCGAGAGCTCCGACGCCGCCGAGGGCACCGTCATCGAGCAGAATCCGGGGTCGGGTGAGCTCGTCAACGAGGGCGAACCCGTCAACATCGTTTTATCCACGGGGGTCGTTACTGCCACCGTCCCCGACGTCGTCGGTCTCCCCGAGGGTGATGCCGTGGCCGCCATCGAGGCCGAGGGGCTGATCGCCGAGGTCGTGACGGAGCCGAGCGACGAGGCGGACGAGGGCATCGTGATCGCTCAGGATCCGGACGCAGGCGCGGAACTGGAGGAGGGCGACACAGTTCAGATCTTGGTGTCAGAGGGGTCTGAGTTCGAGATGCCGGACGTTACGGGCGACGACGCCGACGAGGCCGAGGCGTTCCTCGAGGACGAATTCGGACTCGATGTGTCTCAAGAGGGATCGCCCGAGCCCTGCCCGCAGCCGCCCGACACAGTCTGCTCCCAGGACCCCGAACCGGGGGAGCCGGTCCAAGCCGGCGACAGCGTCACGCTCTTCGTCCAAGAAGTGGACCCCTAGACCGACCCTCCGTCCACGGTGGTATCCACTGGTGTGGGCTTCTTTCGAACGAGCATGAACTCCACGCGAACGACTTGAGGGACGTGAAGGGGGGCTTCGTGGCAGATCCACCGGTGTGGAACGAGGACGATTCGAATGTTTACCGGCGACTCGCGCCGGTGGCCGTCCCCTCGAGGGTCCATCAGCTTGCGTCTATCGCAACCCTGCTTCCGTTCAACTCGACCGACGACTTCAGCATCGTTGAAATTGGTTGCGGTGAGGGAATCCTCGGCCACACTCTCGCCGAGTTGTTTCCCAACGCCCGGATAACGGAATTGGATGGCTCGGCCACCATGCGGGAAGCATCTGCTCGGCGGCTCGCCCCTCATGGTGACCGTATCCGTGTCGACTCGATGGATCTCGCGGCAGACGACTGGCGCTTTCATCTCGAGGGGGCGGACGCGGTGGTCTCGTCGCTCGTGATTCACCATCTCGATGGGCCGGGGAAGAAACGGCTTTTCGAGGACGTCGGCCGGCTCTCCTCGGAGAGGTCTGCCCTTGTTGTCGCGGATCTCGTCGAGCCAGCTAGTCCTCAAGCGCAAGAGCTCTTCGCTTCGTCGTGGGACGAGAGCGCGCGACATCAAGCGGAGGCCGTCGGGCAAGACGAGCTCTTCGACCTCTTCCGCAGCACCGAGTGGAACATCTACCGGGTGCCTGATCCGATGGATCAACCCTCCCGGCTCGCCGATCAGCTCGAGTGGCTAGCTGATGCTGGCTTCGCAAAGGTGGACTGCTTCTGGCTCGAGGCCGGCCATGCGATTTACGGCGGATACAAATCTGGTGCGGGTGACGGACACATCGACTATGCCGTTGCTCTTCGCACTGCCGTCGACGCTATTTCCTAGCTCGCCTGTTGTAACAAGTTGTCCAGAAGACGCGTACCCTCCGGGCTCAGCACAGACTCGGGGTGAAACTGAACACCCTCGACGGCAAGGTGCCGGTGACGTAGTCCCATGATGGTTCCGTCTTCCGCTCGCGCTGTGATCGCGAGCACGTCAGGGAGATCCGACTCCCGCACGCACAACGAGTGATAACGCGTTGCCTCCATCGGCTCCGTCAGCCCGGCAAACACGCCGGTTCCCTCGTGTTCGATGGATGACGTCTTTCCATGAACGGGACCCACTTCGGATCTCACGACGGTTCCGCCGTATACCTCGCCGATGCACTGGTGTCCCAGGCACACACCGAACACCGGCACTCGCCCGGCGAAGTATCTGATTGCATCCATCGACACACCTGCGTCTTCGGGTGCCCCGGGTCCGGGCGAGATCACGACTGCGTCGGGCGAAGTTGACGCCAAGTGCTCAACAGAGACATCGTTGCGAAGCACGACTGGCTCGGCCCCCAGAGACCCGAAGGCTTGTGCAAGGTTGTAGACGAATGAGTCGAAGTTGTCGACGAGTAACAGGCGCACGGTGCGAGCGTAGTCCAATTCTGCTGGGGCACCAGCGGGCTGCACCCTTCAGGCTTACTGCACGAGTTAGTGGTTGCGAAGAGCCTTGATGAGATCGCCTTTGTTCATGTCGGACCGGCCTTCGATGCCGATCTCTGCAGCGCGCTTCTGTAGGTCGTCCACACTCCAGTCCTCGTAGCTGCCAGATTCGCCACCACGTTCCCCGACCTTGGATCGACCTTCGTTGCTGGACGCGTTTGCGATACGGGCGGCCTTCTCCTTGGACTCCCCCTGCTTCCGCAGCGCTTCGTACTGCTCGTCGTCTTTGACACTCGGTCCGTGATCCTTAGCCATGACGCTCTCCTTCGGTCCTCGGCACTCGCTTTTGCCATATCCCGAAGAGAGCATCGTCAAACGGACTCAGAAGTTGCTTGGAAGGAGTTGCTCGGAAAGCATGACGAGGATGACGGCGGTGGCGATAGCGATCGCCACCCACAACGACAGTTCCAGCAGGCGCGATTTCCAGGAACGACGCTTCTTGAAGGACGGGCCTTCGCCCGAGCGGATGACTGCTCACTGCGATGACCTCCGACAACCTGGCCGAGACGATGAGGCGCTCGGCAGCCGAAAACCGAGGGTTGCATGTCGTAAGAACGAGTTCCGGCTCATCACTTATCAGGCGTCGCAATGTCCTGGGCGTTGGGGGGAACGATTTCACTTCCGGTCACCTCATAGGTGAAGTCGCCCCACTTGGTTTCCAACCGAATCTCGTCGCCCCTTTACTCAGCTTGTCGATGTCGTAAAAGGGTGCCCCGTAGGTCGTCCGGTGCCCGGAGATGATCACGCGGCCTGACCTCGCCCGGCCAGACCTCCTCCTGATCGGTGCAGAGTGGCTTGGTGAATCCCCGGCGACAGTCGGGGTAGTGGCCGGGTCCTTTTCTGAGGGACTCGGTGTCCACGCCTTCGACAACCATCTCGTGGACGTCGAGCTTCGGGATCACGATTCGAAAAACCGCCTCGCCCCGCCCGGGCTTGAACGAGTCAGGAACACTCACGCTCTGGACTCCCTGGCGTGAGAGGTCGCGGGCCTCGATGGGCTCCTGACGGACGAAGTCCTCCTCGAGGCCGGCCTGAGCTCGGTCGGTCGAGAGACCCGTACCCCAGAGAGTCCACGCGACGAAGAGCAGGACTCCAAAGCCCACCGAGATAAGGAATTTGCCCAGGGTTCTCAGAACTCTCATGCGAAACCAGGATATTCCCTCGGCTACTATTCACTCCTATGCCGAAGAGCAAGTCGAAGCGCAAGCAATTCCAGCACCAGCCGCCGCCAAAACCGAAGCCGAAGACCTCACCTCCTTGGGTCGGGTGGCTCTTCTTCGGTCTCATGGGTCTCGGGGTGGGCTTGATCCTCGCCTTCTATATCGTTTTCGAGGGCGATGGCCCCTGGCTCTTCGTCGGGCTCGGACTGATCCTGGCAGCCTTCGTCGTGGCCACGAGGTGGCACTGACGGCTCACGGGCTCGAAATTACAAGGATGTGGTTTTCCCCAGCTGTGGATAGGCCTGTGGATCAAACCCCACCGGCAGGAGCGTTTCGGCCGTGAGCAGACCCCGCATCGTCGTCATCGTCCTCGCCCTGGGGGCAATGGTCGCTCTGGGCGAGGCCTTCGGTTACTACCGCTCGATCACAGGTGTCCTGATGTTCCTCGGGATCTTGATCTTTGGGGTCCGCTACGTCCGGACCATGGGCGACATTCCCCCTGAGCCTGAGGTCACCGACATCAGCGAGTACGGGCTGAAGTACGTCTGCGGCAACTGCGGCCTGGAGCTGAAGGTCGAGAAAGCGGCCAGGGACAAGGCCCCGACCCACTGCATGGAGCCGATGAACCTGATCAGAGAAGGCGGCAAACCACCCCTACGCCCGGTCTAGGAAGGCTGAAACCCAAAACCGGGCACCAAGGGGCGGAATTGAGTGGGGGCCGGGGTGATCTGGCCGCTTCAAGCGGGGGTGGGCGTCCCAAAAATCCGAGATACCAGACGTTTGGCAATCCATGCCCGCTCTAGGCGGGCATGATTCACCAAAGGTCGCTAGGACGCCTGAAGCGGACCTCATGTGAGCCACGCCCCGACCAACTTTTCCCTTTGATGCCGGTTTTGCCTTTGACTTGCCCCTAGCTCAGGCGCTCCAGCAGGGTGGCGTTCGCCAGGCCCCCGCCCTCGCACATCGTCTGCAGCAGGTATCGACCCTCGCGCTGCTCGAGAGCGTTGAGACCGGTGGCCATCAGTCTCGTGCCGGAGGCTCCGAGTGGGTGACCCAACGCAATCGCCCCGCCGTGCACGTTTACATGCTCGTCGAACCAGGCGTCGTCGATCTCGAGCTCCTTCTTCCACGCGAGCACGACACTCGCAAAGGCCTCGTTGATCTCGACCAGGTCGATGTCCTCGATGTCCAGTCCGGCCTTGGCGAGGATCTTGCGGGTCGCGGGGATGGGGCCGGTCAACATGGTGATCGGATCGGTGCCGGCCACAGCGAAGTTCACGAACCGGGCCCGGGGGCGAAGGCCCAGCTCCTCGGCCCTCTCTGGAGTGGTGATCAGGACGGCCGATGCGCCGTCGGTGATCTGCGACGAGTTGCCGGCCGTCACGATGCCGTCCTCCTTGAAGGCGGTCTGCAGTGTGGCCATCTTCTCGAGATTCGGCGTTCGCATTCCCTCATCGACCTCGAAGAGATCGTCTTCGACCTTGATCGGGAGGATCTCGTTCTTGAAGGCTCCCGCCTCGGTCGCTTTCAAGGCTCGCTCGTGGCTCCTAGCGCCGAACCGGTCGGCCTCCTCGCGGGTGATGCTCCACCGCTCGGAGATGATCTCGGCCGAAATTCCCTGCGGGACGAGTCCCCCCTCGTACCTGCCCATGAGGCTGTCGGGGAAGGGGAAGCCGGGGGCCTGGGCGCTCGAGCCCATGGGAACGCGGCTCATCGATTCGACGCCGCACGCGATAGCGACGTCGTAAGCGCCGGCAATGACTCCCTGGGCAGCGAAGTGCGCAGCCTGCTGGCTCGAGCCGCACTGCCGGTCGACTGTAGTTGCGGGCACTTCCTCGGGGAGATCGGCGGCCAGCCAGGCGTTGCGCCCGACGTTGAGCGACTGCTCTCCGACCTGGCTCACGCACCCGCAAATCACGTCGTCAACCAGAGTGGCATCGATGCTCGTGCGTGCGACCGTCTCGTTGAGCACCTCCGCCAGCAGATCAACCGGGTGCCACCGACTCAACTTTCCGTTGCGCTTTCCCAGCGACGTTCTTACTGCCTCGACGATCACTGCTTCCCGTGACATCCCCGCGTCTCCCGTCCGTTTTACTGGAATTGACCGGACAGTCAAGTATCGCGCTTCTTGCTCGAAGGATGGATCGCTCGCGCAACGCCGGGGCTCATCGGGGTTCCTGGTGGGAACACGGTGTGACGAATCACGACTTTCGTGCCCTGGCCGGAGGTCTCGAAGGTCACGAAGTCCATCAGCTCCCGCATGAGGAACAGACCTCGGCCCCCGGCCGCGAAGCGGTCGTGATCTCTTGAATTGACCTCGTTCATGTCGAAGCCGTTTCCGTCGTCGGCGATCGTTACGACGACGTCCGTGCCATCGAGTTTCACGCCGACCCTCACTTCAGTTCGGCCCTCTTGCCGGCGACCATGCCGGGCGGCGTTCGCGGCCGCCTCGCCCACCGCGAGCAGGACGTCCTGGCTGATCTCAACGGGAGCCCGGATATCGGCAAGGAATCCGGTCACGAAGCGGCGAATCTCGCCCAGCCGGGCGGACTCGTTCGGAAGAACGATCTCTCGCTCGGGCTCCTCGAGCGTGGAGTCGGGAACCACCTGCAGAACGAGCAGAGCGAGATCGTCCCGAAGGTCGCCCTCTCCGACCCAAGCGTCCACTCCGCGCCTGAGCGCTTGGACAAGCTCACCCGGAGTCCCCACACCGTAGAGCTGCACCAGATCCATAAAGCGGCCTTGACCGAAGGGCCTTGAGTCGCGCGGAGCCTCGGTTACACCGTCGGTGTAGAGAACCAGCATGTCGCCGGGCTCGAGCTCGATGTGGCCCGCCTTGTACTCGGCATCGTCCTCGACGCCCATTGCAATCCCACCCTCGTCGAGCCACTCGACCTCCCCCGATCGGGCCCGGTAGACGACGGGTGGTACATGGCCCGCGTTGACATATTCGAACGTCGCTCGCTCAGGGTCCAAAACTCCAAAGAGCAGTCTGATGAATCGGTCGATGTCGATCTGACCCGAGATATGAGAGTTCATTCGCTCGAACAAGGACGACGGTTCGGGGTCCTCGCTCAAAAATGTGCGCAACGTGTAGCGCGCGAGGGCCGACCCATTTGCAGCAGACGGCCCGATACCGCAGACATCACCAAGCGTGATTCCCATCTTGCCGTCGTCCATCGCAATGAAGTCATAGAAGTCGCCACAAACTGCACGGCTCCCCGCGGCTGGGAATGTAGCGCGCAACCAGGCTGACCCTTGGGAGGTTGGGCATGCCATCGGGAAGGAGGCTGCGTTGATAGCTCTCGGCGGTCTTACGTGCCTCGTCATAGAGCCGTTGAACCTCTGCCGCGTGTTGCGTCGTCTCGGTGATGTCCGTGTAGACGTCGATCCGCCCGACCAGCTCACCGACCTCGTCGAACGTCGGTCCCGAGTAGAGACGCAATTGGCGACGCGCAGGCATTATTTGCTCGATCGTCGAGCGGAGCTCACCCTCGGGGTCGGCCCTCAGTTCCTGAAATGTCTCCATGAAGCCTTCGGGATCCTCGGTGCGCCTGGCGATGGTTCTGAGGAGCTCGGCCCCCGGAAGTCCCAGGAAGTCATCCGGGTCTACTCCGAACAAAGCTCCTGCCCGGCGATTGATGACGCGCACCGCGCCCTGTCGATCACGAAAGACGATCGCTTCATCGACCGCGTCGACGACTGCGAGAAGCCTGTGACGAACCGCTGCGGCAAGCCTGTGCTCTTCCTGTTGACCGTGAAACTGCTTGCGAACCTCGCGCGCCAAGAGGCCCGCGATCGTTCCCGAGAGCAGAAAGACTCCTGTGTTCAGCAGCCCCGTCCCGAGCTCGGGAACACCACCCGTCAAAGCTGCAACGACCCAATACGCAGTGCTGCCGGCGATCCCAATCGCGAGACCTGCCACGGGGTTGCTCAGCATCGAAATCGCAACGATGGCCGCGACCAGAGCAAGCTGGCTCGACGGGAGGTGAGTGTGGAGAATCCCGAAGATGGCCGCACCGAATCCGAGCGACGTCAACCCCAAGACGATTCCTACCCAGCGATTGAGGCGCGCCTTCTCGACGAGGAAGGTGAACAGTGCCCATATCCAGGCGGCGAGACCTGCGGTGGCAGCAAGTCCCCTGAGGCGGACGTCATTCGGGAGTTCAGAGATCAGGATGATGACAGCCAAAAGAGAGATGGTGCCCCAGGCAATGAGTTCGGCGACGTTGAGGGCCCACCCCCAACTTCCCCTTTTGGCACTCCGCCGGTCTCTGGCGATCATGAAATTCCATCTCGCTTCGTGGTCAACCTAGTTCCACTCTAGTGGGCTGCTCGGTTACATCCCTACGTTTCGGCACCAAAGTCGAGGCGCCTCCACAATTCGTCTACTGCTTCGACCACTTCTTCCTCTTGAAGTAGCTCGAGCATTGCGACCACCTGAAGCCGCGCGAGGTCGTGTAGCTGCTTCGGTGTGTCTGCGTAGACGCTCTCGACGATCTCGTCGACGGTGCGAGGTGCCTCGAGTGCTTCGAGGACCGATCGGCGTCGCTCGGCACGATGAGCAAGGTATTGGTCGATGACGGCGGTGCCGCCGTCGAGCGCCTTGAAGTGACCCGGATAAATGCGCTCGAGTTCCAGACCGCGCAAGCGATAAAGGCTGAAGAGGTAGTCGCGCATGTTTCCATCCGGTGGTGCAATCACTGCAGTTCCCTCGCCCAGAATGTTGTCGCCGGCAAAGAGACTCTTGGTGCCGATCAACTCGAAGCTGACGTGATCCGAGGCGTGGCCCGGCGTGTGAAGTGCTCGTAGAGACGCACCACCCGAGGAGATCTCGTCACCCTCGGTGAGCGCATGCACCTCGGATGCCATCGACGGGATCGTCACCGAATGCATACACCGGAGCACCGGTGCGTTCGACGAGCGCGGCAACTCCTCCTATGTGATCGGGATGACGATGCGTAATCGCGATCGCGGCGACCTCGCCCGCGATTCCCATGACCGAGTCGAGGTAGGGCACGTTTGCGACCGCGGGATCAATCACAACCGTGCGACCCGATCCCACGACGTAGGTGTTAGTCCCTGGACCGGTCATGAAACCGGGATTCGGAGCGAGCACCACCGCCACATGTGGAGATAGACGGGCGCGCAGTACCTCTCCTTTCGTCTGCCAATCGACGTTTCGAAGGGAAGAAAGAATGGCGGACACATCACGGTGACCGTCGATTCGCTGCAACATCTCGATGGTTGGCGGAGCCATGATTGCGTTCTCTGCCGCGAGCTCGGCAAGAGCTTCCTCGGGAGTCGCCCAATGCGCACCATCCACCTCCGTTGGATCTGGAGCCGGTTCCCAACCGCTTGGCGCGCGTACGACGAAGAAGCGGGCGTCGAATCGCAGGGGTGACCCCAGAGGGGTGACCCATCGACCCGCGGGCACGAGCTCATCAGTTGCGAGCACCACTCCCAACTCGAGGCAGCGCTCGAGCCACTTATCGGGTTCATCCGTCAAATGACGCTCGAGCTTCTCGATCGGCCCGCGACCGGGAGGAAACCCAACCTCCTCGTATGCCTCCCGCAGGGCTGCAACGAACGACCCAAGGGCGGCCGCCGGATCGTCGATGTCCAGGGCGGAGCGTGCATCCGACTCGGCTGAGAGGAGAAGCCTGCTCCCAGCGTTGGTCGCAGTCGGCGGACGCGACCGATCCTCCGGGAAAGACGATGGCCCCGCCCATGAAACGCATCGACTTGGGTCTGACGGTAAGAAGTACCTGGGGTCCGCGGTTTGAATCCCGGAGAATGACGAGCGTTGCCGCGGGGCGCGGATCAGACGAGTCATTGGTGCGCTGCATTGATTACAGGGTATGTTTCGCGGCCAGCGATGCATTACCGGGCGACCCACGCTAACCGGACAAAACGACGAGATTGCAGGAGGTACCACCGTGGCTGTGAAGTTCCTTTCTCAGGAATGGGCCGAAACGATGACGAGTGCACTCAACTCGTCTGACGACTTCAAGTCGGCTGCAAGTGGAAAGTCCGCCAAGCTCCAGCAGGTTGTGACGGATGTCGACGGCGGTGAGGTTAAGTACTACTTCGTCCTCGACAACGGCACGGCGAACGTTTCGCTCGGAGAGGTCGAAGGCGCGGAGGCGACGGTCACTCAGAACTACGACACCGCTGCCGGGCTGCAAAAGGGCGAGGTCAATGCCCAGCAAGCGTTCATGCAGGGAAAGCTGAAGGTTTCGGGCAACATGATGAAACTGATGCAGCTCCAGGGCGTCATCGGCGCGATGCCCAAGGCAGTCGGTGACGTCGAAGTGGAGTACTAAGAACAGGCCCGCTGCTTCGGCACGAAGATCACCCGACTCCGCCGACAAGACGGTAACTTGAGGCGATGGATCCCCAAACCATTTACGAGAAGCTCGGTGGCACGAGCGAGAGCGAGTTCCCGACGCTTCACAGCGAGGTCAGCCACACCGATGTCGGCACCCCCTATCTGAGGCATGCCGGTGTCGCTCTTATCTCCAAGCCCAACGTCGACATCGAGGGCCTCCGCTCCTTTCTCGAGGGCTACGGAGAGGAATTGAGCTTCGAGGGGTACCTCGACGATCCGACACCGCTCCCCCCAGGGGCCCTCTTGTTGAAGACGGCCGGGCAAACCTGTTACTCGAGCTTCGGACCCAAGCGCACTTACAACGAAAACGCCCAGCGATACTTCGACAACCTGTCGTCCTCTGGACACGGCTCGGTCTTCGAGCACCCGGTGTTCTCGTTCTTCATCTACGGCGTCTCGCGCGCGATCACTCACGAGATAGTCCGCCACCGAGCCGGGACCGCTTTCTCACAGCTCAGCCAGCGCTTCGTTTCGGGCAAGGTGCTCCGTTTCGTCGAGAGGCCTGAGTACCAGGATGTGCCGACGTTGCACGATCGTTTCGAGAAGCGCATCGACTTTCTCGCCCGTGAATACGATGAAGTCGCCGAAGAGCTGGTCGAACTGCAGGTGCAGGGCGATCCTCGCCTAGTCGCCGAGGCGCGCACCGACATGCGCAAGCGGGTACAGCAGACGGCTCGCTCGGTTCTTCCCAACGAAGCTGAGACGACAATGGTCTTGTCGGCGAACGTCCGATCGTGGCGGCACATGATCGAGATGCGGACGGACCAACACGCCGAACGCGAGATCAGGGATCTCTACTTCCGAATTTTCTTGTGCCTGCGATTGCTCGAGCCGATGCTGTTCGGGGACTACGACATCGAGTCGTTCGCCGACGGTACCTACGGCGCGGTTACCGACTGGCGCAAGATCTAGCTACTTCACCTTGATGCGCCCCATCATGTCGGGGTGAAAGGTGCAGGCGAATTCGATTCCTTCATCCGGCACCGTGAATGTGGCGTTTGCCACCTCGCCTGCCTCGATGGTGCCGGTATTGAGTTCGAGCGACTCGATCGCGAAATCGTGTGCCATGTCATCGTCGTTGGTCACCTCCACCGTGACCTCCTCGCCTGCCTCGAGGTTCAGAGTCTCAGGATCGAATGAAGAAGCCGCCGCCACAACCTTGATCGAGTCGGCAGCAGACGCTGCGCCTTTGCAACGTCACCCGTGGGCTCTGACGAGTTGCAGGCCGTCAGTCCCAGGAGCGCTACCCCGCCTACGGCAAGCAGTCGGGCCCCCATGGGCATCCGGCGGCGGACCCTTGCTTTGTCGAAGATGCTCATTTCCTTATGACTCCTCTGTCGAAATTCGGTGCCGGTCTGATTGGGGCACCTCATCATTGTGGAAGCAGAAGTCTCACCGATCATCAGGAACAGCCCCCAGATCGACCCCTAGTAACCGCTGATTCGGGCCCTCGTCCAGTCCAATAGATTGACAATCCTCGATGTATCTGCCAGTCTCCTCATTTACATCGACGAACATCTATGTAAGGACGCACCGAATGCCGACGCTGATCACCGAAATAGAACCCGCAGCACAATGCTGCGCTCCGCTTTTAGGCGAAGTGCTCTCCGTGGAAGAGGCAGGTGCAACGGCCAGCCTCTTCAAGGCTCTGGCCGATCCGACCAGAGTAAGGATCGTGAACCTGCTGGCCGGCAGTCCCGAGCCCGTCTGTCTGTGCGACATCAACTCGAGCTTCGACCTCTCGCAGCCGACCCTGAGCCATCACCTAAAGAAGCTCGTCGGCGCTGGGCTGTTGACCCGCGAGCAACGTGGAACCTGGGCTTTCTATTCGATCGATGAAGAAGCACTCCGGCGTCTGAGCGACGCTGTCGGACGAAGGGAGATCGCATCGTGAACGAGCTACGAGAGCAGGTAAGGGAGCGCTACGCCCAAGCAGTCAACGTAGTTACGGAGACCGGCAAGCATGCCGAAGAGAGCACGGGTTGTTGCGGGGGCGAAGGCGACTGTTGCGGTCCGAGCGGGGCATCGTTCGGTTCCGAGTTGTACAAGATCAGCGAGCGCGAGTCTCTTCCCGATGCGGCACTCCTCGCAAGCCTTGGTTGCGGCAATCCGATGGCGGTTGCGGATCTACATGAGGGCGAAGTGGTTCTCGACCTCGGTTCGGGCGGTGGCATCGACGTCCTCCTTTCCGCGCAGCGAGTGGGACCTTCAGGCAAGGTCTACGGGCTTGACATGACCGACGAGATGCTCGAGCTGGCACGTCGCAACAAGGAAGACTCTGGTCTCGACAACGTTGAGTTTCTAAAGGGCTATATCGAAGCCGTGCCGCTGCCCGAAGAGACAATCGACGTGGTCATCTCCAACTGTGTGATCAATCTCTCGACAGACAAGCCCTCGGTCTTCGCGGAGATGTTCCGTATTCTCCGGTCCGGTGGTCGAATCGGAGTTACCGATGTTGTCGCCAGCGACGACCTCACGCCTGCCGACCGCGCCGAGCGCGGAAGCTATGTGGGATGCATCGCCGGAGCGCTGTCCTTCACCGAGTACAGGACCGGGCTCGAAGCCGCAGGATTCACGGATGTTGCGGTCGACTCCACGCATGAAGTCAATGACGGCATGCACTCGGCCATCATCAGAGCAACGAAACCAGTTTCCTAGCACGGGAGGGTCGCTTGACCGTCGACAGTCCGAGTGTCGTCTTCCTCTGCGTTCACAACGCGGGGCGTTCGCAGATGGCAGCCGGTTGGATGCAGCATCTTGCCGGAACGAGCGTCGAAGTCTTCTCTGGTGGTTCGGACCCAGCGAGTGACGTCAATCATGTTGCCGTTGAAGCTATGGCGGAGGTTGGGATTGACATCAGCCAGGAGCGTCCCAAGCCCTGGACCGACGAGACCATTCGTGCTGCCGACGTCATCGTGACGATGGGGTGCGGAGACAGCTGTCCCGTCTTCCCCGGCAAGCGCTACATCGACTGGGAGCTCTCCGATCCGGCGGGTCGTCCGATCGAAGAGGTGCGCGCGATCAGGGACGAGATCAGAGC
Organism: uncultured Actinomycetes bacterium; assembly: GCA_963713315.1. GTDB lineage: Bacteria > Actinomycetota > CADDZG01 > CADDZG01 > WHSQ01 > WHSV01. The sequence continues at coordinate 356,016 of CAVQLH010000008.1, read as the reverse complement.
GCGAGTGGAACAGCTCGTCACGAACCTGGCGCCTAAAGTCTGACCCGTCCCCTCCTGAGGACTACTGAGGATTCGTTACCTGCGCTCCCCAATCCTCGGGAGCGACGTCTTTGGTGTGCTGACAGAAATCCCAACGGTGTCCCTCGGGATCCTTGGCGGAGTACATACGATCCCCATAAGGAGTGTCGGCCGGCTCGGAGATGATCTCGGCTCCGGCCCCCTTGGCTCGAGAGAAGTGTTCATCGAGATCGTCCATGTACACGACCAAGCTGGAGTGAAGGTGGTCGTGATGCTTCGGATTCTCATAGCCCTCACCTGGGTCACCGAGCATGATGACTCCATCCGACATACGCATCTCCGCGTGAGTCACCGACCCATCTTCTTCGGTGAAGCGAAGGTGCTCGACAAAGCCGAACACTCGTGACAACCATTCGAGGGCGCTCGCGACGTCCTCGTAGAACAAGTAAGGCACCATGCGCGGCATCCCAGATCGGTGGATTTTCCATCACAACCTCCGGTTCATCGGGTTCGCAATCTTCGGATTCAGATCCTCAGTATCACCCTGGACGGAACGAAGTGTCTGCGATAGACCACCGACTATGAAGCCGATCTTCTTTGCGACTCCGGTCAAATGGCGAGCGTGGCTCGAGAAGAACCACGACAGCAAGAGTGAGGTTCTCGTCGGCTTTCATAGGAAGTCGTCGGGGCTGCCGACCATGACCTGGTCCGAGGCCGTTGATCAGGCCCTCTGCTTCGGCTGGATCGACGGGGTGAGAAGGAGCATCGACGAGACGAGCTACTACAACCGATTCACGCCCCGACGACCGAACAGCAATTGGAGCGCGGTCAACATCAAGAAGGTCGAGAAGCTGACCAAGCAGGGGCTGATGCATCCCGCAGGAGTCGCTGCGTTCGAAAGGCGGTCCAAGGAACGCTCGAAGACCTACTCCTACGAGCGAGCAAACGCGAAGCTCAATGCCTCGTACGAAAAGAGGTTCCGCGCACGCAAGGGGGCCTGGGCTTTTTGGGAATCTCAGCCTCCCGGCTATCGACGGACCGCGACCTGGTGGGTCGTCAGTGCCAAGAGGGAGGAGACCCGCGAACGAAGACTCGCAACCCTCATCGAGGACTCGGCCAAGGGACGGCGAATCGGTCTGCTCGCACAACCAGATCGAAAGGCCAAGTGACGGGCATTCGTTCCAGAGCATCTGTGACGTTTGCTCACCATTGATGTCAGAGTCGGCTTCGGAACACGTCTGAGAACTTCGAGCGCAGGGCGCAATGGTCCGTTTGAATGGTGCGAAGTAAAGAGGTCTGCCCGACCATTGTCGAATGGTCTCGGTCGCCGACCGGCTCGAGCCGGTCCTTTCTGCGTTTCTCGGCGGGGAGCCTCCGATCGCGTTCCGTTTCTGGGATGGGAGCACGCTCGGGGCTTCGGGCGCTGGGACAGCAGTCATTCTGAAGTCACCTCGGGCATTGACGCGCCTAATGTACGCTCCCGGGGAGCTCGGCTTCGTTCGGGCTTTCGTGAGCGACGATCTCGATATCGAAGGGGACATCTTCGAGGTGCTCGCTCTTCGGGACATGCTCGAGTCACGGACGACCGATACCGATCTGCGACTCAACTCTCGTGCTCTCCGTAGTCTGCTTAAAGCAATAGTCGGATTCAGGGCCCTTTCGTTTCCTCCCGCGCCTCCGCCCGAGGAGGTGCGCCTGCACGGAAGGCGCCATTCCCGAAGTCGAGACGCAGTTGCAATCTCTCATCATTACGACGTCGGCAACGACTTCTACCGTCTCGTTCTCGGAGATTCGATGACGTACAGCTGTGCTTACTTCGAACGCGGCGGCATGTCCCTGGATGACGCTCAGGTAGCGAAGTACGACCTCATTTGCAGAAAGCTCGGTCTCGAACCCGGAATGCGACTGCTCGATGTGGGATGTGGTTGGGGTGGCATGGTGCTTCACGCCGTACGCAACTATGGGGTTTCCGCCGTCGGCATAACTTTGTCTCGCGAGCAAGCGGACTTTGCAGCCCAACGAGCAGCGGAGAGCGGCAGTCGGGCATCTGGTGGATATTCGCTTGCAGGACTACCGGGATGTTGGTGACGGACCGTTCGATGCGATCTCGTCGATAGGAATGTTCGAACATGTGGGTTTGAAGCAACTCTCGGAGTACTTCGCCGTGCTCGAGTCCTTGTTGGTTCCAGGCGGTCGCATCCTGAATCACGCCATTTCAAGACGCTCAGGACAACCTTCATTCGGCTCCCGTACCTTCATCTCTCGCTACGTCTTCCCCGATGGCGAATTGCAGGAGGTCGGTGGCGTGGTCAGTGCGATGCAGAAGTTTGGTCTCGAGGCGCGTGATGTCGAATCTCTGCGAGAGCACTACGCCCAAACTCTCCGCTGGTGGGTGAAGAATCTCGAGACCAACTGGGCCGAGGCCGTAGATCTCGTCGGACTGGGCCGCGCCAAGGTGTGGAGGCTCTACATGGCGGGGTCTGCGCTTAGCTTCGAGGCCTCCCGGATAAGCATTCACCAGGTGCTTGGCGTCAAACCCGACGCAAATGGAGCCTCAGGTATGCCGGGAACCCGCTCCGCCTGGGTGACAAGTCATAGCCTGCCGCACGTCTAGAGGGGCTCACTCCCAACTTGCGTTCAGAAAAGGCGATCGATTCGACCTTTCTCGCCACGTTCGTGAGTTCTGATCGTCGGCTTGTTTGCTATACAGGTGGCCTGGGGGAAGTAACCAACAGTCCTGGACCTCAGTCGGGCTGGGCCCGCAGAACATCCACAACGGTCTTGAACCGCGGGCATGAAGGAAACGAAAAGGGAGACTCGGAATGACTGAGCTGGCAGCGGCCGATCAAACGGTGCGGAGCACCACAACGAGTGATTCCGAGGATCTCGAGGTTCAGCTGGAGCAGTACAGAAAAGAGCTAACCGGTTACTGCTACCGGATGCTTGGCTCCACGTTCGAAGCGGAAGACGCGGTACAGGAAACGATGGTGCGCGCATGGCGGAGCTTTGATCGCTTCGAGGGACGCTCTTCGCTGCGCTCGTGGCTCTATAGCATCGCAACGAACGTGTGCCTGGACATGTTGAACGGGTCGCAGCGCCGGGCTCGTCCCATGGACCTTGCCGAGCCCAAGACCGCCGAGGGCCCGCTTGGAAACGTTCTGCCCGAGGCGACATGGATCCAACCAATGCCCGACAGCAACATCCTGCCCGAGGGCAACGACCCCGCAGATCTGGCAGTGGAACGAGACAGCGTCCGCCTCGCGTTCGTGGCCGCGCTGCAACACCTGCCGCCGCGTCAGCGGGCAGTGCTCATACTGCGGGAAGTCCTTCGCTGGAAGGCGACCGAGGTCGCGGAACTGCTCGATACAACCGTCGTGTCGGTCAACAGCGCTCTCCAACGAGCGCGAGCAACGCTGAGCGAAAACGACCTCACCGCCTCTGATTCACTGCAACCTGATGACGAGGAACAGCGAAAGCTGTTGGCTCGCTACGTCGACGCATTCGAGCGATACGACCTCGACGCGCTCACTTCAATACTGCACGAGGACGCAACGCTGTCGATGCCACCCTTTGCGCTGTGGCTACGCGGGCATGCCGAGATCCGCGCGTGGTTCCTGGGAAAGGGCATTGGCTGTCGGGGGTCGCGTCTGGTTCCGACCGAGGCAAACGGGTCACCGGCATTCGCTCAGTACCGACCGAGTCCTTCGGGCCAGGGTCATGAGCCATGGGCTCTTCAGGTCATCGAGATATCGGGGGGCCAGATCGTGGGGCTCAACGCGTTCCTGGACACCGCGAGCCTGTTTCCGCTGTTCGGATTGCCGTCCCGTCTCGATCCGTAATCTGAGCAGTTACAGCGACAGCAATGACGTTTTCATAAGGCGCGTCTTTTCAACAGAGCGCGTGTTACACGAAAGGAAGTTTCATGGATTGGAAGATCGAGTTGATACCGATCCCCGTCTCTGACGTGGATCGCGCCAAGACCTTCTATGTCGAGAAGGCCGGCTTCAATGCCGATCACGACCACCTGGTCAGCGACGAGATCCGCTTCGTTCAGCTAACTCCTCCCGGATCGGCATGCTCGATCGTAATAGGGAAAGGGATTACCGACGAGCCACCGGGCTCGGTCCAGGGCGTGCAGATGGTGGTCTCGGACATCAACGCGGCGCGCGCCGAGCTCGTCGAGCGAGGTGTCGAAGTAGGTGACGTGCAAGTTTTCCCGTGGGGAGAGTTCCTCTTCTTCAAGGACCCGGACGGTAACGGGTGGTCCGTGCAGGCGATACCCCCGCGCGACTAGGTCACTAGGCTCACTTACCGATCGCAGTTACTCCTCGCAGAGAGGCTCGGGTAAATCAGGGTCCTCTCTGAGCGCGAGCTGTAGGAGCGACGGGAACCCCTCCAGCTCGAGTTGTGACTCTCCTGCTAAGCGGCACGCATGCCGCGTCCTCGACGTCGGATTGGCGCAGGTGAACGATCTCTCTCGTGTCGTGCTTCAACACCACGATCCATGCACCGGAGTTGGAAGGCTCCGATAGCGCGTAGCCGACGACCGGACCCTCGCCTGTTTCGAGTATCTCGGGAGGCAGCCACATGCTCGAGTCTGCAATGAGCACGATCGCCGCGACGCTCGCCAAAACGATGTAGCCGCGGCGTTTCCGCCTTGCTGCGGCAGTATCAACCACTGCGTCGATGGAGCGGCTTCGCTGGAAGCGGAAGGTACCCACAACAAGTAGCACCAACAAGAAAGGCCAGGGGAGGAGCAGAAGTGCAAACAGAAGTACCCCGGCGGCACCCATGTGTCCTGCGGAGGCCGCGCGTAAACTGACGAACGATCCGGCCACCCACCACGTCACGGTCAAACTGATAACGAAGACAACGAGTGGAAGATGCGCAACGAAAGAACCGATCACGACGTCCAGAGGCCCGGCACTCTCAAGGAGGGCGAGCGATGTAGCTGAGTTCAAATGTGACACTCGAGTTACCTTCACCGCGAGCAACGCAAACCCGAGACCTGCCAGAACCAAGCCTGTTCTTTCGAGAACGACGCCCATTGCAGCGGTTTGATCCAGCGTTTTGCCGGAAGGGGGGTTCGCCGGAGGGCTCGCATCAGACTGATTTGTCGCCACGACTGTCAGCCTAATGAATTTTGGATGCCCCGCCCTGTACCTGGGACATCTTTCGGCTCGCTTCGCAACCCATTATTTCCCGGGGAGTCGATGGACTAGCCTTCGATCTTTATGACAAACGTGAACCGGGTCGCCAGGCTGGGAATTGTGAACGCGTACCTCGTGCGCGAGAACGACGGCCTCACTCTGATCGACACGATGCTTGGTGGCTCAGCGGTCAAGATCATCGCCGCTTCCGAAAGCATCGGTGTGCCTATCGTTCGCATCGTTCTGACGCATGCTCATGGCGACCACATCGGTTCGCTCGACGCGCTGAAGCAGAGACTTCCGGAGGCAGAGGTGATCATCTCCACGCGCGATGCTCGGCTTCTAGCAAAGGACCTGAGTTTGGATCCGGCCGAGCCACAGGACAAGCTCCGCGGCAGCTACCCCGGCGCAAAGACCAAGCCGGACCGGACCGTCGATGCCGACGATCGGATCGGTTCGCTCGAAGTGATTGCGGCGCCCGGTCATACCCCCGGACATGTTGCGCTCCTCGACGTGCGCGACCGCACGATCTACTGCGGCGATGTCTTCTCAACCCTCGGCGGTGTTGCAACCTCCGCAAAGGTGAAATCGATCATGCCACTGGCTCTGTTCACCTGGCATCGCCCCACCGAGCTGGCCAGCGCTCGGGCTCTGCGGGCCCTCGAACCAGCGCGGCTGGCCCCGGGGCACGGCAAGGTAATCGACTCCCCCCTCGAAGCGATGGACCGAGCCATAGCGAGCGCGACCTAGGCGGTCATCCCAGCCGGCACAGGCCTGCACGCTGGAGGACGAACTCCGTGCGGTATGTTCCGCTGAACGGAGGTCTTCGCACACAGGTTTGACAAGTCGCAGCTTGATCATCGTCACTTGGATGGTCGTCTCGGGGACGTGGAAGAACGTCGTCGCCGATACGTTCGGTTCTTCGTCCGGTTGCCGCAGATCGACATGGCGCACCAAGACGCCGAACGATTCTTGGAGCGGTCGAAGAACGCGTAGCCACACTGCCTGCAACCCTTGAGGCGCGGCCAGGTTCCCAGGAGATGTGCCTCGTGCACAATGCCGAGCATTGTTGCGGCAGCGGCCTCAATCCCCCTCCGGGTGGGCTCGAGCCGTGTCCGGCCACTGTCGTCGAACCCGACCCTTAGGTCTGCGCTCCGTGCCGTTCGGCGGAGGGCGACGACTGCATCTGGCGGCGGAGAGTTCTGCGTCGATCGCGACCACGAGAGATCTGAGGGCCTCTCGGAGCTCGCGTAGCCGGGCTGCGTCGCGAGCGGTGACGCGAGTGCTTGCCGAGATGAGGCCCTTCGTTCGGAGCCAGGCGCGGGCCTTGGCCGGCGTGCCGAGACGGTCCCAATCACTGGGCAACTCGTGGTTCCACGTGTTCAGAAATTGCTGAAGCAGCTCCAGACGACCCGGTGCCTTCGGCCGCCCACCGGGCTCGATCTCCTCGCCGATTCTTCGCTTATCTCGTTCGTCCATGGTCATGAGATTGACGTCCGTCTTGCAGAGACCAGCATAACCTTTATGCTGGTCATGTCATGATCCCGCAGACCAAACATGACGAGCGCGGGCGCAGGTGGCTGTTCGTGCTTGGTGCTTGCCCTCGTTCTGCTCGGGGCCTGCTCTCAAGCCGAGCCACAAGCTTCTACGCGACCTCAGCCACTACCCACCGACTTCACCAACGGTGGTGACTGCGAGCCGCTCGAGCTCGAACGACTTCCGTCCGACGCGGGCTGCGCCACAGAGATCACCGGTGACGCTGACGGAGACGGGTCGACCGACACGCTGACCCTCTACGCTCGGATCGGCGAAGACCTCAGGCCGCGCTCGTGGCACATGCGGCTGACGACTTCTGACACGACGAGCGACCAGGAGCTCGACGCGGGAACCGATTTCAGCTATCCCCGAGCTATCGGCTCGGCTGATGTAAATGACGACGGCCGCTCTGAGTTCTTCGTCAAGACGCTCGACCTCGCGGGGCACGGGACCGCTTGGAAGCAGCTCAATCTCTTCGTCCTCCAGGGTTCGAAGCTGGCCATCGTCACTAACGAGGGCGATCCCCTGGCCCTTCGAATCGGGGGCATTACCCGCATGGGCGAGGGTGTCGCTTGCCCCGAGGACCGACTGGCCCTGTTGCGGGCCGAGGCTCAGAACATCCGCAATACGCACTGGGATACCTCCGCGCGGATCTACACGCTGCAGGGCACGAAAGCTCGCTTCGTGAACGAACCCCCGAGGCGCTGACCCTCAGCGACTACAACGATCCCGATCTCGACCGCTACTACCAGCTCAATTGCGACGCCCTGAGCGCTTCCGCATGAGGGAAGTCATTGCTTGAGCTAACGCCTTTGGGGTGGAGCGGATCGGAATCGAACCGACGACCTCCTGCTTGCAAAGCAAGTCCGGTGAGATCGGTCGCCTGCTACGTCGTGCTCATCTCGCGGTGACCAGGCATTTCGTCTCTCAATAGTTGGCGGCGTTTTGCATTCTTCAGCACTCTCTCACGGGACCGAGACGGGACGGCTTGGGACTCAGCAAAGGAAGATCTGACAGAATCAAAGTTGCCAACAAGCCGGTACGCTTTGCAATGGAAGAAACCTGGATGTCTCGAGATTTACCCGTGCTGCGAGCACTCGTTGAGGCCTTCGACGATCCCGAGCGCTACAGGATGAGCCCCGAGGAGATCAAGACAGTCACGGCTTTCTCCGACGACGACGTTCACCGCGCCCTTCGGGTTCTGAACGAAGCATCACCCCCCCTCATAAAGGGAACGATGGTCAATCAGCTCTCCTATCCCGTCATGGTCATGGGCGTCACGGAAAGAGCCCGGGTGGCGGCGGGGCAATGGCCCAAACCCGAAGATCTGGTGGACGCGTTGGCGCGGGCTTTTGAGGATGCCGCCAAGTCGGGCGACCCGCAGGAAGGGTCGCGTCTTCGACGGATTGCGGAGGACTTCCGAGGAGCTGCCCGGGATATTGCAATTCGAGTAGTCACTGACTGGATCAGCCAGACGATGGGACCCGGCCCTTAAATGTTCCTCACCCGCGACCTCATCGTCCCGAACGCTGTTTCAGGCGTTTTATCCGTGGTCGCTGTTAGGTGCCATTGGCGGAATCCGGTGCCAGACCTGCGATGACGTTGGTCAGCTCCGGTTAGGTTCGGTAGGCGAAAGTCAATCTCCCGCGGCCCCATGGCGGCCCCAGATTCCGCTAGTGGATCGACGGTAATGCGAATTACTGGTGTCTTCCGTTGTCCCCACCGCCACCCCCGAACCGGCAGCCTTCGCATCACGTAGACTCTGTCAGCCAAAGGTCGGCAAAGCGGCTGGCCTACGTTGAGGGAAGGGTTGACTTATGACGTTACCCACTAGGGGTAAGCGGCGCGGACGCGCCGAAGTACTTGCGGTCGCGGCCATCTTATTGGTGGGCTTGTTGCCGGCGACATCCGCATCGGCAGATCCGATCAGCCAGAGCAAGGGATTTCGCAAGGCCGTCACAGTTGGAGGGATCCGCGAGCACCAGGCGGCACTCCAGGCGATCGCGGACGCGAACGGCGGGAATCGTGCAGCGGCCACCACTGGCTATGACGCCTCGGTGGAGTACGTGGTGGAGAAAGCTGAGGCCGCCGGCCTCGATGTGAGCCTCGACCCGTTCACCTATGTTGAATCGTTTAGTGAGGGCTCGCCTCCTGAGCTTGAGGAGATCGCCCCAGAGCCGCAGGTATTTACGGCGGGGTCACGGCCCGCGTTCGACGGGGATTTCGTGTCGTTCACTGGTTCCGGCGAATCGACCGCTCCGGTGACCGGGGTCGACCTCATGCTTCCTCCCGGACCCGCTCCGAACTCGAACACAAGTGGCTGTGAGGAAGAGGACTTCGCCGGTTTCCCAGAAGGAAACATCGCACTGATCCAACGGGGGACGTGCCCGTACGTGCAGAAGGCCGCCAACGCTCAGGAATTTGGAGCGTCCGGTCTTATCTTGTTCAACGAGGGCCAGCCGGGCCGTACTGCTGTGCCGAACAACCTGCCGCTGGGGGCTGAGGGCGTTCACATCCCAGGGGTGGGAACCAGCTTCCAGGTGGGCCTCGACCTCAGCGATCCGGGGACCGTCGCCCGAGTTAAGACCGAGGTTCTGGAGCAACTTGGCGAGAGCGTGAACGTTATCGCCGAGACGCCAGGTGGCGATCCCAACAGGACGGTGGTGATCGGGGCTCATCTCGACAGCGTTCCCGCTGGCCCTGGAATCAACGACAACGGAAGTGGCTCGGGCGGGATCCTTGAGATCGCTGAGGTCTACTCGGCACAGAATCGGACTCCACGCAACAAACTTCGGTTCATGTGGTACGGCGCGGAGGAGCTGGGCCTCATCGGGTCAACGAAGTACGTCGAGGAGCTGTCCCAGAGTGAGAAGGACGACATCCTAGCGATGCTGAACTTCGACATGATCGGTTCGCCCAACTACGCTCGGTACGTGTACGACGGCGACGGAACCATCGGTCCCGAAGGACCTACTGGGTCGGGTTTGATCGAAGATGTGTTCGTCGACTACTTCGCCAGCCAGGGGCTCTTCAATGAGCCCACCGCGTTCGACGGGCGCTCCGACTACGGACCCTTTATCGCCGACGGTATCCCGGCCGGTGGGCTGTTCACCGGCGCCGAGCAACCGAAGACAGCAGCTCAGGTCGCCCAGTACGGCGGCATCGCGGGCGCCCAACTGGATCCCTGCTACCACGCAGCATGCGACACATTCGCCGGTACGGGTGGGGCCACAGCTCCGGGGTTGGGTCTCCGGGCTCTCGATGAGATGTCCGACGCTGCGGCCCATACTGTCCTGTTCTTCTCGAAGACCAAGGTCAATGTGAGGAATACGCCGAACTAGCAGTACTACAGGAAGTGTGGTTGGAGGGAGGTCGTGTGTGTGGCCTCCCTCCGCCGCAAATGAGTGGGAGGAATCCTCAGAGTCCACACCGGCTCTGGCAGGGGAAACGCTCTGTGGGCCCAGATGGATTTGAACCATCGACCTCACCCTTATCAGGGGTGCGAGAACATCCGTACGGTGAGGATCATGGGTGACCAGATCAGTACGGTTGGTGCAGTTCAGAGCAAGTTTGCATGGGGCCAACGTGGGCCGCATGAGGTCGTGCGTGAACGGAGAGTTGCAGGGAGTTTTTTTGAGTTTTCTTTGAGTCACCCTGCACGATCTGAAGAGCCGTTGTTGACCAACGGGGACAACCACGTCGTGCCGTAATTGCCTACCAGCTAGCCCCGTGTCGGTGTCCAGGCCGAAGTCTGCGGAGCAGATGCGGAGCGAAGCAGAGTAGCTCTGACAGAGACCTCGAAGCCGGCTACCCGAAAGTTGGATACTCACCCGAACGGACCGGGTGCACACAGGGAGGCCCCTCCACCCACGATTAAAGTGCTGCCAATGACATCGACCGGGGAGCCTTCCCGCCTCATCCCGTTCGGAGAGAGGCACTGCGGTACTGGCTGACGTTGGGATTTATCAACTTCGATGGGCCAGCAGGCCAGATCGCGATGATGCACGACGAGCTGGTCGACAAGAGACGCTGGATAAGCGACAACCGGTTCCTTCACACGCTCAACTACTGCATGTTGCTGCCGGGTCCGGAGGCTCAGCAACTGGCCATATACATCGGATGGTTGCTCAACGGAACCTGGGGAGGGGATCGCGCGGGGATCCTGTTCGTGCTTCCCGCCTTCTTCCTCATCATGGCGCTGACTTGGACCTACGCGGTCCACGGCGACATCGGTAGCAAACTGAATCATGGGGTAGCTGCTTCAGCGTCCTGTCCCGAAGTGCCCACTGCAACTAACTAACGAGGGTCGCACAACCCGCCGCAGAGAGGGCCAGCCCCGCTGCCGCAACCCTAGGTCTAGCGAGCCGATGTGAGCTGCGATGTCTTCGTCGTCGAGCTCCGAGAGCAACTGGTCTTCGACTTCCTCCGTACGCTCAGGCAAGCGCGAGATGACCGCGCGCTCCCACTCAAGGCTTCGCTCCGCGTCCTCGAATGAACTGCCGAAGTAGCCGCCCCAATAGCCGCGATAAGGCAGCCACCATGCCTCGTCGTCGTAGATCTCTTCAAGGGTCGGCTGACGCAACGCGGCGAAGTTCACATCTCGGAGGATCTCAATTGGCTCTTTCGACCGATCAGACCTACTCATTTCTCGTGTTCGAGCCTGCCCATGATCAACTCAACATCAAGATCCGGGACCCCCAACCTCCCCCAGTACCTGGTGAATCGGGTGACTAAGTACTCCGCGAAAGGACTGTCTAGTGCAGCGATCGGCTCCAACCCACCTAGCTCGTTGCATCCGAGTTTGTGGAGACGCTGCAAATCAATCACTAGATCGGGAATCTTTAGAACCCCAGGCAGAAAGAAGTACCGCTCCTTTTGTCCGCGCTGCTTCTCATTGCGTAATAGAGCCTTCAGAGCGTTCGTCTTGTTCGCGCTCTGATTGTCGGTCCACTCCTTGTACTCAACTGTCTCGATTAGAGGATCGCAGGGTGCTAGTAAGACCCACTCGGCCTTAACCGGGTCGCGAGCGAGGTCACAAGACGGAGTTAGTAGTACCCAGTAGTCTTCGATTCCGTCGATGGTTCCGTGAAGTAGATCCCCCACAAGCCTCCTCGCACTCACCGGAGGAATGATGTAGTAGCGGATCGGTGACACGAGAGCCTCTTGGTCACCGGACGGTGGGTCGCCCCCCAGTCGAACAACCAGATCATCGACTCCGCCTTCCGCAAGAGACAGCCTCGGATAAGGCAGCGTGAGATGCACTTTCTATCTCCCGATCAGGTAAGTGTGCTCGCGACCGCCATCGGACCAAATTACGAAACGATGATCTATTTCGCCGCGTACACAGGACTTCGGTGGGGCGAGAGCGCGGGCCTAAAAGTGAAACGGTTAGAGCTACCTCGAGGCGAGGTAGAGGTCGTTGAGCAGCTGGCTGAAGTCAGCGGACATCTCCATTTCAAAGAGCTGAAGACCCGACAAAGCCGACGGTTGATCGGGCTCCCAGACTTCCTCGTGGAGATGTTGGCGCGGCGTCTGAGCAAGAAGCCCGATGATCCCGAAGGTCTTGTGTTCCTGAGCCAGGGGGAAACTCCCCTGAGGCGGTCCAATTTCGCTCGGCGTCACTTCAAGCCCGCGGTAAAGGGGGCCGGCCTACCCCACGACCTACGCTTTCACGATCTTCGACACACTTGCGTGGCATTGCTGATCGACCTGGGGTTGCAGCAGTACGACGTTATGCGGCACCTGGGCCATTCTTCGATCAAGACGACGCTCGACCTCTACGGACACAAGTTTCCGAACCGCGATGGGGAACTTCGTCGAGCGCTGAACGACATCTACCGCCAGTCGCTGACGGAACGAATGCGGGACACGCAAGGCCCGGTCGAGATCAAGGATTGGCCGAATGCGGTCTGACCTGGCCTTTTGGAGTGGAGCGGATCGGAATCGAACCGACGACCTCCTGCTTGCAAAGCAGGTGCTCTACCAATTGAGCTACCGCCCCTCCGCCCCTCGATCTCGAAATGCTACCTCAGGACCTCGAAGCTCCTTTAGGCCCCGAACTCACTCGTCGCTCGGGTTTAAGTCGTCCAAGTCGCGCGTGAGGTACCCGGTGTAGTCGGGAGTCGGGTATTCGTACTCGGTGGCCATGAGCGGTGACGAGATGATGAAGTCGGCCGAGCTCCGATTGCACGCGAACGGAACGTTCCACACCACGGCCATCCGAAGGAGCGCCTTCACATCGGGGTCATGGGGCTGGGACTCGAGTGGATCCCAGAAGAAGACGAGGAAGTCGACCATTCCCTCGGAGATCCTTGCCCCGATCTGTTGATCGCCGCCGAGAGGGCCGCTTTGGAGCTTGATGACGGGGATGCTCAACTCCTCCTCCACGATCCTGCCGGTCGTGCCCGTTGCATAGACCTCATGTTGTGAAAGAAAGCCTCGGTTGAACCGGGCCCAGTCGAGCAATTCATCCTTCTTGTGATCGTGCGCCACGAGAGCCACTCGCTTCTTCTGCTGCAACCTGCGTCCCAAGAGCACCACCTCCGGGCTCATTGTCTCGCCTTCGAGTCGGCTTGTTCCGCTTGAGCCAATCACGAGTCCTCCGATGTTCTCGGCCGTGGAGGGTCCAGGTGATGGTTCAGACGCCCTCAGGGGTGGAATATAGGGTCCAGCGGGACGTTGACCATGAGTAGCGGACAACCCACATTTGTGAACGTTTCAGGCAGGATCGACAGGAGGCATCTCCGTGACAGAAATGCAAGCGGTCGGCGACACCGATTTCAACGAGACGGTTTTGGCAGCCGACGTGCCGGTCATCGTAGATTTCTGGGCCGAGTGGTGTGGCCCCTGCCGGCTGGTGCACCCTGAGCTCGAGAAGATCCAGGTCGAGTACGAGGGCAAGATCAAAGTCGTCAAGCTGAACATCGACGACTCCCCTACCATCGCCGCGAAATACGGGGTCATGAGCATCCCGACGATCGCCCTGTTCCAGGACGGGAAGTTGGCGGCACAGGTCGTGGGGGCCAGGCCGAAGGATCAAATCGTCTTAGGACTGGGCCTTTCCGGCTGATCGATTAACTCTAGGAACAGCGGCCCCCGCATCTGCGGGGGCCGTTCTCTTTGGGGTGTCTCCCCGGCTCTCCCGACGGTAAGATGCCTCCTCGTTGTTGTCGGTCATCTGACCGGCAAGTCCGGGGCCCATAGCTCAGCTCGGTTAGAGCGCACCCCTGATAAGGGTGAGGTCGATGGTTCAAATCCATCTGGGCCCACTGAACATTTCCCCTGGTCAGAGCCGGAATGGACTCTCAAGTTGCCTCTCGCCCATTGCTTCTACTTTCAAAAATCCGAACGAAATCCGAACTCGTCACGCTGAAACTTGGCAGTTGATGGGCTGGAACCCCTTGCCATTCGGCCAAACCGAGCATCCAATCGGGAGACGCAAGCCCGATGAGCTGGGGCCGCGGTTGGGCCGCGGGAGGCTGAAAAAGAACGGCAAACAACCGGCAGGTGACGGCAACCACAAAGCTTGCCGAGGGCACGTCTGACCTGCGCAAACTTGACGCTGAACTGGAGAGCGGGCGAGGGGAATCGAACCCCCGTCACCAGCTTGGGAAGCTAGAACTCCGCCATTGACCAGGCGGTGACCAGACCATGCGAAGGCCGAGAAATCCGGCACGCCTCCCTAAACCGTGTGTCGCAGGTCGAATCCTGCCGAGGGGACTTCCGAAAATGCAGCCCATACCAATCCCCAAGCAACGGAGGTTCAAGGTTTCACCAGATCCCAGGATGCTCTCTGCGTAGTATGGCGTCTGCCGGCGGGAAGGGGGTTCGTCGTGACTGGCGAGGAATGGGCACTTGCAGTGACTGTCTTCTTCTCGGGGCTCGCGGCTGGCCTCTTGGGGATGTTGTGCACGATCATGCGCCCGATGCTCCAAGCGATGGATGGCCGGGACTTCCGGAACTTCATGGGAGCGTTTCTTCAATTCGCGGGGAACTCCTGGGGAAAGGTGTACAACCTTGCCTGGTCGCTCGTGATGGGCATCGGGCCGATCGTCGCGCTCGTGCTTCTCTGGGACGATCCCGGCTCCACCTCGTTCATCCTCACCGCGATCGGCGTGGGGATCGTGCTCATCGGTGTCTGGCTCGTCTCCAACGTGTGGAAGACCCCGACCTACAACGTGATCTTGTCCTGGGACCCCGACGCGATGCCGCCGGACTGGGAGGCGGGGCGACGCAGGTACTTCACGATCAACTGGATCCAACTCGCGACGACCTGGGTGGCGTTCGCGCTGTTCCTGGTGGCTCTGATCTCCCTTTAGGCGGCCTCGTGGATCCGAATGAAATCCGAACCAATCATTCTGTAAGTAGTCGAGTCTTGCTGTCGTTTAATGGCTTTCCTTGTGTTGTCGAAAACGCCCTCGAGCTGAAGCAATTGGCGCTTCCTGCTTCCAATTGGCACACCATGGCAACACCAGGTCGCACCCCTGATAAGGGTGAGGTCGATGGTTCAAGTCCATCTGGGCCCACTGAACATTTTCACCTGTCAGAGCTCGTTCGGGCTTGGACTACCAGATCGACCTATTGGTGTGTCCTCTGAGACAGCCCCTACGTCCGAGACCATCTCGAGAACAACGGACCGGGCCCCTCCGGTGGTGTCAGGTGGGTTGGATCTCTCCGAGTCGCCAAGTCTGGTCGAACCACGCTCTGCTCCGCGTTGCTTGCATCTTTGCTGCGAAAGACTTCGGGTTGACACATGAACACGGGGCTGCTGCTTGGCAGTTACAGAACGACGTGATCGTTCCGTAACTGCACAACGGCTCCAGCAGATCGAGCACGGTGGACTTGCGCGTAGTCGAGTCGTAGCATCCGCGCATGCTTGAAGCGTTCGGGTGGGGATTGCTCGCGCAGTCGTCGCTCCTCGTGGCTGGTCTGCTGGTCTGCTGGGTGAAGGTGCCAACCAAAGTGGTCGGGATCCTTGGCGGGTTCGGTGCCGGAGCGATGATCGCGGCGGTCTCCTTCGACCTTCTTCCCGAGGCTAAGGACGATATCGAGTCGTGGCAGACCGGGCTCTGGATGATGGTGGGCGTCGCAGTATTTCTGATTGCCGACCAGTTCGTCGAGAAGCGCTTCGGTTCCGAGGGAGCGGGCGGCGCCATGGGCATCGTCGTGGGTTCCGTCGTGGACGGCGTCCCTGAATCCATGATCCTCGGCATCCAGATCGGAATCGGTATGACGATCAGTCTCGGTTTCGTCGCCGCGGTTTTCATCTCGAACATCCCGCAAGCGATCGCACCCTCAGCTGACCTCGCTGCAAGCGGATGGGGCCCGCGACGGCTCGGCCGGCTGTGGCTGCTCGTCGTCCTCGCCTGCGGGGTTGCAGCAGCCCTCGGGTTCTTGGGGACCGACCTGTGGGGGGCCGTGCAGGGCGACCGCGCGGCCGCATTGGCGGCAGGAGGCCTGCTCGCGATGCTGACGAACTCTCTGATCCCCTTCTCGTTCGAGCGCGGGGGCACGCTCGCCGGCGCAGCGACCGCCCTAGGGTTCTGCCTGTCGGTGATGGGCAGCTGACATTCCTGAACACAAAAGGACGATGAAACCCCCACACCGACAAGCCGGGAAGAACGTCAGCTACGAATCACCTTCCTCTGCATTGCGGAAGCCAGCGGACAATTGCCACGTACTTGCGGACACCAGTCACCGCTGGAGCCGCCCACGCGTATACGTCGACTTACTCGCGGGCCATCATCGCGACGGCCTCCTTCTCCACATCGATGAACGGCTCTCCCGAAACATCGACGATCGCGTGCCTGATCTTGCCGCCCGTAAAGTCGTATGGGCTCGCGCCCGCATAGTCGGCCGTGACCGCCTCACCCCGATCGCTGCCCACGTTTAGTCCCTCGCCAACGAGAGAGAAATTTCCCGGCTGTGTCATGATCTGACCCTCCCCGACCTTCTCGTCGTTAACGAAGAGCGAGAGCGTTCCCTTGGTGGGCATGCCGTTACCTTGCTTCTCGAACGCCGCCGACAGGATCACCTGGCCAGTTGGGACTTCTTTGGTGGACTCGACGATCTGTTCATTGCTACCCACGAAGTTGTAGACGTACTTGAGCTTGCGATCCTTTAAGTAGAGGGCGTGGCCGCCGAAGCGAGCCCCGTGTGAGAACAGGACTCCGGAGGCGTCGGCGGACTCAATGCCTACTTCGACGGCGATGGTGTAGCTGCGGTTGCGGATGTTGACCGCTGCCGACTCGGGCACCTCTGCGGCGTCGGGGTAGTACACATACTGGTCGCGAGGGGCCGCCACCTGGGGCCGCGTCGGATCGGCAAGGACCTCGACGGCAGTGCGGTCCTCGACCGGCAGGCCGTTGTACTTGCCCGCCTCGTGGAACCAAAGGTTGATCATCTCCCGCGTTTTTTCCGGATGTTGGTCAGCGAGATCACGCATCTCGGTCGGGTCCTCATCCGTGTGGTAAAGCTCCCATCGATCGTGCTCAAAGTTTCCCCATCCGGCGATCGTCGGGTGCACGCTTACGGCCTTCCAGCCTTTGTGCCAAATCGCCCGGGAGCCGAGCATCGAGAAGAAGCCGGTTTCCTTGGGGGTTGGAACATCGTCGCTCTCAAAGGTTGAGCGAAAGCTCGTCCCTTCGAGGGGGATCTGCGTAAATCCTTTGACTACCTCCGGCATTTCCAACCCGAGGCAGTCGTAGACCGTCGACACGACATCCGTTGCGTGGTTGTACTGATGCCGCAACTCTCCCTTCGCCTTGATTCCCGCGGGCCACGAAACGATCATCGGGTCAGCAACCCCACCCTCGAAGTTGTAGCGCTTCCACATCTTGAACGGGGTATTGAATGCCCAGGCCCATCCCACCGGATAGTGGTTGTAGGTGGCAGGCGACCCCAGCTCGTTCAAATACTTCAGGTTCTCCTCGATATCGTCTGGGATGCCGTTGAAGAACTTGTTCTCGTTGACCGAGCCGTTAGGCCCTCCTTCACCACTCGCGCCGTTGTCCGACACGAAGACGACGACGGTGTTCTCCAGTTGCCCTGATTCCTCCAGGAAGTCCAACAAGCGTCCGATTTCATGATCCGTGTGACTGAGGAAGCCTGCGTAAACCTCCGCCATTCGCGCGAAGAGGTGCTTCTCTTCGGCAGATAGCGATCCCCAGGGGCGAACGATATCCACCTGGTTCCACGGCTTACCCTCGACACTCTTTTCCTCTGCGTACGGATTCAGTGGTGATAGCTCGGCGTCATCAGGAAAGATGCCCAACTTCTTCTGGCGATCGAAAACGAGTTCGCGGTAGCGCTCGTAGCCCACGTCGAATTTGCCCTTGTATTTCTCGATCCACTCCTTGGGGGCGTGATGCGGAGCGTGACAGGCGCCCGGACAGAAGTACATGAAGAACGGCTTGTCGGGCGTGATCATCTTCGAGTCCTTGATGAACTCGATGGCCTTGTCGGTGAGATCGGTCGTCAGGTGGTACCCCTCCTCAGGCGTCGCCGGCTGATCGACTAGGTGGTTGTCGTATACGAGGTCCGGATACCACTGATTCGTTTCGCCCCCCAGGAACCCGTAGTAGCGCTCGAAGCCGCGGCCGACCGGCCAATTGCGCTTGGTCGACGCCAGGTTCATCTCGTCGGACGGGCAGAGGTGCCATTTGCCCAGCATGTAGGTGTTCCACCCGCGCTCGCCCAGTACTTCTGCGATCGTGGCGCATTCGAACGGGATGTGTCCGTTCGCGTTGGGGAACCCGCTGGTTGCCTCGGCGATGCAGGCCATGCCGTTCGTAGTGTGATTTCGTCCTGTGAGCAGGCTGGAGCGCGTCGGCGAGCAAAGCGCAGTGGTGTGCCAGTTGGTGTAGGTGAGCCCGTTTTTTGCGAGCCGGTTGATGTTAGGCGTTTCGATTAGGCCACCCCACGGCTCCATAGCGGAGTAGCCCACGTCATCGAGCACGATGTAGAGGATGTTAGGAGAGCCTTGTGGCGCCTCCGGCTGCATGTAGGGCTCCCAGTCCGGGACCGAACTCCTGATATCCGTGTTGATCACACCGCGGAATGGCTTGGTCATCGCTTCCTCCCACTAGCCGACGTTGCATTCCTCTATCGATTTTGGAGCCGGGCTCCCGAAACTGAATCGGCTCGGCCGCGACCGCGTTTCAATGGGAGCACAGGAATGGCGTGCGCTCTTCACCCCTACCGAAACTCACCTGGGTGAGGTCAGCAGCAAGGTAGCGCTGCCTTACCTCGCTAGTGACGAAAACCACTTGCCGTGATCGTGGACTGGTTTGGGCTGCTTCTCGAGATGCACGAACTGCCTCCTTACTCCTTACAACGATCTGGAGGTGATGAGACAGTTGGATCGCGAAGGGTGGCGCGGCCAACCGGGCGCGCGTCTCTCGTCGCCGGACTAAGGTAGTTACGACCCGATGACCTCTGAAACACGACTCGGTAAGGAGCTGCCATTGACTACCCTGGAATGGATCTTGGGGGGCGTATTGGTCTCGATCTACGTTGTCTGCCTTTTCACAGTTTGTAGTCTGACCTTTCGCAAGGGATACACCGCGCTCGGCTTTTTCGGTTTTCTCCTGCCGTTCCTGTGGTTGATTGGAGCGATCCTTCCTCCGAAGGTCGGGTCCGTCCTTTACCACGAGGAACCATCGAAGTCCGCCCTTTTCCAAGAGGAACGGTCAGGCAACTGAGCTCAACACGGACGGCGATCATGCAGTTCGGTGGACTCTGTAGGCGAGGTTAGATGCGTATTCACCAATCGCCGTGTCTAGACTTGCCTCCGAGTCTTGGGGACCGTGTCGGGCTCAAGACTTGCATGATAAATCTCTTACGAGTCCTCTTCCTAAAATGCTCTCGGTCGGCCACCAGCGAGAGTCGCGGAGAGATCGATGGGCTCCCTCACCAAGCAAGCACACCCGATGATGGGCTGTCTCCGGACGGAATCCGAACAAACTCTCTGTAAGCATTCGACTCTCCCTGTCACTCATTGGCTACCGTTACGCCACCACCACACCCTTGATCTGGAGGCAATTGGCTCTTCTTGGTCTTCATTGGTGCACCATGGCAACTCCTCGTCGCACCCCTGATAAGGGTGAGGTCGATGGTTCAAGTCCATCTGGGCCCACAAGCATCGACCCGCTGGGGTGGGGCCCTCGACCTAGCCGTCAACACCTAAGCTCACCGACCGGGCGCGACCCTTAGCCCAGGAGGAACAAGAGAATGTCTGGGCGGAATGACCTTGTCGTTAAGAACGTCATGCTGGTGGACGGCACGGGTTTGCCGGCGAGGCCCGCTGACGTAGACAGTATCGGCATACAAGATCCAGCGAGTGGCGCAGCCCGACACTCTCGATGGAGGGAAGACCATCGACGGTACGAACCTCATCCTTGCCCCCGGATTCATCGACATCCACTCGCACGCGGA
This sequence comes from uncultured Actinomycetes bacterium, assembly GCA_963713315.1. Classification (GTDB taxonomy): domain Bacteria; phylum Actinomycetota; class CADDZG01; order CADDZG01; family WHSQ01; genus WHSV01. Next base: position 335,878 of record CAVQLH010000008.1, on the reverse strand, counting down.
AGAGCCGTTCTTGGAAGATCTGCGCGCCCATGCGCTGTCACACAAGGCATCACGACGGTAGTGCCGGGCAACTGCGGTTTCGGCGTTGCGCCATTCAGGAGCGAGAGCAACCTGAACCAGAAGGACATGCAACTGGGTGGTGGCGATGCGCTGGCCGAGATCGGTGATGTCACGACGTTCCCTCAGTACCTCGACAGACTGCGTGAGCGAGGAGTGGGCGTCAACGTTGTCCCTCTCGTTGCGCACGGACTCCTCAGCTCATCAGTACCTGGGTTCGAGCTCCGTGGTCTCGGGATCGGAACTCGCTACCATGATCGCGATGGCCGATAAAGCTATGGACGCCGGGGCCGCAGGTCTATCGTCGGGACTCGAATACGCACCCGGCATTGCGTCCACGACCGAGGAACTGATGGCGGTTGCCGCACCCGTCGGAGCACCTCCCGGCTTCTACGCTCCTCACTCCCGGAACCGAGGCAGTTCTCGTCGGGGGCCGAGAGGGCGTGCGTGTCGTTGCCCATCTTCTAGGGCTCCGCTCTAATCCGACTTCCTCCACAGACCACCTGATCCAGACAGGAGCCTTGCCGAGGCGGCGATCGATCTCCTCCGAGCCGCCGACAGCCGGGGAGTGCAGTCGCGATACGACGTCTTCCAGTTCGAGTACGCCCGACCCCTTCCGCGGTCCGCAGCATTCAAGGCTGAGGCTGGAGTGGAGTTCGGCTCCCGCCTCCAGGATCCTGACTTCGTCTCCCGGATCACCGCTGATCTAGAGCCTCGTTTTGTGGCCATGCTTACCAGGGCGGCGCTTCAGACATGTACATCAGCGACGACGCGGGGACGGACGGTTCGTAGCCTGACTCTCGGCGACGTGGCTGCTAGCAAAGGATTCCGGTGGCTCACGCCGCGATCTGGCTCTTATCAGAAGCCGGCGAGCGCTACAGCAGTTGATTCGAACGGTACCGTTGCGTGGCTTGCAGCAGCCTTGTCTGTCCCAACTTCATCATCATGGGCGACGGTCCATGCGAATCTTGACGGCCCCCTGGCAGGCAAGGCTTCGCTCTGTCCGACTGGGACACGCCACGGCGACTCTGGGCCGATTCGTGCGTGAGCTGGGCTGCTGTCGCTGAAGATGCTGTTCGTCGAATGACATCGCGCCGGCAGAGCAGATTGGCCTAACGAACCGAGGCGTCGTCCGGGAAGGGTTGCGGCCGATCTCGTGCTGTTCGACCCATTGACGGTGGCAGCGACGTCCGGCCTGACAACATTCCCGTGGTGTCGACGGGAATCGTTGAGGTCCTGGTGAACGGTGTCTCGGTTGTGAGCCGCAGCAGCGTCACCAACGCGACTCCCGGTCGAGTGGGTCTCCACGATGTGCGGGCGTGAGCGAGAGGCTTGACCCTGTTACCTTCACGTTTGTCGGCTGCAGCGCACACCGATCATCTTCAGTCCGAACAAGGATTTTCAGGAGCGAGTACATGAAGACCAGTCGCTCTTCAGCACGTAGAGGCCCATACGGCGCGAGCCATTCGGATCATTACGAGCGGAGCACCCCGTATCCCCGGAAGACCATCCTGGAACGCTGCGCCTGGTTCAGGAACGCGATGAGATCAGGCGAGCGATCAGCTCGAGCCCAGGGCCACAGTGATATGTACGGGGCCTGCTCACTGAGCCGGTGAGCGATGGCGCAGATCTGGCGTCATCTTCATGCGAACGTCGATTACAGCCCACACTGCGGGCACGGCGTCATCGCGCTGCGACCGCAGCCGTGCAGCTTGGCTGCGTCGAACAGACATCCCCCGAACCCAGGGGCATCGACGCTCCCTGCGGATCCATCGAGGCGTGCGTCGAGTGGCACGGCACCCCTGTCGCAGACGTGCGCTTCGTTAACGTTCCCTCGTTCATCTGGAAGGAAGATGTATCCATCGATACTCCATCCTTTGGGGCCGTCACCGGTGACATTGCCTATGCCAGTACTTTTACACCGACGCTTCTCCTTTCGTCTCGCCTTCAGGGAGCCGAATGCTGACCAGCTGACATTGGAATGGAAGTAAAGGAGCACGAACGCGAAGACGCGGTCGTCCACCCGGACAACCTGATTAGTGGAGCGTACGGAACGATCATCTCCGGCGAGGCGAGGCATCCGGCTCTACGCAGGCCAATGCGTGCATCTATGCCGATCGGGAACTCGACCGCTCACCCACGGGCTCCGGAACAGCCGGTCGCATCGCGCAGCTGTACCTTCAAAACAAGTTGCCCGCGACGAGGTCTTCATCAACGAGTCAATCATCGGATCCATCTCGAAAGCCGGATTCCACGGAGACGCGCGTCGGTGATCAGAGCCTGTCCCCAGATCGAACGGTCTCTGCACAAATGTCCGACGACGCACCCGCTACCCACGGCTTTCAACACAACCCCATGCCTAGAGGACCTCTACCGCCACTTTTTCCAGCCGGCAAGCGGGACATCACATGGGGAGGGTGGGAAGTCGTGGTACTCCTACGTAATGCGACCCCTTCGGTATTCCGTAAACGTCACATTGGACGGGTGCTGCGATCATCTTGCAGCTTCGCCGGACGAAGACTTGCATCGTCACGCGACCGAGAACATCGCGCAGGCCGATGCCCTCATCTTTGGCCGGGTGACCTACGAAATGATGGAGGCAGCGTTCCGGCCGGCAGCGACGACGGGAGCGTGGCCTGATTGGATGGCACGCTGGATGGAACCCTTCGCCCGGACGATCGACGCGGCAAAGAAGTACGTCGTCTCGAGCACCCTGGAGCAGGTTGATTGGAACGCGGAGCTCCTGCGCGGAGAACTGGGGAAGGCCGTTCAGCAGCTCAAGCGGGAGTCGGGTAAGGGACTATTCGTGGGAGGCGTGAAGCTCCCGCTGGCGTTGGCGGAGCAGGGACTGATCGATGAGTACGAGTTCGTGGTGCACCCCACGCCTCTTGCAGCAGACTATCGATGAGTACGAGTTCGTGGTCACCCCCTAGCGGGCCACGGGCCGACGTTGTTCGCGGGGCTATCGAAGCCTCTCAACTTGAAGCTCGTGGGCCGGCAGGAGTTCGGCTCGGGGGCGGTGGCGATGCAGTATGAGCCGAGAAGGTAGCCATCGGGCTTGTTAGCCCTCCGCTGGCCAACATCCGGGCCGTCCATTCCTTGCTCCCTTGTCGAAGCTGACAGCGGCCGCCGCGGCTAAGTGGTTGGCGCTACGGCGAATAGCTCGCGCTCGCGCTCGAGGCCTTTGAGGCGGAAACGCCCGCGTGAATCGAATGTCAGCCCCGTTGCGCCCTCCGCGAGGTCGTGAGTGCTCCCCGACACCAGGACCTCCCCTGTTCCTGCCTGGGCCACGATGCGAGCTGCAGTGTGGACCGCTACGCCTCGTATGTCGTCGCTGCTCAGAACCACTTCGCCGCTGTGGATGCCTACCCGGATCGCTATACCAATCGCCGCTAATGCCTCAACGAGTGCCAACCCACAGCGGATGGCGCGCTCGGCGCCGTCGAAGGTGATCAGGAACGAGTCGCCAACGGTATTGACCTCGCGGCCGCCGAAACCAACGAACACGCTGCGGACAAGGTCGTTGTGCATGGACAGGGTTCGTTTCCATGCCACATCGCCAGCTTCGCGCGCCAGTACCGTTGAGCCCACGATGTCTGTGAACAGGATCGTGATTGTGGCGCGATTCTCCTCACCCATCTGGATGTCGAATCCAGCGCCGCCGGCCCAGTCGACCATCTCGAGTTCTTCATCGCCCTCGACCCAGGTAAGGTGCCGCGGCATTAGGTCGAAGACCTGGTTGGGCTCGATAACCAACCCCTCGCCCTCTTCGGTGCGGACGCCCATCCGTCCGCGGATAACGATGCCGCGGTGGTAGAGCTCGCAATAGGCGGTGCCTGCCATGGGCTTCGCGTGCTCTTCCCAGCTCCACCCTGGTTGGAGGATGTGACGGCTGATCACCGTACCGGCGATGCGCACTTGGTAGGTCACACCAAGCGGGAACCTCACCACAGCCTCGGGCTCACCGAAGTCGCGGACCTCAACCACGATCAAGGCCCGGATACGACGTGACGGTAGATCGCCTCGTCCCAGACCACCGCGCTCGACACCCCAAGCGAACGCCGCGCGCTTTGGTGGTCGGGGACGCGCATCTGGTCGATGACCGAAGTCCCGCATACATCTGACGATACTTGGAGCTAGCGAGCGACCGGAACGTAGGTGAGGCCGACGATGCCGTTGTCGAGCCGCTTGACGTCGATCAGGTCGAAATCCGTGGTGTCGATCCCATCGTAGAGACGCTCGCCGCTGCCGGCGATGACCGGGAACAGCCAGAACAGGTATTCGTCGACTAGTCGGTGCTCGAGCAGCGTCCGGCTGAACGAACCTCCTGTGCCGATCTTGAGGATGTCGCCGCCGGGTTGTTCCTTCAGCTTGCGCACGGCATCGACGACACCGTCCCCGAGCAGAGTGGCGTTCCACTTCACCTCGGAGAGGGTGCGCGACGCAACGTGCTTCGGGATGGTGTTCATCCTGACCGCGTAGTCACCAAACGCCTCCTCGAGAGTCGGCCACACCTCGGCGTGGTTCTCGTAACTTTTCCGCCCATAAAGAAGCGCGTCAACGGACGCGAGAAGGTCCTTGGAGAGCAGCTCGAACTCACCAGCCCATCTGGGAGGAAGCCAGTCCTGCGGCGTGCTGATCTGGCCGTCCAAGGTGACTACTCCTTGCTCGATGATCATACGCATCGTTACTCCTCCTTGCCGTAGCTGTCTTGTGAATGACGTGTTGAAAGTACAGACTGGCCGAACTGACAGAACTCACCGGTAGCGAACGGCTATAACGGTCTCGATCATGAACCCCAAGACATCGGCCCTTGCCTGGGCTGAGGAGCAGGTCGAGTCCGCCCGAGATGATCCGGCGGCGCGTGTCGCGCTCGATGGCGCGGACTTATCACGGGCCTGAAGGTCGGGCGCCGCGTCATCTGCCGTTCCGGCGAGCTGCGCTTTCGTTCATGCGCTGGCAGCTCCGGCGTGGCCTGCTCAATCCACTGGATGGGTCGCCGCCCGGAAGCGTTTGGTGGCGTTGCGTTAACGAGGGACTGTTGCGAGATGGGTGCGAAGCGGTCGCACTCGTTGGCGACCTGCCGGGTCAGCCCTCGTCGCAGGCGGTGCATCTCTGGCTGAACTTCATCGCGAAGCCGACCGCCCACAACTGGTATCGAGCTCACAACGCCAGCATCGTCGGCGGTTACTTGAAACACAGAACACTTGCGGAAGCGGAGAGCGGACCGGAACGTTTCTTCATGAACGTCGCCTTAGCGCGCGTCCTCTACGTGCATGCGGCCGTCGGATCGCCCCGCTTGGCGCTTGGACGACTCGCCCTCCTTGGTCGTCTACTCGGTGATCCCCGACTTGGCATGGCGGGGGCCTTCCTGTCACTCCGTCGCGTGCTCCCGAATCGCTACCCGCTGCAGCAAGACGTGGAGACCTATATCGCTGGCGAGCAGCGCATCGGCCGAATGCTCGACTACGCGGTGATCGTCCCTCGGCTGCAACGCCTTTACGGGTGGGCTGCCGAGGAACTCGACGAGCCTCGGTTACTCGAGCTGGTTCGGGATGGCAACCCGATCTACGCATGGCCGTTCGAGGAAGGACACGTCTGGCGGAATTCCGACATGCCATTTGTGGGGCGGCCATTGGAACGCGTCACACAAGTCCGCTAAAGGTCAGACGGTGACGATGATCTTTCCTCGCGAATGTCCCTCTTCCATGTAGCGAATAGCCTCGGGGACCTCGCTCAACGGAAACGTTGTGTCGACTACCGGCCTGAGCTCGCCTGTTTCGAGCAGCTCCTTCAAGACGACCATCGAGTCCCTCTTGTCTGGCATCGAGAAGTTCGTCTTCGGTAGCTGGCGCACGAAGGGCGACATCACGACCATCTTCAAGAAGCGGGGCAGGCTCCCCAGAACGCGATGGCCCGCTGCTCCGAAATGGTCATGTCCGATGAGCACGTAAGTCCCGTCCGAGTTAAGCGTCCGCTTAATGCTCGAGAACGAGTGGTTTCCAGGAATGTCGAGGATGACGTCGTAGCGCTCGTCCCCTTGGGTGAAGTCTTGCTTGGTGTAGTCAATGACATGGTCAGCGCCGATCGAGTGCAGTATCTCCACCTTGTTTGTGCTATCGACGCCGGTAACTTCCGCGCCGAATGACTTCGCTAGCTGTACCGCGAAGATACCGACACCGCCGCCTGCGCCGTTGACCAACACTTTCTGTCCCGGCTGCACGTCACCCTGATGACGAATACCTTGAAGCGCGATCAGTCCAGCGGTGGGCACTGCCGCGGCTTGTTCGTAGGTGAGATTGGCCGGCTTCAACGCCAGCACCTCTGCGGGAACCGAAACGTACTCGGCATAAGCGCCGCCGTTGCGCCACTGGTAGCCCCTGATGCTTTCGCCGAATACATCGTCACCGGGTTGGAACCGAGTCACGTTCGTCCCAACCGATTCAACCCGTCCCGCCACATCCGTACCCGGCACAACGCTCTTCGGCTTGCGCAGACCGGACCCCATGATGCGAAGGACATACGGCCGGCCTCTAAGCACGTGCCAGACGTCTGGGTGAACGGATGCCGCGCGCACGCGGATAAGCACCTCGTCATCCTTGACTACCGGCCTGTCGATGTCCTTGAGCTCCAAGTCATCAGCTGAGCCGAACTTGCTTTGGACGATCGCCTTCATCGTGATAAATGATCCGTCGCGGGCGGGGACATATGTGGCCTTTCGGTCTGGTTTGGGAGAAGTCTAGGCCCCCTTGCGTTCGGCCCCGTTGATTGCTTCCGCCCCCCGGAAGAATTCGGTGTTCAAGAATGGGCAGTTCTCGAGATTCATATGGGCAACCATTACGGATGTCACTAGAGGCTCGTGGACCTAGCGTGGGGCTTCATACAAGGTGAAGGAGGTCACACGTGAGCGACGACGCCAAACGAGAAGCGCTGATGCACCAAATGAAGTGGACGGGTCACGATTCCGAGAAATCGCACGAGATCTACCACGAAGATGCCGTTCTCGAGTTTCCGCAATCCGGCGAGAGGTTCGTCGGCAAACAAACCTTTCAGACTTGGCGTGAAAAATACCCAGCGGACGTGAAGTTCAAGGTTCGACGGATATCGGGAAGTGGTGACTTCTGGGTGGGCGAACAATTGGCCTCGTACAACGATGGTCCGTGGATGTTCGGAGTTAGCCTGCATCAGTTTCGAGGAGACAAAGTCGCCCTCGAGCGCATCTACGTGATGGAAGGATTCGACGCCGCCGCGTGGCGCTCGGAATGGGCCGAGATGTTCGACCCGTTGGCCTCGGTCGCTCTCTGACACCGGACTGAAGTGGGGAGTCCATGGCGCCATGATTGAGGACCAATCGTCTTCCAGGTGGAGGGGAATCACATCAAGCAGAACTCGTTTCCCTCCGGATCGGCCATCGTCACGTGATAGCGATCGAAGTCCGTCCTCTCGTACAGCTTCGTTGCTCCGATGCCCTCGAGGCGGGCAACGGCATCCTTCACGTCGTTCCGGCGTTGCTCCAGAGGCGCGCCTCTCCCCTGTGACACAGCGAGGTCGAGGTGGAGCCGGTTCTTGGCCGTCTTCCCCTCCGGAACCTGTTGGAAAAAGAGACGAGGCTGGATCCCCTCCGGATCGACTGCGGATGCGCCGGTGTCCCACTCGTCCTCCGGCACGCCGATGCTCTCGAGGAAGGCCTCCCAAGTGTCGAAACCGCCCGGCGGTGGCTCCAACTCGTATCCAAGCGCCGCAATCCAGAAACGAGCCAGAGCAGAGGGTTTGGCACAGTCGAAGGTGACCTGAAAGTGGACAGTCATTGGACCTCCTGGGCATTAGTCGGGACTCGTCAAGCGTACGAGTGACCTGTGACATGACAAACGAAGGTGGCCTTCTTGCAAAAGGGTGAGTGAGACGGCTCGACCGGGGCAGAATCCTCAGCGTGACACAACCGGAGCCTTCCGAGTCGATCCAGGATGTGATGACGCTCCTCGATTGGAGACGCCGCATCTTCGAGCTGTATGGCGAGATTCGCGCGTGTCCCGAACCAGAGTGGGCCTGGCGAAGATGGCGCGAGGTAAGACACGAGATCTTTGCGACCCATCCCCAGAGCCCGCTTCCACAAGAAGCGCACGAGAGCTTCTCCGGACTCGACTACTACGACTACGACCCGGCCTTCCGAGTTCTAGCCGACTACCGCGATGTCGAAGCGGAGCACTACGACATCGCGACAAGTGGAACCGAGCCGATGCGTTTCGCTCGCCGAGGAGTCGCCACCTTCCAGATGCAAGGGCAGTTCGTGAGCCTCGAGCTCTACTGGATCGAATCCTACGGGGGCGGATTGTTCATGCCCTTCAAAGATGCGACTAGCGGAGAGGCTACCTATGGGGCCGGTCGCTACTTGCTCGACACGGTGAAGGGAGCGGATCTGGGGACGCTCTACGACAAGCTCGTGCTCGATTTCAACTTCGCCTATAACCCATCGTGCTCCTACAACCCGCGTTGGGTCTGTCCCTTGGCCACGCCCGCGAACACTACCGACCTCTTGATCGAAGCCGGCGAACGTCACTCACAATGAAAAAGGCCCGCAGATGCGGGCCCTTTCCACTGCCACTCTCTTCGGTTACTCGCCTTCCCCCGCCAAGTCGCTCATCGTGGCGAGGCCAAACTCGTCGGCTGTCTCCTGAGTCACGACGAATGCGTTCGTGTCGTTGGCCTCGGAGGGCTCGAGTAGGACTGCGTTGTTCTGCTCGAGTAACGGAGCGAGAAGATCGACGTTGTTTTGCGGATCTCCAGTCGCCTCCGCCTCGGGGTCGAGGAAAAGGAGCAAGGACCCCAGGTACTCCGGAGCGATATCGATCTCACCCTTCTTGATCGCGGGCTGGATGATCTCGCGCGAACCGAGGTCCAACTGCCGGTCGACGCTGTAGCCGGCCTGCTCGAGCACCTGGGCGTACATTTCGGCCACGATCTGGTTCTCGGCGAACTGCACGGCGCCGACCGTGAGCTCACCGGAACCCGACTCGCCATCACCCGATATGCCCTCGTCCTCGAGGAACGACTGAGCGACGTCCGCCGCCGACTCCTTGTCGATCTCGACTCGGCCGTTGAGCTCGGTGATGTTCTCGGTCGTGAGAGCCGCGCTCACACTGTTGAGGAGCGTCTCGATGGTCGGGTCGTTCGACTCTGAGTTAACGACGGGTGTGATGTTCTCTGCCGTCTGCAGACTCTTGTCGTCCTCCAGCAGGACCCAGTCGTTGGCCGAGATGGCACTGGACGTCGAGAAGAGGAGTCCGATGTCGATCTGGCCGTTCTCGAGTGCCTGAACAGTCAGCGGCCCGCCGACATCGAGGGGCTTGAACTCTTGGAACTCGATTCCGTAGGTCTCTTCGAGGCCGGGGATGCAGAATGGGCGATCCGGACACTCCGGCGGCCCCCCCAGAACCATTTCGACTCGCAGGACTTGCAGTACTGCCACCACCGCCACCGGTGCCACCGGTGTCGTCGTCTGAATCGCTCCCACCCGACCCGCACGCTGCAAGAACAAGTGCAACAGCGAGAATGGTCGCCCCGAGAGCGTAACTGCGGAACTTCCGCATGGGTCTCCTCCCATCTTGGCTCGTCGGCACATCGGGTGCCGTCGGATACGTAGAGAGGAACCATATGCCGATTACTATTTTTCTAGTTGATATCGGCGAGATGTTCTTAGCTAACCGTTTCCGGCTCGCCTCCAATTCTGCCCGACGGCGAACCTTCGCTTGGGTCGCTTAACCGTCCGGGGTGCCGAGATGCGTTCGAGTGCGCCGAATCCGAGTTCGACGGCGAGGGCGAGGAGGGCAACCAGGACGGCGCCCGCTGCCACTTCTACGTTGTCGCCGATGGATCGACCATCGATGATGTACCGCCCAAAGGTTCCATATCCGCCAAGCGCCCCGAGTGTCGCCGTCGCCACCACCTGAACCGAGGCGATACGCAGGCCCGACACCATGAGCGGGGCAGCCAGTGGCAGCTCGATCCGACGGAGTATCTCGGTGCCGGTCATCCCCATGCCGCGCGCGGCCTCGACGACATCGGCGTCAACCCCTTTGATCCCGACGTACGTGTTGATCAAGATGGGCGGAACGGCTAAGAGGAACAAGGCCGCAAACGTCGGCCAGTAACCGATGACACCCGGCAACTGTGCGAAGAACGGAAGTCCGAAGCAGATCGCGAGAATGCCGAAGGAAGGCAAAGCGCGCCCCAAGTTCCCGGTCGTGATGGCAAACAACTCGAACCGTCTCGTGTGGCCTACGTACAGGCCGATGGGAATTGCCACGACCATCGCCGCCAACACGGCTGAGAAGGAAATTTGAACGTGTTCCGTGGCGCGCACCACGATTCCGTCGGGTCCCGACCAGTGGGCGGAGTCCGTCAGCCACGCCCATACATTGCCGACGAACTCCATCAGACCAGCCTCCGGGCGCGCCTACTCGTCCACGGAGTCGCTGCGCGTTCGGCGAGCACCAGCAAGACGTCGACCACCACTGCCAGAATCAGCGACAACAACCCGCCGATCATCACCTGCGTTGAATCGAACTGATTGAAGCCTCGCAGGATGAAGATGCCAAGGCCACCTTTGCCGATAAACGCCGTCACGGTCACCAAACCGATCGTCGTGACGGTTGCGATGCGGAGTCCAGCCATGATGACCGGGAGTGCAAGAGGCAACTCGACGCGCCACAACATCTGCCGGTCCGAATAACCCATCCCTTGAGCCGCTTCCTTCGTGTCGCCCGGTACTCCGTTGAGACCCGACACGATGCCCCGGATGAGGATCAGCAGTGTGTAGCTCGTCAGCACGATCAAGGCGGTGGTCATGCTCAACCCGAAGTACTGCGTCAGCAAGACCAACAGCGCCAAGCTCGGAATCGTGTAGAGCAACCCGGTGACGGCAGTGATCGGCCCGTATGCCTTGCGGTGACGGTGGGCCCATATCGCAAGCGGGAACGAGATCAGGAATCCGATCAGCACGGCGAGGATGGTCAGTTGCAGGTGTTCGAAAAACCGCGCGATCAACTCGGGCCGGAGAGTGCCGAAGACACGAGACCAGTCGATGATGGGTCCGCTACCGGCCATCGACGATCTCCCTCGAGATGCGCCCGAGTGTAAGGATCCCTTTGTAGCGCTGGCCCTCGATCGCAACGACTGCTACGTGGGTGCGCGATGTGACGATTGCGTCGAGAGCCTCACGCAAGGTGCTCTTGCCGGTGACGTATGCGCTGAAGGGGCGAGGCTTCACCTCGGACACCGTCTTGACCCGCTTGATACTGGGCATATCAACCCAACCCTTGAGCTCGCCATCGTCGACCACGGCAGCCCACTGGAAGTCGAGTCGTTCCATGGTCCTGAGAGCGTCCTCGGACGATGTGTCCGAGGTCACCACTGGCCCTTCCTCGATCTCGACGTCGTCCACGTTCGTCAGAGCGAGCCGCTTCAGACCTCGTTCGACACCTACGAACTGCTTCACGAAGTTGTTCGCCGGTGCGCGCAGGATCTCCTCGGGTGGTGCGTACTGCTCGACCACTCCGCCCTTGTTCAGGATCGCGATGCGGTCCGCCATCTTGATTGCCTCATCGATATCGTGCGTCACGAACACGATCGTCTTACGAAGCTCCTGTTGGATGTTCAGAAACTGATCCTGGAGACGCTCCCGCACGATTGGGTCGACCGCCCCGAAGGGCTCGTCCATCAGCATCACCGGAGGATCCACCGCCAAGGCACGGGCGACGCCAACCCGCTGTCTCTGCCCCCCCGAGAGCTCGGCCGGATAGCGGTCCAGGAGCTCGCGGTCGAGCTCGAATATCTCGACAAGCTCGTCGATACGGCTGTTGATGCGCTCGTCTTTCCAACCCACCAACTTCGGCACAGTCGAGATGTTGTCGCGAATCGATCGGTGCGGGAGCAGCCCGATGCTCTGGATGACGTACCCGATGTTGCGCCGCAGCTCGACCGGGTTCTGCTTCAGAATGTCAGTACCGGCCACCTCGATGGTTCCCGAGCTTGGTTCGATGAGGCGGTTGATCATCTTCATCGTCGTGGTCTTGCCGCAGCCGGAAGGACCGACGAGGACCACGGTCTCCCCCTTTTCCATGTCCAGCGAGAGATCGTCGACCGCTGCCGGGCCCCCGTTCTGACTGAACCTCTTGGAGACGTTCTTCAATGAAATTGCGACGTCCGCCATCAGGCCACCTTACGTGTGGAGTCGTGGTTGTTTGATCCTGGTCTCAGGCTCATGCATGCTCCTACCCCCCTATAGTGGGTTCACATGCTAGCCAAGTTGGTTCGTTTGCTGAGCGTCGCACTGATCGGAGCCGTCGGCGTGTGGTGGGGGCGCCATCTCGCGCACTCCAAGACACCACCTCCGCAGGGGGTCTGGCGAGAAATCTCCGAGGCGGAGTTGACGCGCAAAGGTGACAACCCCGCCACATGAGAGTTCTTCTCCTCGGGGGCACGGGGATCGTCGGTCGGCGGGTGGCTGCCGAGCTCGCTCGTCGCGACGAAGTCAACGACCTCATCATCGGGGGACGCAACTACGAGACTCTGCGTCGCTCAACGTCGCTCCTAGGAGAGAAGGCGCGCGCAGCGTTGTTGGATCTCGAAGATGACGCTCTGCTGGGCACTGCTTGCGTTCAGGCCGACGTGGTCGTCAACTGCTGCGGGCCGTCGCACCTAACCGAGCTTCCCGCCGCCAGTGCGGCGATAGAGGCCGGCGTTGCGTACGTGTCCCTCGGTAACGACTACGCGGCCGCGGGTGCGGTGGCCGAACTCGATGAACGGGCGCGATCCACCGGTTCAACAGTCGTCACGGGTTGTGGATTGTCGCCGGGCATCACGACACTTCTGACGGCCCTCGCCCAGGAAGAGTTCGACGATGTCACCGAGACCGAGATCTCTCTCGCGCATTCCTATCGAGATCTTCCGACTGAGGCCCACACCGCTCATCTCCTGCACACGCTCGGAACCCCTGGCGCGTCGATCAGCGACTACGAGCTCGAGGTGGACCGTTCGGGGGACTCCCCTCATCGCGTCTACTTCCCTGAACCAGTTGGCTGGGTCGAGACAGTTGGTTGCAGCCACCCTGAGCTTCACAATCTGAAATCACAGGGGCTCCGGTCGTTGAGCGTGGGGCTGGGACTCACCGAAAAAGGAGCTATGGACGCGCTCCGCGCGCTGACCCGGATTCCGCTTGCTACGACAAGCGTGGCGCAACGAACTCTGAACGTGGCCCTTGCCCTGCCTCCCCGAGGCCCGCGATGGTCGGCCGCCCGCGTCGATGTCGTCGGACACGGCGGTGGTCACACGGCAACCGTGTCACTGGGCGTGGTCGATCACCTCATGAATCTCGCCAGCTCTCCGATGATCCTGGCCACACTGAAACTCGGGCAAGGGCAGCGCTCGCCGGGGGTCATGTCTCCCGCAGAGGCCTTCGATCCTCGAGGCTTTCTCGCGCAACTCGGGGGCCGGGGCACGAGGGTGGCGCGGCTCGAGGCGGTCGCTCTTTAGGAGCCGGCTACTCGTCTCGCTCGACGAAGGTGACATGGATGCCGCCGACGATGTCAGAGCCCAGGTTGTAGAGAAAGGCGAGGATCACGTTGACCACAGAGCCAAGAAGCACGAGCCCGACGCCGATGTAAGCGGCCCATTTCAGCACGCCGCCCAGCGTAATCTTGAAGTTGGCCAGGTCCTCGAGCGCCATGCCCGTCCCAACCTCTTCGATCGTGTCGAACAGCCCAGTTGATTCGATGAAAGAGAACAGCATCGCGACCCCGATTAGCCACACGACGAAGAAGATCGAGTAGTAGAAGAGCGACATCTTCAAAACCGACCAAGGGTCAACGCGCTTGACGGTTCTTCGCACCCGTCGAACCGCACCTCGTGCCGGTCTCGTGCGTGGTGTGGTGGTCCGACGACGAGTTCGTTTTGCCTTCCTCAGCCGCTCCTCGGTGGGCCGGGAAGGAGCCAGGGGACCCGGCGTCGCCACGTTGGTTCGTGGTGGTGCCGTGGAGATGCCGGGCACTCTCGGCGTTTCCAGGGTGTCCGTCTCGGGCTTGCTCTCGCTCCTGACGGGGTGATCGAACACGTCGAAGGTCGACCCTCCCTTGGAACGACCAGCGGCCTCGCCTGTCCTATCAACAGGTTGGGCTGCGGAGGGGGGCTGGCGACTGTTCCTCGAGCGCCGGTCGCGCAAGCGGCGGCCCGCGGAAGTCAGGCCTCGGTCGTCGCCCTTGGCATCGCGCAGGGCCTCGAGAAATGACTTGTCCTTATTGGGAACTCCAGACGAGGCGGCGACCTGGTCGGATTCAGCTCCCGGCCGATCTCCCCGTCCTTGCTTGCTCGATGCCACGTATCACCCTTCAGCCGCCTCGTAGCGGGCCTAGTATCGGTTAATTCCCCACAATTTGCCCCCTCGCGTGCTGCCGGGGGTACTCGCAGAGAGGCCTGCCTGTACTCGATAGCATCGGATGGCCTTTGTCACGCCTTTACGACTTCCCCTGGGTCACCTCGGTTCCACACAGGTGACCGTGATCCAGGCCGATCTAGGTGGGCAGCCTGCTCTGCCCATCGTCGTCGATCTCCTCCGCCACGGGCGCGAGGGCCGAGATCTTGGCCCCGTCGCCGAGAGACATGACTCGAACTCCGGTGGTTGGCCTCCCCTGCCGTGAGATCCCATCCACACGCTGGCGAGTCGCTACCCCGTCGTCCGAGATGACGAACACCTCGTCTCCGGCCGTCACCACGATAGCTCCGATGATCTGACCCCGGGGCTTGGTGAGCTTCGCTGCGATGACACCCTTGCCCCCTCGTCCTTTGCGGGGGAAGTGCTGGAGCTTCGTACGCTTGCCGAAGCCGAACTCGGTGATGATGAGCAAGTCATCGTCCTCGTTTCGGACCATGTCGGCGGCGACTACCTCGTCGTCCTCATCGAGACGAATACCGATCACCCCAGTTGCGGTGCGGCCCATCGGGCGCACGTTTCGCTCGGTGAAACGAATCGCCTTGCCCTTGCGCGTTATAAGTAGAGCATCCTCCTCGCCCGACGTGGGCACAACGCGCACGACCTCGTCTCCATCCTTAAGGTTCAGGGCGATAATGCCCTCACGCCGGGTCGAGTCGTACTCCCGGAACAGGGTCTTCTTGACCATGCCTTTACGGGTCGCGATCAGCAGGTACCGATACGTCTCGTAGTCGCGGGTGTCGATCATCGCGGCGACCTCGTCCTCGGGGCGCATCGAGACGACGTTGACCACTGCCGTGCCGCGTGCAGTTCGGTCGCGCTTGGGAATCTCGTGAGCCTTGAGCCGGTAAACACGCCCGCTCGTCGAGAACAGCAGAAGATAGGAGTGCGCCGTTGTCGTGATGAGGTGCTCGACCACGTCGCCTTCTTTGAGCGCGGTCGCTTTGACCCCTCGGCCCCCGCGGCCCTGCCGGCGATACGTGTCCAGGGGAACACTCTTGATGTAACCATCGCGCGACACACTTACGACGAGATCCTCGTCCGCTATGAGGTCCTCGATGTCAAACTCGCCCTCGTCAGGGACGATGTGCGTCCGACGATCGTCTGCGTACTTCTCTTTGATCTCGGTGAGCTCCTCGGCAATGATCGACCGCACTCGTGTGGGATCGGCGAGTATCTCCTTGAGTTCAGCGATCGTCGTCTGCAGAGCCTCGTACTCCTCGCGGATCTTGTCCTGCTCGAGGGCCGTGAGGCGCCTCAACGGCATGTCGAGAATGTGGTTGGCCTGAATCTCAGACAACCCGTAACGGATGATCAGACCGTTCCGTGCTTCTTCGGTGTCCGCGGCCGCACGGATGAGCGCAACGATGTCATCGATGTTGTCGAGCGCAATGATCAGGCCCTCGATGATGTGGCTGCGCTCTTCGGCCTTCCGAAGTCTGTACTGGGTTCGCCGGGTGATGATCGTGAACTGGTGTGCGATGTACTCCGTGAGCGCCTGTCCGATGTTGATGGTCCGCGGAATGCCATCGAGGAGCGCCAGCGTGTTCACGCCGAAGCTGTCCTGAAGCTGTGTGCGCTTGTAAAGGGAGTTGAGCACGACCTGGGGTACGGCGTTCTTCTTGAGGTCGATAACCACTCGCATGCCCTGGCGGTTCGACTCGTCTCGCAGATCCGCGATGCCCTCGAGACGATGCTCCTTTGCATTGACGAGCTCGGCGATCTTCATCAGAAGGCGTGATTTGTTGACCTGGTAGGGAATCTCCGTGACCACGATGCGAGGGTTGCCTTTGGGGCCTTCCTCGACTTCGCAGACCGCGCGCATCTTGACCGAGCCACGTCCAGTCGTCTGCGCGTCGATGACTCCCTGCCGGCCGACGATCAATCCTCCCGTTGGGAAGTCCGGTCCCTTGATGTGCTTCATTGCGATCTGGAGAGTCTTGGTCTCATCCGCCGCCGAATCGGGGTCACGCAACAATTCGACGGTTGCATCGATGACCTCGCCGAGGTTGTGCGGCGGGATGTTCGTAGCCATTCCAACGGCGATACCACTCGACCCATTGACGAGCAGGTTCGGGAATCTGGCGGGGAGAACGGAGGGCTCGGTCTCGTAACCGTCGTAGTTGTCGACGAAATCGACAGTTTCCTCGTCGATGTTGCGCAGCAGCTCCATCGCGAGATTCGACAGTCTGCATTCCGTGTATCGAGGTGCTGCCGGTTCGTCCCCATCGACGGAGCCGAAGTTTCCCTGACCGTCGATGAGCAGGTACCGCGTCGAGAAGTCCTGCGCGAGCCGAGCCATGGCGTCGTAGATGGCCTGGTCACCGTGCGGGTGGTACTTCTTCATCACGTCACCGACGAGAGCGGCGCACTTGCGATACTGGCGATCGGGTCGAAGCCCTGCTTCCAGGGCGGAGAAGAGAATCCTGCGATGCACGGGTTTTAGCCCATCGCGCACGTCGGGAAGTGCCCGGCTGACGATGACCGACATCGCGTATTCGAGGAATGAATACGAGATCTCTTCTTCGATTGTTACGTCAGTGCTGCCATCACCATCGTCGGGAGGCAGCTTGTCCTGGAAAGGTTCTTCGGCCATGGCCCTCTCGTCCTAGATATCGAGGAAGCGAACGTCTTTGGCGTTGCGCTGGATGTAGTTCTTGCGCTCTTCGACGTCGTCGCCCATCAGCTGCTGGAACAGGATGTCTGCGATCGCCGCATCCTCCATGGTCACTCTCATGAGAGTCCTCTTTTCGGGGTCCAAGGTCGTCTCCCACAACTCGTCGGGATTCATCTCACCGAGACCCTTGAAACGAGCGGCTTCGACCTTGCCATTTTGGTTCGCGCGATACGCATTGAGCTCTTCATCATTCATGAAGTAGTGGTTCTTGCCCTTGTGCTTCACGCGGTAAAGCGGAGGCTTGGCGACGTAGATGTACCCGAGCTCGATGAGCTCGCGCATGTGACGGAAGAACATCGTAAGCAGCAAGGTCTTGATGTGACTGCCGTCGACATCGGCATCGGCCATGCAAACGATCTTGTGATAGCGGGTCTTGGTCGCATCAAAGTCCTCGCCGATGCCCGAGCCAACCGCCGTGATGATTGATTGGATCTCCTTGTTCTCGAGTGTCTTCGCGAGGCGTGCACGCTCGACATTCAGGATCTTTCCTCGAAGCGGGAGGATCGCTTGCGTCTCGCGCGCGCGTGCCTGCTTGGCCGTACCCCCGGCTGAGTTCCCCTCGACGATGAACAGCTCGGCCTCGTGCGGGTCTCGCGTCTGACAGTCCGCCAACTTGCCAGGCAGCGCCGTCGACTCAAGCAGTGTCTTACGTCGCACCAGGTCGCGCGCCTTGCGGGCCTCGAGGCGCGCCCGCTGCGCTCCTATCGCCTTGTTGGCGATCGCCCGCGCCTCACTGGGGTGCTCCTCCAGAAAAGACGCAAACTTCTCGTTCATCTCGCGCTCGACGAAAGACCGGATCTCGGTGTTACCGAGCTTGGTCTTCGTTTGGCCCTCGAACTGAGGGTTCCGGAGCCTTACCGAGATGATCGCTGTCAGGCCCTCACGACAGTCGTCACCGGTGAGGGCCGGGTCTTTCTCCTTCAACATCCCCTTGCTCTTGGCGTAGTTCGAGACGACACGGGTGAGCGAACGCCTAAAACCTTCCTCGTGCATTCCGCCTTCGTGCGTGTTGATGTTGTTCGCGAAGGTAAATACCGATTCGTTGAAGGAAGTGGTCCACTGCATGGCTACTTCCATCTCGTGGTTCTCGGCCTTGCTCTCGAATCCGATCACGCGCTTGAACAACGTGTCGCGAGTGGCGTTCAGGTGTTTGACGAAGTCGACGATCCCGCCGGAGTAGCGGAACTCCTCTTTGACCTCGGGCTCTTGCCGTTGGTCGATCAGCCGCACCTCGAGGCCCTTGTTCAGAAACGCCATCTCGCGCAGCCTTTGAGCAAGCGTTTCGAACTTGAACTCGATTTCCTCGGTGAAGATGAGCTCGTCGGGCCAGAAGGCAATGGTCGTGCCGGTTCGCTTGATGCCCTTCCCGGCCTTGAGCTTGGCCTTGGGCTTCCCGCGCTCGTACTCCTGGTGGTGAAGCTTCCCGTTACGGGCGACGTCGATGACCAGCTTCTTTGAAAGGGCATTCACCACTGACAGACCGACGCCGTGAAGGCCTCCGGAGACCTGGTAGCCCTTCCCGCCGAACTTCCCGCCGGCGTGCAGGGTCGTCAGAACGACCTCCACCGCAGGCCGACGCTCGCCCTTGACGTTGTCGACGGGAATGCCGCGTCCGTTGTCTGTGACCCGGCACCCACCGTCCGGAAGGAGCTCGACGATGATCCGGTCGCAGTAGCCGGCCATGGCCTCGTCTACGGAGTTGTCCACCACTTCGTAGACGAGGTGGTGGAGGCCTCGGGTCCCGGTTGAACCTATGTACATGGCGGGCCGCTGCCTTACAGGATCCAACCCCTTGAGGACTGTGATGTCCTGCGCGGTGTATGCGTCGGTGCGCGTGGCCGCCGATGATTTTGCTGCCGTCATAGAACCTCTACTGGTAGTTGCTTGATGGTCACGTTGCCGCGCCCCGTAGTGCCAAATCGTCCCGCTTGGAACTCCCTCGGAGACTCCAGTGCGGGCGCGGCGAGTGCGAGGCAAAACCGCTGGTTGAGTGACTCAAATCTTACCATCTAGCTGGACGTTTCCGGGTTTTGACGAGCTTCCTACGACCCTTCACGGGGGATCTGTTTCCTCGCTAGCATGACGTCTCCGCCATGCCTCTCGAGCTCTCTCCAAAGCCTCCTGCGGATCCTTCGCTGGAGGCCTTTTCGTCGCTTCACCCGCGGCAGGCGACCTGCTCGATTCGCGCTTCTTGTCCTTCGAGACGCGCCCGGGACCGGTCCATACCCGCACCTCGGTCACCGCTGGCCGGCCGATCAGTGCGTTCGCACTGCTCTTGATCTCGCCCACCAGATATCCGAGCTCCGCGGCCCACGTCGGGGAGTCGGCCCGAACCTTGAGGACACCGTCCCGCAGCGAGCTTGGCTCCGCATGCGCTGCAATCGCATCCCCAACGATCTCGATCCATCGGGACCAGATTACGTTCGCATCTCTCGAGCGACCAAGGCCGACCTTTACCCCAAAGCCGTCGAGCACGTCGCGGATCCTGACGAGTTCGTTACCCACGGGGCTCACCCCGTTCGACTATCTCTCCCGCTGCTACCTCGATCACGAGGCCGGCGCGCGCTGCTTCGGTGGCACCTGGCTCGGCGGACGAAACGAGGGTCTGGCCCATGGACCTGATCGCGTCACCAAGCCACTGCCTCCGCTCGGGGTCGAGCTCGGAAAACACGTCGTCCAGGAGCAGCAATGGCTGGTCGTCGAGTCGTTCGGCGAGTAGATCATGCTCCGCGAGCTTCAACGCGAGGGCCGACGTGCGCTGATCACCTTGTGACGCGTAAACGCGCGCTTCCAGCATTGTCGGTACGTCCGCGCCCGCTTGCAGCAGAACGCCGACATCGTCACGCTGGGGGCCGATCAAGGACATTCCACGCTCCAGCTCGCGCTGCCTCAAGTTCTCGATGCCTTTTTTCAGCATCGTGGCGAGGGGCTCTTCCGCGATCGTGGTTGGGTCGCGCAGCGCGTCCTCGTTGAATTCCTGCTCGATCCACGAGCTGAGGTAGGCGAGATCGAGACGGCCTCCTCCGGCAATCGACTCGTAACGCTTGAGCGCGAAGGGAAGCAGATCGGCGAGAACCTCGAGTCTGGCGGCGGTGAGCGCAGCCCCGACGCGACACAAGGACTCATCCCAGACATCAAGCGTCGACAACGAGGCGCC
The DNA here is from genome assembly GCA_963713315.1 of uncultured Actinomycetes bacterium. Classification (GTDB taxonomy): domain Bacteria; phylum Actinomycetota; class CADDZG01; order CADDZG01; family WHSQ01; genus WHSV01. The sequence continues at coordinate 315,505 of CAVQLH010000008.1, read as the reverse complement.
CTTGGCGCGCGGAGCCGACTTGAGCAGCGAATTGCGCTGCTTTAGGACTCGTTCCCATTCTCGGCGCAATCCGTCGCGCGCCGGCCGAAGCTTGACCACCAGCTCGTCCAAGAACCGGCGGCGGCCATCAGGGCTTCCCTTGACCAGTGACAGTTCGTCGGGCCCGAAGAACACACTCGTGGTGAGCGCCGATAGTGCCCGGCTCCCGGAAACCGGAGTCTTGTTGATGAGCGCCCGGGTGCCACGGCCAGGCCGTAGTTCCATGTCGACGGCTAAACGCCTCTCGCCGCGCACGACCCAGGCGTGGAGGAGCGCGCGTTCTGATCCGTCTCTGACAAGTGCCGAGTCGGCTGCCCGAGGCGACCCCAGGCCTGAGAGACAGTGCACGGCCTCGAGAAGATTCGTCTTGCCTTGGGCATTGCGCCCGACGATGAGGTTCACGCCCTCCGCTAGTTCGAGGTGCGCGCTCCGATAGTTGCGGAAGTCCTCGATATCGAGGCTCTCGACTCGCACGTCAGGATCCGCCTATGAAAGAGAGGGTCAGGAGACCCGGACGGGCATAAGCAAATAGGTGAAGTCTGCGTCGTTCTCGCCGCGCAGGATGGCGGGCTTCAAACCGTCGCCGGCCTCGAGGACCACGCGCTGATCTTCGATCACCGATCCTCCGTCGTTGAAGAATCCGGCGTTGAACGCGATCACCAGCGGTTCGCCTTTGTACTCGGCGTCGATCACTTCCTGTCCTTCACCGACGTCCGGCGTGTGCGCCGACACCTCGAGTTCGGTTCCCAAGTGCATCTTCACCGGCATGTTGTTCTGAGCGAGGAGGCCGACACGTTTGACGACATCGAGCAGTGCCTCGCGCTCCACGGTGAGGGTGTTCGAGTATCCCGTCGGGATCAGCTGTCGGTAGTTCGGGAACTCACCCTCGATGAAGCGCGACCCGATGATGGATTCACCGGCTCCTTCCGGGCCCCCGATACCGAACACGATCAAATTGTCCTTGACGGTCGTCTTCACACTCGAAGCTCCGGCCTGTAGAGCTCGCGCCAGCTCGCTCAAACCGCGTGCAGGGAGGATCACTTTCCTGAGCTCCTGGGGGCCGCCCTCGACATCGAGAGAACGCACCGCAAGCCGGTAGGAGTCGGTGGCCGCGAGCGTCAGGTTCCCGGCTTCGAGCTCCCACAACACGCCGGTCAGAACCTGGCGGCTCTCGTCAGTCGACGCGCTACGGACCACCTGTGATAGCGCCGTTCCGAGAGCCTGCGCGCCCACCGAGATCTCGATGCCGTCTCCATCGCCCTCACGCTCCTCGATCGGCAACGCCGGGTAGTCATCGGGAGCCAGGGCCTTGACCCTGAACTGACCACGGCCCGAGCCGATCTCGACCTCGGCGTCACCACTGGAAAGACTGACCTGACCGGTGGCCAGGCTCCGCGTCATCTCTCCGAACAACCTCCCCGGCACGATCACGGTTCCGGGCTCATCCACGCCGGCTTTGAAGGCAGTCTGCATCGTCAACTCGAGATCGGTGGCGGCCACACCCACATAACCTTCGTCGGTGGCCGCGATCCTCAGACCCGAAAGCACAGGCAATGTGGCCCTGTTCGAAATTGCGCGCGACGCAAACTGAACGGCCTCGAGCAGGTCATCGCGCTCACAGCGAAACTTCATCAACGCCTCCGTTTCTGCGCGGAACGCCTTGTTACGAGAAAGCCTACGTCCCTGCTCTGACAGGTTTTGTTTTTGGGGTTAGGTGCTTCTAATAGATATTGATCTTCTAGAAGTAGTACTAGGGGCTGTGAACTCCGTGGACAAGTGCCGAATGCGCTGGTGGCGGGTGGTTTGCCCTTGGGACGAAACGCGCGACGCGGTTGTGGGGAAGAGGCGCGAACTGTTGCGAACCGCGTGGGCGCGAAGAGTTGTTCACAAGAATTCAAGGTTACCGACAGCTTCCGTTTTGGGTTATCCACGGGCTGCACGCTGCCTCACCCTGGTTGTGAGCTCGCGAACCTGTTCGAAACTGCTCTCCCGCTCCTGCATCTGAGTCCGGATCTTGTTGTTGGCGTGCAGGACGGTCGAGTGATCGCGGCCACCGAAACGACGTCCGATCTCGGGGAGGGAGAGGTCCGTGAGCTCCCGGCAGAGGTACATGGCCATCTGGCGGGCGTTGACCAATGGGCGAGATCGGTTGGACGAACGGATCTCGTCGGCAGTGATGTCGTAGTATTCGGCCGCCACCGCGATGACCAGGTCAGAGGTGACGCGGGATTCCGCGGCGTTGGGCAAGAGAGACTGCAGGACCCCTTGGGCAAGCTCAAGCGTCGGTTCGGAGTTGGTTAGCGACGCATAAGCGGCAACACGAATGAGAGCACCCTCGAGCTCGCGGATGTTTGTCTGAATTCGGCTCGCGATGTAGTCCATGATCTCCGGCGACACCGCGAGACCGTCCGTTTCGGCTTTGGTCTGCAGAATTGCGATGCGCGTCTCGAGGTCGGGGGGCTGGATGTCGGTTATGAGTCCCCACTCGAACCGAGTGCGGAGCCGCTCTTCGAGAGTCGAGATCTTTTTGGGAAGACGATCCGATGTGATGACGATTTGGCTGTGGGGATGGAGGGCGTTGAAAGTGTGGAAGAACTCTTCTTGCGTGCGCTCCTTGCCCTCTAGGAACTGGATGTCGTCGACCATGAGGAGGTCGACAGCGCGGTAACGGCGGTGGAACTCGGTGATCGTTCTGCGCTGGAGCGCAAGGATGAACTCGTTCATGAATTGCTCGGTTGTCACGTAGCAGGCGCGAAGACCCGGATGACACTCGCCCACGTAGCGTCCGATGGCGTGCAGGAGATGGGTTTTACCGAGCCCCGCGCCTCCGTAGATGAATAGCGGGTTGTAGGCCTCCGCCGGGCCCTCGGCAACGGCGAGCGCGGCCGCATGTGCGAAGCGATTGGACGAGCCGATCACGAAAGAGTCGAACGCGTACTTCGGGTGGAAGCCGCCAGGTGCGTTGGTGGCGGCGCTCGTTTCCTGGGTCCGGGTTTGTGATTGAACCGGCGGCTGCTCTTGGAACTCCTCCTCCTCTGTTGCCGAGAAGGAATCGCCGGCAAGAAGGATGACGTCGAGTTTGGTTCCTCCCGCCGACGCGAGTGTCTCGGTCAACGGTTCCAGGTAGCGAGTTTCGATTTGCTCCTTCGCGTAGGGATTAGGAACGCCCAGGACGAAAGTCGTCCCCTCGATTCCGAGGGCTTTGGCACGTCCGAACCACATGGAGAAGGTGCTCATAGAGATCCGGTCGCGAAGCAGCTGAGCGGCCTTGGCCCACAACTCTTCTGCCTGGTCGGTCTTCCCGGGTCTTTGAGCTTCAGCTTCCCCACCGGTCCCAGCCGCCTGCGCGGCCGAACCCGCGTGGTCGCGAACCTCCGAGTACGTCGTCACGAGCCCTCCCCTTTTTGGTGCACGGTTTTCCACAATTTGTAAACGGCCATCGTCAAACGCGGCCGTCTCGCCTTTGAGAACAGGCGTCGAGTCATGCCGAGTAGGCAGGTAAGCGGAGGGAGCCCACCCCCTGTAGTCAACAGGGATATCCACAAGTGTGGACAACCTTGTCTGACCACCAACGGGGGTGCAACTCCACCGGAATGGTGCCGGGGGGAAGTTCCGTCATTCCTAGCTTGTTGCACGAAGTTACGAAGCCGAAAGGTATCCTACGCAGCGCGCTCGGCTGGCCGTCAAGGGCAGTGTGGAAAACTCCTTCGCGACCCCGTGAGGCGACCTTGACGTGGACAAACGCGAAGCCGCTATACTCCTGCGACACCCCGATAGTCCCCCGAAGTTTCGCGACCTGCTTTGGTGGCGTCCAAGGGCGGGACGAAATCACGAGAGATTGAGGCACCATGACCAAGCGAACTTTTCAGCCCAATAACCGGCGACGCAAGCGCAAGCACGGGTTCCGAGCACGGATGAAGACGCGCTCGGGCCGCTCGATTATCAAGAGCCGGCGAACCAAGGGCCGCGCCAGGCTGTCGGCCTAGCCGCCCCACGAGTGAGGAATCCTCCCTCTTTGCGAAGTGGACGTGATTTTCGACGCGTCCTGGCCCAGGGCCGGCGCGTGGGCCGGCCGGGTTTCGTAGCCGCGGCCGTGGCGAGCCCTCATCCCGGGGAGCCGTCGAGGCTGGGACTGGCCGTCAGGTGCAGGGGCGGTGCGGTTGCCCGCAATCTCGTGAAGAGGCGCCTAAGGGCTGCTTTCAGGCAGGTCGAGCCTGCCGCCGGGTACGACTTCGTGCTGCGTGCCGACGACCGAGTCTTGGACGTCGAGTACTCGACCCTCGTCGAAGAGCTTGGATCCGCGCTCGATCGGGTCGTAGGAGGCGGAACGTGAGTCTCCTGGCGCGAGCAATGGTGGGCGTGCTCGGCGTCTATCGACGCTTCGTTTCGCCCCTGATGCGGCGGAATTGCCGCTTTCACCCGACCTGCTCTGCGTATGCGGTCGAGGCTATTAGAGTCCACGGTGCCGCAAGAGGCTCCCTGCTCGCAGTGAAGCGAATAGGCCGGTGTCACCCGTGGTCGCCCGGAGGCGTCGATCACGTCCCGGCAAAGAGAGGCATCTGATGGGGTTTTTCGAACTTTTCGCCGGCGCACTCGCTGCGTTCTACGCGCTCATCCCCAGCTTCGGCCTCGCAATCATCCTGCTCACCCTGGCCGTGAGAGCCCTGCTGCTTCCGCTGTCGATCAAGCAAACGAAGTCGATGCGGGAAATGCAAGTCATCCAGCCAGAGGTCAAGAAGCTCCAGGCCAAGCACAAGAACGACCGGCAAAAGCTCAACGAAGAGATGATGAAGCTCTACAAAGAGCACGGAGTGAACCCGTTCGGAGGCTGCCTGCCTCTGCTGATGCAGATGCCACTGTTCATCGGGCTCTACCAGGTCGTTCGCCTGAACCTTCGATATATGGGCTACAAGGTGTCGGACACAGTGGCGGCTGGTTTTGTGCCCATCGCCGGGGCTACCGGTCTGCTCTTGACGCTCCAGCAGAGCAAGCTCGCCCAGGACCTGCTGCACCCCGTCACCAGGGTAGAGGTCAACCAGTTTCTCCCAGGTCTTCGCCTCGACTGCTCCTTCCTTCAGGCCTGGCAAGGGGTCGGGACCGAAACCGTGGAAACCTCTTGCGGCGCCGGCAACCCCTTTTTGTCTTCCCTTCCCTATCTGTTATTGATCGCGATCATGGGTTTCACGACCTACTACCAGCAGCGCCAGCTGATGGCCGGGCGGGGAGCGCAGGACCAGCAGGCGCAACAGATGCAGATGATCATGCGCTTCATGCCGCTGTTGCTCATGGCCTTTGCAATCGGTATCCCGATTGGCCCCGGCTTCCCCGCAGGCGTGGTCCTCTACTGGGTCACCACGAACATCTGGACCATCGTCCAGCAACGGATCATCCTTGCGAGGCTCGGCCCCGCTCCAGCGTTGGCTGCCGGTAAACCGGCCGGCAAGCCCAAGGACACGGCCGGTAAGAAGGGAACGAATCAGAGCGGCAAGACGGACGGTAAAGCCAAAGGGGCTCAGACAGCCAAATCCCCAAAAGCGGGCGGCACCAAGGCGCAGGGCGGCAACGGCGCTAAATCGACTGCACGCTCCGGCTCGAGTAAGAAGAAGCGGAGAAGATGACCGAGACCGAGGATCCCCAGCAGAACGAGATCGCAGCCCACCGAGGACGCGGCGGACCAAGCGACCGAGCCCACCGAGGCCCCCGAGCGCGACTGAATCGACCGAGCCGGAGGAAGAGGTCACCGCCGAAGCCATCGCCCTCACGGGCAAGGAGTTCGTCGAGGGCCTGCTCGCCTCGATGCAGCTGGAAGCCGACGTGAGCACCAGGCTCGAGGACGATCGGGCGGTAGTAGACGTCACCGGAGACGACCTCGGGGTGCTGATCGGCCGAAGAGGCCAGACTCTCGACGCTCTGCAAGAGGTAACTCGGACGGCCGTGCAGCGGCGGCTCAGAAGCCGCGTCAGGCTGTTGGTGGACGTCGAGGGTTATCGGTCGCGACGCCGGGATTCCCTGACCGAGTACGCGCGGTCGATGGCGCGGCGGGCGATGGAACGAGGCACGGAGATCGAGCTCGAGCCGATGAACGCTTACGAGCGCAAGCTCGTGCACGACGCGGTGACCGAGATCGAGGGTGCGTCGAGTTACTCCGAGGGCGAAGAGCCGAATCGCAAGGTCATCGTCCGCGGCGAATAGGCGAGTGGCCCCTCCCCGGCACGAACCGCCCGATTTGAGCAAAAGCCCTGGTCAAAGTGTGAATCCCGAGAAACATCGCGGTGGATGTGACCTCGAAAGACGCTCTCGCCGCCTACATCCGACTGCTCGAGTGGTGGGCACCAAAGATCGATTTGATTGCTCCAGGCGATCTCGACCGGCTCGAAAGCCGCCACATCCAGGATTCGCTCAAAGCCCGGGAGATCGTCGCATCCGCGCCTCCCGGTGCAGCGCTCGATGCCGGGTCGGGCGCAGGGCTCCCGGGCGTGCCGCTCGCGATCGTGGGGGACCGCTGGTGGCGGCTGCTCGAACCCCGGACCAAGCGAGCTGCCTTTCTTGACGAGGTGATCCGTGAGCTCGATCTCGAGGCGGAGGTCGTGCGCAAGACCACCCACCAAGCCGCCTCGGACCCACAACTGGCCGCTGCTCACGCGGTCGTAACGGCTCGGGCCCTGGCTCCGCCCGCCACCGCCTTCGAGCTGACGGCCCCCCTGGTCGCCCCGGAGGGGGTCAGGATCGTATGGGTGGGATCCAACGCGGAGATTCCCCGGGATGCCGAAGTGCTGACGGGGGGCCTTGCTATCATCGGCAGGAGAGGCCCCCAACCGGGCCGCTGACCCCCGGAGGCAACGATCAGCGACGCGCAGGCCGCGACCGCGACCAGGAACTGGGAACTATTGGAAGTACGGCCGGACAGTGCCTGGAATGCCACGAATAGTGTCATTCACGAACCAGAAGGGCGGCGTCGGAAAGACCACGACCTCGGTGAACCTCGCCGCGGCCCTCGCTCTGCGGGGCCATCGGGTGCTCGTCGTCGATGTCGATCCGCAGTCCAACGCGACCACCGGTCTGGGCATCGATCACCGAGCGCTAGAGGCCTCGACCTATGACGTGATGGTCAACGGAGCGGGCCTCGGAGGACATGATCCTGCCGACGGGCGATCAAGGGTCTCGACTGCGTCCCTTCCTCGCCCGATCTCGCGGGAGCCGAGATCGAGCTCGTCGAAGTGCCGGAACGCGAGAGAAGACTGGCCGAGGCACTCGCAGGGTCGGTCTCGGGCTACGACCTCGTGTTTCTCGACTGCCCGCCATCGCTCGGCCTTCTCACGGTGAATGCTCTCGCCGCGGCCCAGGACCTCATCGTGCCGGTCCAGTGCGAGTACTACGCGCTCGAGGGTCTCGGACAGTTGATGGGAACCGCAGAGCGAGTGCAGGCAGGACTGAACGAGGACCTTCGCATCGCGGGGTTCGTGCTGACGATGTACGACGGTCGCACGCGCTTGTCGAGCCAGGTAGCCGACGAAGTTCGAAGCCATTTCGGAGAGGCTGTGTTCGAGACCGTCGTGCCCCGAAGCGTGAGATTGTCCGAGGCCCCCTCATTCGGCGAGCCGGTTCTCACGCTCGATCCATCGTCGCGCGGGGCCCTGTCCTATCGTCTCCTCGCAGGCGAGTACGAAAGCCGCTTCGGTCTCACCACCCACGTTCCGGTTCCCCCGCCGGCGAAACCCGGCCAGTCCCCGGAGAAGCCCGAGGTCAGGATCGCCACCCCGGGCCCGGAGGGCGCGGTTATGGCGTGACGGCACCGCCTCCCGGTGACCTCGAGGCGGCGTGGCCTCAGGGCCAACCCTGGAGCAAGCGATGACGCGCCGAGCGGGTCTCGGCCGCGGACTTGACGCGCTGTTGCCGGCGCACGAAGCGCGCGCCGACAGCGCGGGCTCGGGCCTCAACCAGGTTCCCTTGAACGCGATCGCACCGAACCCGCGTCAACCGCGTCAAAGCTTCGACGACGACGCCATCGGCGATCTCGCCGAGTCGATTCGCGAGCTCGGGATTCTTCAGCCGCTGCTGGTGCGCGATCTCGGCAACGGCCGCTATGAGCTAGTCGCGGGGGAGCGACGACTGCGCGCATCGAAGCTGGCGGGTCTAGAGCGCGTCCCTGTCATGACCGTCGACACCGACGACAGAGGCTCTCTCGAGCGAGCGCTGGTTGAGAACCTTCATCGTGAGGATCTGAACCCAATCGAGGAGGCCGAGGGATACCGCCAGCTCTTGGACGAAGCGAGCTTGACGCAGGAGGAGCTCGGCCGACGGCTGGGTCGAAGCCGGGTGACGATCACCAACGCGCTGCGGCTCCTGTCGCTGCCCCCGGCGATTCAAAAGCTGCTTGTGGAAGGTCGTATATCCGCGGCACATGGTCGCGCGTCTGCTCGGTCTCCAGGACAACCCTTTCCAGCTTCGACTTGCGCAACGGATTGGAGCCGAGGGCGTTTCGGTGCGCGAGACCGAGGACCTCGTGCGTCGCTATCAGGCGATGACACCGTCGAACAAGGATCGTCGATCGCAGAGCAGGCCTCCGGTAGCCGTCGAGGCTCAGCGTCAGCTCAGCGAGTACCTGCAAACGCGCGTCAGAGTCGATGTCGGCAAGCGCAAGGGCCGCATCGTGTTGGACTTCGTTTCGACGGAGGAGCTCGAACGACTGTTGCGGATCATCACCGGGAATGAGCCAGGGGCAAGGTCGTCGACGAGCTCGCCCGCTTAATCGCGAGCGGCCGCTAGTTCGACTCGAAGTAGCGTCCGATCGCGTTCGTAAGCGAATCCGCGATGGCCGTCCGGAACTCAGGGTCCTCCAGTCGTTTCGCGTCGTCTGGACTCGTGATGTACGCCGGTTCCACGAGCACGGCCGGCATTCTCGTCTCTCGAAGGATTGCGAAGGAGCCTGGGTGACTGCGGCAATCCTTTAAACCGAGGCGGGAGAGTTCGTCTTGGATCAACTCGGCCAACTGCGAACCGCCGCGCGACGTGCGCCAGTAGTAGGTCGACGAGCCCTCGGCGGAAGGCTCGCTGTGCGCGTTGAAGTGGAGCGATATGAAGAGGTCCGCGGTTATCTGGTTGGCGCGTTTGGCACGCGTGGACGAGTCGGGGTTCTCCGTCTCTGGACGAGTGAAACGAACGCGGGCTCCGAGGCGCGTCAACCTTTCGGCCAGCCGCCCCGCGAGATCCCAGCAGAGGTCGGCCTCGCTAAGCCCGTCGCTCGAGTCGCCGACATCATCCGCTCCGTGTCCTGGATCGATTGCGATGAGCGCTTGATGAATCCCCTCGTGTTCGACGCGGCGCAACTCCTCCCGCAATCCCGCGGCAGTGCCTGGCCGGTCGATGCGTAACCCGGTCATTGCGATTGTCGTGTGGGGTCCCACGATTCCGTCTTCGGCCACGCCGTATTCACGTTGGAAGGACTTCACTGCGCGGTCGGCCTCGATTCCAAAGATGCCATCCTCCATGCCGGCGTCGAACCCGAGAGTGTTGAGTCGGTTTTGAAGCGTCTGGACGTCGTCTCCGCGAAAGGCCGGGTACTTCATGTAAAGAACACGATCACCAAGACGCCAGCCAGCCTCCACGAGTTGATCCCATGTGTCCGGCCCGACGATTCCGTCCGCGATGAGTCCACGTTCTTGCTGAAATGTCTTCAACGCCAAAAGCGTCGAGGGTCCGAAATCGCCGGGGTCGTCGTCGACCATGAAACCCAGAGCGCGTAGACGCGCTTGAACGTCGGCCACTTGATCCGAGCGCTCTCCCTGTCGTATCAGTCGTTTCATTGGTCCTGTGCGTCCTCGTACAGTCGCTTCATCAACGGGTAAGGGGTTTACCCACTCACCGGTGGGCTCCTGTATCCCAACGTGAAGGTGAGCGGAGAACTCGTCCTTGTGCCCAGGCGTCGGTGCCGTAGCCGGTGTTGCCCACCACACCGATTTTCTGCCCCGCCTCCACGCGTTGACCCTGCCCCGCACTCGGCGGCTCGGCCAGATGAGCGTAAAACCAGTAGCGACCATCGTCGCCTCTTATGCCGATTCGCCATCCCGAATAGAAAAGCCACCCCGCGTTTTCAACGGTTCCAGCCGTGATGGCCCGCACCGGGGTGCGAGGCTCAGCGAAGATGTCGTTGCCCTCGTGGACCCCGGTCTGACGCCAATTGCCACCCACGAAGCGCATTCGCGGAGCGAGCCAGTCGTCACCAAAGTTGATTACCGAGTACCACCTGGACCGTGCAACCGGGAAGACGTGGGGTTTTGGTTCGGGTGCCACATATCCACCGGAGGCGATCTCGGCGCGCGCGGGCCCGGGCCCAGCGAGGGCCAGAGCAACAACGGCCAGCGTCAGGAGGCGCTGTGAGGTAGTCGGCACAGTCTTCGAGAGTACGACTGCCCGGACAACGGGCGAGTTCCCGCTTTAGCGCTGCCCCTCGAGCCACCGCTCGGCGTCCATGGCTGCTTCGCAGCCCATGCCGGCGGCGGTGATGGCCTGGCGGTAGCGGTAGTCGACGACGTCGCCCGCTGCGAAGACGCCGGGGACCGACGTTTCCGTGGTCTCGCCCGCGGTCTTGATGTAACCGCCGTCGAGCTCGAGCTGGTCCTCGAAGAGCGAGGTGTTGGGAGTGTGACCGATCGCGACGAAGACGCCGCCCGCCTCGACGAAGGACTCCTCGCCCGTCTTGACGTTCTTGACCTTCGCGCCCTTCAGCTTGCCGTCTCCGACGAGTTCGCTGATGACCGAGTCCCACACGAACTCGATCTTCGGGTTCTCCCGAGCGCGCTGCTGCATGATCTTGCTTGCACGCAGCTCGTCTCGACGGTGCACGACGGTGACCTTGGAGGCGAACTTGGTCAGGAAGATGGCCTCTTCCATCGCGGAGTCTCCCCCGCCGACGATCAGCAGCTCTTGATCTCTGAAGAAGAAGCCGTCACACGTGGCGCAGGTCGAGACTCCGTGACCGAGGAGCTCCTTTTCGCCGGGAACGTTCAACATCTTGGCCGAGGCCCCCGTCGTGATGATTACCGAACGCGCTCGGTGGGTGTCGTTGGACGTCTTGACGACGAAGGGCTGCTGGGAGAAATCAACCGAGGTGACGTTCTCCGTCAAGTACTCGGTGCCGAAACGAGAGGCCTGCTTGCGCATGCGCTCCATCAGTTCGGGACCCATGATCCCGTCGATGAAGCCGGGGTAATTCTCGACGTCGGTGGTGAGCATCAGCTGCCCGCCAGCCTCAAAGCCCTCGATCATCAGCGGCTTTAGATCGGCGCGGCCGCTGTAGACCGCGGCGGTTAGCCCCGCCGGACCTGAGCCGATGATGATTACTTCTCTGACGTCGTCATTCACAGTGTTCACACCTTAGTAAACGTAGCCATGAGGCCATAATTCCGAGGCCCCTCGACCGAACGTTACTCGAGGGGTCCTTCGGTGCTCGTGAGAATCGTAGTGCAGTCCCCACGCGGGAAGGCGAACACGGCGTAGCGATCTGGACTTCGTTCCCCCGTCACGAAGGCGATGACGATGATGTCCTCGTCCTCGATCGTGGCGGTGGTCGCTGAGGTGGCGAAGCCTGGCTGCCCGAGCTCATCCAGGGCCGTCTGCCCGCACTCGGTCACGTCGTTAGCGAGAGAACCGGGGGCCTCCTCGGCGAGACGTCCCAAGGCGCCCTCGGAGGCCCGGAGGGCCGAGCGCCGGTAGTTGCGACTGGAGAGCTCCTCTTTCCCTGCTTCGTCCATGGCCGTTTCCATGTCATTGACAAAGCCGGCGGTCTGCCGGCCGAACGTCTCGAGGTCTTCTTCGGAGATCGCTCCGCTGTCCGGCTGGAACTCTGGCCGTAGGTTCTGTGCGTAGTCGACTCCACCCTCGGCCGGCGTGGGAGCGGCGTTGCCGACCCCCTGATCGGCGTCCTCCTCTGTGGATAGCTCTGCCCCGCCGCTCGAATCGGCCCCACTATCGGCGAAACCAGACCCCCCGAGGCCCCCACCTCTAAGGACGAACAGGGAACCAACGGCCAGGATCGCGAGCATTGCCGCGATACCGAGGTACTTGCCCGCACGCGACCCCCTGCCCCTGAGAGGCACGACGACCGCATCGGATTCGTCCTGCAACCCGAAGCGGAGGGATGTAGCGCCCAGACTCACGGACCGCATCGAGTACGCCAGCACGGAGCATGGCCCGCTCGTCGCCGGTCAGGCCCTCGTCGGTGGCTGATCGGAGGGCGACAAGACCGGCGCGCTCATCTGAACACTGCGCGCAGTGTTCAAGGTGGTCCTCGACGAGGCGATGCTGATCGGGGTCCAGCTCTCCTGACAGGTAAGCGGTCAGCAGCTCCGAGCAGCGTTCGTGGGTCAGTTGGGAGCTCATGTTTGGTCCTTTGACGTATCCATGCCCTCTGCGTGTTCCATGAGACTGGCGAGCTGACGTCGTCCCCTGCTGATACGGGACTTGACGGTCCCGACCGGAACCCCGGTGATGGCCGCGATCTCCTCGTAGGGAACGCCTCCGAGATCGTGCATGACCACCGCCTCGCGGTAGTCGTCGGGTAGCCCGGCCAGAGCCTTGCTCAGGTCGAGCCGGAGTGCGGTTGCTTCGTCGATCCCTCGTTGGCGGGGGTCGACTCGTTCGATCTCGAGTTGGTCGGTCTCGAGCAACAGATCCTTTCGCTTTCTGAGCATGTCCTTGCAGTGGTTGATCCCGATCCGGTAGAGCCAGGTGCCAAAAGCGCTGTCCCCCCGGAAGGACGAGGCCCGTCGGAAGGCTGTGATGAAGATCTCCTGGCTGGCCTCGAGTGCGTCCGAGCGGTTGTGGAGCATCTTGAGGCAGAGCCCGAAAATGCGGTCCTCGTGCCGTTCCATGAGGCCGCTGAAGGCGTCGTTGTCTCCCCCGAGGAACGCCTCGAGCAGGCCCTGATCGCTCTGCGGGCGTGAATCCGCCGCTCGCCTAGGAGCCACCGAAGGTGACCTCGGAGATCGAGGCCGAGCCCCCTCCGCCACCTGGAAGCGCCGTAACGAAGACGAGCCAGTAGCGATCCGAGACCGCTTCGAACCCGAAGGACTCGGGGTCACCCGCGCCATCGGTCTCACCCACCATCTCGAAGCCGGAGGCATCCGTCGCGGCTTCCGAGGCGTGACCGACCGCTAGACCGCAGTCAGCGCAGCCTTGAACCTCGATGCTGGCCACCTCGACGGCCTCTCCGAGGTCGAGGACCAGCCCGACCCCGTCTTTGCCGAGAGCGCTGAGCGGGTCCTGATAGTCCTCGGTGGTCCAGGCGGTCGATGGATCGCCGTCGATCGCGAGGTTGACCTCATCGGGGTGTTCGGTGCCGTCGCCCTGAGGGTCGAAGTCACTTGCGGACTGAACCTCGATCGTGTCGCCACTGCCCGAGCCTCCACCGTTTCCCTGGCCCCCGTTTTCGTTGCCATTGGCTCCCCCAGTTTCCGGGTCGTTGATCAAGCTGAGCAGCAGGACCGAGGCCGCCGCCACGATGACCGCGATGATCCCAAGGATGAGGTAGGGGCCCATCGGGCGCGACCTGCGTTCCCGTCGTGGTCTACGGGTCCTTGGGGAGGCAGTGGTGGCCCGTTCGGTCGAGCGGACGGGTCGACGCAGAACCGCCGTCGCCGTTGCAGCCGACTGACCCTCGAGCGCGGTGCGCATCTCCTGGGCGTTTTGGAATCGCTGGTCGGGATCCTTGGCCATCGCCTTTGAGACAACGCTGTCGAGACCCCGCGGGATACCGCCCCTTACCGATCTCAGTGGAGGTGGTTCCTCGCGCAGATGCTTCATGGCGATGGCCATCTGGGTCTCTTCCTCGAACGGAGCCCGCCCCGCGAGCAACTCGTAGAGCGTGACTCCGAGCGAGTAGATGTCGCTTCGCTGGTCAGGCTCCTCGCCCCTCAGTTGCTCGGGTGACAGATACGTCACGGTGCCCAGGATCGAGCCGGTGGTAGTGACGTCTCCGTCGGCAAAGGCGGCCTTGGCGATTCCGAAGTCCGCGACCTTGAGCCCGCCGCCCTCGGCAACTAGGACGTTTGCCGGCTTGATGTCGCGATGGATGACACCCGAACGGTGGGCGTAGGCGAGCGCCTCGCACACGGAGCTCCCAATGACGGCGGCCCGCTCGGGGCGCAGAGGTCCTTCCCTGACGAGGTGCTCCGCCAGGCTCCCGCCCCCGCAGTACTCCATCACGATGTAGTGATGCATCGCGCCGTCGGTATCGGTCGGCTCGGCCCCCGTGTCGTAGATGGACACGATGTTCGGATGAGCAAGACGAGCGGCTGCGAGTGCTTCGAAGCGGAAACGTTCGAGGAAGGCCGTGTCGTCTGCCAGATGCGAGTGCAACACCTTGACTGCAACCGGACGCGCGAGAACGTCGTCCCGCGCCTTGTACACGATGGCCATGCCTCCGCGCGCGATCTCAGATTCGAGCACGTAGCGCTCGGCGAGTGTGATCATTTCGGACGCCACAGGGGGATGCTACTAGCGCCTCAGCCGGCCCAAACCTCGAAGGGGGGCCTGGCCCTCAGTTGGTGAAGGACTTCCCCGTGGCTTCGGTCTGACCCCAGTCGGAGATCTGATCGACCTGATTGACTACGACCGTGCTGGCATCCCGCCTGACGGTTACTCGGAGAACTTCCTTGTCGTCGCTCAGTTTGAGCGACACGAAGTGGGTGTCGTGAGCACGTGCGATCCTTCGAGCGCTGCGCTCGAGAACGGGGATCGAGTTGGTTTCGCCGCCTGCCTCCTCGGCCACCTCGACGGCGACCTCGTGAGAGATGCCGTCCAACTGGAACATATTGACCGCGATGGCAGCGCCGTCGTACATGACGATGCCGAGTAGAGCGAGGAAAATGATCAGCTTTACGGCCCAGCCGGCCACAAGACCCCGTTGATCGGAGTGAAGGTTCATAACCCTCTATCGGCCGCTAGGTGGGGGGGGTTTACCTCTGGGAGGTAAATCGTCGCCCGAACACCGCCTTGACGTAATCGAGCTCCTCCACGTGGAGACCGGCGCAGAGGGCAAGAAAGGCGACCGCACCGGCGATCACCGGCACGACGACAATCAGGAGATCGTTCAAAAAGCTGCTTGGCTCGATGAGACCGCTGGTCATGGTGTAGACGCCCCACACGAGCAACCCCATCCCGAGCGAGGCAATCCCGATCCTGACCGTGCTCCGAGCGATACGAGCTTCGTCGATGCCGCCAACGCGGCGCGAGAGGATCCGTCCCTGCAGGACAACCCCGACGGCATAGTGGATAGCGTGACCCGCGGCGAGTCCCCGAACGCCGAGCCACGCAAACATCGGGATGTTGATTGCGGTGTTAAATGCCACTACGCCGACGTTTATGTAGAAGGGGGTCTTCGAGTCGTGCAGGGCATAGAAGGCCCGCAGGAACAGCTGATAGACCGCGAACGGCACCAGCCCAAGAACGAAGAACCGGAGGACGCTGGCGACGAGCTCGGTCGATTCGGGTCCCATCACCCCGTGTTCGAGCAGAACCCTCACGATCGGAGTTCCCAGCACGAAGTAGCCAACCGCCGCGGGAAGAATGAGCAGAGTGGTTGCCCGGACCCCCACCGAGAGCTGGCTCCGGTAGAGATCCCAGCGTCCATTGGTCGCGTGCCCGCTCATTCCCGGTAGCAGCGCCGTCATGATCGAAACGGAAAAGAGCCCGTGGGGCAAAAGAAAGAAGGTGAAGGCCCACGTGTAGGAGGTGTACCCGCCCACCTCGCCACCGGCCAATACCTGGACCACGAGATAGCCGATCTGGTTCGTGATGACGTATCCGATCACGAACACCGACAGCTTGGCGAGCTTCACGACCGACGGATGCCGGATATCGAAGGTCCACCGATAGCGCCCAAGGCCGCGCAGGAAAGGCAGTTGTGCCATCGCCATGAGAGCGACTCCGAAGGTAGTCCCGCCTCCGATTACGAGAAGCTGTTCTGTTGTGACTGTCTCGAGAGTCACCGAATCCACGGCGTTGTAGAAGCTGAGGAAGATAGCGATGACAGCGAGATTGTTGAGCACAGGCGTGAACATCGGCGCCGCGAACCTCTTGTGAGCGTTGAGCAAACCGGCCGTGAGGGCAGTCAGCGCGTAGAAGATGATCTGAGGGATGAATAAACGCAACAGGAAGGTCATTACTTCTTCCATGCGCGCCGTGCTCCCGTCGACGTTGAGCGTGTAGAGCTTTGCTATCCACGGAGCCAGAAGGATTCCCAGGATGGTGACGGCCATCAGGCCAACCATCGAGACGTTTATGAGGGCGCTGGCGACTTGCCAGGCGCGTTCCCGCCCCTCCTTCTCCAACAACTCGACGAATACCGGAACGAATACCGAGGTAAGGACACCGCCGAGGAACAGCTCGTAAATGATGTTCGGAGCTGTATTGGCGTAGTTGAACGCGTCGCTCAGTCCACCCGTCTCGACAACTCCCAGAGCTGCAGCGATGGCGGCGATTCGCAGCAATCCCGTGGCTCGGGACAGAACCGTTCCCAGCGTCATGACCGCGGTTGAGCGGGCGAGGTTAGTGCTCAAGGGCTCCTGCCGGCGGGGCCGCGTTGCGACGGCGGTACCAGCGCAAGACGTAGAACGCGATCAGGAAGAACAGCGCACCCATGGTGATTGTCAGCGCGACGTTGTTGAACTCGGTCGAACGTACCGTCGGCTCGCTCTCGGCGATTACCTCCGATCCATCGGGAGTGATGAGTGCCATCGTGACTGGAAAGAACCCGCTGGAGTCGGCCCTCACGGGAATTGTCAGCGGCGTCCGGCCCGTTTCGAAGGTGCGGACCTCTTCGTCTTCGAATCTGAGCCGCGCCGAGTCCAGCTGGAAGCGAACCTTCACCGGGTAGCCAGCGTCGTTGAGCACCCGCACGGGGATGTCCTCCGCTCTGGATGTGAGGGTTATTCGCTCGCTGACTTCGATCGAGATCTTGTCCATCTCGGAGCGCGCCTCCTGAGCTGAAGCGCGGGCGAACGCGAGGCCTCGGTCTGAGAGTTCTGCATTCACCCACCAGTTGCGGCTCTGGGCAACGAGACAGTTGCGCAGGAGCCGCTGGTACTTGCCCGGTGGGGGGCCGATGGAGTTGAAGCTCTCGATTGTGGACTCGGCCTGCTCGATCGCGCCGTAGTCGAATGCGCTGATCTCATGGGGCACCGGGCCCACGGCGTCCTCGATTCGTCGGTCGATCCGATCGATGTCGAGCTCGAGGCCTTCTTCGGGGGTCACGGTCTGGAGCCAGGGGGCGTTCGCGATCCCTCTGTAGAGAATCCGGGTCAGTGCTGGGCTTGGGTGCCAGAGCGACGGGAGGGTGACCTGGATGATGCGATCCGTCCGACCCGGTTGTTCCTCGCGAATCATCGCTGTCTCCGCAAAGAAGCGTTGCAGATTGAGGCGGTCGTCGTCCTCCCGGACCAGTTCCGTCAGCCGACTCTGTAAACCAGGATCCGACTGATATCCGACCGTGGTACCCGCCTGAGTCGAAACCGACACCGGGCAAGTGGCCGTGAGTCCCTCGATTGGGCATCCCGCGAGCAATGGGTTGTCCACATCGACGAGAGAGGCTTCCGAGAAAAAGGTCTTCTCTCCCGCATTGCTTGTCAGCCTCATTAACTCCAATGAGGCGGCGTCTGTGCGTTCGCCGGGAGGAAAGAGCCAGGATCGATCGATGTCGACCTCGAGGACGTCGCTGAGAATGGTTTCGCCTAGCGTGATCTGCGTCGCCAGGTCGCCGTCGATGCCGTTTGCCGCCATCGAGGGAAGGTCCGGATTCGCGTAGGGAACAAGAAGATGCTGCACCCCGTCGGTGTCCAAAGCATCACGGAGCTGCTCGAGCAGGTTTGCTGCGGCCCGAGCCTCCGGAGAGTCCTCGCTCACCTGCTCGTCTCCGCGCCGATAACCGTTGCTCATGTCGGCTATCTCCTCGATCAACCGTGGCGTCGGTGCCAGACCGAGGCGCAGCTTCCCCCCTAACCGGTTCACCTCGCTTGCTGTGAGCGTTAGCCAGCCCCGACGGCCAAGTGCCTCTTCGAGAGTTGGCCGCTCATCCGACGCATCCATCACGAATCCACTGTCCGGACCGCGCGGGGCAAGTCGTCTAGCGGAACCGCCATCACGAAGTTCAGTCGCGACTCGGCTTCATCTGGGTAGTACATGAGGTGGGTGGTCAGAGAGTCGAGCGGTGCTGCTTCTCCCTCTTCCAGCAGATTGATTGTGGCGGGGTAGATACCCGCCTCGTCGCCGGCCAGGACCTCGGTCACCGCATCGTCCAGGGTTACGACGCGGCTCTCATCAGGCTCGACGTCCTGCCCGATCACTCTTGTGATGGCCTCGATGGCCAGGCCGGGCGGGGATTCGAACGAGTCCTGCAGATCGGATCTGCTTGTGAGGCGGCTCTCGCGCCCGAGGTTCAGGGCAAATCCCTCGAGCGTCTCCGTCGACCCGTTCGAGATTCGAACCTTGATATTCAGCTTGCTGCCCGCGTCGTAGAACACCGGCTGGTCCACCAGCTCGATGGTGACGCCGCCTGAGCCCGACTCCTGTGCGCCGGCAGGTGGCATCGATAGGAGACCCCCGAGAGCGAGACCTAGGGCAAAGACGACGGTGAAGGGGCGCGCCCGGCCCCCGAAGGGCGCGCGCGAACGAAATCGAAACATTTCGAGCCAGCATAAGGGCGGGCTAGGGGGAAAGCTCGACAACAAAAAAAGGCCCCTCCGGGAGGAGGAGGCCTTTTTTGCCCTGGATCAGTCGCCTTACTTCGATCCGCCGATGCGGCCGATCTTCTGGTAGAACTCGCTGCCGTAGCGCTGTTTGGTGGTCTCGCCGCCCCGCTTGCCGCCGATTCGGCCGATCTTGCCGAAATGGTCCTCGCCGTAGCGTTGCTTGGTGGTCTGCCCGCCTTTTCGACCGGCTTCTGCCCTGCTCATCTTGCGGTTGGTCTGATCCGCCATAACAACTCCTAAAGAACGCTCTCGCGAGCCCAACTGTGTCTCTTCGTGGAATACCCGCGCCCCAGCGCTGAAAACAAAGCACTTGGTGACAGAAAAATGCCCCGACCCCGCCTGCAGGGAGAGGGACTTGGGACCGTGCGAGACGCGATAAGCGGTCAACTGCAGGGTGGAAGCTGCCGAAGGAATAGGACAAGTCGACATCAGGAAGCGAGAAAACAAGAAATGGCAACTGTTCACGACTTCATGCGATACGTAGTCGACCGGAAGGCATCCGATCTTCATATGAAGGCCGGAGGCCCCCCTTATGTGCGCGTCAACGGGACTCTGCTAGTTAGTGACTTTCCAGCGATGACCACCGCCGACTGCGAGCGGGCGGCCCTCGACATCATGACGGACGACCAGGCCGACGTCTTCAAGGAGAAGGGTCAAGTCGACTTCGCCGTCTCCGAGCCGGGTCTCGGTCGCTTCCGATTCAACGTCTTTCTCCAGCGCGGCTCGGTGGCTTTGGCCGCCAGACGCGTGCTTCCCGGCAGCCCCGGATTCGACAGCCTCGGACTCCCGAAAATCGTTCGCGAGCTGGCTGAGAGGTCGCGCGGCCTAGTGCTGGTCACCGGTCCCACGTCATCGGGCAAGACGACGACTACGGCGGCGATGATCAACCACATCAACGCGACCCGTCGTTGTCACATTCTGACGATCGAAGACCCCATCGAGATCCTGCATCAAGACCGTTCCGCTATCGTCAACCAGCGCGAGATCGGCCAGGACGCTCCCGACTTCCTGCAGGCTCTGCGCGCTGCTATGCGCCAGGACCCTGACGTCATTTTCGTCGGCGAGATGCGCGACCACGAGACAGTCATGGCAGCTCTTCAAGCAGCAGAGACCGGTCACCTCGTCATTTCGACACTTCACACCAAGGACGTCACCGAGACTGTCAACCGCATCATCGACTTCTTCGAGCCAAGCCAACAGCCGCAGATCCGTGCGTCGCTGGCGGGTTCTCTGGTGGGAGTCGTGTCACAGCGACTGGTGCCAAGCGCAGACGAGCGTGGGCTCGTTCCTGCGGTCGAGGTCCTAGTCATGAATGGCCGCATCCGGGATCTCGTCGTTAATCCGGAGCAGACCCACATGATCAGAGACATCGTTGCCGATTCGCGCTTCTATGGGATGCAGACCTTCGATCAGGCGCTCCTCGAGCTCTACCGTCGAAAAGTGGTCACCCTTGACGATGCGCTGCACGCCTCGAGCAGCCCACATGACTTCCAGCTGGCACTGCGTCAAGAAGGACTCCAGCCGGTCTCATAGTCTGGGGTCATGTCCCGGACACTTTCACCGCTCGAATCGCTTCTCGAGCCCGACTCACCCATTCGTAGGTTGGCCGACCGCTTCGCCGACAACGGAAACGAGCTCTACCTCGTCGGCGGACCCGTGCGTGACGCCGCGCTCGGCCGAGCGAGCAGAGACCTGGATTTCGCGACCGACGCGAGCCCCGAGGTCACCCACGACATCGTCAAGCCGATCGCCCGCTCGGTGTGGTTGCAGGGTGCGAAATTCGGCACCGTGGGGGCTCAGTTAGGTGACACCCACGTTGAGATCACGACCTTCCGAACCGAGCGCTACCGGCCAGAGTCGCGGCACCCGGACGTAAGTTTTGCAACCGATATCGAGACGGATCTCTCGCGGCGGGACTTCACGATCAACGCCATGGCCATGCGCCTTCCCGACCTGGTGCCCGTAGACCCGTTCGGTGGCATGAAAGATTTGTCGAAAAGGCTCCTGAGGACGCCGGTCGAGCCCGAGGCGTCGTTTCGAGATGATCCTCTCCGAATGCTGCGGGCATTCCGGTTCGCATCGCAGCTCGACTTCAAAGTCGACGGCGAGGTGCTGGACGCGATCACCGAGCTCAAGGACCTCATCGGCACGGTGTCGGCCGAACGTATCCGAGATGAGCTCACGCATCTTCTGACCGGCAAGTCCCCGAAACGAGCGCTTGAGTTAGCCGACTCGACGGGTCTCACCGACCTGTTTCTTCCAGAGCTGGGAGCGCTGAAGCTCGAGCAGGACCCTGTACACCGGCACAAGGACGTGTTCCATCACACTCTCGCTGTCGTCGAACGCACGCCTCTCGAGGATCGGCTTCGGCTCGCAGCGCTGCTGCACGACATCGGCAAACCGAAAACTCGCCGAATCGGTCCAGACGGCGTCACCTTCCACCACCATGAGGTGGTGGGGGCAGACATGGCCGCCCGCCGCTTGCGAGAGCTCCGCTATCCCAATGAGACCGTCGAAGCGGTGCGCGAGCTCATTTTCCTGCATCATCGTTTCCACACCTACCGGTTGGGCTGGACGGACTCGGCAGTTCGCCGTTACGTGCGCGACGCGGGGCCGTTGCTGCGCGACCTGAACCTTCTCGTGCGCGCGGACTGCACCACGCGCAACGAGGCCAAGGCCCAGCGGCTTGGTCAGCGCATGGATGAGCTCGAGACCCGCATCGCTGAGCTGGCGCAGCAGGAGGAGCTCCGCAAGATACGACCCGAGCTGGACGGCACGCAGGTGATGGCCTATCTCGGTATCGAACCTGGGCCGCTCGTGGGTGAGGCACAAAGGTTTCTTCTCGACGTGAGGCTGGACGAGGGCATGATCGGTGAAGAGGCCGTCTACAAGCGCCTCGATGACTGGGCCCAAGCACAAGGAATCGAACCGGCCGGCCGGCGCGTGACACCGAAGCCGAAGAAGAAGAAGTGAGTGCGTCCAAGGCATCTGTGCCGCACCCCGGTGAGCCGTTCTTCGGGCCAGTTGCCGAGCACCTAGGCGAGGCGTACCTTCGCTACGACTTCACCAAGGGAACGCGCCAGGAGGTCGAGTTCCTCCTCGAGGAACTGCGATTGAAGAAAGGAGCGCGTCTTCTCGATGTTGGCTGTGGACCGGGTCGACACGCTGTCGCATTCGCTCAAGCAGGTCTTGCAGTGACTGGCGTGGATGTATCCAGCCGGTTTCTTGAGATCGCGGCCGAATCTGCCCGCGCAGCCGACGTCAAGGCATCGTTCTTCGAATGCGATGCACGCCAGATGCCTTTCGACGCCGAGTTCGACGCGGTTGTGTCCATCTGCCAAGGCGGATTCGGCTTGATGGGGGGCGACGATTCAGTGGTTCTCCGTCGCATGGTCGAAGCCACCAAGGTGAAGGGCAAGGTGATCCTCACCGCATTCAACGCGTACTACTCGGCGCGTCATCAGACCGATGCGAACCTCGACGCGGACATGGGCGTTGTCCATGAACGAACGGTGGTCCGCAGTGAAGAGGGGGCCGAGAAGGAAGTCGATCTCTGGACGAGTGTGTTTACTCCGCGCGAGTTGAGATTGATGGCGATCGGCGTGGGCCTCGTTCCAGAAGCGATCTATTCGGTGTCACCAGGCGCCTACGCGCGCGATGAGCCGTCGGCCGAGACACCGGAGTTCTTGATGGTTGCTCGCAAACCACCGTCTCGAAAGGGCCGCTGAGGTTCTGTATTGAGTACGGAAGCCACCAGAAAAAGGGGGGCCAAAAAGGACCCCCCTTTTCCTATTCCTCTAGAACTCCCCGCACTGCCCATTCTCTGCGTACGGCTCCGACTCCCAACTAGAGGTTCCGTAGCTGTAGAGGCTGCCATCTGCTGCCGCGGTCAGAACATCCATGGTCGGAACACGGAACAAGTTCTCGAGGTACCCATTCGACTTCTGGCCCACCGAGCGCACCTCGTAGAAGATCGCGCCCTGGGTTTGGAAACCGGGATCGCTTCCATCAGGGCCTGGACCCCCGAGCAACATCCTGCTCAACACCGCGTTCGTGATGTCGATGTCGGGATACCTGGCCGTGTGGGTCTGCCCGAAGCCATCCAGAGCATCGAGCGAAATGGATGACATCTGACGGTTCGTGAGCCACTGCTCGTCGGTCATGCGAGTTGGCGCGATGGCTCGAGCCCCGATCTGGAACTGGTTGAGATCGTTCGTGCCGGCGACGCGCGGCGCGCTGCTCATGTGGTGAAGGTCGAGAGCGAGCCTCGGCTGCACCGTTTCCCACAACTCGTAGAACGCGCGCGACTCGGGCTGGGCGAAGTTCTCCCAGTCGCGGTTGAGGTCGATGCGGGTGGGCGTCGTGGACTGCCTGATGTTGGCCTCCGCACCGTCTGGGTTGTACATCGGAATGACGACGACGGTCAGGTTCTCGCGAATCAGCTTGGCGTCCGGGCTTCCACCGGTCAGGTACTTGAGAATCTGCAGCGCTGCTTCGGTGGAGAGAAGCTCGTTGCCGTGAATGCGGGCCTGAAGCCAGAACACGTCTTCGCCTTCGCCGATCGTGGCGTAGAGCAATTCGCGACCCTCGCCGGACTGACCGGCGCTGTCGACGGTGACCATGCCGTTGCTGGTGCGCTCGATCTGCGCCAAAGAGCTGACCACGTCCTGGTAGTTCGCGACGGAGCTTAGTGAGACCTTCTGGTTCTCCTGGAGGCAGGGACCACCAGGAACATGAGGCGGATCGGCCGAACTCTGGCCGACGAAGAAGAGTGACATGCATGCGCTCAGGACGATGAGCGCGCGGACGCGATGGAACATAGACATACCCCCCCCAACTGGTCGAACTGGCACTTGGATCGTAC
Source organism: uncultured Actinomycetes bacterium (assembly GCA_963713315.1). GTDB lineage: Bacteria > Actinomycetota > CADDZG01 > CADDZG01 > WHSQ01 > WHSV01. The sequence continues at coordinate 291,859 of CAVQLH010000008.1, read as the reverse complement.
GAGGGCATTTTGCCCCGGTCAATTCGCTCAGATAAGGGCAATCCCGTCGTGATCATGTTGCTTCGCTCGCCACCACGCGTGCTACCGCGATTTCTCGGGTGTGTAGTCGAACCCAGTTCATCGATCACAATGCGATCTCGCTACGCCACCTTGGTCTCCGCGGTGGGGAACATCCCGGCCTTCGTCATGGCCCTCGCAAGCAACCATGCGAGCAAGAGGACAAGAACGCCGCCACTCGCTAGAAGTACTCCCAGCGATGAATCGACGAAGACAACCAGGAACAGGGCAGCAACGATGCTAGCCAGGTTGTAAAGGATGTCGTAGAGCGCAAAGGCGCGGCCTCTGTACTCGTCTGGCAACGCCTCCTGGACCTGGGCGTCCACGGCTACCTTCGCAACGAACGCGCCGTAACCCGCGAAGAGAGCCAGTCCCACGGTCGTGGTGAGTTGGAGCACGGGCGCGGCCACCAACATGCTTGCCCCGGACACGACGAAACCGATGATCAGCAGTGCGGGAGTCGAGAACCGCCGGCCCATCGCGGGAGCCATCAGCGCTCCGATAAAAGCCCCGACCCCCGCGGCTCCGAGCGCCAGCGCACTTGCGCTCAGTCGGCCTGAGTCGTCTCCTGCTGAGTATTCGGTTCGGATGATCTCGATTGCGATGAGTGCTACGAACATCGCTGCTATTCGCAACACGAAGATGCCGAGCAGGGGCAGGCGAGCGCGCTCGCGTTTCCAGATCTCACGGACGCCGTCCACGAGCTCCGAACCGATCCGAGCGGCGGCATCGCGTATTCGTTCGAGGTGCTTGTGTGGGTGTGCCATCGAATTGCTAATCCGTCGAGCGATAAGAGCGCCCGTCGCATAGAGCAACCCCGCCATGATGAACGCCGTCTCGGTCGAGGCGAAAGCAGCGGCACCTAATCCCGCGACGCCTCCCACCAAGGCAAAGATCATGCCGAGCCCTCCCGACAGTGCGTTGCCGCGCAAGAGGTGATGCTCGCGCAGGACGACAGGCAGCGAGGCCCCCTTCGTCGTGAGGAACAGCCGGCCGAGGCCGAGCAGCAGTAACAAGCTTGCGTAGAGCGCTGAGTCTCGCGGTAGCGAACCCATCCATAGCGGCAGGCTCACGAGCAGCACGGCGCGCGCAACGTTCGACCACACCAGGATGGAGCGGCGTCTCCAGCGGTCGACCAAGACACCGGTGAATGGTCCCAAGAGTGAGTACGGCAGAAGGGTCAGTGCGAACAGGGCAAGAGTCCGGGTGGGAGTTCCCTGAGGGTCGAGCACGATCTCTTCCGCGAAAGCAGCTTGGGCGAACCCGTCGGCCATCTGAGCGATGCCCTGCGCCCCGAGGAGCAACCTGAAGTCGCGCTCTGCTAGGAGCTCCCCGAGGCGCCGCGTCGTTTTACCCACTGCCCTATTGTCCGCCCGCGCGACGAGGGGCAGCTACATTCCGACTAGCGCTACCCCGGAGCACGCTCGTAAAGGGAGACGTGGAACTTCGATTCGGACGTGAACGGCTCCTCGTCCCAGCCGCCCCACCGGGTGCGGAGCCGGAGACCTGCGAGCCGAGCCATGAGATCAAGCTCGCCCGTGTACGAGTAGCGGATCGTCACCGGATACATCTCGACAGGCTGGCCTTGCCGCAAGACCACATGCTGGGTCTCGACGATCTGGGTGACGGGATTGTGCCGGCTCGCTTCGAGGTGGACCCGATCGGTTCGAATTGCGTCGACCCCCACGATCTGATGGCGCGTAAAACGCGTGCTGTCGGGAACGAATGCCTCCACTACGAAGACGCCGCGGTCGGTAAGATGTCGTGCGACGTTGGCGAAGCACCTCACCTGGTCGTCCTGGGTGGTTAACGCAAAAAGTGTGTTGAATACGACGAACACAAGATCGAAGTGCCCGTCGACCTCGACGTCACCGAAGTCACCCATCACGATGGGGATATCCGTGCCACCCGGCTTCGCCCGGAGCTTTTCGACCATTTCCTCGGATATTTCGATCCCGGTGACGTCAACTCCGCGCTCCTTGAGTGGAAGCGCTATGCGTCCAGTGCCGACAGCCAGTTCGAGCGCACGGCCGTCCCCGGCGAGCTCGGCCAGACGAGCCGCCGTAGCTTCGCGATCGAATAGCTCGCCGTACATCTCGTCGTAAACGCCGGCGATACGGTCGCCGTACGTGCGCGCGTCGTAACCTTCCATCCCGCTAGTCAACCAAGAAAAAGGCCCCCGGGTCACGGGGGCCTTTTCTATTGATTTCCTATTGCCTAGGTTCGAACTCTCGCTCGAGATCCAGGTGGTTCTCGACGTCATGGTTGCCGTTGGTGTGAGCCACAGGGTCACTCTCCTTGCCGGACCCCAGCGGTCTCGACGAGCCGGACTCGCGTACGAGGAACTCGCTGTCGTCGCCCCGGATGAAGGCATCGACGAGCTCCTTTGCCTCGGAGTCGGTGTACTGCACCGGCGGCGACTTCATGAAGTAAGCACTCGGGGCAAGCAGCGGACCACCCTCACCACGGTCCATCGCCAGCTTGATGCAGCGGACGGCATCGATGACGACGCCTGCAGAGTTAGGTGAGTCCCACACCTCGAGCTTGAGCTCCATGCTGATGGGGATGTTGCCGAACTCGCGTCCCTCGATCCGGATGTACGCCCACTTGCGATCCTTGAGCCATGGCACGTGGTCCGAAGGACCGATGTGAATGTCCTCGGCATCGATTCCGCCCGTGATCTGCGAGGTGACGCTTTGAGTCTTGGAGATCTTCTTGGACTGCAGACGCTCGCGCTCGAGCATGTTCTTGAAGTCCATGTTGCCGCCGAAGTTCAGCTGATAGGTGTGGTCGATGATCACGCCGCGGTCCTCGAACAGCTTCGAGAGGACACGGTGACTGATCGTCGCACCGACTTGGCTCTTGATGTCATCGCCGATGATCGGGATTCCCTTGCGGGTAAAGCGATCGGCCCAGTCCTCGCGGGTGGCGATGAATACGGGCATGCAGTTGATGAATCCAACACCCGCTTCGAGGGCCTGCTCGGCATAGAAGCGCGCAGCCTGCTCTGAACCTACAGGTAGGTAGTTGATGAGCACATCGCACTTCGTGTCCTTCAAGACCCGGGCGATATCGACCGGGGGCAGTTCGCTCTCGGTGATCTCCTCGCGGTAGAAGCTGCCGAGACCGTCGTAGGTGTGTCCGCGCTGAACCTTGATTCCGGACTCAGGAACGTCCGAGAACTTGACTGTGTTGTTTGGCTCGACCCAGATGGCTTCGGACAGATCCAGGCCGACCTTGCTGGAGTCGACATCGAAGGCGCAGACGAACTCGATGTCTTTGATGTGGTAGCCGCCGAGGTCGACGTTCATGAGTCCGGGAACGCGCTCGTCCTCGCGCGCTTTCGCGTAGAACTCGACTCCTTGGACGAGTGATGAAGCGCAGTTTCCGACTCCGATTACTCCAACCCTTATCTTGGCCATGGAAGCGTTGCCCCCCTTTAGGTCTGTGTGTTGGGGCGGACCTCGGTGAGGTTCCGCTCGTTGGTTATGAGTTCATCGATCCACGCGATGTCACTTTCGGTGGCGCGCATGTCGTGGTTCTGCAGGGACAACGCATAGCTGTCCATGCGCTCGCGATAGGTGCGTAGGTTCGATCTGAACTGCGCGAGTTTGTCCTGAAGGTAGGCCCGACGACGCTCCAGGAGCGCGAGCCGTGCTTCGGGGGCCAGGTATCTGAAGAAGGCCAGTTTCAGAGTGAAGTGCTCGGCATCAACCGCGGCAGCGGTCTCCTCGAGCATCTGAAGAAACATGGTCTCGCCTTCAACGGTGATCGTGTAGACGTTCTTGCGGCGCCCTCCGGTGAGGGTCCCGGCGGTCTTGGGCTTGTCGAGCGCGGGCTCGGCCTTCTGAACCGCTCCCGCTTTGGCAAGGCGCCTCAGCGTCGGGTAGAGCGACCCCCAAGAGACCTGATAGAAGGGCCCGAGCATGGCGCCGAGCTGCTTGCGCAGTTCGTAACCGTGCATCGGACGCTCCTTGAGCAGGCCCAGAACGGGCAGCTCGAGCATCCCGGGTTGCTTCATCTCGTCCTTTCCTCTGTGCTAGGTGTAAGTGGTTGTCGCTTTTGGGTATCAGCACGATACATCACATGGATATATCGTCGTGATATATCACCACGCGACATCGAAATTAGCAAATCGGCCCTCGGAGGATGGTTGCTGGAGCCGAGTGGGGTCGGAAAAACGTCAAAACCGGCGCCTACGAGGGTGAGTTGGGGCGTCGCTGGGCTGGATCTGCCCGCCTAGCCACAGTTTCGACGACAAACGACGCTGAGAGTTGTTAACGGTCGAAAGTCCGCGATCAAGCCAGAGTGGGCCGCCAAATCTGACACATGCCCACATCCCTGCGTCGATGCCCGGTCTTGGCCGGCGAGTTCATCGAAAGCGGTCCCAGAAAACTCGACTTCACGAAGACCCGGCCTTCGCTCCCCGTTTTGCTTTGACGAGACCCGTTCGTTTCCCAGAACAGCGGTCCACAACGCGCCTGGCGCGTTTACCATCGCGCCATGAGCCTTTCGGGTAGGTCCTTCGATCCCAAGAGGCCGCCCGTCTCGACGACTGGGCCGGTGGTCGACTTCAGCCTGGCGCGACGTGCGACGCTCGAAGCGCTTAGAGGAGGTCGCCTTGCGACCACCGATGTTTGCGATGCGCATCCTGAGCTGTTGCGCGCGGGCAAGAACATCGGCGAGGAGGTGCCCGCCCCCTGTCCCGTGTGCTCGCACGAGAGTCTGCGGTGGGTCCGTTACGTCTACGGTGATGACCTCAAGCACAACAGTGGGCGTGTCGTCTACCCGGCAGAGTGGCTGCTCGAGCTCGTGGCCGACTACGACCAGTTCACCTGTTACGTCGTAGAGGTTTGCACGGACTGCTCATGGAATCACTTGATGAGGTCCTACATCACCGGCAAGAAGTTCACCGATCCACCCACGCTGCGGGAACGCAAGCAGCAGGGTTGAGCCTGCGCATCGACACAGTGCCGTCCGTGTCGTCGCTTCAAGCCAGAAGATCCACGGCGGGATTCTCAGCGGCTGCTCGCGTGGGCGGCGCCGTGCTGGCCCTCGGATATCTAACCGGCCTCGTGAACGGACCGCTCGTTGCCGTTGTTGGTGGGCTGGCTCTGATCACGTTCGGCCGCTCGCTCCGGATGGACCGTGCTAGCCAGGTGCTGGCCGCCGCCGGATTGGCGGTGATCGCTGGTTGCCTGGGGATCGCCGCGCTCCGCTGGGGAACCTTCGAGCTCGCCGAGCTCCGGTCGGTTCAGGCGGTCCTGGGTCCCACGATCGTCGTCGGACCCGAGCCTGCTGCGGCGGCCGCAATAGTCGCGACCATCGCCGCCTCGCTTGCCCTTGGTCTGTGGGTCGCGGCTCTTCCGACGCGGGGATTCGTTGAATGGACATGGACCACCCTCGAGACCTTGGTGGTGGCTCTCGGGCTGGTGACCTCGTTTTGGGGGCCGAAGCTCTTGTTCGGCTTTGCCGCTTTGCCTTCAACCGAGGTGCTCGGCTCCTTGGCTAACTGGGTCGCAGCCGCGGCAGTTGTGACTGTAGCCGGCGTCGGCGGAGGCCACTTGGCCCGAGCGCTTCCTCGACCGGTTCGAACCGGGCTGATGATCGCCGCTCTGGCCGGGCTGGCAGTCGCCGCAGGGCTGATCGGGAGCACCTTGTGGGTCCCGTAATTCTGTATTCAGTACACACCTTGCTCGCGGTGGTGCTGGCTACGGGCACTTTTGCCCCAAGGCGGTGGCGACGGGGGATCCTGCTGGTGGCGGCGGCGGTGGGCTGTCTTGCAGGGATTGCCCTGGCGGTCAGCGCGGGTGACGAAACCGTCTGGCGCTCGACCACTCTGGACCAACCCCGAGGACCCATCGCCGGGGCCGCCGTGGCTTGTGCCTGGCTCCTCGCGGGCGCGTTGGGAGACGACCGAACGCTGGGGCCGGCGGCACTCGTGGGCCTCGCCAGCACTGCGATTCTCCTTTCGACCCTGGGGGATTGGATCGTGCCCGCCCTCACACTGTGGCTCGCCTCGTCGGCCGCGCTGGTTGCACTCGTCTCACAAGGAGGGCCGAGAGTAGGGGCTCTCCTGGCAATCGGGGTGTCAGACCTGGCGCTCGTCGGAGCTTTTGCGCTTCATGCCCTGGACGAACGGGTGTGGACGCTTCCGGGCTCGCTCTCGGGCCTCCCTCTAGCGCTCGCCGCAACTGCGTTCGCGGTTCGCTCTGGGGCGCTGCCCCGCGTGGGCATCTGGGAGACGTTGGACTCGCGCGCCGCGCCTGCGTTACCCCTGCTACTCGGGGGACCGCTGGCGTTACTCGGCATGCCACTGGCTGGAGCTGGACCATGGTTCGCGTTCGTAGCCCTCGCGGTCGCCCTTGGCCTCGGTGGAGCGGCGCTCGTGGGGACAGAGCTGCGGCTTTCGTTGTTAGGGGCCTGGCCGGTGTGGCTGAGCTTTGGGCTCATCGCCGCGACCCCTGCCGTCCTGTTGCCGGCCGCCCTAGCTGCACTCCTTGCCGTCTCGGCGGTGGGCCTGTGGCCCGCGACCCATTCTCTGGCGCGAGCGAGCCGCGGCCTGCTTCTGGGGTTCCTCCCTCTTACGGTTGGTTGGATGGCCATCGTGGGCACCGCGGTGCTCGCCTTCGATCGAGCGGGGCGCTCGGCTGGGGGGCGACCGGTCGCCTGGGCCCTCTTGGCAGGGATTCTGCCTCTGACGGTGGCGACTGGCGTAGCTCTGGCGGCTCGCATCGCGCGGCAGACCGAGCCGAGCATCTCCGAGAAAACCGCCACCTGGGCAGCGCACGCCCTCTTCGTCGCCGGTCTTGGCCTAGGGCTACTTCCTCCTTCGACGCTCGGATTCGCCCGTGACGCGCTGGGCGATCCCGACAGGACCCTTGCTCTGAACGGCGCCGCAGCTGCGCTCGCGCTTGTGGCGGGAGCGATCGCCTACAAACGAGTTTCACCCCAAGCCGAGGCCGTTGGAGAACATATTGAGGCGAGCGACGGCACGCTCATCTACTCCGAGGACACAGCCGACACCGCAGTGATGATTGGGGTGTTTGCGCTGATCGCACTGGGTAGCCTCGCGGCTGTCATCTTTCTCGCCGTAGAGGGGCTGAGCTATGGATTTCTGCCTCCCAGCAACCTTTGAGAGGGTACCGGCGTCGAAGGGTCGAACCCCGATAAGCAAAGTTGTCCCCGCTAGGAGCCTAGACTCGTTCGAATGAGCAAATCCACGCGCGGGCCCTCCGGCGCCTCGAGGGGCGCGAAGGGCTCGACTCAAACCAAAGCTCGACGTCGGCGGCCGAGCGCGCCGGTCGAACGGTCGCGCGCGTCTCGATGGCTGTTGCGCCTTGGCTGGCTGCTGCCCGTGTTTGCTCTGGGCGTGGCCGGGGCCGTGTTGTTCCTCACGTACGCGTTCGCCAATATCCCCTTGCCAAGGGAAGTGCCGCTGGCCTCTGCAACGGAGGTCTACGACGCAGACGGCAACCTCATCGGCATCTTCTCGGGTGAGCAGCGTCGCTTTCTGATCAACACAGAGAAGCTCATCAACAACAAGAACACCGAGCACATCGGCCAGGCTGTCATCGCGGCCGAGGACCGCACCTTCTACGAGCACAACGGAATCTCATTGCGCGGGATGGCTCGCGCGGCCTGGGCCGACATCACGTCGGGAGAGATTGCACAGGGCGGTTCAACGATCACTCAGCAGTACATCAAGCAGGCGGTCCTCGTAGACCCCGGCCGCACAGTGGAGCGAAAGTTGAAGGAAGCGATTCTCGCCGTCAAGCTCGAGCGCCGTTACTCGAAGGACGAGATTCTCGGCTTCTATCTCAACACCGTGTACTTCGGTCGCGGCTCCTATGGAATCGAAGCGGCCGCCCGCACGTACTTCGACAAGAGCGCCGCGGAGCTCGACGTTGGCGAGACGGCGTTCTTGGCGGGCATCATTCCATCGCCCGAGTCGTATCAGCCCGACGACGACCAGGAAGCTGCCCGCGCACGACGGGACAGGGTGCTCACGCAGATGATCGAGCAGGGCTACATCAATCAGTCAACTGCCGACAAGTGGATGGGCAAAAGGATCAAGATCGTGAAGGGCGGCGATCCGACCACGGGCAAAGACCAACCCGCCGCCTACTTCATGGAGTGGCTCAGGCGAGGGCTGGAGAGGGAGTACGGCAGCGAGCTCTATACCGGTGGGTTCAAGATCCACACCACTCTCGATATGGAGATGCAACAGGCCGCGGAGGACACGATCGCTGCCACTCTGACGGAGGCCGAGGATCCCCAGGCGGCGCTCGTATCCATGACTCCCAATGGAGCGATCAAAGCGTTTGTCGGGGGCCGGGACTTCGACAACGTCAAGAAGGCGCGTGGCTTCAACTACGCAAGCGACAACTACCGTCAGGCCGGGTCCTCCTACAAGCCCTTCACTCTCCTGGCTGCAATCGAGAATGGAGTGTCTCTGCAGTCGAGCTTCTCGGGTTCGAGCCCCTACACGATCGAGGATCCGCAGTGCGTCACGGACGGCGAGCTGTGGCAGCCGTCCAACTACGGCCTCTCCAGCTACGGCTACATGGACCTTGTCTCGGCAACCGCGTCCTCGGTGAACACCATCTACGCGCAGCTCATCGTCGAGATCGGCCCCCAGAGTGTCGCTGACCTTCTCGGTGAGTTCGGCTTCGATGGCGATCCCAGCAAGGGTGGAAAACAGCCGACGACACCAAACTGCTCGCTTGTCCTCGGCACGCAGGACGTGACCCCGTTGCAGATGGCCCGCGCCTATGCGGGCCTCGCCAACGGTGGAGCAGTGCCGGAAATCACGCCCGTGTCCTACATCGAGAACTCGAACGACGAGTGTGTGAAGGCCTACCGCCCCAATAACTCGAAGGTGTGCGGCAAGGAGAAGGTGCGGATGAAGAGTACTCAGGTGGTCGACGAGAACTCGGTCAACCTTCTAAATGAGGCTCTTCAAAGCGTTGTGACTTCGGGTTCGGGAACGGCGGCGAACATCGGACGACCGGTTGCGGGAAAGACCGGCACCACTCAGAACTTCCGTGACGCGTGGTTCGCCGGCTACACACCTCAGCTCGCGACGGTGGTGTGGGAGGGCTATCCACTTCAGAAGAGCGGCGTGGTTCCCGAGATGCGCTTCTGCACCGACACCGATCTCTGCCGGCCCGTCCAGGGATACGAGGTCAGCGGCGGCGGTGCCCCGGTCAGCCCGGCCCCCATGTGGGGGGCGTACATGGCCCAGGCGATGGAGATCGGCGGTTTCCCGGTTGCGTACTTCGACGACGGTATCGAGTCCGGCACCGTGATCAGTACTCCTCCGCCGCCTCCCGAGAAGCCCAAGGAGGACAAGGATAAGGAAGAGGACAAGGAAGAGGAGCCGGACGAGGACGAAGAGGAGCCGGAGCCCGAGCCGACCGAGAACCCGACGCCCACTCCTGAGCCGTCGAGCGACTCCTCCCGGTAACGGCGGGGGCGGCGGAGGCGGCGGCAACGGCCGCAAGAAGTCTTCGGGAGAGAAGCCGTAGACGCGCAGAGGACAGGGACGAAGCGGCCTGGGCCGTTCGGTATCCCACCGCTGGTGCTCGTCCTCGCAGTTTCGGTCCTGTCTCTTGCCGCAGGGTACGCACTGAAGGCTCAGTGCCTAGCGGGTTTCGGGGGCCGGGAGTACAGTCATCTCTGCTACAACGACATCCAGCCGCTCTACGGCATCCGGGGTGTGGCCGAGAACATCTTCCCCTACGTGAATGGGCAGCTCGCCGGCTCAGAGTTGCTGAACGGAGCCATCGAGTACCCGGTGCTGACTGGCCTTTTCATGTGGGCTTCGGGTCTGCTCGTCACGACCAACTCCTCCTATCTCAATGTCTCGGTTCTTCTGCTCGCCCCCTTCGGGTTGCTAGCTTCGTGGCTGTTGTGGCGCATGGCCGGCCTGCGAGCGCTGCTGTGGGCAGCGGCTCCGGCGATCGTCCTCTATGCCTTTCACAACTGGGATCTGCTCGCGGTCGCGGTGGCCACTGGAGGCTTCTATCTGTGGTGGAGGGGCCGGCCTGGTTGGGCGGCCGTTGCGTTTGCGGTCGGAGGCGCGCTCAAAATGTATCCGCTCTTGTTCCTCGGCCCCCTGGCGCTCGAGCTCGTCTGGCGGAAGGATCTTCTCGGCGCTGCAAGAGTGGCCTTGGTGGGCGTGGGGACGTGGCTTGCCATCAACCTGCCCTTCATGTTCGCGAACTTCGACGGTTGGTTCGCGACCTACGAATTTCACAGGCAGAGGACGCCGAACTTCGATTCCATCTGGCAAGTCGGCTGGCCCGAGTGGTCGTCGGGACAAACCAACCTGGTCTCGTCGGGACTCCTCGTCTTGTCGTTCGTCTTGATTCTCGCGTTCAGTCTGCTGATGGGAGCGCGGCGCTCCGACCTCTATCCGTTCCTTCAGACCTGCGCTGCATTGCTTGCCGCTTTTCTGCTGTTCAACAAGGTGCATTCTCCGCAGTACACGCTTTGGCTCCTGCCCTTCTTCGTGATGCTTCGGGTCAACATCGGCTGGTGGATCGCGTACTCCCTGGCCGATCTAGCGGTCTACGTGGGCATCTTCAGGTGGTTCTACGACCTCGCCTACCAGGGCCTCGATTTCACCTGGGCCAAGAAGCTGATGATCGCCGGCGTGTGGACGCGGGCGGCTCTTCTAGTCGCGCTGATCGCGGTGTTCCTGATCGCGCGCGACGCCGTGGGCCGGCCGAAACGAGAGGAGTTGTCACAGGCTCCCTCTAGCCTTGGGCTCGTCGGAGAACAGCCCGCATAACCGAGCTTCAGCCCCCCGCGTAGGCTGAATGACCGCCCATGGGAGGTGCTAGCATGACCAATCGGCAGCTTCGCTGCTAAGTCCGTAAAACCCCTGCCCTGCAAAGCGGTGTTCCGCGCCAGGGCCTCGAGTTGCAAGAGATGCTCGAGTCCAGAGGAGGAGATATATGAGGAAATACGAGGCCATGGTCATCGTGGATGCTCGCCTCGAAGAGGGCGACATCCAGAAGGCCGTTGACCGCTTCACCCAGGCCATCACCGACAACGGGGGCCAACTCGGGAAGGTCGATCGCTGGGGCGTTCGCCGCTTCACCTTCGAGATCGATCACCAGAACGAGGGCTACTACTTCATCGCCGAGTTCAATGCACCCGACGGTCTGGTCGACCGATTGAAGCGAACTCTGCTGATCTCCGACGAGTTCATTCGAGGAAAGATCGTCCGCCCCACCTGATGGGCCGGCGACCAATCACTTAAGGAGCAGAGATGGCTACTGACAACGTAGTGACACTGGTGGGGAACATCACCGACGAGCCCGAGTTGCGCTTCACACCTGGGGGAGCGGCGGTGGCGAACTTCACGGTCGCGGTCAACCGACGCTTTCGCAACCAGGATGGTTCCTGGGACGACAAGCTCGATGGCTTCTTCCGCTGCAGTTGCTGGCGCGACATGGCCGAGAACGTCTCCGAGTCCCTGCACAAGGGAGCGCGAGTCGTGGTGACGGGGCGGCTTCAGCAGCGTAGCTGGGACGACAACGACGGCAACAAGCGCAGCACCATCGAGGTACAGGTGGACGAAGTCGGACCTTCGCTTCGCTGGGCGACGGCGCAGATCACAAAAGCGCGGCGTGACAAAGGTTCGCAGGGCGGGGGCCAGCCATCGGGCGGTGGCGACTGGGGCAACCAGGGCGCCCAGGGTGGCGGACAGAGTGGTCCTGCTCCGAGTCAAGGTGGTCCGAGTGACGGGGCGCCCGTGGGTTCCCCCCAACAGAATTCAGGAGATGACTGGTAATGGCACGTGACAACAAGCGTCGGGGTGACAGCAAGAAGCCCCCAGCGAAGCCGGGTCGGCCGCGGAAGAAGAAATATTGTCAGTTCTGCGCCGACAAGGCGACATACATCGACTACAAGGACATCAACCTGCTGCGTAAGTTCCTGTCCGAGCGCGGAAAGATCCGCGCTCGTCGCGTGACCGGGAACTGCTCGCAGCATCAGCGCATGGCGGCAACGGCCGTCAAGAACGCGCGCGAGATGGCCCTTCTCCCGTACACGACACGATAGGGGAGCGATATGAAGATCATTCTTGCGACTGACGTTGAAACGCTCGGCCACAAGGGCGACGTCGTGTCCGTGTCGGATGGATACGCACGCAACTTTCTCGTCCCCAAGGGTATGGCTCTGGTTGCCTCCAAGGGCGCGCTCAAGCAGGCAGAGCAGATGAGGCGCGCTCGAGAAGAGGCGATTCGCAAGGCCAAGGATGTGGCGGTATCGAAAGTGGCTCTGCTCGGTTCGAGCCCCGTCTACATCTCGGCACGCGCAGGGGAAGAAGGCAAGTTGTTCGGCTCGGTCACCAAAAACGACATCGCGCGCGCGGTGCAGGACCAGCTCGAGCAGGATGTCGACGCGCGCCAGGTGCGGCTAGATGAACCTCTTCGCAGGCTCGGGACCTTCTCCATCGAGATTCATCTCCACGAAGAGGTGAACGCGCTGGTATCGGTCGAGGTCATCGCCCACGAGGAAGATACGTAGAACCACGAAATAGTTTCCTAGTTCCACCGGCACGCGCCGCTCAGTAATGCACAGCCTGGTATGCGCGAACGTCCTACTCACGCGAGGTTTTCCGTGGGGCAGTGCCGTGGTTTTCCCCAGCCGGTGCCGGAAGTCCACACGTAGTCCACCGTGAACCGCAAGTTGTCCACCGCTCGTCCCCTATCCGGCGCACAGGCAGGCGTATTAGCTTCGAATGGACCGCCGGGCGGGCCGTTCACACTTCCCTCCGCCGCGTCGCCGAAAAGTCCAGCGATCTGTCGCAGGGTCATGAGACTATCGAACGAACGTTCTATATACCTGGGAGGACGACTTGGCTCAGGGTGCACGGGAACTGCAACAGGTGCGTCCCAACCGCATACCACCGCACAACATCGATGCCGAGCAGTCGGTGCTCGGAGCCATGCTCGAGTCTCAGGACGCGATCGCCAACGTCGTCGAGATCCTCAATCCCGATGACTTCTACAAGCCGGCACACGCGGAGATCTACGAGTCGGTCATGGCGCTCTTCAACCGGCACGAAGCGATCGATGCGATCACTGTCGTCGAAGAGCTCAGCCGGCGAGGGACCATCGAGGGCATCGGGGGACGGCCCTACATCCTCGGGCTGCTCGAGGCGTATCCGACCGCATCGTCCGCGGCCCGCTACGCGCACATCGTCGAGGAACTGGCTTTGCTCCGTCGACTCATCCGAGCGGGCAACGAGGTGCAGGAGATCGGGTTCGCGATGCCAGCGGACGTCGCGGACGCCGTCGACACGGCAGAGGCGCTCATCTACGAGGTTGGAAACCGGCGACTACGCGATGAGCTTCACCAGCTCAAGGCGTTGCTTGGCGAGAACATGGAGCAGATCGAGCAGCTCTACGAACGCGGCGAGCACATCACAGGAGTATCGAGTGGCTTCAACGATCTCGACGACATCACAGCGGGTTTCCAGAGGAACAACTTGATCATCGTCGCAGCCCGTCCCGCGATGGGTAAGTCGAGCTTGTTGAACGACTTCGCCCTGGCGGCGGCATTGAAACGGAACAACCCCATACCGACTGTCATCTTCACTCTCGAGATGAGTCGCCACGAGCTCGTCAAACGCTTTCTCGCCTCAGAGGCAAAGGTCGACTCCCAGCGGATCAATCGAGGAACGCTCCAGGAGCAGGACTGGGGGAAACTCTCCGGGGCGATGGGCCGGCTGGCCGAAGCTCCCATCTTCATTGACGACAGTGCGAACATCACCCTCGTAGAGATTCGAGCCAAGTGCCGCCGTCTGAAGGCGAAGCACGGACTGGGTTTGGTCATCGTCGACTATCTCCAGTTGATGCAGTCACCTCGCAGGTCAGAGAACCGGCAGCAAGAGGTCTCTGAGATTTCCCGAAACCTCAAGATCCTGGCGCGGGAACTCGAGGTGCCGGTGCTTTGTGCATCGCAGTTGAACCGAGGTGTCGAGATGCGCTCCGACAAGCGTCCGCTGCTCGGCGACCTTCGCGAATCGGGTTCCATCGAACAGGACGCCGACCTCGTCATGTTTCTGTACCGCGACGAGGTCTACAATCGTGACTCCGAGGCACGTGGCGAGGCGGAGTTGATCATCGCGAAGCACCGCAACGGACCGACCGACACTGTGAAGCTGGCGTTCATGAATCAGTACACGAAGTTTGCATCGCTCGCAAAGGTGCCGCGCTGACCCCAAAGGTTGATCGACGTAGAACGCGGGCGCTTCACCGCAGGCTGCTTGGCCAACAGGGTCCGTTGACTCGCAAGCGGCAGCTCCCAATCGTGGACGAGCTCGTGATGACCGTTTTGAGTCAACACACTTCGGATCTGAACACAGCGCGCGCCTTCCGAAGCCTGAAGGATCGCTTCCCTAACTGGCGCGCGGTCAGGGACGCGGAACCGGCGGAACTTGCCGACGCCATTCGCTCGGGCGGCCTTGCGGACACTAAAGTCGATTCGCATTCAGCGGATCCTGGCCGAGATCGAAGAGCGCGAGGGCAGCCTCGACCTCCGTCGGTTGAACGAGCTCGACGACCAGGAGGTCGAGCGGTACCTCGTCTCACTACCCGGAGTGGGACCCAAGACCGCGGCGTGCGTCCTGCTGTTCTCGATGGGACGGGCCGCGTTCCCTGTCGACACCCACGTACACCGCGTCGCGATTCGCCTCGGCCTCATCCCGCCGAAGGCGTCGGCCGAGCAAGCTCACAGGCTGCTTGAACCGGGAATCGCTCCGCAGCTTCGCTACGAGTTCCACATGCAGCTCATCAAACACGGACGCGAAGTCTGCAAGGCGGCTCGGCCGCTATGCAACGACTGCGTCTTGTTCGACCTCTGCGCCGCAGGCCCGGACCTAGTAGCTCGCGGAGTCGCGAAGTAGAGGAGCGCTATGCGTCTCGTCGCTTCAGTTGCACGGCCGCCAGCAGCAACGCACCCAAGCAGTAGGCGCACATGAGCCATAGCGAGGGCCAGGCTCCGATGGTCCCCACCACCTCCGGGGTCGCGTCGGAGGTCTGCGTGAGTCTCTCGAGTGCCGCGGTTGGAGTTCCACCGGTCACCCAACGCTGTAGGTCGCCGAACAACGGACCGAAAAGAGCCGGCAGAAGTAGCAGACCCAGTGCCGCGGTGACCGCGCCCGCGGAGTTTCGTAGGAAGGTGCCAATCGACAGACCAAGAACCCCTGTAGCCGAGAAGCAAAGTGCAAGACCGAAGAGAGCGGGAAACAGCTCGCCCGTTGCGTAGTCCTCGCTCGAGAGCAGCACGGTACCGATTCCGAAAGCGGCCAGGCTAAAGACGAACGCCGTGACGAGGAGGAGCCCCGAGATCAGGAGCGCCTTCGCCGCCAGTACCCGGCCCCGGCTGGGGATCGCCGTGAACGTCGTGTGGATCATCTTGCCTTCGTACTCACTCGTCATCACGAGGGCGCCGAGAGCCGCGGCGACCATCTGGGCAACTGGGGCCCCGGTCAGGCTCCCACCGAGGATGGTGTCGTCGGGCTGAAGACTTCCGGTGAGGCCGACGAACACCGAAAGCACCGGCATGAGGGCGGCGGCGGCCACGAGGGTCCAGAGATTCGACCGGACGGTATGGAACTTCGTCCACTCCGCGATCAGCATTTCGGTGAACTCTCTCGAGGACCCATCAGCCTGTGCCACTGCGAGCGGTCCTTCGTCACGGATCAGAACCTTGGACACGGTTAGGCCCCCTTCTTGGGCGAAGCGGAGCTGCCATTGACGCGCGTAGCTCCGCGGTACTCGACACTCGACTTGGTCATCTGCGTGTAAACGTCCTCGAGGGAGGACAAGCGCGGGGTCAACTCGTGCAGAGCCACATCCTGTGCGGCCGCTAAGTCGCCGATGGTTGCGGCACTCGGCCCCGTGACCTCCCAGCCACCCATCGCGTCCCTTCGAATTTGGCCCCCAGCGCGCTCGAGTGCGGCACCGAGCCGGTCGATCTCCGGCGACCGCACAACGGTGATGGCCTGCGAGTTCTGCTCGATGAACGTCCGCATCGAGGTATCGGCGATAAGGCGACCCTGGCCGATGACCACGAGGTGGTCGGCCGTTAGTTCCATCTCGCCCATCAGGTGACTGGAAAGCAGCACGGTCCGGCCTTCTTTGGCGAGTCGCTTCATCAGGTCGCGGATCCAACGGATCCCCTCGGTGTCCAGTCCGTTGACCGGCTCATCGAGAAGAAGGACCTCGGGATCGCCGAGCAGTGCCGATGCGATTCCGAGTCGTTGGCCCATGCCCAGCGAGAACCCTTTCGTCCTCCGATTGGCAACCTGCGCCAGGCCCACCATCTCCAGCACCTCGTCGACCCGTGACCGGGCAATGCCGTTGCTCTGCGACATCCAGAGGAGGTGGTTGTAGGCGCTTCGCCCGCCGTGCGTTCCCTTGGCATCCAGCAAGGAACCGACTTGGCGAAGTGGCTTCCTCAACGCCGCGTAGGGCTGCCCCTTGATGGTGGTCCCACCGCTCGTTGGGGCGTCGAGGCCGAGTATGACTCGCATCGTCGTTGACTTTCCTGCGCCGTTCGGTCCCAGGAAGCCGGTAACCCTGCCCGGATGCACTTCAAACGTCAGGTGGTCTACAGCCGTCGTCGAGCCGTATCGCTTCGTCAAGTCTTTGACCTCGATCAATTTCGGATCTCCAGAGCTCGGTTTGTTGGCCCTCGGTTGACGGGCTAGTTCAGCGTAGGGAGTGGGATGCCTCCGGCAATCCTCTGAATGAAGTCAGTTGCTACCGCGTTGGGAGTAGCGGGACGAACTCAGCTCAGGCTGAAGAATCACCGACGGAAGCAAGTCCGGTCTCGTAGGCCATGACTACGAGTTGCGCCCGATCACGAGCTCCGAGCTTCGTCATCGCTCGGCTGACATGAGTCTTGGCAGTGAGCGGACTCATCGTCAGCTTCGTTGCAATTTCGTCGTTCGAGAGCCCTCCCGCCACGAGCCCCATAACCTCTCGCTCTCGATCCGTGAGTACGCTGAGTCGTTCGTCCCCCGCGGTTCGCCGAGAGAACTGCTCGATAACCCGGCACGTGATCGCGGGGGCCAGAAGGCTATGACCGGCTGCCACGAGCCTGATGGCGGAGCGAAGGTCGTCTGGCTCAACATCTTTCAACAGGAATCCGCTTGCCCCGACCCTCAAGGCTTCGAATACGTACTCGTCGATCTCGAAGGTTGTAAGCACGAGAACCCGCACGTCTTCGAGGTGACGATCGGAAGCCGATTATCCGAGTTGCCTCGAGTCCGTCCATGACCGGCATGCGGATATCCATGAGGACGACATCCGGTTGCGTCGAGCGCGCGAGCGCAATGGCCTCACGACCATTCTCAGCCTCTCCTACGACGACTAGGTCTTCGGTTCCATCGAGCAGAGCCCTGAACCCCGCTCGCACCACAGTCTGGTCCTCGGCGAGGAGCACCCGAACCTTCATGCTGGGCCGCTGGCCAAGGGAAGAACGGCGTGCACTCTGAAGCCTCCGCCCACCGCGGGGCCGTGCTCGACCCGTCCCCCGATGGCTGCTGCTCGTTCCTTCATCCCTGCAAGCCCGTACCCCTCTCGATTGGTTCCGTCGCGCTTGTCGGGGGCCCAGCCGTTTGAAGAGCCGCCGTCGTCGACGACCTCGACAACAAGTGAGTCGTGATCGCGCGACACGGTAACCGACGCACTGCTGGCGTTCGCATGTCTGATGACGTTGGTTAGCGCTTCCTGCACGATGCGATACGCCGCGAGTTCGACGACGGCGGGGACGTTCTCGCCTTGTGTGTTCAGCTCGAGGGTCACCTGAAGCCCGGCAAGTTGCGAGAGCTCAACGAGCTCCTGGAGTTGCCCCGTATGTGGAGCCGGTTTGACAGGTTCCTGTGCGGGGTCGTCGCCGCGTAGAACCGCGATCGTCGCCCGCAGTTCCTGGAGCGCCTCACGACCCGAGGCGCGCACTTGCTTCAACGCGCGCCTGGCCACGTCGGGCCGGTCATCGAATGCGTCGATCGCCACGCCGGCCTGGACGTTCATGGCCGTCACTGTGTGAGCGACGACATCGTGGAACTCGCGGGCGATTCTGAGCCGCTCTTCCTCGACCCTGCGTCGACTCTCCCGCTCCCGGTCGAGCTCAGCCTGTTCTGCCCGGCGCGCGTATTCATCCAGCAACTCCCGCCGGTTTCGCACGTTCTCACCGAGCAAGAGCGCAACGACGGGCCAGACCATCTCAAGAACCGGCGCGTTCGCGGGCTCCGACACGGATAGCGCGATCGCGGCCGACCAGGTGACGGCAACGGCTCCCCGATCATGCTGCGGCGACGTCTCCTTGACGGCGATCGTGTAGAGGGCGACGATAGTAGGCAAGTTCAAGGCTTCACCGTGGTGCCCTAAGAGATACAACGCGGTCAGCGCGGAACCGCAGACGATGGCCACGGCCCCCGGCCAGCGCCTCCGGAACAGCAGGGCTCCAATGGAAACGACGACGAGCGAGTAGGTGATGACGTCCGCCTGGCGCGTCCCGGGGACGTTGAACCACGCGTCCATGGTGGTAGGTATCGCCACCACCGCGGCCACGAGTACGTCCACGACACGCGGGTTCTTGAAGAACTCGCGCTTGAAAATCCTCATGGACTCACCGTACGACCAGATGCCGCGTCCGGCATCGAGCCGCAGGTGTACACGCCTACTCCGAAGGGAGTAGTCAGGGGTCCGGGATTTCCCGGACCCCGAACCTAGTGATCTATTCGAGGATGTCGCAGAACGCCGGAAGCGCCAGCCTGATGTCCGCGCTTCCGTCCATCGCCTCTCGAACGGGATGCGGACCCACCGACCACAAATCCTTCGAGTCGGTCCATCGATGAGAATCACGCCCCGGTCGACAAGCCGTTCCTTGCCCCGCCGGACGTTGACCGAGGTTCCGACTATGAGGATCTTGTCGATGGTGTTCGTCTCGCGGTCGAAGAAAGTTGTTTGGACGAAGTTCACCGGCGAGTCGGGCAACGTCAGACCGGTGACTGTGTTCTTAACGGTGTTGTCCTCCGTGATGTGGACCACTTGCTTGACCCGCCGGTCCTGGCTGTCGAAGAACGTGAAGATGTCTGCCGTCAGGTTGATATCCCACTCGACCCCGTAGTCTCCACAGGCGTCGGCGTCGGTGAGGACGTTGTGCTGGGTGACCGTCTGCCTCTCGACCCTCCAGCCAGAGGCCTGAGCGGCCGTGGCGGGTGCGACCAGCGCCACACATAATGCAACTGCGATCAGAGTCCGAACGACTCTCGTCATGAATCCCCCCTGCTCGATTGATTCCCTCCGCGAACCAACACAATACTTTCGTTGACGCTTCGCTGGTTTGCCCTTAGAGCGGGTGAGGGGAATCGAATGTGGCACGTTGACCGCGCGCCAGCGGGCTACAGTTGGCGCCCATGCGAAAACTCATAGTCCAGCAGTGGGTGACCGTCGACAGCATCGCCGCGGAGGAGGACGGCGGGCTCAGCTTCGTGTCAGGGGAGCCCTTTTCCGAGACCACCAACCCTGCGTTCAAAGCAAGCATGATGGGGTTTATCGACTCGGTCGACACGATGATTCTCGGCGCGAATACCTACGCCCAGTCCAAGGACTACTGGCCGAACGCCGACGAGCAGGGCGAGTACGGCGAGAAGCTCAACAACCTCACCAAGTTCGTAGCCTCGTCGAAGCTGGATGACGCCCCCTGGGGCGACTTTCCCGCCGCGACCGTGACGCGCGACCCGGCCGCCACCATCCGAGAGCTCAAGGAGCAGAGCGGCAAGGACATCTGGCTGTGGGGGAGCTTGAAACTCATGCACGCCCTGCTGGACGCCGGTGTCGTCGACGAAGTCCGGATGCTGGTCTGCCCGGCGTCACGCGGCAAGGGAACGCGCATTTTCGAAGATTCGCAAGACCTGAAGCTGGTCGAGGCCACCGGGTTCGAAAACGGCTTGGCACTTCTGCGCTACGAGATCAAGAAATAAGCGGAAAGTCGTCTGAACTGGTCAAGGGGACGCTGAAACTTGGGAGCGGGTGAGGGGAATCGAACCCCCGTCACCAGCTTGGGAAGCTGGAGCTCTACCATTGAGCTACACCCGCACGGGCAGGATTATAGGTGGTGCAGCCCGGCCAATCCTTCGCGATTCGCCGTCGCCGGGCTCGCAATTAGACTCCTCCCGATACCACCGACCTGGGAGCTTCGATGATCCTTTCGGATCGAGATATTCGCGATGCGGTGAACGCCGGTCGAATCGGGATCGATCCCTTCGACGAGGCCGACATCCAGCCTTCATCTGTGGACCTGCATGTGGACCGACTCTTCCGCACCTTTCACAATCACCGCCACGCCTTCATCGACGTGCGGACCGCGATGGAGGATCTAACGGAGCTTGTCGAGGTCAAGCCGGACGAGGCTTTCATCCTTCACCCGGGAGAGTTCGTGCTCGGCTCGACCTGCGAGTACGTCAAACTTCCGAACGATCTCGTGGCCCGTCTCGAGGGTAAGAGCTCGCTCGGGCGGCTGGGTTTGCTGATCCATTCGACCGCGGGGTACGTCGACCCCGGTTTCGAGGGTCACCTCACCCTCGAGCTCTCCAACGTCGCCAATTTGCCGATCACCATCTATCCAGACATGAAGATCGGGCAGATCAGCTTCTTCCAGCTGACCTCGGAGGCCGAAAACCCCTACGGGTCGAGCAAGGTGGGCTCGAAGTACCAGGGCCAACGGGGCCCGACGCCGTCGCGCTTCTTCGAGAACTTCTAATCACGAACAGGCGTCCCCGCACGCTCCGAGCATTCTCTTCGCCCAAGTCTGTCTGACAACGGTCTGACAACGGTCTGACCAATTCAACCGAACACCCATCAAGGCTGCGAGCGTTCGTTTTATGGAACCCAGGGGGCGTGTGACGACGCCGGTGTTTCAGAATGCCTAGCTTTGGGGGGACTCCTGCTCGTCGGTGAGCGCCCAGCCCACGGACGCCCGGCCCTCGTCGAGTGCTCCAACGACCTCGAGCCGCTCGGCACTCCAGGCGTAGATCGCTGCCTGCTCGAACCGACGGGCGATCGCGAGCGCCTCCGCCTCGTCAGCGTCGATGAGTGCGAATCCCGGCTCCATCCAGGAGCGGTCCTCGGAGGCCCCGATCGATCGCGCCGCAGCTACCAGCTTTACTCGCAGGTAGGCGTCGAGCTCCGCGAGGCGTCTCTCGTTCTCCTCCAAAGGGAGTGCCTTGCCACGGGGGTTGTACGCCGTGAGCAGGTAGACCGGGGCCGCCAGCGGCCAGTCATCCGCATCGCCCTCCGGCCTCGGACAGATGTGCCACCAGCCCAGTCCGTCGGGGCGCTCGATCCAGAGATGAGCCTCGAGCCAGGTCCTCCAGAGCTCGGCACGATCGGCCATGGAACTAGCCGGTGGTCTGCGGATCGTCTGGGCCCGCCGCGCGGCCCGAGGAGTCCTCGGTCTCTTTCGTCGTAGGAAAGTCGTCATCCGAGGAGTGACCGTTGCCGTTTCCACTCGCATCCGAATCGGGATGAAATTCGATCGACTCGAGAAGGATCTGCGCAACGTCGCGCACCGCCATGTCCTTTGATGCGTGCCGTTCGTCGACTCCGTCGCTGAGCATGATGTTGCAGTACGGACAGCCGACCGCGAGCGTGTCGGAGGTGGATGCGAGTGCTTCGTCCGTCCGCTCCATGTTCATCTTCTTGCCCATTCGTTCTTCCATCCACATCCGGCCCCCGCCGGCGCCGCAGCAGAACGTTCCGTGACCGTGGCGCTGCAACTCCTTGTATGAGGCCCTTGGAATGGTTTCGATGATCTCGCGCGCGCCCTTCCACACGTCGTTGTGACGCGCGTTGTAACAGGGGTCGTGATACGTGATCGTTCCCGCCATTTCTCGGTTGGGTTTGAGACGGCCTTCCTTGACGAGCTCGTTGAGGTACTCCGTGTGATGCAGCACCTCGAACCTTCCGCCAAACTGTGGGTATTCATTGAAGAGAGTGTTGAAGCAGTGGGGGCACGCGGTAAGGATCCTCTTCACGCCGTAACCCTTGAGCACCTCGATGTTCTGCTCAGCGAGCATCTGATAGATGTACTCGGCCCCCATTCGTCGCGCCGGGTCGCCGTTGCACGACTCCTCTCCACCAAGCACGGCAAAGTTCACGTTGGCCATCTGGAGCAACTTGCCGAGGTCATACATCACGCGTTTGTTGCGGTCATCGAACGCCCCCGCGCAACCGACCCAGAGAAGGACGTCCGCATCGGGGTTGTCAGATATGTGCGGGATCTCGAGAGGTTCCTGCTTGGAGGTACCCCGCATCCACTCCTCGCGTGCCTGAGGTGGCTGCCCCCACGGGTTCCCCGTTGTCTCGAGGTTCTGTAGTGCGCCCTGCATCTCGCGCGGGAAGCGACTCTCGCCCATGACGAGGTTGCGTCGCATGTCCACGATGACGTCGATGTGCTCGATGTTGACCGGACAAGCCTGCACGCACGCTCCACAAGTCGTGCAGTCCCAGATGACCTCGTCTTCGATCACCTGCGGATTCAGAGGCGGCAACGTTCCGATCGCGGATTGGAGCTCCTCCTCGCTCGCCTGCTTCGCGTCGAGGAGCCTGGGACCCTGCTCGAACAACTGATCGCGCAGGTCCATGATGACCAGCTTGGGACTAAGTGGCTTGCCGGTGTTCCAGGCCGGGCACTGGCTCTGGCAGCGTCCGCACTCGGTGCACGTCATCCCGTCGAGCATCTGTTTCCACGTGAGATCCGTAACGACGTTGGCGCCGAAGGTGTCGTCCTCGCTCATGGTCTCGAGGTCGATGTTCATCGGTCGAAGCGCGCCTTTGGGACGCTCGGAAGTGAACAGCACGTTGAAACCGCTCGTGATGATGTGGAGGTGCTTCGAGTAGGTGAGGTAAACGAGGAAGCCAAGAATGATGAGCGAGTGCCACCAGATGAACACGGTGTCGATTGCCTCCATCAGTCGCGCGGCTCATGCCGTTGAAGAGTTGAGCTGCGGCGTTGGAGACAGGTGTCCATGCGGTGTCGTAAGGAAAGTGCCCGAGCGCGATCTGCGCGGAGCGACTGAGCAGGATCGTGAGCATGATCGCCGCGATCGCGAAGAGGATGTACTCGGCTTCCTTGGTGTGACTGCCCTTGAAACGGCCGGGCCGTTGAATCCGCCGAATGTAGAAGGCGGTCAGGATTCCAGCCAGCACGGCAACGATGAAGAAATCCTGGATCGCGCCCAGCGGGCTCCATCGTCCGATCAATGGGATATGGAAGCCGTCCTGGTAAACCGCGCCGAAGGCCTCCACGATGGTGGTGAAGAGGACGAGGAAACCCCAGAAGATGAAGAAGTGCATGAGGCCGGGCCCCGTCCACTGCAGGAGCTTCCGCTGACCGAGGACCACCACCAGCTGCTCTCTGATCTTGAGCCAGACCGAGTGCGGCTTTCGGTCGTCCGGCCGGCCGAGGCTCAGAAAGCCGACGAGGTCGCGCGATCGCTTGGCAAACAGAGCGAGCGAGACCAGGATTACGGTGGTCATGGCGATCTTTTCGAGCACTCCCGAGGCCTCCTGTCGTTACCCCCTGACTTGACCGCACAGTCAACTTCCGACGCAGTATAGGGGGAGGTAATTCTTCTCATGCGTAACCTACTGTTCGGCCGAGTGCGTTCGCGTAGGCTTACTCAAGGGAATAGCTGGAAGGGCGGGGGTTAGAGCGAATTCTCCACCCAACCCCATACGGGGACGGTCGAGGACTGAGTGGACGTGACCGAACAGAGAGGCTTGCTGGAACGCGACGAGTCACTGTTCGCCCTTCGGGCGGCCCTTACGACGGCCCAACGCGGGCATGGAACTCTCCAGATGATCGAGGGCCAGGCGGGGGTGGGAAAGACCGCCCTGCTTAACTGGGTCGCCAATGAAGCGGCGACGCTAGGGTTCACGGTCCTCAAAGGACGAGGCAAGGAAAGGGAGCGCGAGGTTCCGCTCGTCGTGGTTGAGGACCTGTTTCGCAGCCACGTTCTTGCTCTCGGACCAGAAGATCGCAACGCTTTGCTCCAGGGCTCGGCTGCTCTGGCTGCCCCCCTGTTCGAGCAACCGCACTCACCCCACCAGGAAACGAGCTCCGTCTTCGAGGGCCTCGTTTGGCTGACTGCGAACCTTGCCGAGCGAGCACCTGTCGCGTTCCTGATTGACGATGGTCGGTGGGTGGACTCGTTGTCAGTCAGGTTCTTTGCCTATCTCGCAGCTCGCATCGAGGATCTACCGGTGGTCGTGGTGGTCGGGACGCGTACATACGAGCCCGAGTTGCGGCACTCGGTGGTGGAGCTTCGCCATCACCCCAACTGCCAGAGACTCCCGGTGCCGCCGCTTGAGCCGGTCGGCCACCGACAAGATCGTCCGAACCCAGTTTCCTCAGGCAGGGGATCGGTTCTGTGCGGCGTGCTTCGAAGCCACTACGGGGAATCCGTTTTATCTTCGAGAACTTCTCGCTGGACTTGATGGAGTGGTAAAGACGGGCGCCGATCACGAAGCGGCCGAGGTTCACGAACAGGGGCCTCACACGGTGGCGCAGTCTGTTCAACGAAGGCTGTCGCTCATGGATGCGGGAGCAGTCCGTCTTGCTCAGAGCGTTGCGGTCCTGGATGAGAATGCGGAGCTTGCGCTTGCGGCGGGTCTAGCCGGTGTCGACATTGACAGCGCAACCGAGTGGGCCGCGTCCTTGGCTGCCGCCGGAATCCTGACTCCGAGTGAGCCGCTCTCGTTCGTACATCCGATCGTTCGAACCTCGACTTACAAGCACATCGCGCCGCCGGATCGACTGAAGGCGCATGAGGAGGCCGTTCGAGTCCTTCACTCGGCGGGCGCCGCGCCCGAGAGGCTTGCCCCTCACGTGCTCCTAGCCGGAGAGGTCGAGGGTGTGAGAACGGATGAGGTCCTGCGCGCCGCAGCGGCGCGCGCGATCAGAAGAGGTGCCCCCAACATCGCAATCGACTATCTCCAGCGCGTTCTCGCAGGCTCGCTTTCGACCAACGACCGGGTAGAGGTCCTCGTCGAATTGGGCGAGGCCGAAGCCATGGCCGGTTACCCACGCGCGGCGAGACGATCAGCCGAGGCCGCCAACCTTTGCTCCGACTCGGAGCAACGAGCAAGGGCCCGTTTGCGCATCGCCAGAGCTCTTATCGGTGCCGGCCGGCGCAGGGAGGCAGCAGGTGTGGTTGTACCGGGTTTCGAGGAATTGGACGAGAGCGACAACGGACTGAGGAACGAGCTCGAGGCGACGTTCCTCTTCGCTGGGACTAATCGAACCGAGTCTTCAGGATGCGGCGACTCAGAGCATCGCGCGTGTGGTCCAAAGAACGAAGGATGGAGTCCCGGGCACGGGCCGCGCCGACCTCGCTAACTCGGCTCTGTACATGACTGCCTCGGGCGAAGGACTCGAGCGCGCTGTCGAGCTCGCGAATCTGGCCCACGGGGAGGGAGCCCTCTTCGACGACGAGCCTGACGATGAACTAACACCCATAGTCGTGAGCAGCGTGCTCAACATGGCCGACAGGTTCAGCGCCTCGATAGAGGTGTGTGATCGAGCGATCTCCAATGCCAGGGCGCGCGGCTCGATCAACGGGCTCGCTACAGCCTCTGTGATCCGGACGTACCCCCTCAGGCACGCGGGGCGCATTCCTGACGCAGTGGCCGATGCTCAACAGGCAATCGACGCACGTCGCTCCGGTTGGAACCTATTCCTGACGTCCGCTCACGCCCAACTCGCTCATGCCCGAATGGACTCGGGCGAACTCTCGGCCGCGGAGGCCATTTTCCGATCGATCGATGAGGACGAGTACAAGCAAGTGCCCGAGTTCGGGCTGTTCCTGGAAGCGCGGGGCCGCTGGCACGTGATAAGCGAGCGTCCAGACGCAGCCCGCGCCGATCTCCTGGAAGCGGCGCGAAGACTGCAGACCAGCGAGTACCTCAGTCAGCCCACACTGAGTGCGTGGCCGCAGTATCTGGCCAGGGCCTCTGTCGGAACGGCTCATGAAGAGAGCGTGGCCGGGGTGGCCGAGGATTTCCTCGAGCGCGCCAGGCGTTGGGGCGCCCCCCGCGGAGTGTCGCTTGCGCTGCGAACGGTCGCCCTGGTTGAAGAAGGCGATCGTCGCATCGCTACCCTCCGCGAGGCCGTGACGTATGCGGATCGATCCGAGGCGATGGTCGAGAGGGCTCTCACGTTCGTTGCCCTTGGCCGGGCGCTGAACGAAGCCGGCCACAAGGCCGAGGCTCGGGATTGGTTGCGGCGCGGGATCCACCAGGCACGCATGCATGGTGTCTTTCTCCTGGCCGCCCAGGGGCTCAGGCTCATTTCCGACGCAGGGGGCCGCCCACGTCGCCTGACCCTGACCGGACTCGAGGCTTTGACTCCCTCCGAGCTCCGGGTGGCACAGATGGTGGCCTCGGGTCTGAGCAATAGGGAGGTGGCCGAGGCTCTCTTCGTGACTGTGAAGGCGGTGGAGGCCCACCTAGGGAAGGTCTACAGGAAGCTCGAGATCTCCAGCCGGCGGCAGCTCGCCGACGCCCTGGCTGGTGTTTCACCAGAGGCTCGCCCGGATAGGGAATTAAGCTAAGCTAAGTGTGGTTGCACCATCAGAGTTGACAATCTCACACTCAAGTTGGACCGTGGCAGAAAGCAACAGATATCTCAGGAGGAAACCCATGCCCAAAGCAGTAGGAATCGACCTTGGAACGACCAATTCCGTCGTTTCCGTGTTCGAGGGCGGTGAGCCCAACGTCATCCCCAATGCCGAGGGGGCACGCACCACGCCTTCGGTCGTCGCCTTTTCCAAGAGCGGCGAGATTCTCGTCGGTGAAGTCGCCAAGCGTCAGGCCATCACCAACCCCGATCGGACGATCCGGTCGATCAAGCGCGAGATGGGCACCGACCACGCCGTGGACATCGACGGCAAGAAATGGACGCCACAGGAGATCTCGGCTCGCATCCTTGCGAAGCTCAAGACCGACGCCGAGTCCTACATCGGAGACAAGGTCACGGAGGCCGTAATCACGGTACCCGCCTACTTCGATGACGCCCAACGGCAGGCCACCAAGGAGGCCGGGCAGGTCGCGGGGCTCGAAGTACTTCGCATCATCAACGAACCAACTGCGGCGGCACTCGCGTACGGGCTGGACAAAGACACAACCGACCAGACAATTCTGGTGTTCGACCTCGGTGGAGGAACCTTCGACGTGTCCTTGCTCGAACTGGGCGACGGCGTGTTCGAGGTGAAAGCCACTCACGGTGACACGAACCTCGGCGGAGACGACTGGGATCAGCGAGTCATCGACTGGCTCGTCAAGAAGTTCAAGGATTCAAACGGCATCGACCTGTCCAAGGACAAGATGGCGATGCAACGTCTGAAGGAGGCCGGCGAAAAGGCCAAGATGGAGCTGAGCACCACCCAGAGAACAACCATCAACCTTCCCTTCATCACCGCAAGCGACCAAGGCCCCCTTCACCTCGAAGAGACCCTGTCGCGCAGTGAGTTCGAACGCATGACCGAAGACCTCCTCGACCGTTGCCGTTCGCCGTTCGAGCAAGCCGTCAAGGACGCAGGCATCTCCGTCGACAAGATCGACCACATCATCTTGGTGGGTGGTTCCACCCGCATGCCGATGGTGCGCGAGATGGTCGTCAACCTCACGGGAGGCAAGGAGCCCCACCAGGGCGTCAACCCAGACGAGGTTGTCTCCGTGGGCGCTGCCGTTCAGGCCGGTGTGCTGAAGGGCGACGTCAAGGACGTTCTGTTGCTCGATGTGACGCCGCTGAGTCTCGGAGTCGAGACCCAGGGCAGTATCTTCACCCGCCTGATCGAGCGAAACACAACCATCCCAACTAAGCGCAGCGAGACGTTCACGACCGCGGCGGACAATCAGCCTTCAGTCGAGATTCATGTCTTGCAGGGTGAGGCCGAGATGGCCTACCGCAACAAGTCGCTCGGCAAGTTCCAGCTCACCGACATCCCGCCAGCCCCGCGCGGCATGCCTCAGATCGAGGTCACCTTTGACATCGACGCCAACGGCATCGTCAACGTGCACGCCCAGGACAAGGGCACCGGCAAGGAGCAGTCGATGACGATCACCGGCGGCACCAAGCTGGCGGACGACGAGATCGAGCGCATGATGAAGGAGGCCGAGGCTCACGCGGACGAGGACAAGGCACGCCGTGCCGAGGCCGAGGCGCGCAACCAGGCCGACAACGTCATCTACCAGACCGAGAAGTCGCTCACGGAGCACTCGGACAAGCTCGACGAGTCGACGAAGACAAACGTGACGACCGCACTCGACGAGGCCAAGGAGGCTTTGAAGGGTGAGGATGTCGATCGCATAAAGCAGACGACCGAGGCTCTGATGACTGCATCACAACAGATCGCTCAAGTGATCTACCAAAACGCCCAGAGCGAGCCGGGTGGTGGAGACGACGTGACCACGGAATCACAGGGCGACGACGTGGTGGACGCCGAGGTCGTGGACGACGAGGACGGTAAGGAGCAAAGTGCCTAGAGCGGCCTTGCCGTTCGCCGACGTGCGAGCGGCTCGGATCGTGAAGGGACGACGATATGGAAGGCAACGACCACAAGAAACGACGACCCATTCGTGTGACGGATAGGCGCGGAATCAGTAGATCCCCAAGCCCCACCGAGGACGAGGGCAACCGGCCTCCCCGGGAACAAGACCCGGTCGGATTCTCCGGGGAGGATATTGGGGCCCCTGACGCCCCTGTGCATAAAACTGAGTCTGCAGCCGGAGAGACCACAGAGACAGTTCCGATGGACGACTTCCTCCGGCTTCAGGCGGACTTCGACAACCGTCGAAAGCGAATGATGCGAGAAACTGCGATGGCTTCGGATCGAGCCAAGCGCGAGATGCTCGAGCGCCTGTTGCCGTTGCTCGACAACTTCGACCGAGCACTCGAGCATGACGATGGCTCCTCGGCCCTGCAGCTTCTGCACAAGGAGTTGCTTCGCACTCTCGAATCAGAGGGGCTCGCGGAGATCGAGGCGGAAGGGCAGCGGTTCGATCCGCACGTACATGACGCGGTCGAATCACATCCCAGCCCGGATGTCGAAGACACAATGGTCAAGGCTGTTTATCGCAAGGGCTACCGCATGGGTGATCTCGTTCTACGGCCGGCGATGGTCGTGGTGGCGCACCCGGAGAACGATAGGTCTGACGAAGCAACCGATGCAGAGGCAGAGGGATAAGCAGGATGTCGCAACGCGACTGGATGGACAAGGACTTCTACAAGATCCTTGGAGTAGACAAGGAGGCTCCAAAGGACGACATCAAGCGCGCCTACCGGAAGCTTGCGCAGAAGCACCATCCTGACGCCAACAAAGGAGACAAGGGGGCCGAGCAGCGCTTCAAGGAGATCTCCGAGGCCCACTCGGTCCTGACAAACGACGACAAGAGACGCGAGTACGACCAGATGCGAGCGTTCGTCGATGCAGGAGGACAGCGCTTCTATGGCTTCGACCCGCGCGGTCCGGGAGGCGGACAGGGAAACGTCCGTATCAATGTCGAGGATCTGCAGGACCTCTTTGGCGGGGACGCCGGCGGAGGAAGTGTCTTCGAGGATCTGTTTGGGTTCCGTAGCCGCGGACGCCAGCGCCAGGGACGCGACATCGAAACCGAGGTGACCCTGGACTTCGAAGACGCGGTCAATGGGGCAACGGTGACGCTGCCGAATAGCTCGACGAAGGTTCGAATCCCTGCCGGCATCGGGGACGGTGCGCGCATCCGAGTCGCTGGAAAGGGCGAACCCGCTCCCGCAGACGGCGTCGCCGGTGATTTGTTCGTTCGAGTTCACGTACTTCCGCACGAGGTGTTCGAGCTCGGCAAGAACGGTGACCTAATCGTGAGCCTGCCGCTGACAATCGCCGAGGCCGCCCTGGGGGCCAAGATCCAGGTACCTACCCTGGATGCCCCCGTAACCGTGAAGGTTCCTGCCGGAACGAACAGCGGCAAGACGCTGCGCGTGCGCGGTCAAGGCGCAGCCCGTCAGAGTGGCGGAACTGGAGACTTGCTCGTGAAGGTCGACGTGGAGGTGCCCAAAAAGCTGTCGCGTCGCGAGAAGCAGTTGCTCGAAGAGTTCCAAGAGACTCACAAGGACAGTCCGCGCAAGCTCCTCGAGGCGTACTTGGCCAAGAGCGCGAACCAGAAGGCATCCTGAGGGAGATCGAGATGGCCGACGGTATGCAGCGGGATCGAGCTATCTACGTGATTTCGGTTGCGGCCGAGCTGGCCGGTGTCCACCCTCAGACCCTTCGCATCTACGAACGCAAGGGATTGCTTCGGCCGCAGCGCACTGCAGGGAACACACGCCGGTACTCCGAGCGTGACATGGCGTTGCTCCAACGGATCCAGGGGCTGACCAATGAAGGCGTCAACCTGGCGGGAGTCATGCGAATTCTCGAGCTCGAACAGGAGCTCGACGCGCTGCGAGCTCGCCACCTTGACACCATCGGCGAACTCGAGAGTGCCATGGACGACCTCCAGCAACTTGTCGAGCGACACGACGCGACAGCTCTCGTGCCGTTACGTGAGGTTCGGCGTGTGCGACGCGTTCTCAAGGCTGACATCCTCGAGCAGGCCGGCCGGCGCACCTTCATCGCACCACCCATCAGCGACGGATAATGTCTCGCGATGAACCTGCTATGGAACGGCTCCGCTAGCGCGTCGTCAGTCCTAGTCCTGGCGCACGGTGCCGGCGCGGACATGAATCACGAGTTCATGGCCTATTTCGCCGAGGAGCTGGGTTCTGACTCATTGGCGGTAGCGCGTTTCAACTTCCGCTACATCGAAGCGGGCAGGCGCTCACCCGACAAGCAACCCGTCCTGGAAGATACCTATCGAGACGTAGTTCAGGGGGTCATTGACGACCGGTCTCCCCGGCGACTGTTCATCGGCGGGAAGTCGATGGGGGGACGCATCGGATCGCACATCGTCGCGAGCGGGACCGAGGCGAGCGGCCTTGTCTACCTCGGGTATCCGCTCCATCCACCGGGTAGGCCCGAGCGGATCCGAGATGCCCACCTGGGGGATATCAAAGCGCCTCAGCTGTTCGTCGAGGGAACGCGTGACCCGTTTTGTCCGCTTGAAACGCTCGCCGAGGTGATCGGCAAGCGAAAGCTCAAGGCAGACGTCGTCGTAATCGACGACGGTGATCACTCTCTGAAGGTACGGAAGTCGTCGGGTCGTTCGACCAAGCAGGCTTGGGACGAGGCCATCGAAGCCATCACCACCTGGATCGGGAGAATCGAGTAGTTCCGGTCCTGCCGGCTCGCGTCCTCAGTAAAGAAGTTGGTTAAGCCCTCTGATACAAGCGGACCGTCAGCGGCGCGAAGACCAACGTCAGAGCAGCGGCAACAGCAAGCACGATCCCGATGTCTCCGGCCGATGGGTTGCCCTCCATCAAGCCGCGCGCCGCGTTGACAAGAATTGAAACCGGGTTGACGTTCACGAACGCCTCAAGCCCCGCCGGCAGTGTCTCCGGGTCGACGAAGGCATTCGACAGGAAGGTCACGGGGAAGAGCGCCATGAAGCCTGCGTTCATGACTGCGTTGGGCGAACGCATTACCAGCCCGAGGGTCGTGAAGATCCAGGAAAGGCCGAAGGCGAAAACAACCACCAGGCCCAGTGCTGCAAGGACTCCGCCGACGCCGCCATCCGATCGGTAGCCGAGCGCGACACCAAGCACGATGATCACGGTACCGGCGATCAGGTAGCGCACGCTGTCTCCGATCAGCGACCCTACGAGTGGCGCAGGCCGCCAGATCGGTAGTGACCGGAACCGGTCGACTACTCCTTTTGTGAGGTCCGTGTTCAGCGCGACCCCTGAGTACACCGTGGTGAACAGAACCGACATCACCAGGATCCCCGGGAGGAGGTAGCGGAGGTACTCAGCCGTCGATCCGGCGATCGCTCCGCCGAACAGATAGGTGAACATCAGCACGAACATCACCGGCGTGATCGTCACGTCGAGGAGCTGCTCGGGGACGTGCTTGACCTTGAGCATGCCGCGCCAGCCGAAGGAGAGAGCGGCGGACAGGGGACTTGCTTTCGGAGGTCGCTCGGTCGATGAAATCGCCTTCCGAACAGCTTCCTCGTCGGCACCAAGCATCGCGGCGTCGGGTGTAGTCATGCTCATGCGGGTTGCTCCTCTTCGATCGAGTCAGCTTCCTGTGATGGCTCGGCCTCGGCCGGGTGTCCCGTCAGGGCCAAGAAGACCTCGTCGAGACTCGGCTGGCCCAACGAGAAGTCGGCGATCCGCACTCCGGCCCGAGTCAATCCGGCGATTGCCTCTGCTCCTCGGTCCGCCTCGGCGCATTTGACCGAAAGCGCAGCTGGGTCCGGCTCCAGGAACACCTTCCCCAGATCGTTGGTGAGCATCTGCTCGGCCTGGGGCCGCTGGGCGGGGTCAAGCAGCCGCACGTGCAACGCACCCGCGCCCACCGACGCCTTGAGCTGGCCAGGCGTTCCTTCGGCGATCACCCTGCCGTGGTCGATCACTGCGATGCCGTCGGCAAGCTGATCGGCCTCCTCGAGATACTGGGTGCAGAGCAGGATGGTGGTTCCACCGGCGACCAACATTCGGATGATGTCCCAGACCTGGTTGCGCGAGCGTGGGTCGAGACCCGTCGTGGGCTCATCGAGGAACATCAGCTGTGGGGTGACGACGATGCTCGCGGCGATGTCCAGCCGGCGCCGCATCCCCCCCGAGAAGTTCTTGACCAGCTTTGTGGCCGCCTCGGCAAGACCGAACGCTTCGAGCAACTCGGTGGCCCGGTTCTTCGCATCGGCGCGCTTCAGGCCCAAGAGGCGCCCGACCAGAATCAGGTTCTCTCGACCGGTGAGGTCTTCGTCCACGGACGCGAGCTGCCCGGTGAGGGTAACGGCGCTTCGCACCGCGTCAGCCTCCTTCACGATGTCGTGCCCGAGGACTCGTGCGCTGCCTTCATCTGGGCGAAGGAGGGTCGCCAGCATGCGGATCGTTGTCGTCTTTCCGGCTCCATTGGGACCGAGCACCCCGTAGACGGACCCGGTCCGCACGGCCAGATCGACTCCGTCGACGGCGCGCGTCTCACCAAAGAGCTTTACAAGCCCAGTGGCCTCGATGGCGAGGGGGGATTCTGATGTCATCTGGGTTTCCTCTCGGACGGTGTGTGATCGTCGATCGGCATCTGCTTGTTATGACCGACTCAGGTCCCGAAATTCATCGCGGTCAACGCATCAGAGCCTTTTGGACTTCCCGCGAGCTAGGTCTTCTCCAGCAATCTAGTGGTTCGAGTGCACTTGAAGTCAAGCTGGGCGTATATATTTGACTCAGTCAAGGAAAATATGTGACGGAGGCTGATATGTCCTCAACTGAGCCCACCGATGTCATCCGGGCGTTCAACCGCTTCTGGACCAACCACATGGGCGTCCTCGACGCGGGGTTGTTGGAGACCCGCTTTTCGTTGACCGAGGCGCGGGTGCTGTTCGAGCTCGGCCGGACAGCTGAAACCGACATGTTGCGCCTGCGTCACGAGCTCCGCATCGACGCGGGCTATCTGAGCAGAATCGTCAAGCGCTTCGAAAAGGACGGCCTCGTCGAGGCGTCACCCTTGCCGGCCGACGGCCGGAGACGCGTGCTCAGTCTGACCTACACGGGAAAGGCGGCGTTCGAGGATCTCGACGCGCGCTCCACCAAACAGGCGACAGCCATGCAGTCGGGTTTGTCCGACGTGGGTCGCCACCGGCTTGTGGCCGCGATGGCCACGATCCAGGAGCTACTCGAGGACACTTCTGGGCCGGAGGCCGTCGTGCTCCGACCCCCGATCGTCGGTGATTTCGGCTGGGTGGTACATCGCCACGGGGTGATCTACGCGGAGGAGTTCGGCTGGGACGAGACCTTCGAGGCCCTCGTCGGGAGCGTCGTCGCCGAGTACGTCGAACGGCGGGATGCGGCAAGGGAGTACGCCTGGATCGCGGAGGTCGATGGTGAGCCAGCCGGGTGCGTCTTCTGCGTCAAGGAGACCGAAGAAATGGCCAGACTTCGACTCTTGCTAGTCGAGCCGAGCGCACGCGGTCGGGGGTTGGGGGAACGGTTGGTATCAGAGTGCCTTGGTTTCGCTAAGAGGGCGGGCTACAGCAAGGTCACGCTATGGACCAACGATGTCCTGTTGTCCGCACGGCGCATCTACGAAGCTGCCGGTTTCCGACTGATAAAGGAAGAGCCTCATCACAGCTTCGGGCAGGACCTAGTGGGCCAGGACTGGCTCCTCGACCTCGATTCTCCTTCGTTCGGAGCTAGGCGGGACCGCTTCGACTATCCGTGAGATCAATTGTTTCAGGCGTTTCCGCAGACGCGTCTCCCGCGTCGCCGACGGCCCGGCTCAGCGAGTCAAGCGTGGTCTGCAAAGCCTGTATCCGCTTCTTGAGTGTTGACTCAGCGTCTCTCAGCTTGCGAACTTCCGCGCGAGCGTGGCGCACTCGCTGGTCCGCTTTCTCCTCCGCTTCGTCCTTGAGCAACTCGGCGCGCTGGCGCGCTTCCTTCTCGATGCGGTTCGCCTCTCGGTGAGCTTCGCGTGTCACGACCGTGTGATCGGCGCGCGCTTTGTTCTTTATTCGCTTGGCTTCTTCCTCGGCCTCCGACTTCAGAGTCCGAATCTCCACCTCTGCCGCGACTTGTATGCCCTCGACCTCGGTTTGGGCTCGTGTCAGCACGTTCTCGGACTCGATCTCGACTTCACGCGCCCGGGTCTGCGCGTCAGCGTGGGCTTTGTCGGCGTCGTCTCTGAGGGACTTGGCGTCTCGTTCCGCCATCTCCCGAAGAGCAGACGCTTCGGTGTTCGCATGCTCCAGAAGTTCCGCTACTTCCTTTTCGGCAGCTGCCCGGTCCGCAGCAATCTCGGCCAGTGCTTCGGCCTTCATGCGGTCCGCGTGTTCGCGCGCGAGCTGCATGAGCTTGCCCGCGTCGGAACCGAGTTTTGCGTACGGTTCTTCTTCCTCGACCACGGGCGGTGGTTGGTTTTGAAGCAGCTGCTGATTCTCGATCATTTGCTCGAGCTCAGTCGCAAGCATGCGCAGAAAGGCGTCCACCTCGTCGCGGTCGTATCCGCGCACGCGCGTCGAGAATCGTGCGTTGTGAACTTCCTGAGGTGTTACCTGCTGTCCGGGCAGAGGTCGACTAATCGCGCTGTCGTCCGGCTCGGTGACTAGCTCTTCGCCCGCAACTTCGAATTCGTCGTTCATGCTTTGTTGCCCCCCGCCGCAAGTCTCTCGGACTCCACTCCGATTGGCTCGTCCTCGTCCTGGCGACCCACCTCGACTCGGAGATCGTCGTGTGGTTGCTCCGGCTGTGAGTGATCGACGTGGGATATCTCCAGCTTGGAGGGTTCCTCGATGATGTTGTTGCCCTGGCCATCCTCGCCCAGTTGTTCGGCGATGTTCAGCAAGCGCTTCATGAGCGAGTCGATGCGCTGTCGTGCCTGCGTCTCGATGTCTCTGAGCTCGGCAACACGGGCTTCTGCCTCCTGCACTTCGCGTTGAGCATCGGCTTCTGCGTCGGAGCGAATCTGGCTTGCGTAAGCCTCAGCACTTGTGCGGAGCTGGGTTGCGGCTAACTGCGATTCCGAGCGGAGCTGCTCAGCCTTTTCTTCGGCCTCCGTGCGGACTCGCGTGGCAGACTCCTCGGACTCCGAGCGAAGCTGCTCAGCTTTCTCTTCGGACTCTGAGCGGAGCTGCTCGGCGGTGGCTTGGGCTTCGTCAACGAGGCGCTTTGCAGTTGCCGCAGCCTCTTCGGTGACGCGAGTCGCTTCCGCTTCTGCCTCCGCTCGCGCTCGCGCCGCCCAGTCGTGAGCCTGTTGGAGCAGATCACCGATTTCGTCACCGATGCTTTGGTAAACGTCGCTGGGAAGACTCTCCGACATGGCGCACCACACTCCCACCCGCAAGTGGTGACCCCTTTGCCCGATGCAAGATCACCTAGGGTGCACAGTTTGGCGGCGCGTGCAGAGGGTGTCAATCCAGGGATTACAAGTTTGCGCCTTACCCCTGCGTGGGCGGCGGAGGCGGCGCGGGCGCCGTTCCCGCCGTGGAGGAGTAACCAAACGTCATGGATTCTAGCGCCTCGATGCGCTCGTCGAGCGGCGGATGTGTGGCAAACATGCGGTTCAGCCAGGCCCCCGACTTCCTCGTCTTGACGCCTGGCCCTCCCTCCTGGGCCTGGAGCGCGTTCGGCTCTTCGATCCACATGTGCGCAGTGGCTTTGCTGGCATAACGCACGACGGTTTGATCACCTTTCAGCTTGTTGAGCGCAGAGATCAGACCGGCAGGGTTACGCGTGAAGTTCACGGCGTCCGCGTCGGCGAGAAACTCTCTCCGTCGCGACACTGCGAAATGCATTAGCTGCGCGACTAACGGGGCCACGACCATCAGAACGATGCCGACGATCGCAACGATTCCTCCAACGTTGCTGTTGCTGTTGCTGTCGCGACTGCCCGACATCCCTCCCCACCACAGCGCGCGGAGCAGCCAGTCCGCGAGGAGCACGATGACTCCGACCAGGGTCACCGCGATCGTCATCACGAGAATGTCGCGGTTCTGGATGTGACTCATCTCATGAGCGATAACGCCCTCGAGCTCGTCGCGGTCCATCTTTTGAAGGAGACCTGTGGTCACAGCAATGGCGGCGTGTTTGGGATCCCTACCCGTCGCGAAGGCGTTAGGCGCCTCGTCTTCGACGACATAGACACGCGGTTTGGGTACTCCGGATGCAATGGACATGCCCTCAACGAGGTTGTGCAACTGCTGGTACTTGACATGATCGGCCGCAACCGCGTGGCTGACCCTCAGGGCGATCTTGTCGGAGTTGAAATAGCTCCCCCAACTCATCGCGACGGCCACCACCACGGCGATGGCGGGTCCGATCGGACCCGTGTCCGTCATGTACCCGAACACGAAGCCCATGGCCACAGTGATCAGGACAAAGATGAAGATCAGTAGCCAGGTCTTGCGAACGTTGGACTGAATGCGCTGGTACATGACCTATGGTCCCGCTGACTACTGAGGCGGGGGCTGTTGCGCGGGTGGTGCCTGGGTCGGGGGAGCTTGCTGCGGGGTCCCGTCCCCCTGGCCGAAGTCGACCTTCACCGGTTCCCGGCTGGCGGCCTCTTCGACCTCGAAGTACGCCGCCTCGTCGAAGTTGAATGCTCCTGCAAAGATGCTGCTTGGGAATTGCTCGCGAGCGTTGTCGTACTGCAGCACCTGGTCGTTGTAGAACTGGCGCGCGTAGGCGATGCGCCCCTCCGTCCCGGTCAGCTCCTCCTGCAATGCCAAGAAGTTCTGATTTGCCTTGAGGTCTGGATAGGCCTCGGCCACCGCAAAGAGCTGACGTAAGGCTCCTGTGAGCATGTTCTCGGCCTGTGCCTGCTCCTCGACTCCGTTGGCCGACACCGCCTGCTGTCGAGCAGCGACCACGGCCTCGAGCGTTTCGCGTTCGTGGGCCGCATAGCCCTTTACGGTCTCGACCAGATTTGGGATCAGGTCGTAGCGCCGCTTGAGCTGAACATCGATCTGAGACCAGCCTGCCTCGACGCGGTTGCGGAGCTGGACCAGCCGGTTGTACATGAAGATCCCGACGATCACCAGTACGGCGATCACTCCGAGGATGATTATGAGCGTTGCAGTCACTATTCCTCCTTGAGTACGCGACCATCGAGAACGCGAGCTTTCAGCCTATGCAGGGTGGCGAGATATACAAGCGGCTTCGGCCGTGCTGGATAGGATGCCGCTCATGAGAGTTCGAATCGAGTTCTGCACCGCCTGAAACTATGGTCCCAAGGCCGCCAGTTTGGCGGAAACGATCCTCGCAGAGTTTCAGGACCGATTGAGCGCGATTGAGCTCGTTCCCGGCTCCAAGGGGGTTTTCGAGGTCAGCTTCGACGACGACCTCGTCTTCTCCAAGAAGGAAAAGCGGCGTTTTCCTGAGGATGAAGAGATCCTCACGCCCCTGAGAGATCGTGCCTGATCGACCGAAGGTGGCTTCACCTCGCATGCTGAAAAGCGGGGGCCCGTACGTGGATCAGGGCTGCAGCATCTCGCTGATCTCGAATGCCAGCTCCAGGCTCTGCTGAACGTTGAGCCGAGGGTCACATAGGGCCCGGTAGCGCTCTTTGAGATAGTCGTCGTCCATAGTGGCCCCCTCGAGCCCTCCGCCTCCCAGGCATTCGGTGACGTCCTCGTTCGTGAGCTCGAGGTGGACTCCACCCGGCACGCTGTTCTCCTGTGCATGCACCGCGAAGAAGCCTTTGATCTCGGCAAGGATGTCGTCGAACCGGCGCGTCTTGAGACCGGACTTGGTAGTGAGCGTGTTGCCGTGCATGGGATCGCATACCCATGTCACTGTCGATCCCGAGTCACGTGCGGCTTGAATGAGAGGCGGCAACTTGGTTTCGACCTGGCTAGCGCCCATGCGCGTGATGAAGGTGAGGCGCCCCGGCTCGTTGGTTGGGTTTAGCCGCTCGCAGATCTCGGTGACCTCATCTCCGGTCGCAGCAGGCCCAAGCTTGCAAGCGACAGGATTCCGCACACCCGACAGAAACTCGAGATGCGCACCGTTCAGTTGTCTCGTGCGTTCGCCCACCCACAGCAGGTGTGCGCTGCAGCAGTACCACTCATCAGTGAGGCTGTCCCGCCGCGTGAGCGCTTCCTCGAACGGTAGGAGCAGCGCCTCGTGGCTCGTGTAGAAGTCCACCTCGTGGAGTACCGGATCTCGGCTGAGGTCAACCCCACATGCGGCCATGAACCGCATGGATCGATCTATCTGTCCCGCGATCTGTTCGTAACGCCGGCCCTGTGGAGAGTTAGCCACGAACTCTTGGTTCCACTCATGGATCTGCCGCAGGTCGGCGAAGCCACCTTTGGTGAAGGCTCGCAGCAGGTTCAGCGTTGCCGCGCTCTGGTTGTAAGCGCGAACGAGGCGCCGGGGGTCGGCGCGTCGCGCTTTCTCGTCGAAGATCGCATCGTTTACGGCATGGCCCCGAAAAGACGGAAGGCTCTGACCGTTAGCGCTTTCCGTTGGCGATGACCGAGGTTTGGCGAACTGACCGGCGATGCGACCGATCTTCACCACTGGAAGGCCAGATCCGTAGGTGAGCACGACAGCCATCTGAAGAATGACCTTCAGCTTGTCGCGAATGTCATCGGCCGAGAACTCACCGAACACCTCGGCGCACTCGCCCGCTTGAAGAACGAAGGCCTCACCTCGTCCGGCCCGAGCCAGCGAGTTGGTCAGCCGGCGAGCCTCTCCCGCGAACACAAGGGGAGGGAGCTTCCCAAGTTCCTCGAGTGCCTCGTTCAACTCGGCCGCGTTCGGCCACTCCGGCTGCTGTGCGGCGGGCCGGTCAGACCACGATGCGGGCGTCCAGGTGGAGGTCATAGCCAGGGGGTGTATGTGGCCGCGCTCTGTGCGTGGCACGATGCAGTCGTGAAGACAGCAGAACTCGTGAGTCTAGCGGACATCGAGGCTGCAAGGCAGCGGCTGGCTACTGTCGCAGTGCGCACTCCGCTCGACAGGTCGCGTGCCTTGTCCGATCTCATCGGTGGTGAAGTCTTCATCAAATGCGAGAACCTCCAGCGTACGGGGTCGTTCAAGATACGGGGCGCGTACAACCGGATCAGCCGCTTGTCCCCGGATGAGTCAAAAGGCGGAGTTGTGGCCGCGTCGGCGGGCAACCATGCGCAGGGAACCGCGCTCGCCGCCTCGCTGAACGAGATCAAATCGACGGTGTTCATGCCGGAAGGCGCCACGCTTCCAAAGATCGAGGCTACCAAGCGATACGGAGCCGAGGTCATCCTCGAGGGCAAGGACTTCGGCGAAGCTTACGGAGCTGCAATGACGTTCGCCGATGAGCAAGGTGCAACCTTCGTCCATCCGTTCGACCACCCGCACATCATCGCCGGCCAGGGCACGTGTGGGCTCGAGATCCTCGAGCAGATGCCAGACGTCAACACGATTGTCGTCCCAACCGGCGGCGGCGGCCTTATCTCCGGAATCGCGACCGCTGCGAAATCTCTCAAGGACGACGTTCGAATCGTGTCCGTCCAGGCTGAGGGCGCGGCCGCGTTTCCCGCGTCCCTCGCCCAAGGGCATCCAGTCACCATCCAGGACCTGTCGACGATTGCGGATGGCATCGCCTGCAACACCCCCGGGGAACGCACCTTCGCTCACGTTCAAGCTCTCGTCGATGAAGTCGTGACAGTGACGGACGAACAGATAGCAGAAGCTCTCGTGTTCACCGCCGAGCGGATGAAGCTCGTTCTGGAGCCAGCGGGTGCTGCAGGAGTGGCTGCGGGAATGCTTGGACTCGGTGATCTCAAGCCGCCAGTCGTGGTCGTTCTCTCCGGGGGAAACATCGACCCCCTGCTGTTGCTACGGGTCATCCGTTTTGGCCTCTCGGCATCGGGCCGGTACTTTGCCTTTCGGACGCGCATCTCCGATCAGCCGGGAGCGCTTCACCGGCTGCTCGGGTTACTTGCCGAGTTGGGAACGAACATCGTCGGAATCGAGCACCATCGGGAGGGTGTGCTCGGCGACCTGGGCGATGTCGAGGTCGCGCTCCAGGTCGAGACGAAGGGCCTCGGACATATCCAGGAGTTGACGGCTCACTTGAAGACCGCCGGATATGTCATCGAAAGGCTGTAACGAAACACCGGCCCGCCCGATAGGCTTCAGCGACGCATGACCATCTCCTCCACTTCCCCGGATTTCCGCAACCTTGTCGCCGCCTGGCTCGCCGAGGACATTGGGCGCGGCGACGTCACCACGAACGCGCTGGTTCCCGGCGAAGTCGTTGGACGAGCCCGAATGGAATCCCGTGAGCCCTGCGTTGTCGCGGGGTTGGCCGTCGCAGCCCTATGTTTCGAACTCACCGCCGAGCGGTTCGACGGAATGCTTGAATTCAAGGAGGTAGTCGGAGACGGGGGTCGGGTGGAAGCGGGTGAGGTACTGGCCCGGATCGAGGGTCCGCTGGCCCCGATTCTCACTGCCGAGCGAACGGCCCTCAATCTTCTCGCCAGGCTCTGTGGGGTCGCGACGATCACCAGTCGCTACGTGGATGCGGTTGTTGGAACGAAGACGCAGATCGTGGACACCCGCAAAACGACTCCCGGGATGCGGAGCTTGCAGAAATACGCTGTGACGGTCGGCGGTGGGTCGAATCACCGCTTCGGCCTGGACGACGGCATCCTGATAAAGGACAACCACCTCGTTGCGGCCGGCGGAGTCACCGAGGCGCTGGCACGCGCTCGGTCCGGTGCTCCACACGGGCTCAGGATCGAGGTCGAGGTGGCCACCCTCGAGGAACTAAAAGAGGCACTAGACGGGGGCGCTGAAGCGATTCTCTTGGACAACATGTCTCCGGTGACTGTTGCTGAGGCGGTCCGCATCAACGAAGGGCGGGCTCTGCTGGAGGTATCGGGCGGAATCAATCTGGATACCGTGCGTTCATACGCGATGACTGGAGTGGATCTGATCTCTGTGGGGGCCTTGACGCATTCGGCACCCTCAATCGATCTCGCACTGGAATTTCTCGAATCGGAGTTGGAGGAGTAGGGATGGCATTGTCGGCTGAGGCGCTGAGAACGGGCGTCGATGAGACTTGGGC
The DNA here is from genome assembly GCA_963713315.1 of uncultured Actinomycetes bacterium. GTDB lineage: Bacteria > Actinomycetota > CADDZG01 > CADDZG01 > WHSQ01 > WHSV01. The sequence continues at coordinate 250,077 of CAVQLH010000008.1, read as the reverse complement.
GTCCGAGGTTCGCCGGCTTGCCGCCGAGCAGGATGCGGTGATCGTGGCGCACAACTATCAGGTCCCCGCGATTCAGGATATTGCCGACTTCGTCGGCGATTCTCTCGAGTTGTCGCGCATCGCCGCAGAAACGGACGCCTCCACCATCGTTTTTTGCGGAGTCCACTTCATGGCGGAGACGGCCAAGATTCTCGCACCCCACAAGCGCGTGCTGATTCCCGACCAGGAAGCTGGCTGTTCACTTGCCGCGTCGATAACCGCTGACGAACTACGCGCTTGGAAGGCCGAGCATCCCGGGGCAACGGTCGTGATGTATGTGAACACGACCGCGGAGGTCAAGGCCGAGACCGACTACTGCGTCACCTCTGCGAACGCAGCCAAGGTCGTCCAGTCGCTTCCGGACGATGCGGAGATTCTCTTCGGACCCGACATGTTCCTCGGCGCTCATGTCGAACGCGTCTCCGGAAGAAAGATGCATATCTGGATGGGCGAGTGTCACGTTCACGCCGGCATCGATCCCTCGGACATCTCGCGCACGCTCGAGAAGCACCCCGACGCCGAGCTTCACGTGCATCCTGAGTGTGGGTGTTCCTCTCAGTGCATGTACCTTCTTTCGACAGGTGATCTCCCGGCCGACCGCACCTTCGTCTTAGGAACTGGTGGCATGGTTGAACGCGCGCGGACATCGAGCGCCAAGGAGTTCATCGTGGCTACCGAAACCGGCATGATGCACAGGCTTCGAAGAGAGAACCCCGCGGCCGACTACATTCCCGCCAACCCGAAGGCGGAATGCGGATTCATGAAGATGATCACGCCTGGAAAGTTGCTCCATTGTCTCGAGACCGGCCGTGACGAAGTGCTTGTCGACAAGATCACGGCAGACCGGGCTCGCGTCGCAATCGAGCGCATGATCGCGATTGCCTGACCGACTCACTGCGCTAACTGGCTATCGTGGGAAGTGGCGTGCGTTCCTACACCGACCTGCCGAGAGCGGCGCGACTGACGATTTCCCTCGTCGTCGCGGTCTTTGCCTTGAGCGCAATCGTGCTGTTGATCTTCCGAGTCGCGCGCTCGGGCGCCCTCCCCGGGACGACCGTCGCCGGAGTAGATGTCGGTGGCTTGGAGGGTGAGGAGCTGCGCCGCGACTTGAGAGAGGTGCAAGAGAGTCGGGCCGGCGACGAGTTGAGTGTTACTCCCAGTGTCGACGATACGGTCGTTGTGACATCGGGAGAGGACATGGGGTATCAGATCGATGTCGTGGCAACCGCAAGTCACATCCTCGAGCGCGGCCGGCAGGGAAATCCGATCGCCGCGCTGGCCGACCACCTAGCTGCGACATTTGGAACAGTGACGGTAGAACCGGTCGATGGTTTGGACGATGAAGTGTTCCAGCCCTGGCTCGAGGACAATGCCGATCAGTTATCCACCCCTCCGTTCGTTGGGGGCGTCGAGTTCGACGGTTCCGACGTCACGCCTCTCTATCCCGAGGCCGGAATCGTCCTCGTGGAAAGCGAGTTGGAGTCCAAGGCTGTGGCCGCAACGCGTTCGCCGGGTGAGGACTCGATAACCGTCTCGACAGAAGAAGCGAAGCCGACCACAACCCAGGCCGACGTAGACGACCTCGTCGAAACGGCCGAGAACCTTGTATCAGGGCCGGTGACTCTGACGCGCCCGAATGGAGACCTGACGATTGCTCCGGCCGAGATCGCCGCCGCTGCCGGTTTGAGAGTCGTCGAGGAAGGTAGCGATACGCGCCTCGAGCTTGTCGTAAAGCCGGGAGCTCTACAGAAGGAAGTGGGCGACCAAGCCACCCAACTCGAGACCGAGCCACAGGATGCGACCTTCCAACTCTCCGGTTCGGGTGTGGTCGTCGTGCCGTCCGTCGAGGGATTCGAGTTCGCGGCGAGGAAGACTGCAAGCCAAATCCTGAGTGTTGCGTCCAAGAGCAATCGGACGGCGGTGCTAAGGGGCAAGACAGTCGATGCTGACTTCACAACCAAGGACGCGAAGAGCTTGGACATCGCCGAGCAGGTATCCAGCTTCACGACCGCGCACGACTGCTGCGAGCCGCGAGTCACGAACATCCACATCATTGCGGACATGGTCGACGGAGTCGTAATCGAACCAGGGGAGAGCTTCTCTCTGAATGAGTTCGTAGGGCCGCGCACTGCGGCAAACGGATTCGTCGCAGCTCCTGCTATCAGTGATGGTGAGTTCGTCGAGGAGATCGGGGGAGGAATCAGCCAGTTCGCCACAACGTTCTTCAACGCTATCTACTTCGGAGGCTACGACCTACTCGAGTATCAGGCACACTCCTACTACATAAGCCGATACCCGATGGGGCGAGAGGCGACTATCTCGACCCCGGCCCCCGACCTCGCGTTCCTCAACGACTCGGATGCGGGCATCTTCGTCGACACCTCTTACACGGACACATCGATAACCGTGTCCTTCTACGGAAACGTCCAAGGCGAGATCGAGTCGATCACCGGAGCGCCCCACAACTTCGAGAAGCCCGGGCGCGAGTGCCGCGCCAATCCGGATCTGGGCAAGGGCGAGGAGGTCGTCGTTCAAGAGGGGTACCAGGGCTTCGATGTCGAGGTAACGAGAATCTTCCCCTCGGGGGAAGAGGAGGAGTTCTTCACGCGCTACCAGAGCGGGCCCACGATTGTGGAGCGACGGAAGTGCTGAGCTAGCCTGTTGCGCAACCGGCCCTTCCACTGCGGGCGGGTGCGCCCCTCCGGGGGACCCGCTTCCCGCCGCTGGCGCGTCGGTCCGCTACTTCCGGCTTTGCGGCGCCCCCGCTGCTGCCCGGTTCGTTCGCTGCTTGGCTCGGCGGGGGCGGCGCTTTGCCTCCAGAGTCCCCCTACCGGGGCACACCCGTCCTCGCTCACGGGCCTATGGCCCCCCGCTTACAGGCTTTAGTCTTCCGGCTGGCGGCGTCTTTTTGGTGGCTCCCTGGAGAGCCCACTCCTGTAGCCCGTTCATTGGGTTGGAGGTCACGGTGCGTGGGGTTTGGGTGACTCTCTGTCTATATTTGGTAAATAACATGGCAGTAATTGACGGGATTGGGTTGACAGAGATGTCGCCTATTGTGCTTCATGTTGCTTCTGACGACTCTGGGGGCAGGTGAGATTCCGATGCTATTCGCGGGGTATCGAGGTAGACACGCGCGGCTTCGTCCTAAACGGCGGGGTCCTGTTGTGGTGGGTACGGCTGCAGCGATCTGGGTGGGTCAAAGCGCGGTTGCGTATGCGGGGGACCATGTCGTATCGCAGGGTGAGACTCTGTCGGAGATCGCCGTTCGCTACGGGACTACTGTCGGCGCGCTTGCTCGGGCGAATGGGCTCGCCGATCCGAACCTCATCGTTGCCGGGACGAGACTGGCGATTCCGAACGGGGCGGGTACGAGCCAGACGGTGGCTGGCGGCACGCACACGATTCAGGCGGGAGAGACCCTGTGGGACCTCGCTCAGCGATACGGCACCAGTGTCGATGCGCTGGCTCGTGCGAATGGGATCTCCAACCCCAACTTCGTAGTAGCGGGAACGAAAATCACGGTCTCGGGGGGCGACGGTGCCAGTGCGACGACTGCGGTTGGCGACGCAACTCACACCATTCGAGCCGGTGAGACCCTGTCGGACATCGCATCTCGTTTCGGTGTGAGCGTCAGCGCGCTGGCTCGTGCCAACGGGATCTCCAACCCAAACTTGGTCGTGGCGGGCTCCTCGATTTCGGTGCCTGGTACGACGATGGGGGGGACGCCGGCCCCCGTGAGCTCGACCGAGGTCGGCTATCTCCTCGAGCAAGAGGCCGTTGCTAATGGAGTCAACCCCTCACTCATCAAGGCAATGGCTTACCAGGAAAGCGGATGGCAGCAGGATGTCGTCTCGAGTGCCGGCGCCATCGGGGTGATGCAGGTCATGCCCGCGACTGCTCGGTGGGTGAACAAGGTTCTCCTCGGGGGTGCGGCACTCAACGTGCGATACGCCCACGACAACATCAAGATGGGCGTGTCCTACATGCGTTACCTGCTGTCTATCATGCCGACTCAGGATCAGGCGCTCGCCGCTTACTACTCCGGGCCGGGGAACGTGGGGAGTAAGCTTCACAGGTACCAACGCGTATACGTCAACGCGGTCAACGCTCACGTGTCGCGCTTCTAGGCTTCGGCGAAGCTTCCCTGCACCTCGCCGAGGGGAGATGCTCGGTATCCGCCCTTCGGGCGGACAGATCTCTAGGCTTCGGCGAAGCTTCGCTGCACCTCGCCGAGGGGAGATGCTCGGTATCCGCCCTTCGGGCGGACAGATCTCTAGGCTTCGGCGAAGCTTCCCTGCACCTCGCCGAGGGGAGATGCTCGGTATCCGCCCTTCGGGCGGACAGATCTCTAGCGCTAAGGCTCAGTGAGGGCCTCGTCTGGTTCGGTGTGCGGCGTTGCGATCACGCCTCCGGCGGATGCGATCAAGCCCGCGATCGCTCCGGCGGCCACAAGCGTGAGCCCGAAACCCGGTCGTGCTCTGCCAATCAGATCGAGCTCGCGATAAAGCGAGGAGGATTCATCGGCGATGGCCCGGTAGACCGAAATCGCGAGGCCACCCGCCACCATGGACGACAGGAAGCCGAGCCAGGCCCATTTTCCTCGACGTCGGGTCAATAGCATCAAAGCGGCCGAGACGAGCACGATCCCTGCGATCACCGTGGTGACTCCATAGCGTGTCTCGGTTCCCTTAACGGGCTCGCTCCTCTGTTCCTCGCCCTCGAAGTCCTCCTCGCCCTCGAAGTCAGCGTCCTCGGCTCGCTCCGGGACGTCTGTGAGAGATACCCAGTCGAGGAACGACCCGATTACCAGGGCCGCGCCGGCGGCAATCATCACGGCGACGGCAACCGCGCGAACGCGGTCGAAGAAATCTCCTTGCAGGGGTTGGGGTGACACCCGGGTAGCCTACTTGGATGTCCGAGAAACAACGTTGCCTTCTTGCGATCCATGCACATCCTGACGACGAATCCTCGAAGGGCGCGGGAACGATGGCGCTTTACGCGAACGAGGGAGTGCGCGTAGCACTTGTGTGTGCCACCGGTGGTGAGGAAGGCGAGATCCTCAATCCACGGATGGACAAGCCGGGAATCCTCGATCGCATTGACGAGATCAGGATGGCAGAGCTTCAAACCGCGTGCGACATGCTCGGTGTCGCTGAGATCTACATGCTCGGCTATCGCGACTCGGGGATGCCGGGTCGTCCCTCCAATTCTCATCCCGACGCATTCACGAACGCGGATCCGGACGAGGCCATTGGCCGACTCGTCGAGATAATCCGCAAGGAACGACCCGAGGTCGTGCTGAGCTATGACGAGTCGCGCGGATACGAGCACCCCGACCACGTGCGCGTCCACGAGTGGGGGATGAGCGCGTTCAAGGAAGCCGGTGATCCGGAATTGCATCAGGACCGCGGCGAGCCGTGGCAGCCATCCAAGCTCTACTACTTCGCGACCTTCAACAAGCGGCGAATGGAGGCGCTTCATCAGGCGATGCTCGACGCCGGCAAGGAGAGTCCCTACAAGGGATGGCTGGAGCAGTGGGAAGAGAGTGGGTTTCGCGACCCAGAGATTACGGCCCGCGTGGACGTCGGCGAGTATGTCGAGGTTCGCACCAAGGCGTTACTCGCTCATGCAACGCAGATAGATCCAGACTCGTGGTGGTTCGCCATCCCTGACGACGTCATCAAGAAGGTCTATCCGTGGGAGGACTACACCCTCGTTACCTCCACGGTCGAAACCAAGGATCTCGAGGATGACCTCTTTCTAGGGACCTAGCTCTAGCCCATCTAGGGTTGACTAGTTGCGCTCCGCGAGCGTCTTCTCGATCACCGCGCGAATGTCATCTCCGAGCAACTCTTCTCGATCCAGCAACGCGTCGCGGAGCCCTACGATGAGGTCGCGGTTGGTCTCGAACTTGTAGCGCACCTGGTTCTTCTGGTCCACGAGCATGTCCTCGACCTCACGCTTGGTGTCATCGTTGCTCAGTACCTTTGCGACGATGTTAGGAGTGCTGTGCGCACCGTTGCTCACCGCTTCGTATGACACCAACGAACGACCCATCCCGAATGAGCCGACCATCTGAGCCGCCAGACCGGTGGCCGCAACCAGGTCGCTTGACGGGCCCGTCCCGTGTTCACCGAAGAAGAGCTCCTCAGCACACATTCCCCCGAGAGCGATTCGGACAGTCGATTCAAGCTCAGACTTTGTCTTGGTGAAGCGCTCCTCAGTGTCGGAATGGGCCAACAATCCAAGGGCGTGACGCCGTTTGATGATGGACAGAACCTCAAGCTTGCGCCAGTCGTTGGCGAACAGATACGCCGATACCGCGTGCCCCGCTTCGTGGGTCGCGATGAGATCGCGCTCGCGGTCTGTGTAGGCGACCGGTTGGGCCAGACCGATCTCTTCGGACAATCGGGCCCGCTGGATATCGCGCCAGTTGAGCTTTCTCCGGCTCTCGCGAATCGCCCACATGAGGGCCTCGTCGAGAATGTGTTCGAGCATCGCGGGGCTGTATCCAAGCGTCATCGCCGCGAGCTCTTCCCTCAGGTCCTCACGGTCCATGTCCTCCTCGTGGGCCCGGCGAGCGAGGAAATAGTCGAGCAGGTCGCGCCGCCCGTTTCTGGACGGGAGGTCGAAATAGAGAGTCCGGTCGAAACGACCGGGTCGCATCAGTGCCGGATCGAGTACGTCTGCCCTATTGGTCGCAGCGATGATCAGGATGTTGGCGTAGTCCGCCTGCCGCTTCTTCACCCGGCGGTGGCTCGGCAGGAACTTGTTGACCATGTCGATGAATCTGTTTTTCATTCGATGTCCGAACGGAGGGGTATCGAAGCTCTGAAGCTGGATCAACATCTCGTTGACCGCAGAGTCCTTGTCGCCGCTTCCCATCATGGGTAACGAGCTCCAGCGTCCGCCCTGGAACGCGGTTGCGGAACTAACTCCGTGGCGCGCGGCACCGATCGCATCGATCTCCTCGATGAATCCGATCGCTCCACCCTCTTTGCGGGCCGCTTTCCTGACGGCCTTGAAGAAGCTCCGAATCTTGAGCGACGAACCCGCTTGCCACATCGAGGTCAGCGCGGGGGAGGAAACGAAGAAGAAGGGAACGCCGGCTTCTGCCGCCATGGCTTTGGCAATATGCGTCTTGCCCGTGCCCGGTGGTCCCTCGAACAGGATCCCGCGCCGGGGGTTGCCACCGAGCTCCTCCCTGAACGACTTGTAGGTCAAGAAGATCTGAAGGCTGCGCGTGACTTCCTCGAGCACCGTGTCCACCCCTCGCACGTCCGAGAAGTTGATCGGGATCTCCTCGGGACTGAAGCGCACATGGGGGCTGCGGTTCATCATGAGCGGGGCCATGATCGCGACACCGACCATCAACACGATGGCGATGGGCAGCATGTAGAGCATGAAGTCGGGACCGAAGTTCGGCATCCCGAATCCCACAGGGTTTTCCTCGATGGCCCGCTTGACGAGGTAGGCGAGTAGGAACAGGCCGAAGACGAGAACCCATTTGAGACGCGCGAGCCGGTTCCGCTCCCTGGCCTTCTCGACATCGGCGCGGTGGATCTTCGCGACCTTGCGCCAAGTCTCGCCCGATTTCTCCTCCGGTCCGGCCGAGCCCGCCCCGCGCTTGAGGTGCTCCACGTCGGTCGCTGTGGACCTATCCAATTCCCCGCGCTCCTTGTCTTCGTCCGTCCGAGCAGTGTGGCACTAATTGGAAAACGGCGATACCCGCTCTCGGACGATAATGACAGAGAAACATCTATTTGTGATCAGAAAACTACAAAGAGTTAAAGATCGACAGTGCCGTAATGGGCCAAAACACCCACATCGGCCCTTCGGGCGGCTACAGCGTGATGACGACCTTGCCCCGAGCGCGACCGTCCCTCATGTAGTTGATGGCAGCCGGAACCTCGCTCAACGGGAACGTTTTGTCGACGATCGGTGTCACTTTGCCGGACTCGATGAGCTCGCCCAGCTCGATCAGATCCGCTGCCTTCTCCGAGGCGAGGAACGTGCCCAGCTTCTGGCCCACGAACGGGGACAGCATGTGTGCCCGCATCCCGCGATCGATGCCTCCGAGCCAGCGTCCCTCTGTCTCGCCCCCGACGATGACGAGCGTCCCGGCGGGAGTTAGGGCGCTTCGCAGTCGACGTACCGAGGTGTTCCCCCCGTTGTCGAGGATCACGTCATAGCGCTGCTCTCCGTCTGCGAAGTCATCGAGCGTGTAGTCGATGACGTGGTTTGCGCCGATCGATCGGACCAGGTCCACCTTCTTGGTGCTGCAGACGCCGGTGACCTCTGCCCCAAACGCTTTAGCGATCTGCACCGCAAACGTCCCTACGCCTCCCGACGCGCCGATGATCAGCACCTTCTGCCCCGGCTTCACCTGTCCGCGATCGCGAACGGCCTGCAGCGCGGTGAGGGCCGAGATGGGGGCGGCCGCCGCCTGCTCGAAGGTGAGGTTCGATGGTTTGGGCGCAAGCTTCTTCTCCTTGGCGCCGGCGTACTCCGCGAACGATCCTTCGGTGATGCCGTATACCTCGTCGCCCGGCTGGAATCTGGTCACGTCGTCTCCCACGGCCTCGACGACGCCGGCCACTTCCCTGCCTCGGACGGGGTTTTTGGGTGCGCGGACCCCAAAGCCGGCGATGCGCACCGGATATGGCACGCCGGCCATGAAGTGCCAGACTCCCTGGTCCACGCCCGCTGCGCGCACGCGCAGCAGCACCTGGTCGTCCTTGATCTCGGGCCTATCGATCTCCCCGAGTCGCAGGACGTCCTCGGCCTCGCCGTACTCGCCCTGCAGCATCGCCTTCATCTTCATCGACTCCTCCCCGGCTGCCACGTGTCGTGCTTCGACTTTCGGTTGCACCTCGTAGCCATCATTTGCCTAGTCCTTACACTGTAAGCGTCGGTGCTCAAGCTACGCTTACGATGTAAGCCTGTCAAGGAAAAGACAGGGAATCTAGGGGGCTCTGGGACCGGACCAGGAGACACGCTCTGAGATTCGGGCCTAGACTTCGGCGGGCGTCCGTGCCTCCACAAGGCCGACCAGCAGGAAGGGGAGCGCAAGGGCGAGCGCCGCGCCCCTTGTCAGGGCAAGCACGAGCCAGGCGACCGAGTCGCCGGCGGGGTCCACGAGTAGACCGCCGATGAGCGAGGCGAGCATCCAGACGACGAGGGCGAAGCCGGCCATCGGAAAGGCCACCGAGGCCTTCCAGCGAGACGGGCGCCTGGGCCCCGACGACCGGGCGACGCCCCTCCAGGCAGCTAGCGCGGTCGGCACGTGCCCCGCGGCCTCCCGCTCGATCGCCCTGCGTGTTGCCCGCAGAAGGAGGGGGATCAGAGTGATTTCGAGCGCGAGCACTATCAGCTGTGCGGTGCGCGCTTGGTCTATAGCCTCTTCGTCGATTCCTCGCACTTTGTCTCCGGTGGGAAGGGTCTCGATGTCGGCGTGAATCTCCCGTGTGGCAATCACGTCCTGATACAGGAATGCCCATGCGACGTTCAGAGGAATGGTGACCGCAGCGACGATCAGCCAGAAGGTCGAGAAGTTTCGTAGCGTCGTTTTGAGCGCCCGGTCGACAAGCATCGATGGAGTCTAGGCATCCAGCGGCTCTGGTGCCGAAAGTCTTTCCGAGTGAGCAAGTGGCGGGATAATCACACCTTGTCTCAGAGGTTGGGAGAGCAATGAGGATCCTGCTGTGGCACGGGTACCTGTTGTCGGGCTCGGGCTCGAATCTCTACACGGTGAACATCGCTCGAATCTGGCGGTCGGAGGGTCATGACGTCCTCTTGATGTGTCAAGAGAGACACGCCGGCGCGTTCGCATTCGTGGACGCTGCAGGAGTCTTCAACGCGGACAACAGGGAATTCGAGTGGCGCCTAACGGGGCATGAGCGCGCGACCGGTCGACTTCGTGTACTGCGTCCGAACATTGGCGAGGTACTGCCGGTTTATGTCTTTGATGAGTACGAGGGTTTCACCGCTAAGCGCTTCGTGGACCTTACCGACGAAGAGCTGGAGCGCTACACGTCCGCAAACATTCGAGCTCTGGTAACCGCGATCGAGGATCATCAACCCGATGCGATAGTCACCGGGCACGAGGTGATGGGTCCGTATATCGCGAGGGAGGCGTGCAAGCGCACGGACACTTCCTATCTCGCCAAGCTTCATGGGAGTGCGCTCGAGTACGCCGTCAAGGAGCAACCGGAACGCTATCTCGAGTTTGCATCCATCGGCCTCAGATCTGCACGGGTAGTCACGGGCGGGAGCAACTACATGGTGAGGGAAGCGTCATCGGTGATTCCGGGGTGGGAAGAGCGCGCACAGGTCGTAAATCCTGGTTGCGACGTCGAATTGTTCCTTCCGGTCGAGAGAGACGCGTCTACGCCACCAAACGTTGGATACGTGGGGAAGTTCATCGTGTCGAAGGGTGTGCACAACCTTCTTGGATCACTTGGATTCACCACCACGGAGAATCTGAACGTCACGATCGTTGGCTACGGGGGTTTCGAAAGAGGCCTTCACGAGGTCGCCAGTGCTCTGAGAACGAACGATCCCGAGGTGCTCGAGACTCTCGCAGTCCGCGGTGACGGCGTTCAGGAACTCAGTCATCTTCTGAAGTTCATCGACGAAGGCAAGGCCACGAGCTCGTACTTCTCGCGCGGGCAAGGTGAGTGTGCAGTGGCCGGGACGTCTCGAGCACGTGGCTCTCTCTCAGGTCTTGCCTCATTTCGATGCCCTGGTAGTTCCCTCCGTGCTGGCCGAGGCCTTCGGCATGGTCGCAGCAGAGGCTGCCGCCTGCGGCGTGTTCCCAATCGTCCCGGACCACTCCGGTATCGGTGAGGTCGGCCGAATGATCGAGCAAGCGGTGGATGCACCAGGCCTGCTGACCTACGACCCCGACAATCCACTCGAAGGGATCGCGCGCTGCATCGACTCAGTGTTCGCCATCCCTCGTGAGGAGAGAGCCCTGATGGAGGCAAAAGCGGTCGAACTGGCGCGCTCGCGCTGGGCGTGGAAGGTCGTTGCCGATCGGTTGCTTGAATTAGCGGCTCCTGAGGATCAAGAGGCTAGTCTGAGCACGAGATGACGACGTTTACGCACGACGGCACCGAGAACATCATGCGGTGGGATCGCAATGCCCCCGGTTTCATGGAGGTCTGGTACTCGACGATCAACCATCCCGAGACCGGTGGGGGCGTGTGGATGCGCTACACGATTACTGCTCCTCGAGATGGCGCGGCGTACTGCGAGCTGTGGGGGTTCTATTTCGATCCGTCTAACAAGCGCACGTTTGCCGGCAAGCGCCGGTTCTCGATAGACGTGCTCGGTCGCGAACGCGACGACGGATCGATTGTGCGCATTGGCGACGCGTGGCTCAGCGAGCGGCACTTGGAAGGCCAGGTTCAGGATCAGGACGGCAGAGTGATGGAATGGTCCTTCGACCTCGAACCGGCCGGCCGTTGCTTTCACCACATCCCTCAACCCCTACGACAGCGCGTCGAGCAGCGAGTCTCGACTGTGTGCGTTCCAAATCTCAGTGTGCCTTTCACCGGGTCAGTCACTTTGGAGGATGAGCGGTTTTCCTTCGAACGGGTGAGGGGAAGCCAGACGCATCGCTGGGGTCGCGCACATCCGCAGTCGTGGGCCTGGGCCCACTGCGACGGATTCGAGAATCATCCGGACGCGATCTTTGAAGGACTTGCGGCACGTGCTCGTTTTGCAGGCCTCCCCGCACCGACCATGACTTTCACCTATCTGCGATACGACGGTCGGGACCTGGAATTCAATTCATTGAAGCAATCCCTGAGCGCCAAAAGCCGCTACGAGATGCCCACCTGGGCTTTTACGGCCAGCAGCGACGAGTTCAAGATCGTTGGCGCGGCTCGCGCTTTGCCCGAAAGAATGGTCCAGGTCTCGTATGATGACCCCGACGGCTCGCAGCGCCACTGCGCCAATTCCGAGATCGCGGACATGGGTATCGAGCTGTTTCGCAGGGAGAAGGGAAGGTGGCGGCACATCGACAGCCTCACCTGCCTGCGAACCGCTCATCTCGAGTTCGGGCGTAAAGAGCCCTTCGTTGAAGTCCCTGTAGCGTTCTGAGCCCATCGATTAGAGGAGGAGCCCGTTGAGCGTTCAGGTCCAAGTGACATTCGATTGCGCCGATCCCGCGCGTATGGCGGAGTTCTGGGCACAGGCCCTCGACTACACGTTGCAGGATCCACCAGAGGGATGGGACTCATGGGAAGCATGGGCGACCGATCAGGGGATTCCGGAGGAAGACTTCAACTCGATGTCCGCGGTGGTTGATCCAGACGGGGAAGGACCTCGACTTCTCTTTCAGCGTGTGCCCGAGGGGAAATCGGCCAAGAACCGCGTCCACCTCGATCTCAACGTCGGGATGCCGCGTGACGACGAGCAAGCCTCGCGAGCGAGGGTGAGGGATGCTGCCGAGCGCCTCGAGAGCCTGGGTGCGATCAAGCTGCGCGAAGCAGAGGAGCGCGGATCGTTCTGGATCGTCATGCAGGACATAGAGGGAAACGAGTTCTGCTTGCAGTAGTTGGCTAGTCGTCGATGTTGGTCGCCCGTCGGGTCCTCTTGATCTCGGAGCGCCGCCGCTTCTGCTGAAGTCGCCGTTCTTTGCCGGCCTTTGTCGGTTTCGTCTTTACTCGGGCCCGCTCGACCTTAAGCGCGTTGTCGACCAGCTCGACGAGGCGCTTCCTTGCTTCTTCGCGGTTACGAAGCTGCGAGCGATGTTTCTCGCTTGCGACGCGCAGCGCGCCATTGGAATCGAGACGGCCGGCAAGCCGGGTTTGAATCCGTGCACGTTGACGGGGGCCGAGAACCGAGGAGGTCTCGACGTTCCACACGAGTTCGGCGCGCGTCGAAGTCTTGTTCGCGTGCTGTCCTCCGGGACCCGATGATGTCGAGAAACGCTCCTCCAACTCGTTGGATGGGATTATGAGCCGCCGGTTGACGCGCAGGCCGGTCATGGGGAGTCGATTTGCTCCAGCATGGATTTCGAATCGGTCACGGGCAGGTTGCAAACTCCTCTTCGGCAAACGAACGCCGTGGCCTCGCGGATCTCCGTGCGTCCCTCGAGCAGCGGAAGGCGCTGTATGTCCGCCGGCGTCGGACGCTCGGCGGCGATGAGTATCTTGCTGGGGACGTAGTTCGTATGCACCGCATCGACCAGTTCTTGAGATTCCTCACCGACGATGACGATCTCGACCGCATCACCGGCATAGAACTCGAAGGCACCGAGCATCGAGCCAAACCCCAGAGGCGAACGAGTCGCCACATCTCGAACGAGCTGCATCGCTTTCAGCGCAACGTCTTCGTACGAGCGGTCACCGGTCAGTAGTGCGAGCCGTTGCAACTCCAGGGCGAAGACCGAGTTTGCAGACGGAACGGCGTTGTCGAATAGGTCCTTTGGTCGCACCACGAGGCTTTCGGCATCACTGCCCGTGGTGAAGAAGCCGCCCCGGTCCTTGTCCTCGAAGAGCTCGATGCCGCGGTCCGCTGCCCATCGAGCGCGCTCGAGCCAGCGCGCATCGAAGGTCGTCTCCCAGAGAGCGAGGGAGGCCTCGAGGTAGAACGCGTAGTCCTCAGCAACTCCGAGATGCTTGACCTGGCCTTGCCCAGCTCCATCGTGCCGGTACGAGCGCATCAGCCTGTCATCGACGATCAGGGTCGATGTCAGGAACTCCATCGTCTCGATCGCGATGCGGACCCATTCGGGGCGGGCGAGCAGTGCCCCCGCTTCGGCGAGAGCTGCGGTAGTCAGCGCGTTCCAGGACGCGAGCACCTTCGTATCCGTCCCGGGGCGAACTCGCTTGCTCCTGTGCTCGAGCAGTTTCAAACGAGCTCGAAACAGAGAATCGGTCTCCAATGGGTCCGCTGCATAAACAGGGATGTTGGCTCCCTCGAAGTTGCCTTGGTCGGTGAACCCGTAATGCTCGATCGCTGCATCAGCGTCGTCACCAAGGACGTTCCGCACCTCGTCGATGTCGAACACGTAGAACTTGCCTTCTACTCCCTCCGAATCTGCATCGAGGCTCGAGTAGAAACCGCCTACGTCATCGCGCATCTCTGATAACAGCCAGCTAACTGTCATCTCTGAAACCTCGCGAAAGCGAAGGATGTCGGTGGCGGCGAAGGCTCGAGCGTAGGTGCGCAGGAGTTGGGCATTGTCGTAGAGCATCTTTTCGAAGTGGGGCACGGTCCACGTTGCGTCGACGGAATACCGGGCGAAGCCTCCGGCCAGTTGGTCGAACATCCCGGCGGCACTCATTGCGCCGAGCGTCTTGATTGCCATGTTCGCTGCTTCGGTGTTGTCGCGGCGAGCGAGACGCAGGAGGAAGTCGACGTTCATCGGCTGCGGAAACTTGGGTGCTCCACCAAAGCCACCGAAATGTGGATCGAAGCTTGACGAGAATCCTTGAAGCGCCTTGTCGAGCACCTCCGATCTGATGTCGCCCTCCGACGGCACGAGGCTCCCAACCTGACCGATGTGCTCGACGAGTGAGCTTCCACGCTCCTCGACTTCTTCGCGCCGCGTTCGCCAGGTCTCGTTGATCGCTGCGAGCAACTGCTGGAAGGAAGGCATCCCGTGGCGCGGCTCGGGCGGAAAGTAGGTTCCTCCGTAGAACGGAACGCGGGCCGGGGTCAGAAAGACCGTCATCGGCCAACCACCTTGACCCGTCATCGCCTGCACTGCGTCCATGTAAACGGAGTCGACGTCGGGGCGTTCCTCACGGTCCACCTTGATCGACACGAAACTCGCATTCATCAGTTGAGCCGTCGCCTGGTCCTCGAACGATTCGCGCTCCATGACGTGACACCAGTGGCATGCCGCATAGCCGATTGAGAGCAGAATTGGCACGTCCCGCTTCCGTGCCTCTTCGAACGCCTCATCGCCCCACGGATACCAGTCCACGGGATTCTCTTTGTGCTGGAGTAGATAGGGACTGTTCTCGGATGCAAGTCGATTGGCCACGTCTTCAATGATTACCCGATTAGGGTCTTTTCTCGATGGCCGCGCTCGCGTACCTTCTTCCGCCGCTCTCTGGTCTGCTGGTCTACTCGATGGGACGCGATCAACGCGCCCGGTTCCACGGCCTGCAGGCAGTTGTGTTCGGGTTCCTGTGGCCTGCTGCGATCTATGTCGGATCGCTGGCGGGGCCGACGGGGACTCGAGTAGCGTTCGCGCTCGGCGCGTTGGTCTGGATCGCCCTACTGGGGATGACGGCCCTCGGCCGCGACCCACGGCTTCCCGGAGGTCGAAGCCTGAGGTCTCTCAGCGATGGCTGAGACCCTACGGCTTGGGGGCGAAGCACATCCGGCAGGAGGTAGCTGTAGATCCGTTGACCGCTCCGCACGAAGTGCACTTCCAGAAGCTTCCTGGATCCTCGGCGGACTGGTCGGCTTCCCCTGCGGCAGCTGGTGTAGCCGAGGAACCTGAATCGGCTCCCTGCACCACGGGGGGTGCTGGACTACTTGCAGCCAAGTCGGCCGGGGCGGATTCCCACTGGCCGCTCTGCTCGTCGTATACGAGGAGTTCGTCTCCGCGCTTGAACAACCAACGACCATCCCTCTCGAAGGGCTGCTCCTCGGGTGCGTCCTCGAAACCTGTCGCTGCTTCGGCTGGCTGGGAAGCTTGCACGGGAGCCTCGGCTGCGACGGACTGCTGCGGCTCTTCGGCGCGAGCGGGTTCGGCCTCAACGCTGGCCGCCTGTGGCTCCTCGACCCGAGCAGCGGCGCTCTCTGCCTGCTCCTCCTGCTGATGGGCTTCGTGCTCCTGTGCAGTGGCTGCGGTCGCGGGGAAGGTCGACGTCTCGGTCTCGTGGTCCGGCGCCAGGGCCACCAGGCCCGGCGGCTCTCCCACGCGGTCCTCAGGCTGGTACGGAGTCTCGGCACGTGAGGGCGAGCCCTCTTCGATCCTCTTGCCGAGCTTGTTGAGCGTCAGCAGGGTCACGAGCAGCACGAGAAGCGTGACGCCGAGAAGCCCCACGGTCACTAGTTGGAACAGGTTTTCGTCCATCTTCGATGTCTCCCCTCCAGGCCCCCGTAGAGACCGCGGTCTGATATCTCAAATCATCATCGGATATCTCCGGCGCGCAAACACTGCCGGTCGTTATCTACATCGGCGGCGGAGCGGCACTTCTGTTGCCGAAGTCCGTATCTTCACCCCTCAGATGCAGCCAGCCGCCAAACAGAATCAGCGCACAAAGGACGGCTCCCGCGTATAGGAGGGGTCCACGAGTGAGCTCGACGACTCCTAGGCCTCCCTGGACGCTCGGTCCGACGGCAACGCCCATGAGCATCAAGAGGGTGGCGGCCAGGCCCAGCCCGAGGTAGGTAACCGAAGGAATCGACCGGGTGGCGCCCGTTGCCTGAACCAGCACCAGGATCACCGTGGCAAGCCCCAGGAACCCGGCGAGTTTAGGCAATATGCCGAACACTCCCGCCTCCCATAGGCCAAACGAGAAGTCCGGCTCAGACAAGCCCTGGCCCCCGATCGACACGCCGCCCCCGATCGACACCGAACCCCAAAGAGGGACGACCGAGATAACGATCAGCGCTATTCCGGCCGCGCCGGCCAAGATCTCGCCTCGCGTGAGTCTTTTGATGTCCATCGCATCCTTTTTGGCCCAATCGGTACTGCTCGCAACTATAGGCAGCAAAAGGCCATTGGGACCAGGGTTAGGCCCACTACCTTCGCTTTCTGGGCTGACCGCGGGCAAACCCCAATCCAGCCAGGGTGATGAGGACGCACGGAATCAGGGCCGCGATCAGGAGCGGTCCCCTCGTTTCCTCGATTCCGGCCACTCCCTCGAAGCCGTTGTTGACGGGCCCTCTCATGATCGACGCGACTACCAGAGAAGTCATGGCAAGCCCGAACCAGAAGTAGAGCCAGCGAGGGACACGAATCGTCGATAGCCGGCGACCAAAGGCCAGGGCGCAGGCGGCTGCGCCCAGAATGACAGCGAGCTCCAGAGTCCATCCGTAGCCGAAGTGGGCGTTGAAGCGACTGCTGGCGGACGGCACGAGACCGCTTTCATCGAGTTTCAGCGGGCTGGTGGTTATCGTGCCCCACCAGGGCACGAACGAGACCACAACCAGGATCAAGCCACTGGCACCGATGACAGTCTCAGGTCTCGTCGGGCCGGCCCTCCGGTCGGATCTCATCTCGGTTTCCCTCACGCTAATTCGGCCCCTTCGGCGGGGATTGGAGGCGGCGACTGTATGCGACGATGGGCGAGAGGACCATTGATCTCGCCGCCGGCGCGGCGGAGCCTTTTTCCCTGCGACAGGTGAGGCTGTGGAGGAACCCATTTATCGAGCGGGCGCGTGGTGGCTACGCCGCGCCGACGGTCACTGGATTTATTGGAACGTCCGGCGGGATGCCTGGGACTTTCATCCCTACGGTCCGCCTGCGGTGTCCGTTCCGACAAAGACACCCCAGCGAACGGGCGGGGCGCCACCTGCACCACCGTCGACCTCCGGGCCTCCCCCTGGGCCGCCTCCGAGATATCCAAACAGCGAGGTGGAGCCGCCCACGCCTCCTCCTCCGCCCGCGCCCACTCCACCTCCGGCCCAGACACCTCCGCCGCATTGGCCGCCTCCGAGTCCCGCCGGATCCTCGATGCCGCAGCAATATCCGCCGGTCCGCTACGTCCCCAAACCGAAGCCGGCCCCCCTGTGGGCGGCCGGCACTAAGGTCGTCTTCGCCACCTGGTGGCAGCGTGCGGGCGCGCTTCTCGTCGACCTCTTCGTCACCGTGGGACCAACGATCCTCGTGTTGACGATCGTGGACGCAGCGATGGTGCCGGGATCAATCGACCCTTTCACCAACGAGATCGACTCGAGGACGCGCTCCATCGCGATGTTCGTCGCCTTAATGCTTTGCTACGTAGTGTTCTTCTCCGCCTACTTCGCCCTGTCAAATGGCGGCAATGTCGGAGCGACGCTCGGCAAACGCTTGTTGAAGATCCGCGTCGCCGACCAGTACGACGGCAATCCGATTGGACCAGGCCGGGCCTTTTTGAGGTGGGTGCTCATGGGAGCGTTCTGGGTCCTCGTCTACATTCCCGGGCTTCTCAATCTCTTGTGGCCCCTGTGGGATCCGCAAAAACAAGCGTGGCACGACAAACTTGCAAACAGCGTGGTCGTTACAGCGCCCCGTTAGGATGCCGTGGTTGTCCAGATGTTTCCGAGCGAAAGGGTGCGTAAGTGGCCGTGATCAAGACCATAGATCTCGTCGGCGTGTCCAATGAGTCGTGGACGGACGCGGCGAAACAAGCCCTGAGTGAGGCGTCAAGGACCATACCGTGGAATCGATGCAATGGATGTTCTCGAGACATCGTGCAAAGTCGACAACGGCAGCAACGTTGAGTACCTCACGCACGTTCGCATCAAGTTCCGCATCGAGCGGTAGTGCTCGTCCAGTGGTCTTGCCCCTTCTGTGTTCGGGGGACCGGTTGATGAAACCGAGATACAGGAAGGATTGCTAAGAATGTCTGGCACCGCTCTCGTCGGCATCCAGTGGGGCGATGAGGGCAAGGGAAAGGTCACCGATCTTCTCGCCGAGCACACGGACTTCGTTGTGCGCTATCAGGGTGGCAACAATGCAGGCCACACCATCGTCGTCGGCGACGAGAAGTACGCGTTGCACCTCGTTCCGACGGGCATCCTCTACGACCACTGCACCCCGGTTGTCGGGCCGGGAGTCGTTGTCGATCCTGGCGTGCTACTCGATGAGATGACTGCTCTTACTCAGCGGGGTATCGACACGTCCAGGTTGAAGATCTCTGGCAACGCGCATGTCATCATGCCGTACCACCTCGAGCTGGACAAAGTGACCGAGAGGTTCCTGGGACGAAACAGGCTGGGGACGACGAAACGTGGGATCGGCCCTGCCTACGCGGACAAGGCGGCGCGCATCGGAATCCGAATGCAGGATCTACTCGAAGAGAAAATCTTCTTAGCCAAGCTCGAGGTTGCACTCAAAGAGAAAAATCAAGTGCTCACTCGTGTCTTCGGCCGTCTCCCTGTTGACGAAACAGAGATCAGAGAGCAGTACATCGAGTACGGAGACAAGCTGCGCCCTCACATCGTCGACACGGTTCTGTTGGTGCAGCGGGCTCTGGACAACGGCGAGAACGTGTTGTTCGAAGGAGCTCAGGCAACGATGCTCGATCTCGATCACGGCACTTATCCGTTCGTCACGTCTTCGAATCCGATTGCCGGCGGCGCATGTGCGGGGGCAGGGGTTGGCCCTCGCGACATCCAGCGCATCATCGGCATCACGAAGTCCTACTGCACACGCGTTGGCTCCGGGCCCTTTCCTTCCGAGGCAGACCCGGCCGACGCGGAGGTCTTGGTCGAAGTCGGCGGAGAGTACGGCACCACCACGGGACGGAAACGCCGCTGCGGCTGGCTTGATGCGGTAGCCGGACGATATGCGGCGCGGCTGAACACGCTGACCGAGTTGGTCGTCACCAAGCTGGATGTGCTCAGCTCCTTTGACTCGATCAAGGTCTGTACGGCCTACGAGTACGAGGGCGAGCGTTACGAAGAGTTCCCACCCCACCAGACGATCTTCAACAAGTGCAAACCCGTATACGAGGAATTCCAGGGCTGGGGCGACGACATCAGCGGAGCGCGTTCGCTTGATGATCTGCCGAAAGAGGCGCGCGCCTACCTCGAGGCCGTCGAGGATCTCGTCCGAACCCCGATCTCGTGGGCATCGGTGGGTCCGGAACGCGACGAGATCGTTCACGTCAGGGACGTGCCTTGAGGGTTCTCGTTATCGGTTCCGGAGGTCGCGAAAGCGCGCTGGCGTGGGCGCTGGCGCGCTCACCTTCGGTCACGAGTGTGTTCGCCGCCCCCGGCAACCCGGGCATCGCGCGTCTCGCCGAGGTGCTCGATAGGGACGCGCTTGCACCGGCGATCGCGGTCGAAACCGCACGCGAGGTGAACGCGGACCTCGTGATAGTCGGCCCGGAGGCTCCGCTTGTCGCCGGAGTCGGGGACGCTCTCCGCGGGGAGGGCTTCAAGGTCTTCGGGCCGAATGCGAACGCGGCCCACATCGAGGGGTCGAAGGCGTACGCCAGAGAGTTGATGGACAGTGGAGGCGTTGCAAGCGCTCGCTGGGAGGTCTTCGATGAGGTCGACAAGGCCGTTGCGTTCATGGATGAGCTCGGCCCCCCTTACGTCGTCAAGGCGGACGGCCTTGCCGCCGGAAAGGGCGTCCTCGTTGCAACGGATCGAGACGAGGCCGTCGAGGCGATCCGCGATCGGATCGAGCGGCGCGCATTTGGCGATGCCGGAGCGAAGGTCGTCATAGAGGAGTTTCTCGACGGTGAGGAGGCGTCTCTCATTGCCTTCACCGACGGGACGGCGGTCGTCGGATGTGAGGTCGCGCAGGATTACAAGCGCGTGTTCGATGACGATGCGGGCCCCAACACCGGAGGGATGGGCTCGTACAGCCCGGTGCCCTCTTGTCCACCCGAGACTGCCGATCGGATCCTCTCGGAGATCATCGAACCGATGGTTCGAGCGACCGCCGACGCGGGTGCTCCTTTTGTGGGTGCGCTCTATGCGGGCCTAGCCCTGACGAGCCGCGGCCCGCGCGTGGTCGAGTTCAACGCGCGCTTCGGAGATCCGGAAACACAGGCGTTGCTTCCCCGCCTGATCAGCGATTTCGGTGAGGTGGTGATGGCGACTGCGACGGGCGAGCTGTCGGGATCACGCCTCGAATGGTCACCCCGGCCTTGTGTCAGCGTCGTGCTCGCATCCGAGGGATACCCAGGGTCGCATGACACGGGAATCGAGATCGGCGGACTCGAGACGGTCGAGGGCTCCGATGACGTGGTGGTGTTTCATGCGGGGACGGCACTCAAGGAAGGGCGCGTCGTCACTGCAGGCGGCCGGGTTCTGGCGGTCAGCGCACTCGGAGACGACTTCGTCGCCGCTCGCGAGCGCGCGTACGAGGCGACTAACCGGATCACTTTCGACGGGAAGCATCAGCGGTTCGACATAGGCCTGCGGGCTGCGGAAGGGTCGTCGTGACGGCGCTCGTTGGCATAGTGATGGGCTCCCGTAGCGACTGGGAGACGATGAAGAGCGCTGCCGATGCGCTCGACGAGCTCGATGTCGAATACGAGGTACGTGTCGTAAGTGCCCACCGCACACCGGATCTCTTGTTCGAGTACGCGTCAAGTTCGGCCGGCCGCGGTATCGAGGTGATCGTGGCGGGGGCCGGAGGAGCGGCCCACCTGCCGGGCATGCTTGCGTCCAAGACGCCCCTTCCCGTTCTGGGGGTCCCCGTGCAGTCACGCGCGCTGAAAGGACTGGACTCTCTCCTGTCCATTGTCCAGATGCCCGGTGGTGTGCCCGTCGGAACGCTTGCCATCGGCACAGCAGGTGCGACAAACGCCGCGCATCTCGCTGCTCGCATACTGGCCATCAAGCACGCCGAGATTCGTGCTGCAGTCGAGCGGTTCATGGCCGCTCAGACCGAGCGAGTGCTTGCCGACAATGACCCGCGCGAAGGTGGCCCCGCGGGTTGATAGGCATCCTCGGTGGTGGTCAGCTCGCCCGGATGCTGGCGCTGGCTGGGCTTCCACTCGGCGAACGCTTTGCGGCATTGGACCCTTCAGAGGATGCGGGTGTGCGCTCGCTCGCGCATCTGATCGTGGGCTCGTATGAGGATCCCGCTGCACTCGAATGGCTGTCCGAGCGCTGCGATGTCGTCACCCACGAGTTCGAACGCGTCCCTGCGTCGTCTGCTCGCCGAATCGCCGAGCGAACGCCGGTTCATCCCAACCCGGATGTGCTCGAGGTTGCCCAGGACCGCATCACCGAGAAGGAGCTGTTTACTCGCCTGGGCCTGGCCACCCCACCCTTCATCGCCGTTTCGACACGAGCGCAGCTGGATGCCGCGGTGGATGAACTGGGTTTTCCGGCAGTGGTCAAGTTGCGTCGTGAGGGGTACGACGGCAAGGGTCAATTCGTCGTGGACGCGCGTACCGAGCTCGACACTTGCTGGAAGGAGCTCGGGGGCAAGGACCTCATCGCCGAGGCGATGGTGGACTTCGACCGGGAGCTGTCGATGCTCGCGGCTCGCTCCACCAACGGCGAGACTGTCTTTTATCCCATCGTCGAGAACGTCCACCGCAAGGGGATCTTGCGCCTCTCGCGTGCTCCGGCCCCCGCCCTCGCGCCGGACCTCCAGTCTGCGGCAGAGTCTCACGCGCATTCCGTCATGACGGAGCTGGACTACGTCGGTGTGCTCGCAATCGAGCTCTTTCAAGTCGGTGACAAGCTGTTGGGTAACGAGATGGCTCCGCGCGTGCACAACTCTGGCCACTGGACGATCGAGGGGGCGGTGACATCACAGTTTGCGAACCACCTGCGCGCGATCACAGGCCGCCCTCTCGGATCGACCCAGGCGCTTGGCCACGCCGCAATGGTGAACCTGATCGGCGTCCTCCCCGATCTCGACGAGGTGCTTCGAATCGAAGGCGCGCACCTGCACCTCTACGACAAGCACCCGCGCGGGCAGGAAACTCGGCCACGTAACCCTGGTCGGGGACGATCCGGAGGAGCTGGAGGAGCGCTTGGGTCGCCTGACGGCCCTGGCGGTCTGATCGGGAGAAAGTCGCGCTCAGACAGGACCGGGGGGGAGCACGTAGGTCCTGAGAGCGATTTCGAGCTTGTACTCGTAGCGCTGGTCGAGAGCGCCGTAGCGCGACTCGACCCACCGTCTGGTGTGGTTCGCAGCTTTTTCCCTCGTGGCCTGATCGGCGGCCCAGGTGATCGAGTAGGTGCCGGCCTCGAGCGCCTGGATCGTCTTGGCATAGGTGGCGGAGCGGACCTCATCGATGACATCGGTCTGAGTAAGGCTTGCCCCCATCTCGGCCATCGCCGCATCGAGCTCGTCGGTGTCTTTGACTCCCCTGTGGGCCTCGGGGATTCTCGCAGCGGCCGCGAACTCGGCCAGCAGATCGCGAAACGGTCCCTGCGTCTCGCGGCCGATGTCGATCACAATCGAACCTGACGGGCGTACGACACGGCCGAGCTCCGCAACCGATTGCTTCCACTCGGGAATCAGGTGCAGGACGTGGACGGCAAGGGCTGCCGAGAACGAGGCATCGATGAAGGGAAGCGAGGAGGCGTCCGCCCTCACCAGCGGAAACTGCACGTCACCCCCGGCGTTGTGCACGAGGCGCTGCATCATCGCCTGGGAGAGATCGAGACCGACCATGCAGGTGCCAGCCTCCTGGAGCGGAAGTGCGATTCGGCCGGTACCGACGCCGATCTCGAGGCACGGTCCGTCGCCGACCGACGCGTGAATCAGGGGGACGAGCTTGTCCATAGTGGCGCTCGAGAGAGAGCGAGTCTTGTCGTAGTACTCGACCGCGCGGTCGAAGACGAGAGATTCCGCCCGCTCCATGGCATCAGCCTAATTGCTCGTCAAACGAGGAGCTCCGCCGGCCGCCGGCCGTGCCGGAACTTGCGTTTCGCTGCGCCAGAACCCGCGAACGTCACCTGCCGGGCCACTAGTATGGGCTTAATGATCCCCCGCTACAGCCGAGAGGAGATGTCCGGCATCTTCTCCGAGCGCGCGAAGTTCGCGCGCTGGCTCGAGATCGAGATTCTCGCCGTCGAGGCGAGAGTGCGACTCGACGAGGTGCCGGTCGACGACCTCTCTGAGATCAAGCAGAAGGCGGCCTTCGACGTCGAACGAATCGCCGCCATCGAGTCCGTTCGCCAGCACGACGTGGTCGCGTTCGTCGAGAACGTGCGCGAGAACGTCGGCGAGGCGGGCCGCCATATTCACTACGGCATGACCTCATCAGACGTTCTGGACACCGCGACGGCCGTGTCGCTGAGGGATGCCGGAGATCTCCTCGTCGAGGAGGTCGGACGACTGACCCAGACGCTGAAATCGAAGGCGCTCGAGCACCGTGACACGGTGATGGCAGGGCGCACCCACGGGGTGCACGCAGAACCGACCACCTTCGGCCTCAAGCTTGCGGGGTGGGCCTTCGAGCTGAGCCGCGCACGCGATCGACTCCGGACGGCCCGCGACGGTGTCGCGGTGGGCAAGCTTTCCGGAGCGGTGGGTAGCTACAGCCAGCTGGATCCAGAGGTCGAGTCCTACGTCTGCGACCGGCTGGGCCTCGACATCGAGCCGGCCGCAACGCAAGTAACTGCTCGCGACAGGCACGCGGAGTTCTTGTCGGCAATCGCCCTCACGGGGGCCGGCCTCGAGCGCTTCGCTCAGGAGATTCGTCATCTGCAACGCACCGAGGTGCGGGAGGTTCGCGAGCCGTTCGCCGAGGGACAGAAGGGCAGCTCGGCGATGCCGCACAAGCGCAACCCCATCATCAGCGAACGCATTTGCGGTCTCGCGCGGTTGCTGCGCGGCTACGCCATTACGGGCTACGAGAATGTCGCTCTCTGGCACGAGCGCGACATCAGTCATTCGAGCGTGGAGCGGATCACGCTCGGTGATGCCTGCATACTTCTCGACTACATGCTGGCGAAGATGCGCTGGGTGATCGACGGACTCGTGATCGACGCCAAGCGCATGCGTCACAATCTCGACGAGTCCTACGGGTTGGTTCACTCGCAGAGCGTGCTGACCGCGTTGCTCGCCACGGGAAAGCTCCAGCGTGAAGATGCGTACGCACTCGTGCAACGAAATGCAATGACCGCGTGGGACGAGGGACGCCCGCTTATCGAGTTGCTCAAGAGCGATCCGGATGTCACCGAGCACCTCGAGCCCTCGGAGATCGAGTCGTGCTTCAACGAAGCACGCTGCCTGCAACACGCTCATGTCGTCTTCGAACGCTTGGAGAATCTCTAGGGTGGCGAGCTAGTGGCAACCAAGCACGTCGGCTCTGGCAAGGTTCGTGAGCTCTTCGAGGTGGACAACGATCATCTGCTGCTGGTGGCGACTGATCGTATTTCGGCGTACGACGTTGTTCTTCCACAGGTGATCCCTAACAAGGGAATGGTGCTGACGGGACTCACCGCGTACTGGCTCGAGTACTTCTCGGACATTCCCAATCACCTCATCAGCTACCGGGGAGCGGACCTGCCCGATGTGGGGATGGGTGATCTGCGCGGCCGGGCGATGCTTGTGCGAAAAGCCGAGCCGCTCCCGGTCGAGTTTGTCGTGCGAGGTTATCTGTCGGGCTCCGGATGGCGCGAGTACGTCGCGACAGGCGAGGTGTGCGGACACAAGCTCCCGCCGGGCCTCAGGGAATCCGGCAAGCTCGAGGAACCGCTGCTCACTCCCGCCACCAAGGCCACCAATGGGCATGACGAGAACATCACCGAGGATCAAGCGGCGGACATTGTCGGGGCCGACTCCTATCGAGTGGCCCGCGACCACGCACTGGATGTCTACCGGCGCGCGGCGGAGCTCGCGGCAGAACGCGGAGTCATCATTGCCGATACGAAGTTCGAGTTCGGGAGAATCGACGGCGACCTTGTCTTGATCGACGAGGTGTTGACACCGGACTCGAGCCGCTTCTGGCCCGAGGATCAATACAGGCCGGGTCGCCCGCAGCCAAGCTTCGACAAGCAATACGTGCGTGACTGGCTCGACGAGCAGGGGTGGGATCACACCCCGCCGGCTCCGGACCTGCCGCTCGAGGTGGTGAACGCCACGACGCAGCGCTATCTCGAAGCGTACGAGCGCGTGGCCGACCGGCCCTTCATGACTTGGCTGGACGAGGTCGCCGGATGAGAACGCAAGCGCCCGCACCTACAAGGTCGGCAACCCTCGGCCGCAGGCTGCGAAGCGTCCTCGTCGCGCCCGCTGCGGGCTTCGATTCTGCGATCTCGGCCGCGGACAGGAGAGCGCGCGCCGGCGAGACGCTTGCAGAGGGGCTCACTCCGTACGTCCTTGCAATCGTCGGGGGAGCCTCGCTGATGATCGGCTGGCTCAAGATCGGTGGACTGCTCGGGGGCCGGGACGTCGATCCAACACAGTTCGGATTCGCCGAGCTGACCTTCGCGCTCGTCACCGGGGCCGTGCTGGCGATGCTGGGGCAAGCCGTCTTCGGAGTAGTGGCCCCGCCGGTCGTGCGCGCCTTCGGAGGCGGTCTGAAGGGGCGCGATGCGCGCATCGTGTGGGGAGCTGCCTCCTTCCCTCAGGTCTTCACAGTGCTCGTGCTACTACCACTGGATTTGATAATCGTCGGCCCCGAGATCTTTGCGACCACCAAACCAGGCGACTCGGTCGCGACGGGGTGGGCCTCCATCTCGATTGCCCTCGGTTTGTTGATGGCTGTGTGGTCCGTTTCGCTGTTCACCCGCGGCGTGCAGGTCGTCGCGCATCTCGGGCTCTTGCGAGCGATCGGAGCCGTCGTCGTGGCGGCAACGTGTTTGTCGCTGGTGATAGTCGCGGGCTCTCTGATTCTTCTTTCGGTGTGGGGATGAAGCGAATCGCCACGGCTCCGCCGAGGGCGGAATTGGGATTCGTTGACGAGCGGGCATTACCCGACGGCCGGCGCTTCGCGCCGGGCGTGAGTGAAGGCGCCCTTGGGCGCCGTAGCGTGAGGGAAAAAGAGGTGAGCCATCTTGTCTCGTCGGCCTATCAAAGGCAGGTAAACGATGACGTTTAAGGCTGGAGTGCACGTCAGTTTGAGGTCGGGTATCGCAGACCCTCAGGGCTCGACCATCGAGCGGGCCCTTCCCGCCCTCGGCTTCGAAGGGGTGTCCGGCGTGCGCGTCGGCAAGCTGATCGAGTTCGAGCTGGATGCAGCCGACGCACGCGAGGCCGAGTCGAAGGTTCGCGGGATGTGCGAACAGCTCCTCGCCAACACCGTGATCGAGTCCTATACATGGAGCGTCACTGGCGAGACGGTCGATGGTGGTGCAAGGGAGGAATCGTGACTGCACGAGTCGGCATCGTCGTATTTCCGGGATCGAACTGCGAGCTTGATTGTGAGCGCTCCTTCGAGCACCTCGGCGCGCACACGGAGTTTGTGTGGCACGACGACCAAGCTCTTCCCGATGTTGACATCGTCGTTTTGCCGGGCGGCTTCGCGCACGGGGATTATCTGCGCACGGGAGCGCTCGCCCGCTTTAGTCCCATCATGGGTGCGGTCGCCGAACACGCGTCCGCGGGCAAGCTGTTGATCGGTATCTGCAACGGGTTCCAGGTGCTGTGCGAGGCAGGTCTCCTTCCGGGGGCACTGCGGAAGAACGAGGGCCTCAAGTTCCTGTGCAAGTGGACGGAGCTGAGTGTCGACGTTCCGGGAACACCTTTCACCACCCGCGCCGAGCGGGGGCAGGTGCTGCGCGTCCCGATCAATCACTTCGAAGGTAACTGGTACGCCGATCCCGACACTCTCGACCGGATGCGCGCGAACGACCAGATCGTGCTTCGCTACGTGGAGAACCCGAACGGATCCCTCGACGGCGTGGCCGGAATCTCAAACGAAACGGGCAATGTGCTGGGCCTGATGCCTCATCCCGAAAGGGCGTGTGAGTCGTTGCTGGGTTCGGAGGATGGCGCGGTGATCATCGGTTCGATGCTCGATCATGTGATGCATCTTCGGCAAGCACCGGAGCCTGTATGACCAAGACCGGACACCTGCACCGCGACCTTGGTCTGACCGACGACGAATTCCAGGCCATCTGCGACAGGATCGGGCGCGAACCCACCTACACCGAGCTCGCGATGTTCTCCGTCATGTGGAGCGAGCACTGCAGCTACAAGTCGAGCCGCGTCCATCTCAAGTCACTCCCAACTGAGGGGGACCGCATTCTCGTCGGGCCGGGCGAAGGAGCCGGGATCATCGAGGTAGCGGACGGCGTTGCGGTTGCGTGGAAGATCGAATCCCACAACCATCCGAGCTTCGTAGAACCGTTCAACGGGGCGGCCACAGGGGTCGGCGGCATCGTGCGCGACATCTTGTCAATGGGAGCGCGACCTATTGCTCTCATGGATCCGCTACGTTTCGGCCCCCTTGACGACGCCAGGACCCGCTACGTGGTCGACGGTGTCGTTCATGGAATCTCGTCGTATGGCAACTCGATCGGCGTTCCCACCGTGGGGGGCGAGACCGTCTTCGAGGACTGCTACGCCGAGAACCCTCTGGTCAACGTCGCTTGCCTGGGAGTCGTCGACACAAAGCTGATGCACGGGCGCGCCGAGGTACCCGGTCAGATAGCGATCCTCTTTGGATCGTCCACCGGACGAGATGGCATCGGCGGGGCCAGCGTGCTCGCGTCGGCTGAGTTCGACGAGGACTCGCTCGACAAGAGACCTTCCGTTCAGGTCGGGGATCCGTTCAGCGAGAAGCTCCTTATCGAGTGCTCGCTCGAACTCATCAAGCGCGACCTCATCGCTTCGTTCCAGGACCTTGGAGCCGGAGGGATCTCGTGCCCGACCTCGGAGATGACTGCCAAGGGCGGAACCGGGATTCGAATCGACCTCGTCAACGTGCACCGGCGAGAGACGAGGATGGAACCGTTCGAGGTCATGATCAGCGAGTCGCAGGAACGCATGCTGGCTGTCGTCGAACCCGAGCGCGTCGACGAGGTGCTCGAGGTCTGTGCGAAGTGGGGCCTCGAAGCCCGTGCTCTGGGCGACATCACCAAGACCGGCAAGGTGGAGGTGGTGGACGGAGGCCGAATCGTCGCGGAGGTACCGAGTCTGGCGCTTGCCGAGGAAGGTCCCGTCTACGAGCGAGCGATCGAACAGCCTCGCTGGATCGCCGATATCAATGCAGCTCCCCCGGGCGACGAAGCTCCGGAACATTATGGGCAGGCGTTTCTGAGGTTGATCGGGTCTCCTCAGATCGCTTCCAAGCGCTGGATCTGGGAGCAGTACGACCACATGATCTTCCTCGGAACTGTCATCGGCCCCGGAGGCGACGCTGCTGTCATCCGTCTTCCCGGCTCCGAAACGGCTGTCGCCATCTCGACGGACGGACCCGGTCGCCTCTGCATGCTGAACCCCTACGAGGGGGCGCGCCACGCCGTCGCCGAGGCCGCTCGCAACGTCGCGACCGTGGGGGCCAGGCCCACGGCAATCACGAACTGCCTCAACTTCGGGAGCCCGGAGCGAGGCGAGGTCATGTGGCAGTTCTCCGAGGTCGTTCGGGGCATCGGGGACGCGTGCCGGGCCCTCGGAACCCCTGTGACGGGCGGAAACGTGTCCTTCTACAACGAAACCAACGGCCGTCCCATCTATCCGACCCCGGTCATCGGCATGCTCGGCATTCTGGGTGAGCCGGCCTCGGCTGTTGGGATCGGGTTTCGCGATGAGGGCGATGCCATTCTCCTGTTGGGCACGACCGACCTGCGAGACTTCGGCGGCAGCGAGTACGGAAAGATCGTTAACGACGCGATTGGCGGAGTTCCTCCGGGACTGGACATGGCCGCCGAGAGTGCACTTCACGAAGTGCTGATCGAGGGTGCCCATGGGGGGCTCTTCAACTCGGCTCACGATCTGTCCGGGGGTGGCCTGGCAGTGGCTCTGGCCGAGTGCGCCTTTGCCTCGAACCGAGGATTCTCGGTTCAGGTCGGGGGCACCGAACCGCATCGTGCCCTCTACTCCGAGAGTCCGTCGCGAGCGGTCGTGACCTGCACGCAGGGCCTGGTCGACGATGTGCTCGAACTCGCTGGTGGCCACGCTGTCGCCGCCGAGGTGATCGGGGCGGTCGCCAGGGACCTGTGCGACTTCTCGGTTTTCGCGCTCGGTCTCGATGAGGCGCGATCCGTATGGGAAGGCGGCTTGAGCGACCATCTGTCCGCTACGATGGGACGAGATGGTGACTAGAGATCATCGCGGCGGACGAAAGTCTTCGCGCCCCCCCACAACTACCGAAGAGAGCCATGCCAGGAGAAGCTAAAGACGCGTGCGGTGTCGTTGGGATCTACGCACCCGGCGAGGATGTCGCACGACTCACTTATTACGCGCTGTATGCGCTCCAGCATCGCGGTCAGGAGTCGGCCGGCATCGCGATCTCAAATGGCGATTCGATGGTCGTGTACAAGGATCTCGGTCTCGTAAGTCAGGTTTTCGACGAGCCAACACTTAAGAGTTTGCATGGACACGTCGCGATCGGACACTGTCGTTACTCCACGACCGGGGGCAATACGTGGGAGAACGCGCAGCCGAGCTTTAAGAGCGGGACCGAGGGCCAGGTTGCTCTCGCCCACAACGGCAACCTCGTCAACGCGCTGGACCTGAGACGCCAGCTCAAAGAGGCGGGTGGAGATCCAACACCGAATCAGGCCAGACTGGGTACCTCCAACGACACCGACATCGTGGCCGCGTTCATAGCGAGAGCCCAGAGGCAGAGGGACACGCGGCAGGCGCTCAAGGACATCCTGCCGAGGCTTTCAGGTGCCTTCTCGTTCACGATCATGGACGAGGGCACCGTGTTCGGCGCCCGCGATCCGTACGGCTTCCGCCCTCTTTGCATCGGCCGCCTTGGTTCTGGAGGTTGGGTGCTGGCCTCCGAGACCTGCGCCCTCGACCTCATCGGTGCGCGCTTCATTCGCGACGTCGAGCCTGGCGAGATGGTCGCGATCAATGAGGACGGCCTCACGAGCGATCGTTTCGCGGCGCCGACGGTAGCGACCTGCGTTTTCGAGCATGTCTACTTCTCGCGTCCTGACTCTGCTCTCATGGGACAGAACGTCTATGCGACGCGCTATCGCATGGGCCAGCGCCTCGCCGAGGAAAGTCCTGCTACAGCGGATCTGGTCATGGCGTTGCCCGATTCGGGCGTGCCGGCGGCTCAGGGATACGCGCAGGCATCGGGAGTCGTCTACGGCGAGGGTTTCGTGAAGAATCGCTACGTCGGCCGGACCTTCATTCAGCCCACACAGGCAATGCGTCAACAGGGAATCAAGATGAAGCTCAACCCGTTGAAGGAGGTCATCGCCGGCAAACGTCTCGTCGTTGTCGACGATTCGATTGTGCGCGGAAACACCACTCGCAAGATCGTAAGCATGCTGCGCGAGTCCGGCGCGCGCGAGGTACACGTTCGGATCTCCTCACCTCCGTTGAAGTGGCCGTGCTTCTACGGCATCGACATGCCGAACCAGGACGAGCTGATCGCGTCCCAACTGGATGTCGAAGGAGTGCGCGGCCACATCGAGGCAGATTCGTTGGGTTACCTAAGTATCGAGGGCATGCTTGCTTCAACGGGATTGCCTAGCGATTCGTTCTGCACGGCGTGCTTCAGCAGCAACTACCCCATTCCGATCCCCGAGCGCGAGTTGCACACAAAGAATGTGCTCGAGTTACCGAGCGCCCACTTCGACTAGCCGAACCTGTTCGAGCTAGTGGTAGACCCGGACCTGCATTCCAATTGGAGAGTGGTTGTTCGCCCAGACTGCCGACCACATCGGGACACGCGCGCATCCGTGACTTGCCGGGTAGTTCGGGACCTCAGGCCAACCGTGAATGGCGCGCAGGCCGTCGAAGTAGCTCGGGTAGTACAGCCTCCCCGGGGAGTACCCGTGGATCTCGCGAAACATCCGGAACACTCCGTCGCGGGTAGCTCCGCCGGCTCCGGTCGAGGTGTGCAGGATCCACTTCACCTTGCCCTTGCGGACCCACAGGATCACCTGACGCGTCTGGTCGATCTCGATGTGATTGCGGGGGAACTTGACGCGCGGTTTGGGCCGCTTGGGATTCGCGAGCACTCGCCATGTCGATTCGGTTACGCCGCCCGTTCTAGCGCGCCGCTGGACCTTGTTGAACGCGTACATGGCGTCGCGGGTCGCGACTCCAAAGCTCCAGTCGGCTGAGGGAATGACGTACCCGAGCTGGATCAGCCTTTTCTCGAGGCGACGGACGTACCCCCCGGTTGAACCAACGGAGAGGCCTGGGAGCTTCGTTTGGCGCTTCGAGCTTACGTCGGAGCCCGATTTCAGGTCGGCGGTTCCGAATTCAAGCTTTGCCTTGAAGCTTCCCGGATTCCGGATGTCGAACCGGGTCCTGAACGAACGGCCGTTGTTCAGCCTGACTTTCTTTTTCTGCGCGGGCTTGCCGTTGCGGAGGAGGCGGACGACGGCTTTCTTGCCCGGTTGCGCGGGCTTGATCGACCCCGTTGCCTTTGCGCGGCCGAACAGGTTCACCTTGTTCAGCCTGATCTTGACAATGAAGGCGACTTTGATCGGCACGAACGCGCTCTGTGCGTTCTGAGTTTGAGCTCGGATACTCAGGTTCTCCCTGGGCTGGAGCACTAGCGAGTAGCGGCCCTCTTCGTCGGTCCGGGTTTGGGCAATGGGGCCCTCCTCACGGTCGACGATCGTTACGATCTCGTTATCGACGGGGGGCCTTGCTCTACCTTCGATCCGTACCGACTGACCGAACTTCATCGATTTCTTTCCCGCCCGGAGAGTCACGCTCTCGCCGGCCTGCCCGGCCGATGCGACGGGTGCAAGTGTTGCAAGCACCGCGATTGCGGTCGCCATTGTCAAAAGCAATTTGCGCAATTCTGGGTCCTTTTTCTGCCATTCTGCCGCCGATGTGGTGAACGGAACGGTACCCGAAGGAAGGAGTGAGGGATAGCATCTTCGGCTCGTAATAATCTGCCAGCATGTCCCTCAGATACGAGGTCGCGGACGGCATTGCGGTCATTACATTCGATCGGCCAGAGGTGCTCAACGCTTTCAACGACGAGATGGGTCACGCTGCCTTGGACGCGGTCCACAATGCATCTGCCGACGACGCCGTCCGTTGCATCGTCATCACGGGCGAGGGTCGGGCGTTCAGCTCTGGCGAGGACCTCGGCGCTCTGGCGGATGGATACGAGAAGGGCGACACGGCCCCGCTGGGCAACATCCTCGTTGATCGGTACAACCCCCTGATCCGAGCCATAACCTCCGCCCCCAAGCCGGTCGTTGCGGCTGTGAATGGGGTGGCCGCGGGCGCCGGTGCGAGCGTCGCGCTCGCATGTGACTTTCGTATCGCATCCGAGAAGGCCAAGCTGGTGCTCGCATTCATAAAGGTCGGTCTCGTGCCTGACTCGGGCGGGATCTGGTTCCTCACCAAGATGGTCGGCGCCTCGAAGGCGTGGGAGCTGTCGGCTCTCGGCGAACCGATCACCGCGGACGAAGCTCTGAGGCTCAACCTGTTCAACCGGGTGGCTCTACTTGATGAGTTCGAGGACGCGTGGCGGAGCTTCGTCGCCGAGCTGGCATCCGGGCCCACCAAGGCGTTTGCACTGACCAAACGGCTCCTTCGCTCGGCGATGGAGAACTCGCTGGACGAGCAGCTCGACCTCGAGGGGGAGCTCCAGGCAGAGGCGGGACGGACCCAGGACCATCTCGAGGGCGTCCGGGCCTTCCTCGGCAAACGCGCCCCCCGCTTCGAGGGCAAGTAGTGGATCGCATCACGACCGACGTCCTCATCGTAGGCGCAGGAGCGGCCGG
Source organism: uncultured Actinomycetes bacterium (assembly GCA_963713315.1). Lineage (GTDB taxonomy): Bacteria > Actinomycetota > CADDZG01 > CADDZG01 > WHSQ01 > WHSV01. The sequence goes on along the minus strand of CAVQLH010000008.1, from coordinate 216,603 downwards.
CCTTTTTGCGTCACTTCACCTTCCTGATGCGACCGAGGTCGTGGTGGTCGACAAGGGACGCAAGGGACGCGGTTCCTCTCTGTGGGCGCAGGGAGGAGTGGCTGCAGCCCTCGGCCCCGGTGACTCCCGCGAGCTCCACGCCGAGGACACGATGCGTGTGGCCGCGGGTCATGCAGACACGTCGGCCGTAGCGGTCTTGTGCAGCGAGGCGCCGGAGTGCGTGATGGAGCTGGTGGAGCTCGGCTGCGACTTCAATCGTGTGAACGACGAGCCCGGCGGCGAGTTGCACCTCGCCCGGGAGGGCGGTCAGAGCGTTGCGCGCTCTGCTCACAGAGGCGATGCCACGGGCGCCGCGATCATGAGGACCCTGCGGCAACATGCTGCACCTCGAGTCGAGCGCCTCGAAGGGACCTGCGTCCAGCTCGCGGTGGCCGAGGGCCGGTGCGTAGGCGGATGGGTGCTAACCGAGCGGGGGCTGGTCGAGGTGCTGGCAACCTCGACCGTGCTCGCGACTGGTGGGATCGGGGCGCTCTTTCACTCGACGACCAACCCCCCGGGAGCGACCGGCGACGGGATCGCGCTCGGATGGGACGCGGGTACGGGTCTTTCGGATATCGAGTTCGTTCAATTTCATCCGACCGCCCTAGCGCTGAGCAGAGGTGACCAGAGACTTCTGTTGACCGAAGCACTCAGGGGGGCCGGGGCGCACGTAGTGGATGCGGAGGGCCGCCGTTTCTTGTTCGAGCATCACAGCGACGGAGAGCTCGGCCCGCGCGACGTCGTGGCGCGAGCAATAATGGCCCGCCGTTCATGGCTCGATTGCCGCCACCTCGATCACAAGATGCTCCAGCACGAGTTCCCCACGGTGGTGAAGGGATGCCGAGTCTTCGGACTCGATCCCGCGAACGACCTTCTGCCGGTCTCGCCTGCTGCGCACTACTCGGTGGGCGGAGTACAGACGGATCTTGACGGTCGCTCGTCGATACCGCGCCTTTACGCAGTGGGTGAATGCGCGAGCACAGGTGTTCACGGAGCCAACCGGCTCGCGGGTAACTCTCTTGGCGAGGCGCTGGTCTTCGGCCGGCGAGCCGCGCGCGCCATCGCAGGACAGCGCGCTGGGCGAATCAAGAGGATGCCCGAGCCTCCCGAGCTTCATGAGGTGACCCTCGACGTTGAAGCAGCTTGGGCACGGCTAAAAGATGTGAGCTCCTCCAAACTCAGCATCGAGCGGGACGCCGGGGGACTGCGCCGGGCTCACGATGATCTCGAAGAGTTCGCACGCCTTCCTCTCACCGCCGATCGTTCGGTGCTCGAGCTCCGCTTCGGAGCGCGCACCGCTCGCCTGGTAGCGCGGGCCGCCTTGTTGAGGCGCGAGTCGCGCGGCGTTCATCACCGAACCGATCACCCTGATCCCGACCCGGCCTGGGCGGGGGTCCGGCTGAGGCTCACGAGGAAATGAAAGAGATACCGCAGGGCTACGAGGGCCATCTCGGTGTGGTCATAACCGAGGAGATGACTGTCGACTTCGGTGAGCTGGGCAAGGTCCATCCCGTGTACGCGACCTACTGGATCGCGCGTCACATGGAGGAGGCCGGCCGGAAGGTCATCATTCCGTTCCTCGAGGAGGCCGACGAGGGACTCGGAACGGCCGTCGCAGTCAGACACCTTGCATCGGCTTTGCCGGGGATGCGTCTTGAGGTGGTCGCCAAGCACGTCGCGACCGAAGGACGCAAGATCGTCTGCGAGTGCACTGCGATCTCAGAGCTTGGTGACCTCATAGCGACCGGCTCCACCGAACAGGTTGTGTTGCCGGCAGCAAAGGTACGAACGGGATTCGATGATCTCGAGAAGCGGTGGAACCTCTACCTGGAGGCCAAGCGCCAGCACCGGCCCGACATATTTCTGGACGCCGAAGGACAATCCTGAACGTCTACCGGGGTCCGTCGTCGTAGTAGCGCCGCTGGACCCGTGTGGTGCGACTCTTGTTCATTAGGAACAGCGACAGGATAAGACCGAATCCTCCGATCACCATGAGGATGATGCCAACGACTTGGAGATCGATCCCGACGAGGGTGATCTCGACGGCGAACTTCAGAATCGCCCCGACGGCGAGGAGAAACAGCGACGTTCCAATAGCCACGACTCACCCCTTCATGTGAACTTACCTGCCGTCAGTCTCGCATCATTCCCTTGGAGAGGCTCGTTTTCTCGCTAGCCAAGAAGCTTCTTGTGGAGCTCGAGCTCGTCTCGTAGCGGGATTCCATGGTCGCCGAGCTTCGGTATCTCGGGCTTGAGTCGCGTTCTGCTCTTGTCCACTGCCCCTTCGTGTAGCGCGGCCAAGCTGAACCCTCGACGCTGATAGAAGCGAAGCGCGTCGACGTTGTCGTTGGTGGTAACGACCGTCAACCGATCGCACTCCTTGGTTCTTGCCACCTCCTCCACGGCCGCGAGTAGGCGCGTGCCGGTCCCGAGCCACTTTGAATCTACGTGCATCGTCAGAATCTCGCATTTCTCGGGACCGATGATGTAGGTAAGTAGGCCCGCGATGCGTCCGTTGTCGTCCGCCACGAGAGCTGAATGATCGAGCGGATCCAAAAGCTCGCCTAGGCGCGCCACTCGCTGCAGGTGGTGACGCACCACGAACCCGTCTAGAGATCGCTCGTCCTCAGGCCTGCGCTGCCTTATCTCCACTCTTCGAGATTGCCACATCATGGGAGCATGTGTGCATGAAATCTCAGACGGTTTACAGGACATTCAACACGAGCGAACGGCGAGAGTTCGTTCGCATCACCGAGGAAGTCGCAGCGGCTGTGGAGGACTCCGGCATCCAGGAGGGCATGGTTCTCGTCTCGGCAATGCACATCACCGCGGCCGTGTGGATCAACGACGACGAGCCCGGCATTCAGGCCGACGCACTCGAGTGGCTCGACAAGGTAGCTCCTCCCTCCTGGAAGGCGGCGGCGAACGGCACTGCGGAGCAATTGCTGCCCGACTCCGGCGATTACCGGCATCATCGCGGAGGCGAGGACAACGGCGACGCGCACCTCAAGAACCTGCTCATGCACCACCAGGTCATCGTGCCGATCACCGAAGGCAAACTGGATCTGGGTCCCTGGCAGGCGATCTTCTACGTGGAGTTCGACGGGCAACGGAGCAAACGACTCGTGATCAAGGTCATCGGGGAATAGCGGCCCCTTTCCTCCCTACGGTCCGGCCCGGCCTGAGGCGCGCGCTACCATTTGGCGCTATGGCTATGGAGCCACCATCGGCGATGGTTGCCGGAGTACAGGCCCTGGTGATCGGATCCCTGGGCCTGTTTCTCGGATACCTAGTGGTGGACGCGCTGGCGCGGCTCTTCCGGATCGACCTGGATGCAACGGCCTCGTGGGGCCTGGCGCCGTTTGGTTTCACCACCGTCGTTACGGGGCTGACCCTTGTCCATATCGCCACCGCGGGAGCGATTTTCTCGAACACTCGTCTTTTCCAGGGGGTGCTCCTCGGCGTTGCCGTCGCCGCCGTTGCGACTCGATTCATACGACGCCGACCAAGGTCCACCGAACGAGAGGCCAACCTGTTGATCCGGTGGATGCCCTTGTTGCTTGTCATCCTCGCCTATGTGTTGTGGACATCGCCCGTGTTCGAGCTGCTCCCACAAAGCTATAACGGCGACACGACAGCCCATGCGTTTCGAGCGAGCAAATTCCTCACGGGAGAATCGACGCCTTCGCCTCCATTGACGGGAGACATACCCAACGATTATCCGTACCTCTTCCATGCCGAGGCCGCCACGTTCGCTCGAGTAACTCCGGGCGGGAGAATTCTGCATGCCTACGGACCCCTGCAGGTGTTCGTCGCCGGGGGTACGGTGTTGGCCCTTTACGCACTGGGACGCGAGCTCCGACGCTGGACGAGCGGATTCTTCTTGGCGCTGTTCGGTGCGCTCGCCGGCGGGTTCGGCTGGGTGATCACGCGCTCGCCTGAGTTGATCATCGACGTGCGCAACCTGAACCAGGCCGGGAAGTACCTTGGCGACTTTCTAGTCAAGCGCTCCTACAACATTGCATATGCCAACCTAGCGCCTCCCTTTCCGCGCGATCTCTCCTACGCGCTATTCGGCTGCTTCTTGCTACTCCTGATCATGGGCCTGAAGCGAAAGTCGGTGCCCCTACTGATTAGCGCGGGGGTGACGACGGGCATGCTCGGGCTAACCGGCGGCGAGGCTTTCTTCACGGCGATGGGCATCTCGGTTGTAGTAGTCGCGATTGGTGCTTACCGCCGTTTCTTCCTGGCCCTCGCGTTGTTGGTACCGGCGGTTGGCCTCTACGCATGTTGGGCCGTCCCGATGGTGCTCAACTACTTGGAGTTCGGCGGCTTCGAGGATCTAAGCTCGGACCCCGTCTCGTTGACTCCTCTGCTGATCCTGGGGTCATGGGGCCTGACCACTCCGTTCGCGCTCTACGGTGGGATTCGAGTTCTTCCCGATGTCAAGTCATCGATCGAGGCACGGTTAATGTTGATCGCTCTGGTCGTTCCGGCGGCCGCGGTGCGCGGCACTTCGCTGGCGGGAAGTACGCTGCCCGAAGGGATCTCCACTTTGGGCCGGCCTCACCGTTATTGGCCGCTGCTCTACCTTGGTCTAGCTGTGTTCGCATCAATCGGCGCGGCCCTTTTTGCCGAGTGGCTCGGGCGGCTGCGCTGGTATGTGGCTGCAACCGCGTCGCTCATCATCGTTGCGATCTCCGGCTTGTCTCCGCTTATCAGCAGTCTCCAGTACGGTCGTCAGATGCGGGAGCAACCGAAGCTTCACGACGCCCTCACAGGTGACTCCGAAACCGCGCTCGATATCGTCTCCCCTTATCCGCAAGGTAACTGCGTGGTGGCGGTCCCTCCGCCTCTGAGCCGGGTGATGGCTGGTTACTCCGGCTACCGCATGGTGTTCTACATGGGCAATCCCGACTCTCCGGCGCGCATTCGATGGCCCGACCTGCGGCTGACTCATCCCTACGGAAAGCGTCTCAAGGACAACCAATCCTTGGTCACCGGAGCGGCAACGCCAGCTCGATTGGACCGATTGATCCAACGCTACAGCCTCGACATCATCGTTGTTGCGCAGCAACTACCGCCGGCTCCCATCTACGAGGAGTTCGAGTCGGTCAAATCCTCTGAGGGCTACACTGTCGTGACGATCAACCCGGACTGTCGTAGCGAGCGTTTCCAGCGCCCGTAAAAGGCTTACCCCACCGAGAAGCTGCGCCGGTAGAGCCTTTCGCCGGTTCGCGGATGCACGACCGTGACCGAAACCGAGCGACCGGGGCCTTGGGGATCGAGCTCGACGGGGTGGAGTGTTCACCTATTCGCAGGACCGACCACGCCGGCCTCGACACAGATCCGGCGGTGAGCTCGAGGTGACCGGCGGCGATTGGAACCTACTGGGAGAGATAATTGCAATCTTGGATTTTCGACCAACGATGACGAGCCCGGCATTCAGGCCGACGCACTCGAGTGGCTCGACAAGATCGCCCCTCCTTCCTGGAAGGCGCCATCGAACGGCACCGCCGAGCAGTTGCTGCCCGATCCCGGCGACTACCGGCATCATCGCGGGGGCGAAGACAACGGTGACGCGCACCTCAAGAATCTGCTCATGCACCACCAGGTAATCGTTCCCATCACCGAACGCAAGCTCGACCTCGGACCCTGGCAGGCGATCTTCTACGTCGAGTTCGACGGCCAGCGAAACAAACGCCTCGTGATCAAGGCAATCGGCGAGTAACCGACCCCCTCTCTGAGGTCCCGCCGAGCCTCGCTTTCTGCTGCGGTCCGGCTGAACTCCGCCCCGCTCGCTTAGCATGCGGCGCAATGAGTGTCGAGCCTTCGTCGACGATGATTGCCGGAATACAGGCCTTGGTGATCGGATCCCTGGGACTTCTACTTGGGTTCCTTGTCGTTGACGGGCTGGCGCGGCTACTTCGAATCCAATTGGATGCTGCGGCCTGCTGGGGGCTGGCATTGTTCGGTTTCACCATCATCGTGTTGGCTCTAATGCTGGTCCACATCGTCACTCGCGGGGCGATCCTTTCGAATCTTCGACTGACGCAAGGGCTCATCATCGGCATATCGGCCGCCGCCGTTGGGATTCGATTTCTGCGGCCCCGACCAGAGCTCATCGAGCGCGAGGACAGCTGGGTCGTTCGTTGGATGCCTCTTTTTCTGGTCATCCTGGGGTACGTGTTGTGGGCTCCACCTGCGTTCGTGGTTCTGCCTCAAAGCTTCAACGGGGATACACAGCAGCATGTGATTGAAGGGAGCCAACTCCTCAATGGAGAATCGACGCCCTCTGCTCCGGTGACGGGGGCCATTCCCAACGACTATCCCTATCTCTTCCATGCCGAAGCCGCGACGCTCGCGCGGGTGACTCCCGGGGGGAGAATCCTGCATGCTTACGGACCCCTGCTTGTGCTCTTCGTCGGTGGTGGCGTTCTGACGCTATATGCACTCGGGCGTGAGCTACGGCGCTGGACGAGTGGCGTCTTCCTGGCGCTGTTCGGGGCACTCGCGGGCGGCTTTGGCTGGCTGATCACACGCTCGCCCAAGGTGATCACCTTTGTGCGGAATCCCGAGCAGGCTGAGAGATTCCTAGGCGACTTTCTCGTCAAGCGCTCCTACAATATTGCGTTGGCCAATCTTGCGCCTCCCTTCCCCCGTGACCTCTCCTATGCACTGTTCGCATGTTTCCTGCTGTTGCTAGTTATGGGCGCGAAGCGCAAGTCGATGCCGCTTCTCATTGGTGCGGGGGTAACGGCAGGCATGCTCGGACTCACTGGCGGGGAAGCGTTCTTTGCCGCGGTGGGAGTCTCCCTCCTAGCGATTGCGATCGGTGTCTACCGACGCTCCGTTCTGTCAATTGCTCTGCTGGTTCCGGCTCTCGGGCTCTATTCATGCTGGGCCATGCCAGTGCTACTGAACTACTTGAATCTTGGCGGCTTCGAGGACCTCAGCGCGGCACCCGTAGCTTTCTCACCCTTGGTGATCCTTGGATCGTGGGGCCTGACCACTCCGTTCGCGCTCTACGGAGGACTGCGAACTGTTCCCATGGTCACGTCCACTCTCGAGGCACGCTTAATGTTGATCGCCTTGATCGTTCCCGCCGTCGCTGTCATTGGAACCTCGCTGACGGGAACGACCTTTCCCGAGGGGATCTCCACCCTGGGCCGGCCGCATCGTTACTGGCCGCTCCTCTACTTAGGTGTTGCCATGCTCGCATCGATCGGCGCAGCCCTTTTTGTTGAATGGCTCGCACGCATTCGCTGGTATATAGCGGCGAGCTTCTCGCTGGTCATCGTCGCGGCCGCTGGCTTCTCGCCGCTTCTTACCAGCCTTCAGTATGGGCGCCAGATCAAAGAGGACGCGATGCTTCACCGGGCGCTAACCGGCAACTCTGGGTCGGCTATCGATATCGTCTCCCCCCGCCCGATGGGCAACTGCGTGGTTGCGGTACCTCCGCCACTGAGCATGCAGATGGCCGCGTACTCCGGGTATCGCTTGGTGTTCTACCCCGAGCACCCCGCCCGCATACGCTGGCCCGATTTGCCTCGCACGCCCTTCGAAACGCGTTATCAGGACAACTTCGCCTTGGTGTCTGGCACGGTAAGCCGAGAGAGACTGAGCCGGATGATAGAGACGTACAGTCTCGACATCATCGTTACCGAGTCCCGGGTGCCGCCGGGTTCTATCTATGAGGAGTACGAGTCAGTCATATCTAGTGAGGGCCACACCGTTGTGACGCTCAACCCCGAGTGTCGTAGCGAACGCTTCCAGCGGCCCTAGATACTTCGCCGATCGTCTACGTAACCTAGTGGTCCTTTGTGGCCGCTCAAAGAGTTTGGGGTCCAGTGGCGCCGTTCCACTGTACGCCGCCAAGCAACTGGTGGCCGACCCCGGCGACTACCGGCATCATCGCGGGGGAGAAGACAAGGCGACGCGCACCTCAAGAATCTGCTCATGCACCACCAGATAATCGTTCCCATCATCGAAGGAAAGCTCGACCTCGGACCCTGGCAGGCGATCCTCTACGTCGAGTTCGACGGTCAGCGCAACAAACGCCTCGTGATCAAGGCCATCGGCGAGTAACCCGGCTCCAGCGGGGAAAACTTCTAGGAGTACGAACCGTTGCCCCAGAACCTGGGAGGTGGTAGCCGGTGCCTCTTCAGCGTCTTCGTGACGCTGATCGCCTTGCTTATCCAGGGTCCCTTCGATTGGTATCCCGCGAGCTTTCTGAGGGGAGTTTTTCTTCATGGGTGGAAACAAGGCGGTTGCTTACATAGGACCGGGCAAAGTCGAGATTCAGACGATCGATTACCCGGAGCTTGTCCTCAAAGACGGGCCCGGTGTCGACAAACGCAACGTGGGACGCAAGTGTGACCACGGCGTCATTCTCAAAGTCGTATCGACCAACATCTGTGGTAGTGACCAACACATGGTTCGAGGGCGCACAACCGCTCCCGAGAATCTGGTACTCGGGCACGAGATCACCGGCGAGGTGATCGAGGCGGGGCGCGACGTCGAGTTCATCAAAGAAGGCGACCTGGTTTCGGTTCCGTTCAACATCGCTTGCGGTCGATGCTGGAACTGCAAGGAGCGTAAGACGGGTATCTGTTCGAACGTAAACCCGGCCCGCCCCGGAGCCGCGTACGGCTACGTTGACATGGGCGGCTGGGTCGGCGGTCAAGCCGAGTACGTCATGGTCCCGTATGCGGACTTCAACCTTCTGAAGTTCCCCGACAAGGACCAAGCGATGGCCAAGATCAAAGACCTCACGATGCTGTCGGATATCTTTCCGACTGGTTTTCACGGGGCGTACACGGCCGGCGTCGGTCCCGGCTTCACCGTCTACATCGCAGGGGCCGGTCCGGTGGGGTTGGCTGCTGCTCATTCGTCGCAGTTCCTTGGTGCTGCCACTGTGATCGTGGGCGACTTGATTGACGAGCGCCTCGCCCAGGCGAGGAGTTTTGGATGCGAGACCGTGGATCTGAAGAAGGACACGACTCTTCCTGAGCAGATCGACCAGATCCTCGGGGTTCCAGAGGTCGACGCGGCAGTGGACTGCGTCGGGTTCGAGGCACATGGTCACGGTTCTAGTTCGGGAGAGGAAGCTCCAGCGACCGTTCTGAACTCGATCATGGACGTCGCCAAAGCGGGGGCCAGTCTGGGCATTCCGGGTCTGTACGTCACGGGCGATCCTGGTGCAGCGGACGACGCCGCCAAGGAGGGATCACTCAGCATCCGGATCGGGCTGGGTTGGGCGAAGTCCCACGTGTTCACGACCGGTCAGTGTCCCGTCATGAAGTACCACCGTCAGTTGATGCAGGCGATCCTGAAGGACAAGGTGCAGATCGCGAAGGCCGTAAACGCCACAGTGATCTCGCTTGACGACGCCCCTCAGGGTTACAAGGACTTTGACAAGGGGGCCAGCAAGAAGTTCGTGCTGAACCCACATGGCGTGATCGACGCGGCGTAACTGTACGCAGAACGGGGGCCGGGGTAGAGACCGGCCCCCGTTTTCGCGTCGTATCGGCCTCATTCGTTTTAATGACTTCAAGGCTCCCTGAGCGTAAGAATGAGGGGTAGTCGGCGAGCCGGAGGGGGGTCGCAGTGATCTTCGAACCTGATTTCGAATCCATGAAGACCACCGAGCTGAGAAAGCTGCAGTCAGAGCGCCTCGTGGAGCTCGCTGCCAGTGTCTACGAGCGTGTCGATTTCTACCGGTACAAGCTCGACGAAGCCGGTGTGAAGCCCGGCGATATCTCGAGCATCGATGACATCACCAGACTCCCGATCACCCGCAAACAGGATCTCAGGGATAACTACCCATTCGGCCTCTTCGGCCGTGAGCGCGACCAGATCAGTCGCGTTCACGCATCCTCTGGAACCACTGGAAAACCGACGGTCGTCGGATACACGAAAGCCGACGTCGATGTCTTTGCTCGCGTCAATGCGCGCTGCCTCGCGATGGCGGGGGCCGAGCCTGGAATGATGCTGCACAACGCGTACGGCTATGGCCTCTTCACGGGCGGCCTCGGGCTTCACTACGGCGCCGAGCGATTGGGCATGACGGTCGTGCCTGTGTCGGGTGGAATGACGGACCGTCAGATCATGCTCATCACCGACTTCCGCCCCGACATGATCTCCTGCACGCCCAGTTATGGGCTCACTCTCGCCCAGGAGTTCGCCGAACGAGGTGTTGCTCCTGTCGACGTCTCGTTGAGACTGGGGATACTGGGGGCCGAGCCGTGGACCGAGATGATGCGTGGCGAGGTCGACGCGGGCCTGGGGCTGCGGGCCTCGAACATCTACGGGCTGAGCGAGATCATCGGCCCCGGAGTCTCCTGCGAATGCGTCGAGGAGCGCATGGGCAGCCACATCAACGAAGATCATTTCTTTCCCGAGATCCTCGATCCGGACACCGCCGAACCTGTGCCCGATGGCGAAGAGGGCGTTCTTGTCTTCACCACTCTCACGAAGCAGGCACTCCCGTTGTTGCGCTACTGGACGGGTGACATCACGTCTCTGTCGGACCGGGAATGCCTCTGCGGGCGAACGCTCAGACGGATGGCGCTCATCAAGGGCCGAACGGACGACATGTTGATCATCCGAGGTGTGAACCTCTATCCGACCGAGATCGAACTCGTCCTGGGCGACATCGCCGAGCTGTCAGCGCACTACCGCTTGGTGGTCACGCGCGAAGGCACGCTCGACGAACTGTCTGTCGAATGCGAAGTCACCGACGACGTTTTCAGGACGGTCGGCGCGGATGTGCTCGATGACGATGCCGTTGCCACGGACGAGTTCCTCGCCTCGTTACGCGCTCGAGTTCAGCGCGGCATCAAGGGGACTCTCGGCGTGACGGCAGACGTTTCGCTGAAAGCCCCCGGTACGGTGCCTCGCAGCGAGGGCGGCAAGCTCAACCGCGTGGACGACCGCCGCAAGCTGAGCTAGTGGCAGCTCAACTCAGATAACCGTCTGCGGTCGCTCCTTCAGGTTCTCTTCTTTTACCTCAGCCAAGCCGCCGTTGAAGTCAGCAACCATCGATGACTCCTCGAACCAGCTGGCCGGGGCGGCGTGCCCCCAGAAGGTTCCCCGCATTGGGTCATTGACGCTCCAGCGCAGCGGCTCGAGGTCCGAATCCCCCGTGTAGTAGTCGTTTGTGTACAGCTCGATGCGATGACCATCGGGGTCCCGCAGATAGAGAAAGAACGCGTTGGACAACCCGTGCCGGCCCGGCCCCCGTTCGATCGCGTCCGCATGACCGAGAGCCGCCAGGCGGTCGCAGGTCCTCAGAACGCTCGTTGGATCACTGACCCACCAACCCGTGTGGTGCAGACGCGGCCCCTTCCCGTTCATCAGAGCGACGTCGTGCACGTCCGGCTTGCGGAACATCCATGCGGCCCAGAGTCTCTCGTCGTCACCGTCGGTCGACGTGTACTCCGAGCAACGAAAGCCGAGGCTCTTGTAGTACTCGAACGCGGCCGCGCAGTCGGGGACGTGCAGATTGAAATGGTCGAGTCGCAACGCCTCCGCTCCGGCATAGAGGTCGTAGCGACGAAGCAGCGATTCTACCTGAGCCATCTCGCAGAAGAATTCAATCGGAAAGCCGATTGGATCTTGCACCCGAAGTGACTTTCCCTGACCCGGCTCCTCGTCAGTCACCCATCCCGGCTCGAGTCCGAGTGCTTTGTAGTGATCGAAGAGGAGGTCGAGGTCCTCGTTCGACTCCACTCGGTAGGCCAGGTGGCCGATGTGTGGTTCCGTACCTCGGGTGAGCACGAGCGAGTGGTGCAGATGCTCCTCGTAACCACGCAGGTAGAGTGCACCGGGAGTTTCGAGCGTCATCACGAATCCCAGGGTTTCGACGTAGAAGTCGTGAGCCCGGTGAAGATCCGTAACGACGTACTCGGCGTGCGCCGCCCTGACTATGTTGAAGTCCGGCTTGGTGTACCGAAGATCGATCATCTCTTTTCCCTCACGTTGCGCCATCCTTTCGGCTGGCGCACTCACGCCGCCGCTGCGCGCCGCCGTCGGGTAATGCCCGCGATCGTCGAGACGATCGCTTCATCAGTTGTCGCGTTGCAGGAACTCTTTGATTCGCCCCATGTATTCGGACCGATCGTAGGTCGCCACGAGGAGCCCTGCCATCCGAACGGGGTCACCGAAGAAGTAGTGCTCGTAGACCTCCTGGCGTCCTCCGAAGCTCGACACGCTTGCATCCCACGCTAGGCGGAAAAGCTTGACACGATCCACGCCGTCCATCGACGCGCAAGCAAGGTACTTGTCGACATCCTCGCGCGCATCGCCCTTCGCATCCGCTTCCGTTGGAAGCCCGAAGAGGCCGGACGCAGACATCTTCCAGATGGTGTCGATGAACTGCGGGTACTGCTTCGGAAACCAGTTCCGGGCGGCGTTCAACGGGGCCCACTTCGGCGTCATCACACCCCAGTCGTTCACCTTTGCATCCACTTCAGCCGTGCGAAGGAACGACTTGAGGGTTTCGAGGGCGATGATGATCTCGCCGATCTTCTCCTGGATGTGCTGGAACTGCTCGATCTTGATCGCGTCTGCGATTGTCGAAATTAGGCCGAGGACAAACTCCGTCTTGGCGAGATCTTTGATCACGACCTGGTGCGTCATGTGAACCAGCGCGTCGGTCTCGTTGTAGAGCCTGCCCCTCGTCAGCAACTCGGGGTGGCGGATCATGAAACAGCGCTCGTATGGAACCTGAACGTCGTCGAAGATCGCAACGGCATCGATCTCGTCAAAGCGCGATCCGAGCGGGTGGTCGTAATGGCTGCGGCCGTAGTCGAAGCTTTCCCTGCAGAGGAAGCGGAGGCCCGGTGTATCGCAGGGGATCGCAAAGGCGTAGCTGTAGGGCTCGTCCTCCGGCCGGTTCTGGAGCACAGTCGACGGGAACACCATGATCTCGTCGGCTATGGGACCGATGGTCGCGAGCATCCGGGCCCCCCTGATGACAATGCCATCGTCGTTCTCGGCGACGATCCCAGCGGCCAGGAAGGGATCGGTCTGCTCACTGGGAGGCTTGCTGCGGTTGCTCTGGGGGTTGATGAGCGTGTGGGTCATCAACAGGTCGTTCTCGCGGATGTACTGGTAGTAGTTGCGAATGTTGTCTGCGAACTGCTTGTCAACTTGACCGAACCAGTCGGCGGCGGACGACATCGCCATGATCGAGCTGTTGAGATAGTCGCCGGTTCGGCCTAGCTGGCCAAGGCTGTAGTCCGACCACGTTTTGATCATCGTCCTGCGACGTTCCAGATCCTCGATGGATTCGGGCTGCAGGAAGGACATGCCAACGCGATCCCCGCTCGATGGCGATTCGTAAGTCATTGTGTCGACCAGGTCGGCGTCGTGCTGCATGTCGTACAACTGTCCGTAGGTACGGACAACGTTGCGGAAGGCCGGGTGATCGGCCAGTCCCTTCTCGACTCTCTCGCCGTGGATCTGTACGTCGCGGCTTGAGTTGTTCAGTGCATCGATGTAGTTCTTGCCCGTTCGTGCCGGCATAGCTCCCCCTAGTCTCCGGTTCCGAATCTTGGAATGTGATGCTTGCCAAGTGCCACGTGAATCGTTTCGAGCTCGCAGTAGAACTCGAAGCTGTAATGACCACCCTCGCGCCCGATGCCGGAATCCTTGACCCCGCCAAAGGGCATTCGCAGATCTCGTACGTTCTGGCTGTTGATCCACACCATGCCGGTGGCCATCGATTGAGCGACCTCGTGCGCCCTGGTGAGGTCGCCGCTCCAGACGTACCCGGCCAGCCCGTAGCGCACGTCGTTTGCCAGCTCGATGGCCTCCTCGGTCGAGGAAAAGCGGGTCGCCACCAACACGGGCCCGAAGATCTCCTCCTGGAAGACACGGGCGGTGCGGTCGACATCCGCAAACAGGGTCGCCTGGAGGAAGTTCCCCTCGGGCATGCCGGCGGGGCGCTCTCCACCGGCCACAAGCCGGCTCTCCTTCTTGCCCGTCTCGACGTAGCCCATGACGCGCTCGTAGTGCTCGGGATGGATCAGCGGTCCCAATTCCGTTGTGGGATCGGTTGGATCGCCGACCCGCACGTTGGCAGCTCTTCGGCCGACGGCCTCCACGAAATCGTCGTAGACCGAGTCCTCGACCAGGAGCCGCGAGCCCGCGGTGCAGCGTTCACCGTTCAGGGAATAGACACCGAACACCGCGGCGTCGGCGGCACGCTCGAGGTCCGCGTCGGCGAACACGACGACAGCCGATTTCCCACCGAGCTCCATCGAGTTCCGCTTGAGTGTGTCTGCTCCATTGCGAATGATCGACTTGCCGGTCGTGGTCTCGCCGGTGAAGGAGATGAGATCGACGCCGGGGTGAGTGACAAGCGGCGCGCCCGCGGTCTCCCCGAAGCCGTGCACGACGTTGAACACTCCCAGCGGGAGGTCCGCCTCCGCGATCATCTCGGCCAGCTTGCTTGCGGTGATGGGTGACCACTCCGCGGGCTTGAGCACGGCGGTGCAACCAGATGCCAGGCAAGGTGCGATCTTCCACGATTCGAGCATGAGCGGTGTGTTCCATGGGGTGATCAGCCCTGCCACACCGACGGGTTTGTGAATCGTGTAGTTGAGGAAGTCTCCACCGAACTCGTGCGCCTCCCCACCGAGGTCTTGAATCACCCGGGCGAAGAAGCGGAAGTTCTGCGCCGCTCGCGCGGCCTGGCCCTTCGCCTGTGTGATCGGGAGTCCGGTGTCCATGACCTCTAACCGAGCGGTCTCGTCGCCGGATGATTCCATGATCTCTGCGATTCGGATGAGGTAGCCGGCGCGCTCCTTTGCGCTCATCCGGGGCCAGGGTCCCTCGTCGAAGGCCCGGCGTGCGGCCGTAACGGCGGCGTCGATGTCGCTCTCGCGTCCTTCCGCGACTTCGGTGATGACCTTGTTGGTCGACGGGTTCAGCGTTTCGAATGTGTGACCTTCGATCCCCGAGCGAAACTCACCGTCGACGTAGTGCAGAGGTTGCTTGACCGGATCCGTCATTCGCCCCCCCAATCACCCGGCTCCTCCACCACTGGATTCTCCAGCGTTCCCAATCCGTCGATCTCGAGGCGCATGACGTCACCGGCGTGGACGTGGCTCAGGCCCTTTGGGGTTCCCGTAAGAATCATGTCGTTGGGCTCCAGCGTCATGAAACGAGTGATGAACTCGATGATCTCAGGGATCTTCCAGATGAGATCCTTGGTGTTTCCCCGCTGGCGCAGCTCCCCGTTTACGTAGGTGCGCATGTCGAGCGAGTTGGGATCGTCGATCTCACCCTCGACGAGGAAGGGTCCCATCGGGCCAAAGCTGTCCCAACCCTTCGCCTTCACCGGAGGGCGATACAGATTGGCAACGAAGTCCCGTACGGTCACGTCGTTGGCAATCGTGTAACCGCGCACGAAGGCGGAGGCATCCTCTGCTCGGATGTTGCGGGCTCTGCGTCCTATGACCACGGCGAGCTCGTTTTCGTAGTGCATGTACTCGACACCCGCCGGACGCACCACCTCGGCGCGATGAGCGACCCACGAGTTCGAGGGCTTGAAGAACAGGACGGGCTCCTTGGGCTTCTCGAGCCCAAGCTCCTCGGCGTGATCTGCAAAGTTGAGCGCGAGCCCGATCACCTTGCGAGGCACCAGGGGCAACATGAAGGTGACGTCGTCGGTTGAGTAGGCAACTCCCGTTTCGGCGCGCAGGACCCCCTCCGAGATGAGCACTCCCTCGTGGTAGCGCCCCTCGGCGATGAAGCGCGCTCGTTTGGCCATCAGTCGTCCTCCTTATAGAGCCCGTAGTCCGCCAGTACCTTTCTAATGCGCTGCTGGTTTGCCTCGGACGGCTCGCACATCGGCGGACGAAGGCGCGGGTTTATCCGTCCCAGCTCGCCCAGTGCGAACTTGAGGGGGCCGGGATTGGTCTCGAAGAAAATCATGTCGTTGATCTCGAGCAAGTAGTAATGGAGATCTATCGCTTTCTCCCAGCGGCCCGCAGCGACGTGGTTGTAGATATCGGCGACCTCGCGCGGAAAGATGTTCGCAGTTGCGCTGATGTGTCCGGCCCCCCCGATTGCGAGCATGGGGTAACAAAGGAGCTCGATCCCCGAGTAGACGTTGAAGTCGCGGCCGCACTGGTGAATGACGCGGGAGACATGCTCGAAGTCCTTGTTCGACTCTTTCGCTCCGATGATGCTCGGATGTGCGCTGCGCAACCGAGCCATGGTCTCGGGGGCCATGTTGACGGCCGTACGCCCGGGGATGTTGTAGATGATGATCGGTATGTCGACGCTGTCTGCAAGCTCGGAGTAGTAGCGGTACAGGCCCTCCTGCGACGGCTTGTTGTAGTAGGGCACGATGACGAGCGCAGCGTCCGCATCGAGGGCCTCGGCATGCTTCGTCAGCCGCAGGGTCTCCTTGAGGTTGTTCGTGCCGGTGCCCGGCACGAACGGAACCCGTCGGCCGACGGTCTTCGAGGCAGTCTCGACCAGGTGCTCGCGCTCCTCCAATGAGAGAGAGCTGGGCTCACCGGTCGTGCCCGTGACCGATACGCCGTGACTCCCGGAATCGATCTGCCACTCGATGAGGTCGACGAAGGTCGGCTCGTCGAAGTCCAGAGACTCGGTAAAGGGAGTGACTATCGGGACTATCGACCCCTTGAGCTCGGACGCTTTCATATGACGACCTCGTCCTTCTTGATTGACTGATCGCGAACCGCGTCGATGGTCCGGAACTTGTGCTCGCGCGCGGCTCGCTCGATGTCATCGAAGGGAGCCGCGCGTTCGAGCAACCCCAGGATGGCGGCGTGCTCTGCTACGGACTCGAAACCTCGTTCGGGATTGCTTGCGAACACCGTTGGGCGGATTGCGTCCATCCGTTCCTGCGTCTCGCCGATGACCTGTACGAGGTACGCGTTTGGGCAGCGGGCATAGATGACGCTGTGCCACGCTCGGTTGAACTTCGATGCCTCGAGCACGTTCGCGCTTCGCACCGCCGACGCAAGCCGGTCGTTGATGCTGCCGAGAGAGCGAAAGTCCGCAGGCAACATGTGCGGAGCGGCAAGTGCGCTCGCGTGGCCCTCCAGGATCGCGAGCACGCGCATTTCTTCTTCCCAGCGCTCTTCGTTGATAGGCGCGACCTGCGCCCCCACATTGCGCGTGTAAACAACCCACCCCTCAGCCTCGAGCCGACGAAGTGCCTCGCGGACGGGAACGGGACTCACACCCATCTCACGCGCGAGCGCATCGAGCACCAAGCGGTGACCGGGTTCGTACGTGCCTACAAGGATGCGGCGACGCAGCGTCGCGTACGTTCGCTCGGCCTTATTCATAGGCGTCGTAGGGAAGCTCGAACGGATCGTGCGTTCCAGGGGACGCGGCGACCCTCGGTTCGGTCAGCCGGGTGAATCTGCTTCGGAAGTAGCCGAGGGCGTCGCCATCGTTGTAGCGGAAGTGGACGACTTGTCCGATGAAGAGCGTGTGGTCGCCTCCGTCGTACGCCTCGTGAGGCTCGCATTGGAAGTGGGCGACGGTTCCACCGAGATAGGGAGCGGTCTGGTCCTCGCGCCAGGGAATGTCGAGCTTGGGGTCGTGCTTGCCCGCGAAGTTAAGCGCGAGTTGCTCCTGGCCGGAGGCGAGGACGTTGATAGCGAAGGGGTTATCGTGCAGCAGGTCGTGGCTCTTGGCTTTCTTGTTGATGGAAACCAGGACCAGTGGTGGTTCGAGCGAGACCGACGTGAAGGCGTTGACCGTGAGGCCGCGGGGCCCGTTCGGTCCCTGGACTGTGACGACTGTGACCCCGGTGCCAAAGCAGCCGAGGCAGGTACGGAGCTCGAAGGTGTTCAGGCTTTTCGCCTCCATGACGCGGGCCTGCGGAAGTCCTGAATCGTATACGATTTCGAGCCGCTGTCAGGGGCGGGTGCCCTCCCCGATCATTCCTGCCGCCTCGACCACGGCGGGCGACGACAGATAGTTCTCGTAGGTCACGGGAGCGAAGCGCTCGAATGGGATCCCCGCCAGCGCGCCACCGGAGTCCAGGTCACTGAGATGTGCTGCGATCTGTGTTTTGACCTCGTCCGCCAGGGACGATCTAACTACCACCGGCTGAATCGGCCAGGGCCCCCAGGACTCGATGACATGTAAGAGCACCCGGTATTCCGGGTGCTTCGCTCGTTCCATCAATAGGACGTTCGAGTCGATCGCCGCGGCGTCGACCCGGCCTTGGATCAACAGCCGGAGCGATTCGAGGTGCGATCCAGAAGCAACCGCAGACGAGAAGAACTCCGTTTCCGTGGACACGGCAGGAGCACGTTGCCGGACGCTGTGCCACCCACTGAGTGAGCGTTCGTCGTTATACGCCCAGGTGCGTCCTCGAAGCCCTTCGAACGAGTCGATGTTCGAGTCGGCGCGCACCACGACGTCGGAGAAGTAGACAGGCAATCCCTTTGTCCGTTCGTCCGCCCACACCGGTGCCACGGGGATCAGCTCGACACTCGGATCGTCCGCAGCGCGGAGGAGCACGAGCGAGGGGGCGCACATGAATCCGACATCGGCCTCGTTCCGCTGGAACGGATCGTCTCCGGGGAGCGGTCCCGATGTGCGTGCTTCGACGGTCAGCTCGGCCCCGCTGCCGAGTCGTTGTCCAAGGTGATCGGCGATCACCTGAAAGAACCGTTTGGGAATGCTGGGAGCCAGGTACGTGATGACCCTGAGTGGGCGTGGGGTCATCTGTGCTCCTTCGGAATTACGAACTTGTTTGCGGTGTGCGTCGCGCTGAATCGGGCCGTCTTGACATCCTTCAACCCGATCGAGCGCATGTGAGCGTAGACGTCGTTCTCGTTGAAATCCTTCAGACCCTTGGGCGAGACCACCCAGATCATTCCGTCGCGCTTGATGTAGCTCCCCAACCCGTCGGTTTTCTGAAGGTCTCGTGCACTTTCGACCCGGATCACGATCGCGTCGGAGTCCCTGCGTTTGCGGTGTGACTGGCTACTCCCAACCGCGGCCATCAGTCGCAGGAAGTCCGGGTCATCGATTCCTAGAAGAGAGACGCGCATCTCGGCTTTCAAGCCCATCTTGTCGACGATGGACTTGGGATGAAGGATCGCCTGAGCCCACCGCTCGGCCTCGGGCGACTCGAGGTGAAGTTCGAGCGTGCCCTGGGAACCCTTCAGGTGCAGCCACCCATCCCGAACTTCAACCGACGCTAGTGACGCAAAGGGAACCTTGGCGCGCTCGTTTCCGCGCCATAAAACAAAGTCGGTTTCGAGCTGAGCCTTACCTTCGGATGACGAGCCGTTGAAGATTCCGGAACAGACGACCTCCCTGCCCAATCAGGCCTAACTTTCCAGGGCGAGAACCGCCGGGTGCTCGAGCAACCTGACGACATCGAGGACGAACCTGGCGCCGGCCATGCCGTCGAGGATGCGGTGGTCGAAGGTGAGGGACAGATTCATCATCAAGCGCGCCACGATCTGACCGTCCCTAACGACCGCCCGGTGACTCGCTCGGTGAACTCCAAGAATCGCAGCTTGTGGATGGAACACGATCGGCGTCGCCATCAGGCCCCCGAAGGGCCCCGGGCTCGTCACAGTGAAGGTCGACCCGCGCAACTCGTCGGGTTTCAACGACCCGTCGCGCGCTCCGCCCGCCAGACGGTCGATGTCCTCAGCTATCTCGGACACGCGCTTGCGGTCGGCTTCACGAACGACCGGAACCACGAGACCGGACGGAGTATCGACCGCGACCCCGATGTCGTACCGATCGTGGACCACGATCTCCTGGGCGTCTTCGTCGAGTGACGAGTTCAGAATCGGATGGTCCTTCAACCCCGCCACAACCGCTTTGACGATGAAGGGCAGCACCGTGAGCTTGACGCCCTGGGGGTTGCGCTCGTTGGCGAGCTTGCGGGTGGCGTCGAGCTCTGTGACGTCGCATTCCTCTACATGGGTGACCGGCACCACGAGCCTGTGCGCCTCAGCCATGCGCTCGGCGATGGTTCGGCGAATGCCGCGCAGCGGAATGCGTTGACCACCGGTGGGAATCGATTCACGCGCAGGGGTTTGTGTCGCCGTCGACGCGTCCGCGGTCGCGCCACTCGCCGCCATCCTCTCGACGTCAAGTCTCATGATCCGCCCATCGGGACCTGAGCCACTGACCGCGCTGATATCGACCCCGAGGTCGCGTGCAAGTTTTCGCACGGGGGGCATCGCCTTGACTGGCCCGTTACCGGTCTGACCCGCCGTGTCGCCGGGCGCGACCGGCGGCGGTTCCCCGGCCGCAAGCACGGTCGCCGGCATGGGGGACTTGGCGGATTCAACGGACGCCGATGACGCCTCCGGCGTGCTCTCGCCGATCGTTATGAGCACAGTGCCCACCGGAACGACGTCGCCCTCGGCGTGGTGGATCTTCGATACGACTCCCGCCCAGGGTGAGGGGATCTCGGCCGTCGCCTTGTCCGTGATGATTTCGACGATGAGGTCGTCCTCCTCGACGACGTCACCCTCCTTCACCAACCACTTGTCGATCTCGCCCTCGGTAACTCCTTCACCGAGGTCGGGCAGCTTGAAATCTGGCACCTTGTCCGGCTCCCTAGAAACTCAGGACCTGCTCGGCGCCGAGCGTTATGCGCTCGACCGAGGGGAGGTAGTCGTCTTCATTTGCGAATTGCGGGAATGGCACGTCGAACCCGGTGACGCGACCAACAGGAGCGTCGAGATCGAGCATGACTCGCTCGTGGATGAGACTGGAGACTTCGGCGCCGATACCCGCGGTGCGCGGCGCCTCGTGGACGACCAGCGCGCGTCCGCACTCCGAAGCATGGCGCGTGATGGCGTCGACATCGAGCGGGTAGAGGGAACGTAAGTCGATCACACGCACCGACGTTCCGTCGGCAGCTTCCATCTTCTTGGCAGCTTCGACACTGAGCGGAACGGTCGCGCCGTAAGCGAAGATGACGAGATCGTTACCTCCGCGCGCTGTTCGAGCCGTCGACAGGATCGAGCTCGCTTTGCCGTTCGCGTTCCCCAGGTCTATGGGCATCTGATCGGATACTTCCTCTCGCCCCGCCCGATAGATCCGCTTCGGCTCCATGAAGATGACCGGATCGGGATGCGCGATCGCCGCGAGCAGCATCGTGCGGGCGTCCGAAGGCGTCGTCGGGCAGACGACCTTTAGACCTGGCGTGTGTGCGAAGAGCGCCTCCGGTGAGTCGGAGTGCAACTCGGGTGCCCTGACCCCGCCGCCGAACGGGATGCGAATGACCATGTTCGCCGGACACTCGCCACCTGTTCTCCATCCGTAACGAGCGACGTGCACGACGATCTGCTCGAACGCCGGGTACACGAACCCGTCAAACTGAATCTCGACTACGGGCAACATTCCGTAGAGAGACATGCCGACGGCGGTCCCGACGATTCCAGACTCCGAGAGCGGGGTGTCGATCACGCGTTCACCACCAAACTCTTTGAGCAGTCCGGCACTGACTCTGAAGACGCCACCGGTCTGAGCAACGTCTTCGCCGAGCAGCACAACCCGATCGTCTGCGGAGAAGGCTTCGTGCAGCGCTTTGTTCAGGGCTTCCACCATCGTCAGTTCGGCCACGTCAGCCCTCCTCGGTGTTGGAGGAAGACTCGGGCGTCAGGTCGACGTCGCCCGCGGACGGCGGAGAAGGAGGTTGCGGCGGGGCCGGCTCTGGTTTGCGCGTGACCGAGTTGACCTCCTCGAGCCCCTCCGTGTAGGTCCAGGGGTTGGCCGAGGCGTATACGTGGTCGAACATGACCTCGGGTCCTGGCTGCTCGAGTGATTCGAGGCCCCTGATCCCCTCGGCGATCATCTCTTTCGCCTCCAACCGCAGCTCGTTGTCCTTGTCGTCGTCCAGGATGCTGAGCCTTCGGAGGAAGGAGGCCATGCGACCGACCGGTTCGAGATGCAACCACTTCTGGGTCTCCGCCTCGTCGCGGTAAAGAGACGGATCGTCTGCCGTCCCGTGCGCCTTGATGCGGTAGGTGAATGCCTCGATGAGTGTGGGCCCGGCCCCCTCGCGCCCCCTGTCGAGTGCCTCTTTCGTCGCCTTGTAGCAAGCAAGGGGATCGAACCCGTCGATCCGAACGCCCGGGATGCCGTAAGCGGCGGCCTTCTCGGCCACCGTCTTAGTGGCCATCTGACGCGTCACCGGAGTCGAGATCGCCCACTGGTTGTTCGTGCAGAAGAAGACGGTCGCGGTCCGAAAGACACTTGCAAAGTTGAGCCCCTCATGGAAGTCGCCCTCCGATGTCGCGCCGTCGCCGAACCAAGCGAGTGAAGCCGTTCGGTCGCCCCTGATCCTTGCGGCCCAGGCGACCCCTGTTGCGTGGGGAAGGTGTGTAGCGATCGGGACACATATGGGTCCGAGCCGGTAGTCGCGTGGGTTATAGAACCCGGCAGGGCCCCCGTATCCGCGCACCCATCCGAGGACAGTTGCAACCGGAAGGCCCCGGAGTATCCCGACCGAGTTCTGTCTGTAGGACGGGAAAACCCAGTCGTTGTCCTCGCACGCGAACAGCGCGCCTGCGGCAGTGCCCTCCTCGCCCCAGTACATCGGGTAGGTGCCGACACGACCCTGACGTTGCAGCATTACCGCGCGCTCGTCGAAGGTGCGCAGGATCACCAACCACCGGTAGAGCTCGAGCAGATCCTTCTCCCCGAGCTCGTCGGGAACCGGGTAATCGGGAAGATCACCGCCGTCTCCGATTATGCGATGTGGTTCTTGCACGCTCATGGCCTTGTCCTCACGTTCGGTGTCCCCCGCTGACGGTACCTGGTCTATTGATGGCCGGCAGTCCCGTACTCGGTCGTTCGCAGCAATCGAATTCTGCTTATCTTCCGAATCCGATCCTCCGCGTACTCCTCCGCTGCCGCTGCGGTCGACAAGGAGCGCTCGCGCGACAGCGCGAAGATGTGTTGCAATTGCTTGTAGATGCCCTCGACGCGCTGCATCGCACGCTCCCGGTCGTATCCACGCAACTCGTCTTCGACGTTCATGAGTCCGCCTGCATTGATGACGAAGTCCGGCGCGTAAAGGATGCCGAGGTCGCGCAGCTTCTCCCCGTGCTCGGGACGATCAAGCTGGTTGTTGGCCGCGCCGGCAATGATCTTGCACTGGAACTCGCCGAGGGTGTCGTCATTGATCATTCCCCCGAGTGCACACGGTGCAAAGATGTCCGCCTCCTTTTTGTGAATGTCTTCTAGCGGAAGCGTCTCGACGCCGTGAGTCGATACCGCGCGCGCCAGGTTGTCGACGCTGATGTCGCCGATTGTGACCTTGGCCCCTTGTTCGACGAGGTAGCCGCACAACGCGAAACCCACTTTGCCGACTCCCTGAAGAGCCACGGTTCGACCCTCGAGTTCGGCGCTGCCGAACACCTCCAACACGCACGCCTTGATCCCCTGCAGGACACCGTAGGCGGTCACCGGTGACGGGTCGCCCGAGCCCCCATACGTGTGCGAACAGCCGCATACCCAGCGGGTTTCGCGCCGGACTGTGTCCATGTCATCGAGGGCCGTTCCGACGTCCTCGGCCGTGATGTAGCGGCCGCCGAGGGTCTCGATGAAGCGCCCGTAGGCCCTGAGCAACTCCTCGGACTTGATGCGGGTGGGGTCGCCGATGATGACGGCCTTGCCTCCGCCGAGGTCCAGCCCG
Organism: uncultured Actinomycetes bacterium; assembly: GCA_963713315.1. Taxonomy (GTDB): domain Bacteria; phylum Actinomycetota; class CADDZG01; order CADDZG01; family WHSQ01; genus WHSV01. Next base: position 192,881 of record CAVQLH010000008.1, on the reverse strand, counting down.
GCTGCGGCCGCCTTGTAGGTCATTCCCTTGGCCAGGCGCAGCACGTCGACGAGCGCCTCCCTTTCACTGCCGTAGTCGTAAAAACGGGTCCCCCCAAGAGCGGGACCCAGTTTCGTGGAATGGATGGCGATGATCGCCCGCAGGCCCGATTGATCGTCAGAGCAAAATACGACCTGTTCGTAGCCATCCCCACTGATGTGCTCGAAAACGCTCATGCGCGCGCTGCCCCCTGCTGGTTGGTTGCGGCTTCGGTGACGCAACCCTCGATGTCCTGTAGGCAGATGCTACCAACGGAATTGGGAAACCTGCTTTCCGAATGATTTTCTGCCCGGCCCCATTGAAGGTTAGGGGATCCGCCCTCGTGCCGGTTTTTACTCTTGGTCCGCAGACTCCTCCCGAAGAGCGCGAATTGACACATGCCACCGATAGCATGGCCTCGATGATTCGAACCTCTTACCTGCGCATCTACGAACCGGCCTCAACCTTCACGGAGGACGAGCAGCGGCGCTGGCTCTCCGATCCGGTCGAGGGCGACGGGAACGAGCCTCCCCGGTACCGGGCGTGGCTGGTCACGGGTCGCCTGCCGGCTGCGGAGGCCGGCTACAGCTCGACCGAGAACGCCTTCGTTCGGGAGATCGATGGCCGGTTCTACATCTGCCCGTGGAGGACTCGCCTCAGGATGCTGGCCGGTCTACTCGCGTTTTGCGAAAGTGTTCCCGAGGAGGTCGCCGAGGCCTTCGTTCCGGAGAGCGAGGCCCGTCGCGCCGCCAAGGAGCTGGCGGCATTGGATGCGCGCTTCCCCGAGATCCGCTCGCACATCCTGCACGCGAACTGGCACGTGCCCTTGCGCTGGTTCTCGGCGTTCGATCCCAGCGAGAGAGTTCTCGTGGAGGACCGCAAAGGATTGCGCATCCGGTACGAGACCCGTATATCCGAAGCACTCGCCCGGCTATCGCATGTCATCTCGGTCCTCGAGGAGAGCCGGCTAGACGATGGTGTCGTTGCCGCCCTCAAGGAGCTGTCGGGGTGGCTCCAGGAGTTCTCCGCAGACGCACTGCTCGAGCTGGACTACGGCTCGGTCGCGGGGATGTTCGACCACGACGAGCTGGTCGAGGATCAATGTGCAGCCGAGGTAAGCGCCTGCGTCGAGGCTCTCGAGGCGGGGGACGGACCTCGTGCGAGCCGCCTATTCGGTGATCTCACGGACAAATGGGCCACCGTTAGAGCTCATGAGATCGTCAACTAGTCCAGATAATCCTGTTTGTGCACCGCTGTCTAGTTAGAATTGCCTACGCCACCGTAGCCTTGCACAAGTACAGAAAATGGCTCTATTGGGCCATTCCGCCCAAACGTCCGAGAGGTAATCATTGTTCTTGACACGTCCGACGATCACAGGGTCAATCGGGTTCCTGGGGCAGGGGTGTCGGACCTTGAGGAATGGAGGCACCATGGAGGCCCAGAAGGATGACCTTCTGACGCCAGCTGAAGTCGCCAAGCTTTTCCGGGTGGACCCGAAAACTGTAACCAGGTGGGCCAAGGCCGGAAAGCTTTCCTCGATCAGAACTCTGGGTGGACATCGCCGCTACCGCAAGGAAGAGGTCACCAGGTTTCTCGAGGGAACCACGTCTAGCAGCGCGGAGCTGCGCTAGCAGCTGAAGTCGAACAGTTGAAACGGACGCCAATAGATGGCGTCCGTTTTCATGTGTGGCGAGGGGCAGAATCGAACTGCCGACACCGCGATTTTCAGTCGCGTGCTCTGCCAACTGAGCTACCTCGCCGGGCGGTGTCTGGCGCCCCTGACCAGATTTGAACTGGCGGCCTTCTCCTTGACAGGGAGATGAGCACTCCTGACTGCTCCACAGGGGCAAGCGGAGTTCGAGGCTACCAGAAACCGATTCGGCTCCAACTCCCGGTTAGCTAGGTTTTTCACCCGTGCTCGATGCCCTTCTCCTTGTGGTTTGGGTTTCCCTATGCTCGCTGGATGAACTCCTGCAAGCCGATGGGAAGGATGAGAAAGCATGAGCGATGGCGCGAGGCGAGACCTGCGGACGATCGTTGTTGTGGCGGTCGCCGCGGCGGTGACGAGTACTGCGATCCCGGCGGTGGGCGGGCTACTCGGCGGGGAGGGGGATCGGGTTAAAGGCGTTTCCAGGACGAGCTCGAGCACCGGGCCCGCCCGAAGCACCGTCAACAATGCCGGCTGTGACCCCACAAGCACTGTCTACGTCTCGTGCGCCAGCGTGCGGCTGAATCTCGCACGCCGCGGACGGGTGCTGTTGACGATGGACGGTGCCTGGACCACATCGATTGCACCGTCCGTCGGACGCTGCCGTTTCTTCGGCCCCGGAACATCCAACCAGCAGGTCAACTTCGGTGAGCCGGCCGACTCGGAGATGGATCACTTCTTCGGCTTCAACGAGGTCACCAAGCTTGTCGATGCCGGAGCTAGAACCTTCGGTCTGCAGTGCCGCGAGTTTGCGGGGGACACCATCTCGTTCAAGGAGATCATGCTGTCGGCGGCCTACATGGGGAACAGTTAGAAGCGAACAAGGAGTCGCTCGACATGTTGCCCGAGGACGGCCTCGTAAGAGAGCAGATCGACTACTACAACCGGCGAACGACCGAGTACGACGCCACGAGCACCCCCGAAGGTGACGCGCTCGAGTCGCAGGGCCTTCGCCTCGAAAAGGCGTTACGCGACTTTCGTCCCGAGGGCAGGGTGCTCGAGGTCGCATGTGGCACAGGAACGTGGACACGCCGATTGTTCAGCTATGCGGATGAACTGACGGCGGTGGACTCGTCGGCGGACATGATCAGACCTATGACGTTGTTTTTTTCGCCAGCTGGCTGTCACACGTCCCGGCGACCAGGTTCGAGACCTTCTGGTCGATGATCAGCGGTCGCCTGGGCGATCGCGGCAGGGTGTTTTTCATCGATGAGTCACGCGACGCGTGGTGCAAAGAGGAGTTCCTGCAAGAGAATCTCGTTCTCAGACGGCTCCGGGATGGAAGCACTCATCGGGCCATCAAGTTCTTCTGGGAGCCGAGCGAGTTGGAGGAGCGTCTTCGGGCGTTGGGGTGGGACGTCAGAGTCGAGTCGACGGGGGATTTCCTTTGGGTGAGTGCGCGCTGCCGGCGGGATGAGCGTGGTGCGGGAAGGTCCGGGCCCGCAACGCAAGAGAGAGCGCACTAGGTGTGCGCCCTCTCGGTTGCGGCTGGGTGTTTACATCGGCGATTGCTAGCCGATGTTGCCTCCCGCCTGTCGCTCTTGAGAGTCACTTCGGTCGCCTTGCAGCGGCCATTGCGAATCTCGGTCCGCTCCGCTTTCTGTATCGATCGCGAAACTTGAATTCTTGATGATCGGCGTCACCCTTTACCTTAGCGGTCTCTTGCCGAACCAAATTTGCCCAGTGACAAGCAGGGTGTGACGAGCTACGCGGTTCTTCTCCCCCCGCTCATGGCTTCCGCAACACCCAACAACAACACGGAAGCGATGACGGCGAATATGAAACCAAGGACGTTGAGCTCCATGATGTCGCCCGAGTCGATGAGATTCGCGATGGTGCCCCCGATCACCGAGCCCACTACCCCAACGAGGAGTGTGGCGAGGATCCCGAGATTCTGGCGGCCGGGTTTGATCAGGCGAGCCAGCGCACCGATTATCAGTCCTGCGACGATGAATCCAATCATTGTGTGCTCTCCCTAAGTAATCGTCGTTGGCAACAGCCCCTGGAACCGGTCCGGAGGCAAATTCTGCCTACCCAGCCTCGACCTGCTTACTCAGCAGTCCTAAGCTCGGAGCTCTCGATGACCGATAGAGAATCGTGAAGACAATCAGATGGGTTCTGGCCCTGACGGCTGTGTTGGTGGTTGGCGCCGGGATGACCTCTGTGCCTGCAGCTCCCCCGGTCGATGCGCCGGATTGTGCCCTCTTCCCCGCCGACAATCATTGGAATCTGCGCGTCGACAACCTGCCGAGGCATCCTCGCTCGAGCGAGATGGTGTCGACTATAGGGCGCGAGAAGACACTCCATCCCGATTTCGGCTCGGGGACTTGGGACGCCGGTCCTATTGGGATCCCATTCACGACTGTCGCAGGTGACCAGGAACGAGTGCCGGTGTCATTCGTTTACGACCTCGAATCCGACCCCGGTCCGTATCCCATACCGCCGAACGCACCGATAGAAGGTGGACCAGGCGCCACCGGTGATAGGCACGTCATCGTGGTGGACAGGGATGAATGCACTCTCTACGAGTTGTTCGATGCCCATCCCCGTGAGGGAGGAGCTCGATGGACGGCGGGGTCCGGAGCGATCTGGGATCTGAGCTCCAACGCGCTGCGCCCGAGGGGCTGGACGTCGGCGGACGCCGCCGGGCTCCCCATTCTTCCCGGGCTTGTTCGTTACGACGAGGTCGCGAGCGGCGCCATAAACCACGCGCTGCGGTTCACGGTCTCGAGAACTCGTCGCGCTTTCATTTATCCCGCGCGTCATTTCGCGTCAACACTTACCGGGCCCAACCTCCCCGCCATGGGGCAGCGCTTCCGGCTCAAGCAGAGCTTCGACATCTCGTCGTTCCCCCTGCAGGCGCGAGTGGTTCTGCGCGCACTCAAGCGTTACGGAATGATCGTGGCGGACAACGGCTCCGATTGGTTCATCTCGGGAGCCCCTGATGACCGATGGGACAACGATCAGCTGCGGGCGCTCAAGAGCGTCAAGGGCAAGAACTTCGTGGTCGTCGACACCAGCAAGCTCGCGCGTCCCTAAACAAGACCGGCGCGCTCTACTCAGCTGCGCCGGTAGATCGGAGGCATTCCTGCGGGCAGTCTCGGGAGGAAAGCCGCAATAGGGATTCAACGTAGACCTTCCACCAACTGCTGTAGCAACATTGTGGACACGCGGCGCGGCGGAAGCGTGCGGTGAACACAAGGGCAGGAGGCAGACGACTTCATATGGCAAGAAGGCCAGCCGGCGAGCTCGGGCCGACCGACGAGGAACGCGTTCGGCCGGCGATTGTCATCGTCAGCGAAGATCCGGACAACTTCAGAATCGTCGCGGACGAGGTTCGCAAGCGCTATGGAACCGACTACCAGGTCGTGACGTCGACGAGTCATTCAGCGGGAACCAAGGATCTCGAGGGGCTTAGACAAAGTGACATTCCCGTGGCGTTGATCCTCGCGACTCACGGGGGCCAGGAACAGCGTGGGATCAGTTTCCTCGCGCAAACGCGGTCGTTGCACCCCCGTGCCAAGCGTGTCGTGGTTATCGTTTGGGGTGATTTCGAAACCGCCCGCCCCATCTTCAACTCCGTCACCCTGGGCGAGATCGATCACTGGCTGATGCGACCGGAACACGAGCGAGACGAAGAGTTCCATCGCTCGCTTACCGAGTTTCTCGAGGACTGGACCGCCGAGCGAGAGGTCACATTCGAGGCCGTTCGCATGATCGGAAGACGACGCTCTCAGCGATGTTCCGACCTCCTCGACACCTTTGCACGCAATCACATTCCCGTGGGCTTCTACGAGGCCGATTCGGAGCAGGGCGCGCGCCTTTTGGGCGACCTTGGCTTGGCCGATCCGGAGCTTCCGGTCGTGCTATTGCGTTTTGCGCCTGACCCCACACCGCTCATCAACCCCAGCGACATGGAGATCGCCGACGCGTTTGGCATCACCCAGCCACTTGAACCGGATGCGCATTTCGATGTCGCGATCATCGGATCAGGACCGGCAGGCCTCGCCGCAGCGGTCTACGCGGCTTCGGAGGGATTGAAGACGCTCGTCCTCGAAAGGGAGGCAGTTGGGGGCCAGGCCGGCACCAGCTCTCTGATTAGGAACTACCTCGGTTTTCCTAAGGGGGTAAGCGGTAACAAGCTCGCGATCAACGCTTACCTTCAGGCGTGGTCCTTTGGAGCGAACTTTCATTTCATGCGCGATGTCGAAGGGCTCGGCGAGGAAGACGACGCATACGTCCTGAAGCTGTCGGATGGCACCGAAGCGCGTAGCAACTGCGTGATCATTGCTTCTGGCGTTACCTATCGTCGCCTCGACATCGAGGGCCTGGACTCGCTCCAGGGCAGAGGGGTGTTCTACGGTGCCGCCGTCTCGGAAGCTCCTGCAATGAAAGGTAAGAGAGTGCTCGTCGTCGGCGGAGGTAATTCCGCCGGGCAATCCGCAGTTCATCTCAGCAAGTACGCGTCCGAGGTCACCGTACTGGTGCGCCGCGAAACGGTGGCGGAGAGCATGTCCGACTACCTCGTCACCGAACTCGAGGCGATTCCCAACATCGAAGTGAGGCTCGGCCTCGAGATATCCGGAGGCGGCGGGGTCGATGGATTCGATCACATTGTGGTGCGGAGCCGCCGCTCGGGTGACGAGGAGAGAATCCAGGCGGACGCACTGTTCATCCTCATCGGTTCGCAGCCCGGAACCGATTGGCTCAAGGAGTCCGTAGTCCGCGACGACTGGGGATTCATCGTTACCGGGCATGACCTCGTCTCGGGCGACTACGAATACACGTGGACCCTCGACCGGCCCCCGATGCTTCTGGAGACGAGCCTGCCCGGCGTCTTTGCCGTAGGAGACGTACGGCGAGGTTCCGTCAAGCGAGTAGCGTCCTCGGTCGGGGAGGGTGCCATCGCCGTTCAGTTACTCCACCATCACAACGAGGACCAGCGCCAGGCCGCGGAGAACCAAAGAAGGGGTCAGGTCGAGGCGCCGACGTGACCGAAAGAGACTCACGCACGGATGCACCGCGGGGGGACGGGGGATTCCGGGTTCTATCCCGTGGAATGCGAATACTCCTGACGATCGCCGGGGGCCTCGTCCTTCTCGCGGGCCTTCAGTTGTTCGTGTTCCCCGAACGCACGGACGAGTTCTTCGCCTGGACGATCGATGTTCCTCTTACCGCAGCGTTTCTCGGCGCCGGATACGGGGCGAGCGTTGCGCTCGAGTGGCTCGCCGCTCGGGAGCGACTGTGGGCCAACGCCAGAATCGCGGTGCCCTCGGTCTTTGTGTTCACGACGCTGACACTCGTGGCGACGCTCGTCCATCTCGATCTCTTCCATCTCGATTCGAGCATCGACCTGTCAACGCGCGTGGTGACATGGGCCTGGATCGCTATCTACGTCAGCGTGCCCGTGCTGCTGGTGGTGTTGTTCGTCAACCAGGTTCGGATGTCCGGCGACGATCCCCCGCGCGCTTTGCCGATTCCAAAGCCGATGGGTCTCGTTCTGTTCATCCATGCCATTCTGCTGACCGCGCTTGGTGCTTACCTTTTCGTGGCTCCGGAGGAGGCGATGTCGCTGTGGCCGTGGCCTCTGACCCCGCTCACCGGCCGAGCCGTCGGAGCGTGGGTGTTCAGTCTGGGGGTGGCGGCAGCTCACGCGCTGTGGGAGAACGACCTGAGAAGGGTGCGGGTGGCGGCCGTCGGCTACGCGACCGTCGGCGTCCTTCAGGGCATCGCCCTCGCCCGTTTCCCCGACACCGTCACCTGGGGTGAGCCCCAGGCGATCGTCTACGTGATCGTTCTCGTCAGCATGGTCGGAGTGGGGATATTGGCGCTGCGGCTGGGTCGCGACCGGCGATAGGACAAAGAGGAAGGAAACCCCAGAAAACTTTCTCTTGTCACAAGTGCACTTGAAACCCTACAATTCGGCCAACTAGGGGCCGCGACAAGAGGATCAAGACCGCGCTAATCCAGTAATGGAAGTTGGGCCACCGCGCCATTGCCCTATTGCCCGCGCCCGCGGCGACTCATCCCAAAGGGGGATGCAAAGTGGTCAGAAAGGCAATTCCGAGGCGTTGCGCGGCCCTCACGGTTGTGCTGTTCGCGCTGATGCTTGCTGGTCCGGCTGGGGCCCAGTCTCAGGGCCGGAGTGGTAGTCAGCCGAGCAGCTCGAGTAAGGCTCCGCTCATCGGCGTGAACAAAGCGTCGGCGATCGACGGGCGCTACATAGTGGTGTTCAACGAGCCAGCATCGGCCGCCGCGGTTAGCACCGCAAGGGTGGACGTCCGAGCGCTTGGAGCCAGGATCCTCCACAACTACAGCCACGCTTTAGATGGCTTCTCCGCAACGCTCTCCCCGAGCGCATTGGATGCTCTGCGAAGCAATCCTCACGTTGCGTACATCGAGGCCGATTCCCGGGTCCATGCGTCAGACACGCAGTCGCCCGCGACCTGGGGCCTGGACCGAATCGACCAGCGAAACCGTCCCCTGTCGAACAGCTACACGTACAACGCTACGGGCTCGGGCGTGACCGCTTACATCATCGACACAGGTATCCGCCTGACGCACTCGCAGTTCGGGACCCGCGCGGTAAGTGGGTTCGACTCAGTGGACGGTGGCTCGGCCGATGACTGTAATGGTCACGGAACTCATGTCGCGGGAACGGTTGGTGGTACGACTCACGGTGTGGCCAAAGGGGTCCGCTTGGTCGCAGTGCGCGTCTTGAATTGCCAGGGTTCGGGAAGCAACTCGGGAGTAATCGCCGGAGTCGACTGGGTCACGGGCAACCACACCGCCGGGCAGCCGGCGATCGCCAACATGAGCTTGGGTGGGGGGGCGAACAGTTCCCTCGACAACGCGGTGAACAATTCGATCAACGACGGCGTTTCTTACGCGGTCGCTGCCGGCAACAGCAACGCGAACGCGTGCAACTCTTCTCCTTCGCGTGTTGGTGCGGCAATGACTGTCGGATCAACCACGTCCTCGGACGTGCGGTCGTCGTTCTCGAACTATGGCACTTGCCTCGACATCTTTGCCCCGGGGTCGGGCATCACCTCGGCCTGGCACACGAGCAACACCGCCACCAACACGATCAGCGGAACTTCGATGGCGAGCCCGCACGTGGCTGGGGTTGCAGCGCTTTACCTGCAGGGCAGCCCGAGCGCGTCACCAGCAACGGTGCGCAACGCGATCGTCGCCTCCGCAACGCCCGGCGTTCTGACCGGTGTCGGAACGGGGTCGCCGAACCTGCTGTTGTACTCACTATTCGGCACGGCTCCCCCACCACCACCGCCACCGCCTGGTTGTTCGCTGGCTGAGTCCTACAACGGCTCGTTGTCTGGAACCGGAGACGCCGACGTCCATCCGGGTGGCACTTACTTCAACTCGCCTTCCGGCACGCACCGAGGTTGCGTGCGCGGTCCTTCGGGAACTGACTTCGACCTCTACCTCTACAGGTGGAACGGGTTCAACTGGTCGATCGTCGCCCGCGGTGAGACATCTTCCTCATCCGAGGACATCACCTACAACGGATCGGCCGGCTACTACTACTGGAGGGTCGTGTCGTACAGCGGAAGCGGGAGTTACAGCTTCGGGATGACGAGACCGTAACCATCGGGAGGGGGCTGCTCGAGCCCCCTCTCTCCACCGCCCCCAAGGCGAATCGCGCGCAGAGGGTTCGGTTGACACCCACGCGGGGTAGAGGGTAGAAGAAACCGATTGCAGAAACCGATTTCTGAAAGCGGTTGCTATCGCCTCTGTCTACGATGTAGCAGCACGTGCCGGGGTGTCTCCGGCCACCGCATCACGCGTCCTGTCTGGGGGGGACTATCCCGTCAGGGACGAGACCCGCGCCCGGGTGCTTCAGGCGGCTGAAGATCTCAACTTTCGACCAAACCGGCTTGCTCGAGCGTTGGTCACCGCGCGGACTTCGACCATCGGTGCGATCGTGCACGACATCTCTGACCCCTACTTTGGCGAGATCGTCCGGGGGCTCGAAGACGCCGCGCGAGTGCACGGTTACCAGCTCTTCGTGTGTAGCTCGGACCGAAACGCCGAACGTGAGCTGGAGTACGTGCGGGCGCTACTTTCCTACAAGGTTGACGGGCTCGTGTTCGCCGGCGGTGGTATCGAGAACGAGGACTACAAACAAGAGTTGCGGGCGACCCTCGACGGTTTCCGATCCTCGGGCGGGGCGGTAGTGATGCTCGCACCCAACTCCTACAAGGCCCCATCAGTCGTGCCCGACAACCAAAACGGGGCCCAGCTCCTAACCCGCCATTTGGTCGAGCTGGGACACCGAACCATCGGATTCATCTCGGGTCCCGATCACCTCCGAACAAGCGCAATCCGTTTGGATGGGCATCGCGTGGAGCTCGAGAGGGCCGGCATCGATTGGCAGGATGAGCTGGTCGAGAGCGGGCACTTCACTGCAGAGGGTGGAGGTATGGCTGTGTCGCTTCTGCTAGAGCGCAGACCCGATATAACGGCTGTCTTTGCTTCCAGTGACCTGATGGCGTTCGGAGTGTTGAGTGAGCTCGCGGCCCGGTCGGTTCAAGTACCACAGGACATGTCCGTTGGGGGATTCGACGATGTTCGACCGGCGGCCTACGCCGGTGTTCCTCTGACCACCGTCGCAGTACCAATGCAGGCTCTTGGAGCCGAGGGGGCGCGCGTGCTTGTCGAAATCCTTGCGGGCAAGCGTCCTCGCTCTCGCGTGCTGCCAGTCCAATTGATCGAACGACAGTCAACGGCGACCGTCACACGCAGAGGTCGAATCGAGTCGCGAAATGGGTAGAAGCATCCGATCGAACAGGGGGAGAGTCATGAAGGGCCACTTCAGAGTATTCGTCATCTGCCTCGCGCTACTGGGGCTCATTGCATCGGCTTGCGCGCCTGACAGCGCCACGGAGGATAGTGGCAATGGTGAGGAGGGTCCGATCAAGATCGGGATCTCTCTTCCACTGACGGGCGACTTCACCGAACCAGGTGAAGGAGTGAAGGAGGGTTACGAGCTCTGGGCGAAGGTTGTCAACGAGAATGGCGGGCTTCTCGGCCGCGAGGTCGAGTTGATAATCGTCGACGATGCATCCGATCCCAACAAGGTCGTCAGTGACTACGAGCGGCTGATCACCGTCGAGAACGTGGATCTCGTCTTCGGTCCCTTCTCCTCTCTTCTGGTGGTTCCCTCATCCGAGGTCGCCGAGAAGTACAAGATGCTCTTCGTCCAACCGGCCGGAGCCGCTCCGGAGGTGTTCGATCGGGGGCTCGAGTACCTCTTCTACGCGGCGCCGGCGGTGGCCAGTGATCATGGCGAGTTCTTCAACGAGTGGCTCTTGTCCCTTCCGGAGGACGAGCGACCCAAGACCGCCGCTTACCCAGAGTTGGATGACCCCTTCGCTCAGGGCACGGCCGAGGGCATTCGGGCCGCGCTCGAAGCTGGAGGCGTTGAAACGGTCTTCAAGGAGATCTACCCGCCCGACCAAAGCGACTTTTCACCCATCGCATCGAAGATCGCCGACAGTGGCGCGGAGCTCGTTGTTGGAGGCACGCAATACGAGGACTGCGTGAACCTCATCCGCGCCTTGCAGGAGCTTGACTACCAGCCGAAGGTAGTCATCGCCAGCACCGGACCGACGCTCAACAGCTTCTCCGAAGCGGTTGGTGACGCCGCCGAGGGAATCATGGCGCCCGTCGGCTACCATCCCGAGGCCGATTTCCCAACGAATCCCGAGTTCGTCGCCGCCTACGAGGAGGAGTACGGCGGGGAGCCGACTGAGGATCCCGCAAACGCGTTCACGGTCGGACAGATAGTCCAACAGGCTGTCGAGGAAGTTGGGTCAGTCGAGGATCAGGACGCTCTACGCGACTACATTCGCGAGAACGAGTTCGAGACCATCGTTGGGCCACTCTCGTTCAACGAGCGGGGAGAACCTCAAAGCGCGCACATGATCCTTCAGTGGCAGAACGGTCGAATCGAGATCGTTCTCCCTGACGATGACCAGGTGAAGTCCGCCGAGATGATCTTCCCCAAGCCGGCTTGGTAACGCATGCCGTCCTTTGACCTACTCGTTCAGGCCGGCTCCGTCGGAATCCTGACGGGAGGTGTTTACGCGCTGCTCGCTTCGGGGTTGACCCTGATCTTTGGCGTGATGAAGATCGTGCACATCTCTCATGCGGCGTTCATCGTTCTAGCGGCGTATCTGACGTACTTCATATCCAGGGATCTGGGAATCGATCCGTTGCTCACTGTGGTCATCACGGCCCCCCTCTTCTTCGTGCTCGGCATGCTCGTTCAGCGCCTGCTGCTCAGCCGTTTGAGGGAGAACGCGACGATGATGTCGGTGTTGCTAACGTTTGCGATTGCGATTGTGATCGAGGGAGGCATGGGTCTGCTGTGGACGTCGTCGCATCGTTCGATCAACGTCTCCTATGGAGAGCAGGCCGTGAACCTGGGTGACGTTCGCCTACCGGTTGACCGCATCCTCGGCTTCCTGCTGGCGGCTGCGACCCTGGCGTTGCTGTTCGCGGTGCTGCGCTATAGCCGCTACGGGCAGGCTCTTCGGGCCACGATTCAACATCCTGCCGCGGCCCGGTTGATCGGCGTTGATGCCCAGACCATCAGCGCCGTCGGATTCGGCATCGGCCTTGCCACGGCCGCGGTGGGCGGAGCGATTCTCGCCATACTCGTACCTTTCTTCCCCGCCACGCACTATGCGTGGATCGGCCGCCTCATGGCGATAATCGTGCTCGGAGGACTGGGGAGTGTGGGCGGCGCAGCCATCGCGGCAGTTGCGATGGGCGTCATCGAGTCGCTGGTTCTTGTGTCCATGGACGCGACCTGGGCATCGATGATCTTTTTCATCGTGCTCTTCATGACCTTGGCACTGAGGCCGCAAGGATTATTCGGGGGACGGCTTGCAGAGCGTTTTTAAGCGTCGGGCCTTGATCGGAGTCGCCGCCGGGGTCGTCGTGATTCTGGCGGTCGTGTACCCGTGGATCGCGTCGAACCCCTACTACCGGTTCGTCGGCACGATGACCGTGATGTCCATGGCCTTAGCGATGTCATGGAACATCATGGGTGGCTTCACCGGGTACGTGTCGCTCGGGCATTCGGCGTTCTTCGGGCTAGGGGCTTACTTCACAGGCATCACAGTTACGCGCCTCGACATGCCTCCCTTCGGTATGGCGGTGGCAGCGGGCCTGTTCGTTGCACTGCTCGCCATTCCGATCGGATATCTGGCACTCCGAACCCGCAACGCGAGCTTCGTGATCGTGACCATCGCGCTGGTCTACATCACTGGATTGCTTGCTCAAGCATGGCGAGGACTTACGCGCGGCACCGCCGGGCTCAGCTTGCCTCGCCTCGAGGGCTTCGGCCGCAACGACATTCACATCCCCTTTTACTTTGCGTTTCTGATCCTGCTGGCGATCGTCTTCTTGGTCACTTGGTGGATCTCGCGTTCCCGCTTCGGCATGGGCTTGATAGCCATTCGTGAGGACGAAGACAAGGCCGAGATGTTGGGAGTGAACACGGACATCTACAAACTTACGGCGTTTGTTACCAGCGCGGCCTTCGTCGGAATCGCCGGAGGCGTCTACGCGTACTGGTACTCCTACCTGGACCCGACGTTCGTTTTCGACGTCGCCATCGGTCTCAACATGATCCTGATGGCGCTTCTTGGCGGTGTTCGATCCATCTTCGGCCCGATGCTCGGCGCCCTGATCATCGTGCCCTCGAGCGAGTACTTCCTCGCGCAATACGGCGGTTCCCAATTCCACTTGATGGCGACCGGTCTGCTGCTCGGCCTCGTCGTAATCGTGATGCCGCAGGGGATCATTCCCGCCGTGATGTCGATCATCAACCGGTTTAGAGCGCCGGCTCCCAGCATTCGTGAATCGGCTTCGGAGTCATCCCCGCCACCCCAGCCGACCAAGGCCGCGTCATGACCTATTTCGCGACCAAGGAACTGAGCAGGGCGTTCGGAGGCGTTGTGGCTGTGGACCGAGCCACCGTCGAGTTTCAAGAGGGCAAGGTCAACGGGCTGATCGGGCCGAACGGCTGTGGCAAGACGACGTTCTTCAATCTGGTCACCGGAATGATTCGTCCCGACGGCGGCGAGATCACGTTCAAGGATGGCGGTATCGCAGGCAGCAGGCCTCATCAGGTAGCACTCGCGGGCATCGGCCGCACTTTCCAGGTAACGCGCCTCTTCCCGCGGATGACGGTTATGCAGAACATGCTTGTCGCCGTTCGACGACGGAGCATCCGCGAACTGGCTGCGAACGCCGTGCGCGGCGATGACGTCGCCCGGGCGGAGGGATGGCTCGAGAGGGTCGGCATCGAGCATCTCAGGGATACCGAGGCGCGCGATCTCTCGTACGGACAACAGAAGCTGCTCGAGATAGCGGGATTGCTGATGGGTGATCCCGAGCTAATCCTGCTCGACGAGCCCGCAGGCGGAGTTAACCCCGTGATGGTCGAGCGGATATCCACGCTCGTGCGAGAGCTCAACGCGGAAGGCAAGACTTTCCTGGTGGTCGAACACAACATGGAGATGGTGATGAGCCTCTGCGATCACATCGTCGTGTTCGACAGGGGAGCACCGGTTGCGGTCGGAGCTCCTGAAGACATACGCAAGGATCAGCGAGTGCTGGAGGCTTATCTCGGTGGGTGACGTGATGCTCGAGCTGCGAGATCTCGAGGCGGGTTACGGCCATGCCGCTCTCGTTTTGCGCGGACTTTCGATCGAGGTCCGGTCGGGGGAGATCGTGTGCCTGATCGGTCCCAACGGAGCCGGGAAGTCGACCGTTCTGCGTGTTGCGAGCGGCATGCTGCGTCCCCGCTCGGGCGCGGTCGTCCTCAAGGACCAAGATGTCTCAGGAGTTCCCCCACACAAATTGTTGAAGAAGGGGATGAGCCACGTCCTACAGGGACACAGCGTCTTTCCCGAGATGACCGTCGCCGAGAACGTGAGAATGGGTGGCTACACGCTTAAGGACAAGAAGCTTCTCGGTGAACGCATCGAGGTGGTACGAGACCACTTCTCGGTGATAAGGGAAAAGTGGAAGACGCCCGCGGGATTGCTGTCGGGCGGTCAGCAGAAGATGGTCGAGTTCGGTCGTTCGTTGATGCTCGACCCCGACGTGCTCCTCCTTGACGAACCCTCGTGCGGCCTCGAACCGCGTGCCATGTCCACAGTGTTCGACGAGATTGGGCGGCTGCGGGATCTCGGGAAGGCTGTGCTGCTCGTCGAGCAGAACGCGCGCAGTGCGCTCGCGATGTCGGATCGGGGATGCGTACTGGACTTGGGACAGGTTCGCATCGAGGGCCCGGCCAAGCAGTTGCTCGATGACCCGGAGTTGGGCTCGCTGTATCTCGGGGGCGCTCCAAAGCTCAAGGACGAAACGCCCGTCGTCGACGAAACGGGGGGGTGAATGGCGGTACGAAGGCTAGGCGTGATCATGAACGGCGTGACGGGGCGCATGGGCAAGAACCAGCATCTGCTCAGATCGATCATGGCCATCCGGGAGGAAGGGGGCGTCGCTTTGCGCGATGGCTCGTTCGTTCAGCCGGATCCCCTTCTAGTTGGTCGTAACCCTGACAAGGTTGAGTCGCTCGCTCGTGAAGCCGGGCTCGAAAACTGGACGACGGACTTGGGAAGCGCCCTCGCGAACAAGGACTACCCCGTCTATTTCGACGCCCAAGTCACCTCGCTGAGGGCCGAGGCCGTGCGTGCGGCCCTCGAGGCTGGAAAGCACGTTTACTGCGAGAAGCCTCTTGCTGAGGATCTGGATACGGCCCTCGACCTCGCGCGTATGGCCGCGAAGTTGGAAGTCAAGTCGGGTGTCGTTCAGGACAAGCTCTTCCTTCCTGGGCTTGTCAAGTTGCGCGAGCTGGTCGACTCGGGATTCTTCGGCCGGATCCTGTCGGTGAAGGGCGACTTCGGATACTGGGTCTTCGAAGGACACGGTCAGGAGCCTCAGCGCCCTTCGTGGAACTATAGAAGCGAAGACGGTGGCGGAATCATTCTCGACATGTTTCCGCACTGGCACTACGTGCTGAGCGGGCTCTTCGGTCGCATCGATTCCCTCGTCTGCACGGGGTCCAGGAATATAGAGGAGCGCGTCGACGAGGGGGGACGCGGGTATGCGGCCACCGCTGACGATGCGGCCTATGCGACCTTTCGGTTGGCGGATGGAGTAATCGCACAGATGAACTCTTCGTGGTGCACGCGCGTCTACCGGGACGACTTGTTGACTCTCCAGGTCGATGGCACCGAGGGGAGCGCGGTGGCGGGCCTTCGAGGGTGCAAGATCCAAACCGCGCAGGACACACCACGAGCGACCTGGAATCCGGATCTTCCCAACTCGTACGATTTCCATTCCGATTGGACAGAGGTCCCTGATACGGACAGGTACGAGAACGGGTTCAAGGAGCAATGGACCAGCTTCATCTCGCACGTCGTCGAGGATTCACCGTTTCCCTGGGACCTGCTTCAGGCAGCCAGGGGCATTCAACTCGTCGACCTCGCTCTCAGATCGTGGAGAGACGGGTGCTGGGTGCGCGTTGAGGAGCTGGAGCTGTAGGGGTGGCTACGAGCAGCTTGTTGCTCCCCCAGGAAGACGGGTCGCTCCGAGCATACGAACCCACCGGTGAGTTCATCGAACCACCCGCGAATGGTGAAGTCTTCGAGAGCCGCGTCGTTTATGTGGCAACCCACGTGGTGGCTGATCCGCTGCAAGCCTCAATGTCATCGAGCTTGTCACAGGTTGACTGGGAGGCAACGCTCGCCTACCGCTCGTATCTATGGTCGATGGGGTTCGGTATCGCCGAGGCGATGGACACCGCTCAACGTTCGATGGGGCTCACCTGGGAAGCGGCGCAGGATCTCATCGGCAGGTCTCTTGCCGCCGCACCCGACAGAGACAACTCGATCGCCTGCGGAGCGGGGACCGACCATCTCGAACCGGCCGGCGCAACACTCGACGATGTCGTTGCCGCCTACGAAGAGCAGTGCGACTTCGTCGAGTCGGCGGGGGGACGAGTAGTGCTCATGGCGAGCCGCGCCCTGACGCGTGCGGCGGGGGGGCCGGATGACTACCTCGCCGTATACGACAAGGTGCTATCTCAGCTTGCTCGCCCGGTCACGTTGCACTGGCTCGGTGAGGCGTTCGACCCCCAGCTCGCGGGTTACTGGGGATCCAGAGACCTCTCGAAAGCGACCGAGACGTTCGTGAGCCTCATCGAGTCTCACACACAGAGAATCGAGGGAGTGAAGGTCTCGTTGCTCGACAAGGACCTCGAGATTGGGCTCAGGGAGCGCCTCCCCGAGAGCGTGCGCGTCTACACGGGAGATGACTTCAACTACGTCGAGCTGATTCAGGGTGACGGTCGGCACCACAGCCATGCACTTCTGGGAATTCTCGATGCGATCGCACCAGTGGCTGCAGTTGCGATGCGCGCACTCGACGAGGATGACAGCGACCGATTCGCCCGCACGCTTGCGCCCACGGTCCCTCTCGCGCGTCATGTGTTTTCCTCGCCCACTCGTTTCTACAAGACGGGCCTGGTCTTGATCGCTTACCTCAACGGGCATCAATCTCACTTCAGGATGCTCGGAGGTCTTGAGAGCGCGCGGTCGATCGTTCATCTGGCCGAGACGTTCGTTCTGGCAGACACAGCGGGCCTCTTTCGCGATCCGGAAAGGGCGTGCACGCGAATGCGGGCCATCCTGTCTGCCACTGGAGTCGACTGAGTGCTCGACGTCGGGCCGGCGGCCTTGGACCGCCTCAGCCTCAACCAGATGACCCTTGATCAATGGGGACTGGAGGATGTCATCGATGGATGTGTTCGCGCCGGCGTGGAGTGGATCGGTCCGTGGCGCCACAAGGTGCAGGAAGTTGGCATAGAGGAGGCCGCTCGCATGGTGGCCGATTCAGGTCTGAAGGTATCGAGCTACTGTCGTGGCGGGTTCTTCCCGGTTTTCGAGCATGAGATTGCAGCACGACGTGACGACAATCGCAGAGCCATCGATGAAGCCGCCGCGCTCGGGACCGATGTCCTGGTTTTGGTTTGTGGCGCATCGATCGACAAGGACATCGAAAGCGCACGCCGGATGGTCGTCGAGGGAATCGCGGAGCTGGTTCCTTATGCCCGGGACGTAGGAGTGAGGCTTGGCATCGAGCCCCTCCATCCGATGTTCGCAGGGGATCGATCGGTTGTGGTGACTCTCGGTCAGGCCAACGACATGGCCTCGAACTTCTCGAGCGCAGACGTGGGCGTAATCATCGACGTGTACCACGTGTGGTGGGACCCGAGCCTGTACGACGAGATTCAACGGGCAACCGGACGCATTCTGGGCTACCACGTCTCCGATTGGATGGTTCCGACAGCGGAGTTCTTGGCCGGACGCGGTCTGATGGGAGACGGCGTCATCGAGTTGCGGAAGATTCGTGGAGCGGTCGAGGCAGCAGGGTACTCAGGCCCGATCGAAGTCGAAATCCTGAGTCGTGACCTGTGGCGCCGGTCCGGAGATGAGGTTCTCCGTGCCGCAATCAGCCGCTTTCCGGAGCACGTCTGACCGTGCTTTCCGCAGCACGTCTGACTGTGCTTCCCGCAGGGGAACCGGTCTGCGTTAGCGAGTCGGGTGGTGCGATTCGGGATCTCGGGCCAGCACCGAACGCCCACCGTCGACGGGAATCGTTGCACCGTTGATGAAGCTTGCGTCTTCCGACAGCAGGTGGGCGACGGAGGCCGCGACCTCATCGGGACGTCCGACTCGACCAACAGGGTGCAGCCGGCGCATCTCCTTTTCGATTTCGACGGCAGTGTCGGGATCCTGCTGATCCAGAAAAGCCTGGTAGCGCTCGGTGCCGATCGAACCAAGAGCAACGGCATTGACCCGAATCCCGAGCGAACCGTATTCAACGGCGAGTGCTCGAGTAAGTCCTTCGATCGCCGCCTTGGCCGTTACGTATGGCATGCAACCCGGGACCGCCCGCCCTGCTTGATGCGAGGAAACGTTGACGATGGCTCCACCAGCGCCCGCCGCAAGGAATCGCCGAATCGCGGTTGCGCACCCCACTACGGCAGGCTTGAGGTTCATCTCGATGATCTCGAGCACCGTGTGTGTCGAGGCCCAGTGGAACGAGGCATCGCGAAACACGGCGGCATTGTTAACCCACCCCACGAGCGGGCCAGCGTCTTGAGCGAGATCGGCCGCCTTTTCCGCAATGGCCTCGTCCGAGGCATCTCCGGCCACGGCGATCAACCGCGATCCGGATGGATGTTCCTTCGTCCAGCTCAATGCTTCAGGATCGAGCTCGATAATGACCGCGACGTCAGAGTCACCCAGAAGTCGCTCGACGAGAGCACGGCCAACTCCTCGCCCCCCTCCGGTCACAACATAGGAACGACTCATCTCTGTCCTTTCGTCGAACTCAGGTTTCCAAGTCCTCCTGCACCATGCGCCCAGCAGCATGAATGCAAACCAGCTCGAGCCGCTCCGGTCCGGGGTTGAGGAAGCCGTGCGGCATCCCCGCCTCGGCCACGACCACGTCGCCGGGCCCGCCTTCGATCTCCTCTGTCCCCGCCCTGAAGATCACCCGGCCAGAACGAACGATCCAAGTTTCGGGGTAAGGGTGGCGGTGCAATCCTGGGCCCTCACCTGGCCCGTTGTGCACATGAAAGAACGAGATCCCTGCTCCATAGGGCTCACCCTCGAATTTCACCGTCCGTCCACGTGCAGGAGTCAGTTCGTCCGATCGGATGACGTGGTACCCGGAGCCGCCCGCCGAGGTCGATTCGGTGTCTGACATGTCGTTCCTTTCTGTCACTGGAGATGCCTCGGTTGCCCCTGTCTTCTCTTGTGACCGGCGGGCACGAAAGAACTCATCGTCGGCAACCTACCGGACGCGCAGGGGTGGCCGAAAAAAAGAGGGGACGGCAGTTTCGCCGTCCCCTCGTCGTGCTCTGAACCGGTGAGCTACTTGCTGAACCTCTTGGTTGTGGACTGAGCCCTCGTGCAGGTGATCTCGTCGATATCCTCGACGAAGGTTTGAGCCTGGGCCACGGCGTAGTAGTTGCCCGCTCCACCCACGTTGTGCCTGACCGAGTACTCCCCCAGTCCGTTCGTGGTCGTGCTGGCCACGGTCCGGTCGGAGCCGTTGCGCACCTTCCTGATCACCACGTTCCTGCCCGCACCCACGCAAGCTCCCTCGTCCGACCTCACGGTTCCGCTGAAGCGGTGGGGCGTTTGAGAGTGCCTGATGTTTAGCGTGGAAGACGCGGTGATTTGCCGGCCGACACGCTCCATGAGGGTCTGAGGATTGAGGAAAGGCAGCTCGACCGTATTGGCCACGGCGGGATCGTCGAGTTCAAAGACGTTGAATCCCTTGGTCTCCTCGGACTCGTAGATGAAGCCGTTGTACCAGTAGCTCGACCAGGCGCCCGCGGCGGTTAGCTGAGTGGGGTCAAGCGGCGGCGGATCCGCGTAGGCGATCGTCCGGGCGTTGGTCGGGTCCGACAGGTCGGTCGCCCAAGTGCCGGCTTGATAGTTCCCGCCCACGAGAATGTAGCTGCCGTCGGTCGTTGGTACGAAGCCGAAGTTGTGGATCGTGCAGTTCTCGACCGCACTCTGAGGCCGCGGCAGGGTCCATTCGCCGACCTCCTTAGCGGTCCTCGTTTCGTACATCCACAGCGTCCTGAAGCGGTCCGGATCGGAGTCCTCGCACTCAGCCTGAGTTCCGCCTCCAGGCTCGTGGCCGAAGGTGAAGTACTTACCGTCCCAGGTAAACGCGGCTGCGTGGCCGACTGTGACGTTGGGGATGGCGCCGCTGTCTTCGACGAACTGCGGATTGACGAGCGAGCCGTTTCCAGACGCGTCTTGGTTCATTCGGAAGACGGCGAAGCCGTTACCCCCCGCACACACACCCCTCATCACGTCACCGAGGAACACTGCAACGTCATGGCACTGACGCCCCAGGTTCTCGCGGCGGATGACGTCGGCGCTGGTGATGTCGTCTAGGGGGACGTTCACGATTTCGAATCCGGTGCAGGAACCACTGGACCCGGAGTTATAGACGAGAAGTCGGTCGTTGGCGGTGTCGGGCGCGAGGGTGGCTGTATGCGACCCACACCCGGCGATGCCGAAGTCCGCCTGCATGCGCGCGTTGCTGATGTCGACGGAGTGAATCAGATCCGGGTCGGCGGGGTCAGAGACGTCGAAGAAGTGCAGTCCCTCGAATCCGGCCGGAACGTCCAGACCGCCGCAGTCGACGCTTTCGTCCTCGGGAGTCGTGGGGTTGTCCGCGGGGGCGGGGCTGTTCCATGTGCGGATCAGGAGGGTTTCCCAGATCATGATGTCGCCCTGATTGCCCTCGCATTCCTCGTAGGTGTTCAGATCAACGGGGTTGTCGGGATCCGTGATGTCGATGATCCTGAACCCGTTATAGGTGCCCTGGTACGCGGTGTTGCCCCAAAAAGCGAGGTCCGAGTTGACGATTCGGACCCCATCGGTGGGAGGAACATAGGGGCTGTGGCCCCGTGCGGTGATGTTCGGTGTCATGTCCCGGTTGTCGTGATCCGCCCAACCAACGGCCGGAACCACCGAAACCAAGAGCACAATGGCCGCGAGCACGGACCATCGCTTAAGTGAGCGCAAGGGGCTACCTCCCTACTAGTTCTTCCCGCGAGGGTTGGGTGCACTACCCCTCGGATCAGTGCCCCTCCGCCGCACGTGGTTGAGCCCTTACCGGTGGAGATAAAGCAGTCTTCCCCCGTATTAGAAAACCGATTGTCTTTATCAGGACAAGACGTGTCAATGGGAACAACTTCCACCCCGCCCCAAATCGGCCGATTCAAGCGCCCCCGACCGGTCAACCTTGACTCGCCATTCAGCCGATGGGACTGTTCACCTACACTTCGCCTAACGAGGAGACTCAATTGAACGTCGCCGGCCCGTATCTGGCCCAAGCAGCCACCATGACCGAGCTCGAGGACTGGGGTCCTCTCGAAGAGGCCACGGGAACCGAGATGCAGACCTCCGGCTACACGTTGTGGGAGGAAGGCGGCGCCTCGTCTGGCGTTTGGGTTTGTTCTCCGGGACCGTCTTTCTGGAAGCTCGACACGAATGAGTTCGTGCACATCATCGGCGGCAGCATGACCGTGACCCCCGAGGGCGGTGAATCGGTCACCCTCAAAGCGGGTGACACGATGGTGTTCCCGCGCGGCTGGGAAGGGACCTGGGAGATCCACGAGACCTTGCGAAAGCTGTACGTGATCTTCTAGTCGAGCAGGCTCATCGGGGCCACTCGGATTCGTGTCGCTTTAGTTACCCGGCCCCTTAGAACGCTGATCGAGCCAACGGTGCATGCGTTCGGACCGCTCAGGAGAATGAAACGAGAGCGTGTACGCAAGCCGTTCAAGTTCGGGACCCGCATCGCCGCGGGCGGTTGCCCTGACCATCATCTTCGCGAGACGAACAGCTAACTGGGGTTGTGACTTGACTTCTTCCATCAGGGCGCGCGCCGAGTCGACGACGTCGCCGTTGTCGACCACTCTGTTGATAAGGCCGAATGATGCGGCTTCGCGTGCATCGAGTAGACGGCTAGTAAGAATCCATTCCATCGCGTGTCCTACCCCTACGTGCTGTAACAACCGGAGTGTTCCTCCGGCGCCGGGGATGATGCCCAAGCCCACCTCGGGAAACCCGACCTTCGCGTGAGGGACTGCCACGCGCAGGTCGCACGCAAGTGCAAGCTCCCATCCTCCACCGAGAGCGTGGCCGTTGAGTGCGGCGATGGTCGGAAAGGGTAGGTCCTCGAGTTGAAGGAGGATCCCCTGGACCAAACCTTCGAGCGCGACAAGAGGGGGCCGGTCAACCAACTCTGCAACGTCCGCCCCCGCGGCAAACGCGCGATCGCCGGCACCCGTGATGATCAGCCCTCGGGTTTCGGGATCATCCCTCAGGACGGCCAGCACGCCCCGCAACTCGAGCCAGTTGCTGCGAGAGAGCGCGTTGCGGCGATCCGGCAGATTGATCGTGAGGACCACGATGCCATCCGTTTTCTCTTGAAGCAGCGCGCCGGTCTCAACCATCCTGGGTGTGATACTCGAACATCCCACGTCCCGTCTTGCGCCCGAGGTATCCGGCGTCGACATACTCGACGAGAAGAGGGCAGGGCCTGAAACGCTCGCCCAATGTGTTGTGCAAATAGCGGAGCACGCTCAGACGGACGTCGAGCCCGACAAGGTCACCGAGCTCGAATGGCCCCATCGGAAACCCGAGCGCGAGCTTGACGGCCTTGTCAATGTCGGAGGGAGACGCAACTCCTTCCATGAACATGTACCAGGCTTCGTTCCCGATCATGGCACTCAACCTGCTTGTTGCGAATCCAGGCCGGTCGGTGACAACAATCGTCTCCTTGCCGAGTTGGTCGCAGAAGCGTCTCGCCCGTTCGATCGTCTTCTCTGTGGTGGTCAGCCCCTTCACCACCTCGATGAGTGGCATTCGATCGGGTGGATTGAAGAAATGAAGCCCGATGACGCGATCCCGTCGCTCGGTCCAACTCGCGATCTCCGTGATGCTTAGCGCAGAAGTGTTCGTCGCGAGGATCGCGTTTGACGGAGCATGCCGGTCGAGTTCCTCGAACACCGCTCGCTTGATCGTCAGATCCTCGGGAACTGCTTCAATCACGAAGCGGCATCCGTCGACCGCCTTCTTGAGCTCGTCGATGGGTTGAATCCGAAGCAGTGTCTCTTCCTTTTGGGTCGGCGTGACTACGCCCCGCGCTAGCGCCTTGTCGAGCGTGAGCTCGATACCCGACATCCCTTTGTCGAGCGCTTCGCTGCTCAGGTCGTACAAACGCACCTCGAATCCCTGCTTCGCAGCGACTTGGGCGATGCCGTGTCCCATGGTTCCCGCACCGATGACTGCCACCGGCCAATCCGGTCGTTTCATCCCGCTCCACCCTCCCCGTGCTCGTCCGAATGGTGCCTCTCCGGGGCAGGATCTCGGCGACCATTCGAGGCGATCATCCGTGAATCCCATCCTGCAGACCGGTGCCCACCGAGCGTTCGTACTCGCTCCGCAACTTTCTGGAGAGTTGTCGCGCCCGTTGCAGAGGTTCCGGAACCCGCATCCGGCCCGTTACGCGCAGGACGATGTCTCGCGCGGTTTCAGGGGAGGTCAACCAAGCGGCATGGGCCATTATCGGATTTGCGCTTGCAAGGGAGCGGACACGAAAACCGACGAGCCGGTTGTTGATCCGGACCGGGGTCCAGTCACCTCGGTGAGCGCCGGGTTGTAGCGCGACTCCGATCTCGGGGCGCTCCGTGACTCCGATCGTAGGAACATCGAGCGCGGCACCAAGCTGGATCGCCAGGCCGGCCCCGCGGATGTGGTCGCGTCCAGCGGCATTGACGATGATGATGTCGGGTGGCTGCGACAGTGCCTGTACGACATCCTCGAGAATGGGGCCAACAGTAAGGGCCAGGTAGCCGGGCTTGTAAGGACTCACCAACTTCCGGGTTGCCGTCGCGGTGGCGACCACGTTGTGGCCCTGCGTGATCACAGCCGCAGCCCAGGCGATGTCTCGAGCTTGATCCCCATGGCGCTTTCCAGGCAGGGAGACGAACACGCCGCCGATTGCCGGCTCCCCCTCGCCTCTCCACCGCCAGTGGTCGTTCTCGTCCACCTGCCGCGCTAGCTTTCGCTGTAGCCGCTCTAGGTCGCGGGTCGAGGTGGGCCACATCTCCGGCTTCGGCACGATCATCACCGGTGGAGTCGACTGCTCGACCATCGGTTCCGTCGTCTCGACGGGGGCCGCTCGGAGCGCCTCGTCAGCTAGTGATCCTTTGCGCTGCCACCTGCGGCGAGTTGGGTACTCGTCGTACGCAGCGAGGAGTCGTCGAAGAGTAGTAATCGTGGTCTCGAGGTCTTCGGAGTCAACTCCCGCGAGGAGTCCTCGCTCGCCTTCAACGCATGCGGTCATCGCCCGATCGATCGTGCTGAGGCCGTCGGCAGTGAGGATCACAGGCAGGCTTCGGCCATCGGTCGGATCAGCGGTCCGTTCGATGAATCCCTTGGCTTCGAGACGGTAAAGGCGGTTGGTTACGGCCGCCGGTGACAACAGCAGAAGCCGGTGCAGTTCCCTGGGCGACATGCGAAACGGAGACCCGGCGCCGCGGAGAGCCGCGAGAACCAGGAACTGGCCCCAGTCGAGCCCGAACCTCGAAGTCGCCCGCTCCATGCGCTCCTGTAGAACTTGCGCGAGCCGCGACACCCGTATCGTGACGGCAATCGGCTCGAGGTCGGTTTTGGGACGCCCGTTTGACCATTCGCCAAGAACCACGTCCACCTTGTCCAGCGCCGGAGGCTTTGCCCCCGCTTCGGCAAAGCGGCTGCGGGACACAGGTGGGACCGCGGGACGTTCGTCGTCGTTGTCCCTAGGTGAGGAGTGAGGTTCGACCTTCATACTCGGGTCCTCGTCTCTGTTCGTGAAGGGAGCACGACTACGGCACTCCCGGGCGTCGTGATTTCACCGCGCGGGTTCTCGATCCAGATGTCCAACTCGGCGGCGTGATCTCCGGCGCGCTGCGTCACGTCCTTCACGGTGCCGCGGCAGCGGAGATCCTCTCCTGGGTAGTCCATCCCTCGGTAGCTGCATCCGTAGCGGGCGATTTTCCCAAGGGGTGCGATCCACTCGTGCAACAGCTGGCCAAGAAAGGCGTTCTTTAGCGCTCCGTGGACCACTAGACCAGGCAGTCCGAGCTCTCGCGCGTAGTCCACGTCATAGTGAATCTCGTAGAAGTCTCCCGATGCCGCGGCCCACATCACGAGCTGTTGTGAAGAGCAGTTCTTTACGAGCTCGGGAATCTCATCTCCCGCGCGCACGTCTTCGATGTACACCTGCGTCTCAGGTGTCATGGACGCTTGCTCCTCCATCAGTAATTGATCACCGTGGCTCGCATCAGTGCTACCTCCTCGCCGTCGCGCCGGAACGTTGTCTCACGAGTGATCAACAGCATTGGTCCGACCGACCCGGAACGCTCCTTGATGTCAACGATCGTCGTAGTTGCAGTCAACTCGTCGCCCGCCAGGATCGGCGAGCTGTATTCGAACTCGGTACCACCGTTGAGACTGCGGTTCAGATCTGGATGGAGCCCGCGGATGGGTGGTCCAGGTTCCGGATCGCCAGGGCGGGCGCGCGGAAATCCCATAAACCCGGGGGGAGCCGGCAACCGCTCGAAGCCTCGCTCACGCGCCGACATCTCGTCGTGGTAGACGAGATCTTCGAACCCAACGGCCCGCGCCCACATACGGATACCGGTGCGCTCGACCTCGAACACGACAGGGGGCCACGGTTTTCCGATCAATGCTCGAAGGTCGTCCGTCATCAGACCCTCAGACATCGGATCTCGCTTCAGTTTGTTCCGCTTGATAGAGGTGTGGCTGATACCACTGCCACAACACACCGGCTTTGCATGCCTTTTCGCCCGGGAAGCCTCTACCGTCCTGCTCCTCTCGCAGCATCCGAATGCGGTCCAGATCGCAATCGGCCACGAGCACACCTTCCACCGAGGACTCGGCAAGCACTTGCTCCGGAGAGCAGATCATCGCGAGACCTGCGTTATTGGTCTCGTGACCGAGGATGTTCTGACAGGTTGCGGTGTAGACGAGGTTCTCGATGGCGCGGGCTCTGGTTAGAACGCGCCACGTATCCCACTGCGCCATTTTCCAGAGTCCGGCCGGCATGAAGAGGATCTCGGCTCCCTTCAAGGCCAGCTGCCGCGCGAGCTCGGGCACGTAGACCTCGCTGCAGATCAGGAGACCGATCGTGCACTCACCGATGTCGAAGACTGGAAGGGCGTCGTGCGCCTTGTAGCCAAAGTCCCAGAACGAACCTCCTTCATAGATCCAAGGACCTTGCGGCGTCGTCCTTCTGTAGCGACCCTTCTCGCCATTTGGACCGAGAAGCACCAGTGCGTTGTAGTGATGATCGGGGTCGCCTGCTATCTCCTCGACCATTCCCGCGATCAAGTACACGTCCAGGTCGCGCGCCTTGGCTTCCAACTCGGGGAGTGAGTCGTAGTCAACCGGTGGCGTCCAGGGACCGGGAAAGGTCTCGGGCAGACAGATAATGCGAGCACCCAGCGCGGCAGCTTGCTCGATATAGGCGAGTGCGCGCTGAACGTTCTTCGGAGGATCGTCGGTTTGTGTTGCCGACTGCACGACTGCAATACGGATCGAGGCCATGCGCTTCCCTTCCTAACTTCGAGCCTGAGGAGTTGAGGCCAAGGCGTCGCCGAAGACGCCCTCCTCCTGGAGCCGAGAGATGTGCTCGTCTTCGTAGTTGAGCAGCGAACCAAGGATTGTTTTGGTGTCGCCCCCCAGTTTCGGCGGAGGCGTGGCCGGGTCCTCGGGCACGCCGGCAACTTTGATTGCGTTGCCAACCGCGCGCATGACTCCGGCCTCCGTCTGGAAGGACTGGATCATTCGACGAGTCTCAACGTTCGGGTCCTCGAACACCTCGGGCATGCGATTCACCCTCGCCGTTGGTACTCCTGCAGCTTGGAGGATGTCGAGCCACTCCGCCGCGTCCTGTCGGACGAAGATCTCCTCGAGTATCGGTAACAGCTCGTTCCTATGGGCCTGTCGCGATTTGGCGTCTGCGTACTCCGGCCGTTCAGCAAGCTCGGGAACGCCAAGCGCGCCGCATAACTTCGTCCAGAAGTGTTCCTCGCGCGGGGCAACCACGATGTGCGTCCCATCGCGGCAGCGGAAGGCCTGCCAAGGCGTAATGAAGGGATGTGCGGATCCCTGTGGTTGCTGGTCGAGCCCCGAATTGAGATACAGGGTCCCCACATGCGAGAGCATCTCAACCATTACGTCGAACATCGCAAGGTCAAAGTGTTCGCCCCGGCCACGCTCGCGCCGGTTCTCGACCCCCGCAAGCACGGCTACCGCTGCGAACACTCCCGCCAGAAGGTCGGCGATCGGAATGCCCATGATCACGGGAGGACGACCCGATTCCCCCATGATCGACATGTGCCCGGTCATTGCCTGCAGGATGAGGTCGTAGGCGGGTAGATCTCGGTAGGGGCTGTCCATCCCAAACCCCGAGACCGAGACCAGCACGATCTCCGGGTTGACCTCTCGCATCCGTTCGAAGTCCACTCCAAGTCGTTCGAGTACGCCGGGGCGAAAGTTCTCGACCACAGCGTCAGCAGTTCTCAGGAGATCAAAGAGGACTGCTCGACCGCCTTCGGTCTTGAGATTGAGAACGATGCTCTTCTTGTTCCGGTTGTGCATGAGGTGGATGGCGCTTTCGTCGCCCACGCCGTAGATGGCCGACCGCCTGCCGGGGTCTCCAATCGGAGGCTCGACTTTGATTACCTCTGCTCCGAGGTCGGACAGGATCATGCCGCCAAACGTGCCTGCGATTACCTGTCCGAGTTCGATTACACGAAGATGCTCGAGCACGTCAGGCTCCCTCGTGCATAGTCGTGGCATATCTGCGGAAGGCCGAGGGTTCGATGTGCAACTGGGCTCCCGGTGGCGCGCCACCATCGAGCTCCAACCACATCGTGTCGTTGAACCGGTTCAGAAAATTGAAGAGGCAAGCGGCGAGGGTCAGCTCAACGACCTGGGCTTGATCGAATGACTCGCGCACGCGGGCCCAAGCGACGGGATCGGCGTGGGCTTCGTTGCGCGTCACACGATCCGCCCACTCGATAGCTGCGAGGTCGCGCTCATCGAACACCCCAGCGTCTGCGGGATCTTCTCCGGAAACTGCATCGATCTCTGCATCGGTCAGGTCGGCGGCTCGACCGAGCCGGATGTTGTGTTGCGTTCAAAAGAAACACTCGTTCCTCGTCGAGGTGCGAAGGATGGCGAGCTCTTTGATTCGCGGGTCGAGGGCTGCATCGGATCCACCTCGTTGTATCGACGCGATCATTGGGACCAGCCAGCGGGCTACCGAGGGAACGTGAGCGGCAGTTCTGGCAAAGTTGGATACGAACGCCAGCAGTTCCTCGGCCCCCTGGAAGATCGACTCGACCGCCGGCGTGGCCGCACCATCTTCCACAATTTGAACCCGTGCAGGAACGCTCGTCATCCAAAGATCCCGGTCCAGCTGGCACACAAGTCGCTTTCGAACATCCGGGGGGGCCAAGCATCCAGGCTCTCGCTCGTTCGCGTCGACCCAGGACTCAGGCCGATAGAAGGCTCGGGAGCGATCCTCAGTGCGTTCGTCAACCGATCGGCCATGGCACCGAGCGAGGCCACCAGGGTGAGCTCGACCATCTCCTCGTCGGAGAAGTGCGATCTGACGGTTTCGAAGGCTCTCTTGTCACGTCGGGCGAGCCTGCGGGCAACGCGATCCGCCCACAGGATGGCCGCCCGTTCCCGCTCGCTGAAGACGGGCGCCGACTCCCACTCATCGGACCCAATGAGCGCGAGCTCGTCCCTTGTAATACCGAGGTCGCGCGCCCCTGCCTCGAGCTGAAGCCGCCAGTAGGGCGCACGATCGACCGCCGCCACTCGCAGAAGGACCAAGGACCTCGTTCTTAGCTCAAGCGTCGAAACATCTGTGCCGTGAAAGGCCGAAGCGAAGGCCGGAAGGATCCATCGGCCGCTTCGGGGCACCTCCGCCAGGACGTCGAGCAAACCACGCGGCTGTGGAGTGGCCGGCGTTTCAGCGTCCTG
Source organism: uncultured Actinomycetes bacterium (assembly GCA_963713315.1). Classification (GTDB taxonomy): domain Bacteria; phylum Actinomycetota; class CADDZG01; order CADDZG01; family WHSQ01; genus WHSV01. The sequence continues at coordinate 163,451 of CAVQLH010000008.1, read as the reverse complement.
AGCTGCTGTCATGCTGCGGTATTTAATCCCGCATGAGAGTCAAAGAGCAACCCTGAAGTAATGACGAATGTTTCGATGGTGAATCAAATGAAGCTTTCCTTGCCATTGTTTCCGTCATGTGTCTACCATCCCTCCACGCCGTACAAGGGATAGCGAACCGGGTTGCTTGGCTCGGACACCGGACCGGCAGGGGGTAGCAATGACTCATCGACGGATTCTGGCTCTCTTGACCGTTCTGATGCTGTTTGTGGCGGCATGCGGTGGGGACGACGACGGCGACGACACCGACGCCAGCGCGAGCGCGGTGGGTGGAGAGGACTGCGAAGAGATCGAGGACATGGAGGTAGGCCACCCCGGTCTGCCACCGGATTTCATTCAGATGATGCTTCCACTAGCGATCGACCTGGGCTACATGCGGGACAACTGCATCGAAGTCGAGATCATCGACTTCGAGTCTGGAATCGCGGCCTTCCGAGCCATGGCAGCCGGAGAATTCGACATGGGATTGTCCGGTTCGGTCTCTCCCATTCTTGCGTTTGGTGAGGGGGCCGAAGCCGTGGGGATCGCCGCCGGCGGAGCCCTGACCGACTTCCAGACCGTGGCTACTGGCGACATCGAAACCTGCGAGGACCTGGAGGGGCGCTCCGTCGCCACCGACGGGCCCGGTGGATTGGTCCACGCCGTCACCGAGCAGTACATGGCGAGCTGCGGACTCGACATCGACTCGGACGTGGAGCTGATCGTAGGGGAACCAGAGAGCTTCGTTCCCCGCATCGCCCAAGGCGAGATCGAGGCCACCACGATGCACATCGACGAGCGGATCTTCGCCGAGCAAGAACTCGGCACGGAGCTGAACGTTCTCGCGAATGCGTGGGAGGACGTGCCGCTGTTCCACTACACGACATGGTCGACCGCTCGACCGTTGCTCGACGACCCAGAGAAGCGTGATCAGTTCACCCGTTTCATAGCAGCCCTGCTGAGGGTGGGCGAGTGGCTGGATGATGAAGCGAATCGAGAGGAGGCAATCGAGCGCATGGCAGTTGTGAGTGAGCAGCCCGAGAGCGTCATTGAAGAGGCGTATTCAACGTTCGGCTCGCGGTTCCCAACCACCTGTGACGAGATGATGCCGATGGAGAGCTACGACTTCCTTATCGATCTTCAGGTAGAGCTCGGCAACCTCGAGGAAGACTTTCCTGCAACCGATCTGATCGATACCTCTGTTTGTGAGGAAGCTGCAGACCTGCTGGCGGAGCAAGGTTTCTGAGCCGAGACCTAGAGACCGGTTTGCAAGGGTGATGAGACGGCACGGGATGCGATCCATACGGTGAGAGCTGCGCAGTCCAGCGATGGCTGGATGAAGCGAGCCCTGCACAATCGGTGGCTGCTCAGATTCGCGGGTTTGGTCGTGGTCCTTGCCCTCTGGGAACTCATGTTCTCAGGGGGCAGGATCAACCCCATCTTTTCTGCGCCACCTTCGGCCGTCCTTAAAACCGTGCCTGAGGTCATCGGCGACGAGCTTTATTTCCCGGCTCTGTTTTCGACGCTGAGATTGTTCTTTTTGGGCTTTGCCATCGCAACCGTGCTCGGGATCCTGCTTGGACTTCTGCTGGCAAGAGTCAGGTTGCTTGACGTTGGTTTGTCGCCGTACCTCAACGCGCTGTACGCCTCACCGCTCCCCGCGATCATTCCGATTCTGACGGCAGTGCTTGGATACACCTTCAAAACGAAACTCTTGATCGTTGTTCTTCTCGCGATCTTTCCAATACTCATCAACGTTCATCAGGGAGCCATGTCCGTGGACAAGACCTTGCTCGAGGTCGCGCAGTCCCTGAGGGTGAGCGAAGGCAGACTTTGGAGGGACGTCATCATTCCGTCCAGTCTGCCGTTTCTTATCGTGGGGCTCCGCCTCGGAGCTGCGCGCGCGATGATCGGCACCGCGGTGGCTGAGCTTTACACGTCACCAGATGGTCTCGGGTACCTGATCCTTCGCTACGGCTTTCAGTTCGATATGGATGCCATGCTCGTGGTGGTTCTTACCTTCACTGGCATAAGTCTGTTGCTGTCATGGTCGACGGGTCTGCTGGAGCGGCGCGTTCGTCAGTGGAAGGTGTCACCAGGATGAGCGCTGTCGCCTCCAGGCTGCGACGAACTGACTGGCCCCGTGTTGTGTTCATTGGCGGGGTATTCGTAGTCATCCTTCTCGTATGGCAGGGGTATGTGACCTTCATCTACGACCAAGCCATCCCGCTGCCGACACCGGCGTCGACCGTTGCGGCCTTCTACGAGATGAGCGAGACAGGGGAGCTTTGGCAGGCGTCCTTCGAGAGCGCACAGGTTCTGGTCCTTGGGTCGATCCCCGGAATCGTGCTCGGTATCGTCCTGGGCCTCGTCATCGGTGCCATCCCTCCACTGAATACGAGCCTCGGGCCCTACGTCTATGCCTTTTATGCAACGCCCTTTCCTGCCCTGATCCCGATTTTCGTGTTGCTCTTCGGGCTGGGCAACACCGGGAAAGCCATGATCGTGTTCACTCTCGTCATCACGACTGTGCTCCTTCAAACCGTCGCGGGGGTCCGTAACGTCGACGCTCGCTTTCTCGAAGTGGCGAGATCGTTTGGCTCATCTCCCGCTCGAATGCTCCTCGAGGTCCAGCTGCCCGCCTCCATGTCGTTCATCGTGGCGGGGATTCGTTTGGCGATCGGCCGCGCACTGGTCGGAGTAGTCGTCGCCGAGTTCGATACTGCGCTCTCTGGTCTGGGGGCGTTGATCTTCAGGTACTCCGGTCGACTCGCTCTGTCGCATGCGTTCGTGCCGGCCGTGGTGTTCTCCATCACCGGAATCCTGATCTACATATCGCTCAAGAAAGCCGAGCAGGGCCTCGAGAAGTGGAGACAACTCGGATGACGTCAGTCCAAGTCACCGCCGTTCTCGATAGCCAATCACACCGAACGAAAGCCTATGAAAGGAGCAATGCAGCATGGCGATCGATCTGAGAGAGCTACTCCATGGTGGTATCCCGACGGAGGTTGAACCCCTCGCGCGGATGGATGCCGAGACCGAGCAGGGCGGACACGTCCCCGACACAGGGAAGGACACACCTGGTTTTCGGGAGGGGATGTGGGCAGTAAGCCCTTACAACTTCGACGAGCGAGTTCGACGCGACATGCACCTGCCGGCTCAGGTCACGCTAATGGACATGACGCTGCGCGAGGGACGTCAGGTTGCGGGCGTGTCGGTGGGACTCGAGGAGGTTCTGGAATTCGCCCGCCGGATCGACCAAGTCGGTGTGCACATCGTCGAGATGCACCACGACTTCATCGAGGAGATCAAACAGACGAAGGCTCTGGGGGTGAAGTTCCTTATTCAGGCCCTCGTGCACCCCACCTCGGCGCTGAACCCGGAAGAGTGCCGTCAGGAGATCGACCTTTGCCTTGACGCTGGAGCCGACATTCTGTGTCCGGCATTCGCTATCTCCGATTACAACTACAAGCTCGTCGAGTCCATGGGTGGCCTCACCATCACGCGCGAGGAAGCACTCGATCGAGCCTGTGAGGCGATTCAGTACGGCAAGGAACAGGGCGCGTACATGAACCCGAACCTCATGGACTTCTCCCGCCTGGACCTCGAGTGGCTGAAGACAATCGTGTCGCGCCTGAAGGAAGCCGGAATCGATGCACTCCGTATCGACGACATCTGTGGCGCCTGCATCCCGGCCGTCTACAAGCACCACGCCTGGGAGGTCAAGCAGATAATCGGCCCGGACATCCCTCTGGCCATTCACAGCCACAACGACTTCGAACTTGGTACCGCAGGGCAGTTGGCTGCGCTCGAAGGCGGTGCCGAGGTACTCGAGGGCTGCATCAACGGCCTGGGAGAGCGTGCAGGCGTTCCGAACCTGGCGGTTCTGGCGTCGGTTCTCGAGATGATGTACGGCTACGAGACGAAAATGCGGCTCGACCTGTTGCAGGATCTATCGGAATGGGTTGCTGATGTTTGGAATCAGCCGATTCCCCCGCACATGGCGGGCACTGGGAAGACCGCGTTCTCGCATGCAGCGGAGGTGCACTACGCACTCCCCGAGGGTGACGAGTGGTCCTTCAACGCGTGGGCACCGAAAGTGATCGGCAACGACGCCTACGTTCCCCTCTGCCATTACTCCGGTGTAAAGGCTATCCAGCGCCGTGTGCTGGATCACGGTTGGGACCCGATCGATGACGACGTTGCACAACGCGTGCTCGAACGGGTTCGAAAGGAAGTTCGGCAGCGTCGCAAGGAGCCGAGTGACCGGGTCCTCGAGGAGATTGTCGAAGAAGAGCAGCGTCGATAAAACGACGTGCTAGGAGGGAGTAAAGAGATGGGTCAGATGGATGGCAAGAACGTCTTCCTAACGGGAGCCAGCAAAGGCATAGGTCGCGAGATTGCTCGTGGTCTTGCCAAGGAAGGCGCATCGATTGCGCTCGTGGCGCGGACCGAGTCGGCTTTGAGAGAGCTCGCCGAGGAAGTCAGGGGACTCGGGGGCCGGGGAGTCGCAGTTCCGGCAGACGTGAGCGACCGGGATCAAGTGAAAGAGGCAGTCCGTCGCGCGCGCGAAGAGCTCGGGGAAATCCACGTTTTGGTCAACAGCGCGGGCGTACTCGACAACGAACCGATTGCCGGGCACAGCGACGAGGCGTGGGAGCACCACTACGGGGTGAACGTGAACTCCTACTTCTACACGATCCGAGAGATCATCGGTGAGATGTTCGAGCGGGGCAGTGGGCGTGTGGTCAACATCGCCTCGACCTCGAGCAAGGTGCCAATCGGCCCGAACCGAGCAGCGTACGTGTCCTCCAAACACGCGGTGCTGGGACTGACTAAGGAGGTTGCCTTCGAGGCTGCACCCCATGGTGTAACTGTCAATGCGATCTGTCCGGGGTTCGTTCTGACGGACATGGTCGAGGACAGCATGAGGAAGTTCGCACGCGATGCCGGAAAGACACCGGAGGAGACACGGGCGTTCTGGGTTGCCAAGATCCCGATTGGTCGCTTCATCGACCCTCAGGAGGTCGTTCCTCTTCTGCTTTTCTTGGTATCGGATGGTGCTGGTGCCATCACGATGCAAGCGATCAACGTCGACGGAGGCTTTTCACCGATTTAGAGGAGAGACACCGATATGCCAATCGAGAGCATCGGGGACCTGTCCCTCGTCGAGACCATTTACGAGAAGCGGGACAGGATCGCCTACATCACCCTCAACCGCGAACGCGCGGGCAACTCGTTCAACGTGCAGATGTGCGACGAGATGGAGGCGATCTGGACCGACTTCCGGGACGACGACGATGTTTGGGTTGCCATCGTCACGTCCGCCGGCGAGAAGTTCTTCTGCACCGGCGTGGACGTGAAGGAGTCGCGTACTCGTCCGATGGGGCATGTCTGGTTGCCGATCGCCCGGCTCATGGAGCAGATCCACAAGCCCATCATCTGTGCCGTGAACGGCATTTGCTGCGGCGGTGGTCTGCATTTCATGGCCGACACCGACATCATTATCGGATCGCCTAACGCTCAGTTCTTCGACCCGCATGTAAACGTTGGCTTGATCTCGGGCTGGGAACCCATCGGGCTCAGCAGGCGCATCCCGCTGAACTATGTGCTCCGGATGACATTGCAGGGAAAGGCCTATCGCATCGATGCGGAGGAGGCGCATCGTATAGGTCTGATCACGGAAGTGGTCCCGGCCGATCAATTGCTGACCCGAGCAGAGGAGATTGCACAAGACGTACTCAAGAACTCACCGCTTGCCGTGCGGTGGTCGAAGCAGGCCATCATGGAGGGCCTGAACCTGGGTCTGCGGGACGCCCTGGAGTTGTCCGGCTACATGCTGAAGGAAGTTTGGAACACAGAGGACCTCAAGGAGGGTGCTCGAGCTTTTGAGGAACACCGAGCACCCGTATGGAAAGGGAGATAGCAATGACAAGAGTCATCGATGTCCACTGGCATCATGTACCGCAGGCTTTTGCCGACGCGGTCGTATCGGGAAAGCTTCCCATTGCTGGTCAGGTCGTCAAGAAGGATGACGGCACCGCACTCGTCAAGCTGGACAACGGCTTCAAACAGCCTCTGCCCGCTTTCTTGACTGATCCAGCGACGGTAATCAAAGATCTCGATGACGCAGGCGTCGATGTGGCGGCCGCGTCCATCGCACCTCCGCTGTCTCACATGGACTGCGATCCCGAGGTAGGTCTCGCGGTGAGCCGCGCAATCAACGATGCGTACGCGGAGCTCGAGGATCAACACAACGGGCGGATCGTTGCTCTCGCCAACCTGCCGATGCAGGACGTCGACCTCGCCCTCAAGGAGCTCAAGCGAGTCGTAGACGACTACGGATTCAAAGGCATTCAGGTCGGTAGCAACATCGGAGGCAAGAACCTCGGTGACGAGTCGTTCTTTCGCTTCTGGGAGGAGATTCGGGAGCGGGATCTCTTCGTGTTTTCGCACGGCCTCTCTCCGCTCGGTCCGGAGCGTATGTCCGAGCACGAGCTCAAGAACTTTGTCGGGCTCCCCATCGACACAGCCGTCACTGTTGGATCGATGGTGTTCGGGGGCGTCTACGAGCGCCTCCCGGGATTGAAGGTGTGTTACTCGCACGGCGGCGGCGCGTTCCCGTGCCTAGTGGGTCGCTGGGACCACGGCTACAAGGAGCGACTGAGCAAGCAGGCAGACACGACGATCAAGCTGCCGAGTGAGTACCTGAAGGACATCTATGCCGACTCGCTGAACCACGACCCGGCAGGAGTCCGCTACCTCGTCGAGCGGCTCGGCGCGGGACAAGTGGTGCTGGGTAGTGACCATCCCTTTGACATGGGTGAGGCCGATCCTGTTGGAAAGGTCAAGGAAGCAATCGACGACCCCGCTGTGGTCGAGGCGATCCTCGGAGGAACGGCGAGTAGGTTGCTCAACCTTTCATGACATCGGTCGAAGCGCGCTCGGACACGATGGAGCAGCGCGATGTCGTCATTTCGATTCAGGAAGCTTCGAAGGCCTTCTCCGACGGGGAGGTGGTGGCTTTCGAGAATTTCAACCTGGACATTTACGAGCACGAGGTCCTTTGCATCGTGGGGCCTTCGGGATGCGGCAAGACCACCTTGCTGAGATGCATTGATGGGCTGATTCCCCTCACTACGGGCCAGATTCTCATTCAGAACGAAGTCGTGAAGGGTGCGCACCCAAATGTGGCAATGGTGTTCCAGCACTTTGGCCTGTTCCCGTGGATGACCGTTGAGAACAACGTCGCCTACGGGTTGAAGGTGAACGGAGTCAAGAAGGAGGAACGACTCGAACGGGCGCTGCGGTACATCAAACTGGTGGACATCACGGGATTCGAGAAGAAGTATCCCTACCAGCTCTCCGGCGGGATGCAACAGCGCGTCGGCCTGGCGCGGGCTCTGACAATGGAGCCCGACGTGCTACTGATGGACGAACCGTTTGCCTCGGTCGATGCACAGACTCGGGAGATCCTCCAGGAACAGCTGTTGTCGATCTGGGAGACACAGCAGCGGACGATGATTTTCATCACACACAGCATCGAGGAAGCAATCCTCATGGGCGACCGTGTTGCGGTCCTGTCGACCAGGCCCGGGCGTGTCAAGCGAATCATCGACATTCCATTCGGACATCCGAGGAACGTAAGCGAGATCTTCGCCGACACCCGTTTCGGGAAGTTGCGAAACACGGTGTGGGAGGAGCTTCGCGATGAGGCGTCGGCCGAAATTGAACACGTTGTCGAAGAGGGCTCCTGAACATCAAGAGCATCGTAGTGATGTGGGGGGGCAACGGCCGCCGAAACAGAAACGAAAGGGAACGTTGATCCGGGGTGACTGCATCATCCACTTCCTTGGTACGACCGGCGGCGGTCGCAATGGCTGTCGACACCGTCGGCGTTCTGCCGATTTTTCTCACCGGCGCGCTCGCCGTGCAACTCCGCGACGACATCGGCCTCTCGGTCGATCTACTCGGGCTCGTCTACGCGTCGTACTTCACGGCTGCCGCCCTGTTCTCTGCTCCCCTGTCCCACGTATCCGATCGAACCGGCCCTGAATGGGCTCTCCGAATCGGCACGGTGGTCTACATCGCTTCCTTTCTTGGGTTGGCCACGCTCGCTACATCACCCGTCATCCTTTCGGCTTTCATCGCGCTCGCTGGACTGGGGACTGCGCTGACTCGCACGGCATCGAGCGTGCTGATCGCGCGAAACGTCAACCCGAAGCGTCACGGCCTGGCATTCGGCCTCAAGCACTCATCGATCCCTATAGGCACGCTCCTGGCGGGTCTGTCGGTGCCAGCGATCGCACTGACTGTGGGGTGGCACTGGGCATACGCCGCGGCCGCTCTGCTCAGTTTTGCCGCGCTGCTCGCGATCCCCAAACCGTCCGGGCGGGTGGATCGGAAATCGAAATCGGGTCGCTCGGACATGTCGCTTCGGTTGTTGATCTTCTCGGCAGTGGGGTTCGGACTCGGCAGTTCAGCGGCCGCGTCGCTGGGCGCATACACCGTGAGCACAGCCGTTGCTTCCGGAATGAGCGAGGGTGGGGCGGGCATCCTCGTCGCGATCGGGAGTGTGGTGGGACTCGCGAGCCGGATCTTTGTTGGTGGGTGGTCAGATCGGCGCCTCGGGAGCCAGCTGGATCTCGTGAATTGGATGCTCATCGCCGGGACGATCGGATTCCTCATGCTCGGTGTGTCGAACAAATGGGTGATGTTGATTGCTGTCCCCGTTTCGTTCGCGACCGGATGGGCGTGGCTCGGGTCCTACAATCTCGCGATGGTGCGGTTGAACCCGGTCGCTCCGGGAGCCGCGGTCGGTGTCACTCAGACTGGCGCGTTCGTGGGCGCCATCGTCGGACCCGCCGGACTTGGTTTCCTTGCAGAGGAATACTCGTTCACCGTCATCTGGATCACCGCGGCTATCGCCTCTTTCATGTCCGCGACGATCATCTTTATCCTCCGCCGGTTCATGCTCAAAGAACTTGGTCACAGGGAGTTGCTGAACATCGAGTCACACGACGCAGGTGTGACGTGATGGTCGAGCACCTTCGCAAGCTGATGCATCTGGAAGATCCCTGCGCAGCAGAGTCTTTCTATTAGAAGGAGAGCGATATGCAGGCATTGTTGGCTCGATATCACGTCCAGAGCGGAAAGGCCGATTTGGTTGAAAAGGCCCTGCGGGACATGGGTGAAGCCGTCAGGCGGGACGAGCCCTTGTGCTTGACCTACCACGCCGCGCGCTCGACAGAGGATCCGGACGTGTTCGTTCTCTACGAGGAGTATGAAGACGAAGCCGCCCTTCTTGCACATCGGGAGACTCCCCACTTTCGAGACTTGATCGAGGGCACGATCGTCCCCCTCTTGGAGTCGCGCGAGCGCGAGATTCTGGTTCCCGTATTGAAGAGAGCGAACGGAGACGCGGGAGCGGACGTGTGAAGTTGTCGCGGATCCTCCGAGACGGACCGGATGGCGAGCAGCGCACGCATGGTCGCCGTGATCTCCGACGACGAGGTCGTGATCGATCTGCGCACCGCGGAGCGCAGCCGGCTGGAGCGCCAGGGCGCCTCGACCGATGCAGCAGGCCGGCTTGCCGCGGCCCTGTTCCCAGGAAGCCTGACTGCGGCGCTGGGGGCCGGCGAGGTCCTTAAGGAGCACGTGACCCTCGCAATCGAGGAGCGAGACGAGGCTGCCATGATCCCCTTCTCTGAGGTGAATTGGACTGCTGCAGTCGATCCGCCTGTGATGCTCGACGCTTCCGCGTTCGAGCAACACTTGGTTAACGCACACGCTCGCGGCAAACGGACCGTGCCAGATCTCTTCTACGAGCTCCCCGTCTATTACAAGATGAACCCGGTAACGGTGCTGGGCCACGACGACACCGTTCCCTGGCCGGGTGGCGCCAAGTACATGGACTACGAGCTGGAGATCGCGGTCGTGATCGGGACTACGGGTTGGGACCTGCGACCCGAGGAGGCTCTTGCACACGTCCTTGGTGTCACCGTCATGAACGACTTCAGCGCCCGGGACATGCAAGCTCGCGAGATGACCGCAGGGTTCGGACCCGCGAAGGGAAAGGACTTCGGAACCGTGCTCGGTCCTTGGGTGACGACTCTCGACGAGCTCGATCTCGGCGACCTAACGATGCTGGCTCGGGTCAACGGCGAGGAGTGGTCGCGAGGATCCACCTCGACGCTGACATGGGGCCTCGAGGAGCTGGTTGCCTACGCCTCACGCAACGAGATCGTGGTACCGGGTCAGGTCATCGGTAGCGGCACGGTGGGTCTCGGTTGCGGCCTGGAGCTCTACCGCAAGCTGAGCCCCGGCGACGAGGTCGAGCTGGAAATCGAGGGAATCGGAACTCTTCGCAACAGTCTCGCCGAGCCCACAGAAACGCGTTGGGAGCCGGAAGTGAAGGAGCGCAAGGCGGAGGTGACCCTTCCGAGTAGAGAGGAAAAGACCTAGAAGGAGTCGGAGGGAATCACGCGGTTAGGCGTGTGATGAGTTCCATCCCTTGGGATCCCCATCGTCGTGGAGTATGCACGCGGTGTGGTGGTCCTCGTCTACCGAGGTGACATTCATCTCATCCACGACTGGGAATCGAACGTGCAGCGATCGATCTCGCACCTCGAGGATCTCTTGAGCCGCGCGCATCGCGCTTGTGACACGGTCGCTCCGAAGCTCCGCTGCAGCGGCAAGAGCCTTGTCCGAGGACTCGAACGTCAGCGAACCCTCGAACGCGTTGCGTCGTTCGACGCCTGCTAGACCCTCCAGCAGGTGCCCTCGCTCTTCGAGGATCCGAAGCACGTCGCTTACATCCCATCCGCAACGCTCAGTTACAACGGGACACCGAGTGTGGAACCTGCAACCTTGGGGCGGAGCGGCGGGATCCGGTATGGCTCCCGAGAGCCGGATGGTGGCGACTGATTCGTCGAGGCCTGGGTTGGCAGCGAGCAACGCCTCCGTGTAAGGGTGACGCGGGTCACCGAAGATCTGTTCGGCCTTTCCTACCTCGCAGATCCGTCCCAGGTACATAACTACGATGCGATCGCTCATGTGTCGCACCACGTTGAGGTCGTGACTGATGAAAAGGTACGTGAGCCCATGCTCCTGCTGCAGCTGGTGAAGGAGGTTCAGGATCTGGGCTTGTACCGAGACATCGAGCGCACTCGTCGGCTCGTCGAGCACGATGAACTCAGGGTCGAGTGCGAGAGCCCGGGCGATCGATATGCGCTGGCGCTGTCCTCCCGAGAACTGGTGCGGATAGCGGTAGAGATGCTGTCGCCCGAGACCGACACTTTCCAGTAGTTCGACGACCCTTCTAGTTAGTTCTGAACCCGAGGCCTCGCGGTGAATCCGGAGCGGGCGCCCAACGATGTCCAGCACGAGGTGGCGCGGGTTGAGCGAGGCGAATGCATCCTGGAACACCATCTGGCAGTTGCGCCGGTACTGCCGCCACATTGGCTTCGGCATGTGGTCGATACGAAAACGGTCAGACAAGCTCTTCATCGCGTCGAGGTCCTCGGGGTTTCGCCGTTCCGGCTCGATCTCGCGCACGGCGTCGAGTCGCCGTACGGACTCGTCGTCCATCCGGAAGTAAACGCCGCCGTCAGTGGGCTGGGTCAGACCCGCAATACATCGACCCAGCGTCGTTTTCCCACAACCACTTTCCCCGACGAGCCCGACAGTCTCACCCCGCCGGATGTCAAAGCTCACGCCATCAACCGCGCGAACGTGACCTCCGACGCGCTGAAGAACCCCTTCTCGGACGGAGAAATACTTCTTGACGTCGCGCACGTTGATCACGTGGGTGACACTGGCATCGGCTCGTCCTGACGACACGACCCCAGCTTTCATCGTTTGATGTCCCGCGAGGGCATCTCGTCCTGATCGACACCCAGGTCGGCGCTTCGCTCGTAGAGAAAGCACGCGACGCTCGTCCCGGCACTCTGCGGGTTCAGCGGCGGGTCCATCTGCTCGCATACGGGCGCACGATAAGGACACCGGCCCGAGAAGCGGCACCGGGGTGCAAGGTCCATGAACTCCGGCACGGAACCCTCGATTGCGATTAGCTCCCCACGACGTTGTCCGGTGGATGGAATCGCGCCGATTAGTCCGCGTGTGTAGGGGTGTTGAGGCTGACCGAACACTTCGTCGGCTGAACCCATTTCGACTACGCGGCCTGCATACATCACAGCGACTCGGTCGCTGATCCTTTGAACGAGTGAGAGGTCGTGGCTGATGTACAGGACCGCGGTATGCAGTCGCTCTTGTAACTCAGCGAGCAGATCAAGGATCCGTGCCTGAATCGTGACATCAAGCGCGGTTGTTGGCTCATCGGCAATGAGCAACTCTGGGTTCGCCGCAAGCGCCTGCGCGATCATCACTCGTTGCTTCATCCCACCTGAAAGTTCGTGTGGATATCGGTCCATGACTTTTCGTGGGTTCGGAATTCGCGTTTCTGCCAGCGCCCGGGCGATGCGCTCGTCGATGACGGCCTCCAGCCGGCGATGGCGACGACGCATGGGCGGAACGGCAAGCAGGAGTCTTTCGGGAAGGCGGCCACGATGCCTGGCGTCCCGACGCATCAGAACGTTTGTCTGGTCGGGATCCATTCCTGCTTCGCGCAGAATCTCGCCTGAACGATGCTCAGCGAAGACCTCGGCGAGCTGGTTTCGGATGGACATGCCCGGGTCGAGCGCCTTGCCTGGGTCCTGAAAGATCATTGCGATGTGATTCCCACGAATCGTGCGCATGCGCCGTTCGGAAGCGGCCAGAAGGTCGACCGTCTCGTCACCGGTCATTTGGCAGGTCGGACAGCCCGTGCCGGCGCACATTCGACAGGGCGCGACAATCCGACCGATGCCGTCACAAGCGTCGCACCCGACTCCGTGGCATCTCGAGCACTCGACACGTGGGCGAAAGATCGCCTCCCCTCCCGCGAACTGCGCGGGCGGTTCTGGTACCAATCGAAGCAGGGAACGAGCGGTCACACTCTTTCCCGATCCGGTTTCGCCCACGAGTCCAAGTGTCTCGCCTTCGGCGATGTCGAAAGTTACGCCATCGACTGCTGACGAGAGTCCCCGTTTGGTGGCGAACCGAACGCGAAGTCCTCGGACGGAAAGTAGCGGGGGTCGATCGGGAGAGATCCCGAGTGCTTCCTCAGAAGAGGTGTCCCGCGCGGATTTCGTCAACGCCCTTCCGTTCTGGGGTCGAGAACGTCGCGCAATCCGTCTCCGACGAGATTGAACGACAGGGACCACAGGAACACCGCCGCACCGCCGAAGGTTGCGGCCCACCATCGACCGGCAACGATTCCCTCGCGCCCCTCGCTAACTAGGTTGCCCCATTCGGCGAGCCCGGCTTCGGCAAGTCCGAGAAAGCTGAGCGTTGCCCCGAAGAGGACGACATGGCCCATCTCGAGTGTGGCCTGCACCACTACAGGCGTGATCGCGTTAGGCAGAAGATCTTTTCGATAGATCTGCCATGTGGAGTCCCCCATCACCCGAGCAGCATCGACGTATTCGTTCTCCTTGATGTACAGGATCTGTCCACGGATTATGCGGGCGTACTTCGGCCATCCGAGGACCGAGATGGCGATGATGATGTTCTGAAAGGATGGCCCAAGAACCGCAGCGATGGCCAAGGCAAGGATCAGCTCGGGAACGGCTAAGGACACATCGACGACGCGCATCAGGATCTCATCCCATTTGCCGCCGAGGAATCCTGCGAGACTCCCGATTGCGACACCCGCCACCACTGTGATCGACACGACGATGAACGCCAGTCGCAGTGAGGTTCGGGCCCCCCATACAACTCCATAGAGCACGTCGCCACCTTGGGCCGTTGTACCCAGAAGATGACCGGGAGTGCCCGGAGGGGCGTTGATCTGCATCCAGTCCCTTGGCATCTGATACGCGTCTGGCGTATTCGCCGGCATCAAGAGTGGCGCGAACAGTGCCATCGCCATGAGAGCCACGATGATGACGGCCCCGATGACTGTCGTCGGACTCTTACTCGCTTCCGAAAAGAGCTCACCGAAGCGCTTTGCCCGCGATCGGGTCGCTTCCCATCGGTGACCTTTGTCCGGCCGCCGGATCCCTGCGATCGCGTCGCTCATCTCACGATCCTAGGACCACACGGCGATCAAGATAGGCGTAGACCACATCGACGATTAGGTTGACCGTGAGAAAAACGATGCTGGTTACCAACACGAACGCCAAGATGGTCGCGCGATCTCCCCGGATTATCGCGTCGGTCGCCCACCGGCCCATTCCCGGCCATCGGAATACCAGCTCGACCACCACTGTCCCCTGCAGCAGGATCCCCCAAGAGAGTCCGATCACAGTCACCGTCGGAACCAACGCGTTTCGAAACGCATGACGACGTATGACCATTCGCTCAGGCAAACCTTTGGCGCGCGCCGCAAGCACGTAGTCCTCGCCCAGTTCCTCCACCATCGATGACCGCAGCATCCGTGCGATGACGGCCATGCCTTCGAAGCCCAGTACGAAGGCGGGAAGGGCCAGATGCTTGATCGCGTCGAGGAAGGCGGTCGGGTTCAGGTTGAGGATCGCATCCACCGTGTACAAGCCTGTATAGGTCTGCACCTCTGAATAGATTGCCTCGTCAAACCGCCCCAACGGCGCTATCGGGATGATGAGGTAGAACAAGATCAGCATTAGCAGGGCAAACCAGAACAGAGGCAGGCTCGCACCACTCACCGTGACCACGCGCGTGACATGATCCGCTAATCGGTTCCTTCGGGCGCCGGCAAAGGTGCCGAGGCCAAGCCCGAAAGCGATCGCAATCAGCGCACCCGCAGTAGCCAGCTCCAAGGTAGCCATGAACTTCGCGGGCAGAACGTCCGAGACGTTTGCGACCGAGACGCCAGACCAGCCCAGGTCACCCCGAAGGACACCGCCGAGCCATGCAACGTACTGAACCGGCAGAGGATCATCGATGCCGTACCTCTCCTCGAGGGCCGCAACCTCCTCCTGGCTCATGTCGTGCTGGAGATAGATCGCAATCGGGGACCCACCGACGCGTGACAGCGCGAACACCAGAATCGTTACCGCGATAAGTACCAGCGGAAGTTTAACTAGCCTCCGGACGATGTACTGGTGAATCTGCATCGAGACCTATCGTTGTCCTAAGGAAACCGCTCGGGTTCCGGGGGCCTTTACTTGTCCATGTGTTGCCAGAGTGGAGTGATCCAAAGCGGGTTGTACTGGAAGTCAACCCAGCACTGGTGAATCTGGACGTTCTTCTCGTCCGCCGCCCACAGCCACATTGGATCATCGTGCAACAGGGTGAGCAACTCCGAGTAAGCAGCCTCGCGCTCCTCGATGTCCGCCAATGCTCCGGCGGTCTCGATCATCTCGGCTACTTGATCCGGATCCTCGTATCCGTTGCGGAAGCCCAGCGTCTCACCCCACTCACCGTCCGGGTGGAAGTAGGTCATCATCAGCTGATGCGGATCGGCGAACAGGTCTGCATTCTTGATCCACATCGCAAACTCAAAGGGCACGGTGCCATGCGCCTCGTCAAAGCGGGCCTCCGGAACGATGAGGATGTTGACCCTGAATTTTGGATTCAGCCTTTCGAGCGAGTCCTTCAGGATCAAGCCAACGGCTTCGAACGTGGGGTTGTTCGACTCGACGAGGATCGAAACGGTGAATCCCTCATCCCACCAGCCCGCGTCACGGAACAGCTCCTCGGCTTGAGCGAGATCCTGGCTGTACTTGGGGGCGTCCGGATCTGAACCCAACATGTCGGGCGGAAGGTACGTTCCGGGCTCCCCGAATCCTTCGAGCCCCGCCGCAATGTAAGCCTCGTAGTCGAATGCGTAGTTGAACGCCTGCCTCACCCGAACGTCTTGGAAGAAGTCAGAAGGAACTGTGTCCTCTGGCGGCATCTTGTCGACAGGGATGTTCAGGTTGAAAGAGAGGTGCAAGGGCTCCAGGAGGAACCCAGATTCCTCGATACAGATGTCATCGTTGCCACTCATTTCTGCAGCGAATTGCGGGGTGGGTTCGATGACGTCGAAATCGCCTGCTTCCATGCCTAGCAGCCCAACGCTATTGTCCGGAACAACTTCCCAGCGAGCATCGAAATCGACCGGCTCGCCCCAGTAGTCCTCGAACGCCTCGAATCGCAGACTGACACCACGATCCCACGACACGAACTTGTGGGGGGCCGTGCCAACCATGTTTGTGTCCATGAACTCATTGGGCTCGTCGGCGACCACGCCACCGTTTGCTTCCACTGCATCTTGGCTGACGATGGCTGCAGTCGGTGTGTAAACCACTGCTGCCATGAACCAACCGGCAGGCTCTTTCAGGGTTACCTCGAAGGTGAAATCGTCGACGACGCGCGTCTCTTCGACAATTTCAGTGATTAGAGAGGCCCCCCCTTCGGGGAGATTCATGGTGACCACGCGATCCCAGGAGAACTTCACGTCGTCCGCAGTGAGATCTGTCCCGTCGTGGAAGACGACGCCCTCTCGGATTGGAAAGGTGTAGGTGAGCCCGTCTTCGGAAATCAGACCGTTCTCCTGCGTGGGGACCTCTGTCGCGAGAGAGGGAACGAAGTCCGGCCCCTCTACTGGTCGAGCGACGAGTGTCTCGTACGCCTGAATGATTGCTTGCCCTCCACGACCCCCGGGTTCCGCCCGAGCCGGATCAAGAGTTTCGGGTTCGCCACCCTGTGCGTGCACGAGTTGTCCTGGGTTTTTGACTTCGCCAGAGCTCTCCCCGTCGTCACCGCCTCCCTCGCCCGTTGGTGTCGAGGTGTTGGTGCAAGCCGCAACCAAGAGAATGAGGGCAAGGCAAACCAGGCTGACTCTGTAGCGATGGAGGAGGTCCGAACGACCGGAACCGCGCCCAACTCTCCTGAGGAGAGCTGGGGCCGATCGACCCTCGGCCGCGTCCTTGCTCGAAGTATGCCGACTCATGCGCCCTAGCACCACTTCAGGCCCCCTTGGCGAATCGCTAGGTGATGCACTCCTCCCAATGAAGGTGGACGCTATACGGCCCGATTGGGTCCGGCAAGGTATTCCTGATTTGATTCGACGTAGAAACATCCGTTGCGCGCTGTTCATCCTTGGCTGTCCGTTTTTGCAGGGATAAGCGGGAGCAGCAGATAAGCCGGATGACCAGGGCCTGCATGAAGAGTGGTTCGGCCACGGTAGAGGTCGGCGGAACGGTGCTTGGGATCGTCGTGCGTATAGATGGCCACACCGCGCATCATGCTGCCTTTGAAGTGCCCGAGCTCAACAGCATCCTGAGCCCCCTCGAACTCGTAGTCCTTGCCTCGAACTGTTAGTGCAATCCGATAGCCGCGTGGAACCACAATGCTCGTCGGCCAGATCTCGATGTCGAGTTCGTAGATCTCGTCCGGTGTGAGTGGCTGTGTCTCGTCGTGAGTGTGATACGGCCGATAAGGAGTGCTGAGCTCGACGTCCAGCTTGCGGTGCGACGCTCGGAGCCATCCGTGCCCTATCGGAGTGTGAGGGTCAACCGCGCCTTGCAGCACGACCTCCTCGCCACTTGGGTCAAACACCCGTAGCACCAAGAAGATGTCAGCATCGGCGGTGCTGGAGGAGACGAAAAGTTTGGCGGCCACCGGGCCAGTGATCTCGGTATCCCGCTCGAGTGGAGGGGTGGACAAGGTAATCCCGTCGTCCTCGAGCGCGTCGAACGATGCGTGACTCG
The DNA here is from genome assembly GCA_963713315.1 of uncultured Actinomycetes bacterium. Lineage (GTDB taxonomy): Bacteria > Actinomycetota > CADDZG01 > CADDZG01 > WHSQ01 > WHSV01. The sequence continues at coordinate 145,719 of CAVQLH010000008.1, read as the reverse complement.
GCTCGCCGAGAGGCTCGTCCGAAAGGATGCCCGTCGCCGGTTCAATGTGCAGTTCCGTCCAGACCGTGCGCGCGATCGGCCACTCGTTTTCACCTCGATCCAGAAACCCTCCATCCACAGTTCGCACGCGCAGCATGACTTTCGGTTGATCGCTCCAATCGTTGTCGATGCCCTTCAAGAAGTGGTCGAAGAACCGCTTCTGCAGACGAACGCCGTAGTCGGTGTAGAACTCGGTCCAGTGTTCCAAGCCGTGGATCTCCAGCCATTTCTGTTGCGAGGCTGCCCTTACGAAACCCTCGACGTTGCCGCGCAGGTGCAGGGACGAGCCACCCCAGTTTCCCGATGAAAGAAAGGGGACAGTGATACGGCTGAAGTCCGCCGTCCGCTCGTTGTGGAACGCATCGCACAGAGGGTGTGAGTCGATGTCCTCGAGGAAGTCGGTTCGGTTTGCCTCGAGTTCGTCATCGGTGAGAGTCTCCGGGCCCGCAAAAAGCTCGCCGGTATTCGGGTTTCTGGCGGCTCGGTCACCCAAGCCATGCTGCACGGTGGTGATCGTGCGTCGGTACCAGACCTTCTTCATATCGGACGCGATGCCCCCGTGATAGCTGAAATCGCGATAGAAGTCGGCGAAGCCCTCCCAGGGAATCATCGCGGCGAGAGACGGCGGCTGTAGAGTTGCAACCTGCCATTGATTGATCGCGTAATAGCTGATACCGAGCAGGCCGACCTTGCCGTTGCTCCATCGTTGGGCGGCGGCCCACTCGATGCAGTCGTACAGATCCTGGGCCTCGCGAGGACTCCACGGCTCGATGTAACCCGGGGAACGGCCCCACCCGCGCGCGTCAACGCGTACACAAACGTAGCCGTCGGGAACCCACTTCTCTGGGTCGCAGACCTCCCACGCCTGGTATCGGTTTGAGGAGCCGGACTCGATCTCCGGATGTTTCTGAGTCATTGCCCGCCAGGCATCCGCGTATCCCTCCTGGAAGGGCAAGCCCTTTGCATACGGCCCGTAAGCAAGGACTATCGGGTATCCATCGTCGCCTTCTGGCCGAAAGATGTCGGCGCGCAGTACGAGGCCGTCGTCCATCTCGATTGGAACATCCCAACCGATCAGCATCTGTTGCGACCGTTCCCATGTTTCTTCCATCTTGCCTCGGTCCTCCTGGTGCTTCTCGGGAACTGAATCGTTCTTGACCAACGTTGTGTGGGAGACCTTCTGTATCACGCTGGTCGTTGCGAAAGTTGTTTCGCACGAAGGAAGTGATTTTGATTCGAGCTCGAATCATTCGTGGCTGCGCCTGTGCTCGGCGCGCTCTTGTACTGGACCAGGGGGAAGGAGAGGCTCGATGCCGCCTGATCCTCGCAACACCTCAATTCCCGAACTAGCCGGACGCACTCAATAGAGTTGAGTCATGCCGGACACTGACCCCGCGATCGAGCCAGCGCTCCATCTTCCCAAGGAGCTAACCTTCGGGCGCCCCAAAGGGGAACAGCTCCAGGAGATCCTCGAGGGCTAAATTGCGTCGCTCGAGCCCGGAACCATGTTGCCATCCGAGCGACTCATGGCCGAGCGATTCGGAGTCGCTCGCATGACGGTTCGAAGCGAATTGGAACGACTGGGGTCCAAGGGCGTCATCTACCGTCTTCAGGGACGGGGGACGCTCGTGGCCGAGGCGAAAATCACCCAGTCGGTGATGCTGAGCAGCTTCAGCGAGGACATGAGGGCTCGGGGCATGACGCCGGGATCGCAGGTCCTGTCGCAGGAAGTCGTCGCAGCATCCGACATCGTTGCATCCAATCTCGAGGTCGCACCTGACTCCGCTGTCGTACGCATCGAACGGGTTCGGACCGCCGACGGCACGCCGATGGCACTCGAGCATGCTTTCCTGCCGTCTCGCAGGTTCCCCGGTCTCGAGGACGAGGACCTCTCGGGAGTTTCGTTATACGAGGTTCTCGAACGCCGCTATGAGGTGCCGGTACACACCGCCGTCCAGCGCATCGGCTCGGTTGCCCTCGACGATGAGGAGGCCGAACTGCTCGGCACTCCCGGGGGCCAGTCAGCGTTTCTCATTCAGCGCGTTACGCGCGCCTCTGATGAGGCCGTGATCGAGTACGTCCGTTCGCTTTACCGCGGAGATCGATACGAAGTTCACACACGACTCGAACGCTGAGACGTTCCTGTGGATCATTAGTAGCTTGTAAGCAATGAGATCGCTACTGATAGTGCTGCTTGTCGTCGGGGTTGCGGGCCTCCTGTTGCACTTTCTGGCGCTTTGGGCGGAGCGGCGAGGATGGATCTACTACCGGAATGGCCGCGGCAGTGCTCTCGGCTCAGCGATGAGCGCCGTCGATCCCATTTACAACCCAGGCAAGTCGCATCAAGTGGAGGAGCAGCAAAGGTTGGAGGATGACCGGGACAACGAAGATGCCGGTTCTCCTCCGATTCCGAGTGAGTCGGAGATGAACGTCTTCCTACAAACCGAGCGTCTGCTTCTGCGACAGTTCACAGAAAGGGACGTTGATCTCCTGGTCGACCTGGACGGCGATGCCGAAGTCATGCGATTCCTCAATGGAGGCCGGCCGACTTCCCGCGAAGAGATCGAGACCGAATTTCTGCCCGACTTCCTCTGGTACTACGACAATTTTGCAGGCTACGGTTTTTGGGCCGTGATAGAGAAAGCGTCGGGAGAGTTCTTGGGATGGTTCCATTTCCGGCCGGAGGAGGGCGCGAGTCCTGACGAACCAGAACTGGGATACCGGCTGCGACGGTCGGCATGGGGCAAGGGCTTCGCGACCGAGGGGTCGCGCGCTTTGATCCGAAAGGGCTTTACCGAGCTCGGTGTGCGGCGCGTGGTCGCGTCGACGATGACTGTCAACGTCGCCTCATGGCGTGTGATGGAGAAAGCCGGTCTGAGATTCGTGAAGACCTTCCATCAAGACTGGCCGGATGTTATCGAGGGCTCGGAGGAGGGTGATGTCGAGTACGCGCTGACAAAAACCGAGTGGGATCAGCAGCAAGAGTAAGACACGTCTTCTTTGGATGAGATTGCGTGGCTTCACCCAGGGTCGGTCGCAACCGATGTAGAGGCATGCCCACCACTTGCGCTCGATTGCCTCTCGCCCTGCGAACTGGAAATCGCATTTGGCGGCATTCGGGGCGGTATTCGGCCTCTTGATGGTGTTGGTTTGGGGTCTCTTTCTGGGTCCCATTCTCGCTTCGGGTGGCATAACGACAGGAACTGTGCTTGGCGCGCTAGCGGTGCTGACGGGAATCGTTGCGAGCGGCTACTTCATCCGAACAATGCTGCGGCAGGTCTTTGTGAGAGATGCGTATGTTGAGGTTACTGGAGCGACTGTGTTGATTCATCATCCCGTGATGTTTCACCGGGACGTACATGTTCCCCTTAAACAGATTCGGGCCGTAAGCGTCCTTCGGACGGCGGTTGGTGGTCTGCCTCGGAAGTCTCGCTGATGAAAGAGCGGCAGGGACTTCAATGGGTCGCAGGACGAGATGAAACCGAAGAGGTTCTGGAGAACCTGACACTCTTCATGGTTCCGTTCGTGAGTCACGATCCCAGGGATAAGCCGAATGTAGCCATCCTCCTCCACGAGCCTCTCGATCTGCTCGGACATCGGAGGTGGGGGTGGATGTATAGAGAAATGGGTAGCAGGTGGAACTCGAGAGAGCGAGGAGTGCTCCTCAGTGTTGTCAGTCCCGTGGAAGCAGCCCACGTGTTCGCCACGCGCGGGTTTGCTGCGCAAATTCGAGGGTGACGATTTTCCTTTGGTCGAACCGAGTCCACCGGACTTCCGTCGTGCATTCTGGAGACGGCTTCTCGGTTACCTGTTTGTAGGGCTCTTGGCCGTTCGGGTCGTCGAAGCGCTTCTGAACTCCCTAAGCTAGTTCTGCGCTCGGCCAGTCCTCAGTCATTGCCGGTTGGCTCGGCGCCGTGCGATGAAGCGCTCCGATTTTTCGTTGGTCCCGCATCCCTCCATCGAGCACCACCGGCGACTTCTGTTCTTGGTCGTATCCAGGAAGAGCCATGAGCAACGTCCGCAGCGCTTGACCCGCCGCAAGTCACTAGAGGTCAGTAGCTCCATTGCAGAGTGAACGACCGGCCACAAGACACTCTGCAGTTCCTCGTTGTTCGACCAGTCCCAAACGAAGGCGTCGCCCCTGCGAACCAGTGACCCGCTGGCAACTGCCTCAGCTTGAGCCCCGCGCAGGGTATCCAGGCTCGGACTCGGTGGTTGGTGATGCTGCGCGATCGCCTCGAACACCCCGAAGATGTCAGAGCGAAGCGCTCGGGCGCGACTAAGAGCCGCGGTGGCCTCGGCGGGACGAAGCGCCGCCCGACGAGCGGCAGCTTCGGCGGCCTCGGTCGATAGCGCACCTGCCCTGACGGCCCACGCAAGCAGGTGTTTGTAATCGATGAGCCGGTCGAATCCAGGCTTCCCGTCCGGCGCTGTGTCCCTGGTGTTGACCAGGTCCAGGGCGAGGTTCCCCCCTTTGAGCCGGATCTCCTGGATTACCTGCGGTGTTTCCATCTAAATGCACTTTACTGGTTGACACAGCGGCGTCAAGCCCGGTAGTGTGTCTAGCTATAGTCAGTTAGACGGTAACCAAGGAGGGATCCAGTGCTCGACTTTGCAGCTCTAGAAATGGCCTCCCGCCTCGTGTCCGAGCAGTTCTCGGAGGACCAGCCAGGGTCCGGTCGCCCCCGAAGGAACTCCGTAGGCCAGCCGGTCCGCATTCGCGCCGCTCGTGGCCTGAGGATCGTCGCCGACGCGCTCGAGCCTGCACCGGAACGCCGCACCGCCAACTGAAGCCCCCCTGCCACCGACCCGGGACGAATGCCTCGGGTCGGTGTGGCCTTGTCCAGACCAAGAGTCATGCGTCCCACGAGCACAAGATGAACGCTGACTGTGTGACTCGCGGCACTCGTACTGGGGCATCGACCCAACCAAAGGTTTGCTCGGAGTGCTGCAAGGGAAGCGACGATATGCCCGATTCACCACTTCCGGGAGTTGCTGCAGAGCAGACGCCTAAGGAGGGGACATGGCCAGGACAGAGGTCCCAAGCAAGTCGAGCGCTGGTACCTATCCGCTGGGGGTAAGCCGTCCGCCCTTGGAGGTCATGGATCTCCCCAGCCCGGAAGAGGTCTTCGGGGTCCCACATCTCGGAAAGAAAGAGATGTTCCGATTCGCTCTGGGCCCGAGCCTCGTGGCTCTCGGTATTTCGGTGGGTAGCGGTGAATGGCTGCTCGGTCCCCTTGCGATCGGACCGGAAGGTTTCACGGGACTCGGCTTCGTCATCCTCCTGTCCGCGCTGCTGCAGGTCTTCTACAACGTGGAGATCGGACGCTATGTGGTCGCGACGGGCGAGGTACCCGTAGTGGGCTTTGGCCGCACGCCTCCCGGCTTCATCTTCTGGGTGCCGTTTGCTCTCTTCGCGCTTTTCTTCGCGAACATTCTGGGGGGATGGGCAGCGGCTGCCGGTCAAGGCCTAATGACGCTCATCACCGGGGATATCGCATCGGGACCATCCGAGGATTGGGGTGTGTGGCTCCTGACCGTCGGGCTCCTTGCAGTCGTTTTCGTGCTGGCGGCGTTGGCCAAGAAGATCTCTAGAGCCCTGCAGATCACAGCGCTGTTTCTGATCGCGTTTCAACTCATCTCGTTGTTCATCTTGGACCTCTTCATCGTTCCGGTGGACGTGTGGGTCGACGGGATTGTGGGCTTCATCACACCCGCTCTGCCACCGGAGGGGACCGACGCTACGTTGCTTGGAGGTCTCGCGGGGTTCACAGCCCTAGCGTCCGGACTCAACTGGTACATCATGGGCCACTACCGCGATCAGGGTTACGGAATGGGTCACCGGGTCGGTTTCCTTGCGGGAGGACGCGGCGAGAAACAGGACGTCGAGCCGGTCGGCATTACTTTTCCCGACGACGAGAAGAACGCCGGCATGTGGCGCCGTTGGCACCGGCTGCTGCTGACCGACATGTGGGCAATCTTCTTCGTGGGAGCAATGCTCGGGATGTTGTTGCCCACGATCCTGATGAGGCAACTCGTGCTTCTGTCAGGCAGGGTACCCACCGAGGAGAACATCCCGACGTTCGCGGCTGAGGTACTCGAGTCGGAGTACGGCCGCGGCCTCTTCTACCTTGCGCTTCTGCTGGGCTTTTTGATTCTGTTCGACACCCAGGTGGCGATCTTCGAGGCCCTCGTCAGAAACTTCACCGATGCGATGAACGCGATAAGCCCGGGCTTTCGCCGCATCACCGCTGGCGACCCTCGACGCTTCTACTTCCCTTTCATGATCTTTCTTCTGGTGATCATCGCCATCATCATTCGGCTGGCTTTCCCGGCGCGGTTGATCTCGATAACCGCCAACATGTCCAACTTCGGCGCGCTGTTCTTCCCGTTCGTGCTGATGTACCTCAACAGCAAGCTGCCCGGACCTGCGAAACCTCCCCGCTACACATACGTGCTGCTGTCCCTGAACTTCCTGTTCTTTGGGTTCTTCTTCATCAACTTCGTCGCCGACACGTTCTTCGGGGGCCCACTGGTCGTCTTCTGATCTCAAGGGGGCCGAGGCCGTGTCCGCATGGCACCTCGGCCCCACCGGGGTTTGATCCGGGGCCCCTTATGAACCTGCGACGAGGTCCATGTCCCGCGCAGCCCCGGCGGCCTGAACCCGGCTGGAGACGCCAAGCTTCTGAAGGATGTGCGAGACGTGCACGCTGGCGGTCTTGGCGCTGATGAACAACTCATGCCCGATCTCCGAGTTGGTTTTGCCGGCCGCAACAAGACGGAGAACATCGAGCTCGCGCGGCGTGAGAGAAGTGGATGGGCCGCGCCTTCTAAGGGGTGCCCCGAGCGATATGCGGGCCCGTCGCGCTAGCGACTCGATCTCAGCTAGAAGCGGAGCTGCACCGAGCCGAGTCGCGATGTCCCGCGCGCGCAATAACGCGTCGCGGGCTTTACCAGCGCCGCCGGCGAGGCTCGCCTCCGATTGCCTGAAGAGACAGTAAGCCTCAGGGAAAGGGTGACCGGCTTTGGCCCACAGGGACGCGGCGGCCTCCCACGCGTCTGGATCGGCCTGCTCGAGGAGGCGCGATCTCTCGGCTTCCGCTGAGGCGGCACTTGCGCCGACGATCGGATTCTCTTGGGGGTGGTCTGCCGACGCGCTTCGGAGTTGACGGACCTCTTCGAGCAGTGTTTTGGCCAACTCACCCGAGGAGTTGTCCTCGGCGGCGAGATTCGCCTCGGCCGTGAGCCCAAGGAAACAAAGAAGTGCACGGTCGGCGAGTTCCTCGCTATCGTGCAAGGTGTTGAGAGTCTCTCGCACCACGCTGCGTGCTTTGAGTGAATCGCCCTCCGCTAGAGCAAGTTGAACGCGGGCTCTCTCATAAGGTCCAACGTACTGGGGCTCGCGCATCTCGAGTGAGTAGTTGCGTGCCTCGTCGAGGTCTGCTTTCGCGTCGTCCAGACGGCCTCGTGCGGTTGCGACCTGGGCACGCGTGCAGAGACGCATCGCTCGCCCCGTGCCGGATTCGCTGCCTGGCTCGCGCGTTACCGATTCCACCTCGTCCCAGCGTCCGATCCTAAAGAGCACGTCGGACTTGTCGGCTCGGTACCAGCTGCCGTAGGAACCGCCCGCCCCAAAACGGGTGATCGTATTGATGCCCTCATCCCAGTAATCCAGAGCATCCTCGTACCGGCCTGCCCAGACCAGGACGCTCGGGATGTTTGCGTAAGCTCTTCCAAGGTCGTCGATGGAGTTGAGTTCTAGGGCGATCCCCTTCGCCCGGTAAAGATTCTGCAGACCCGCGTCGAAGTCGCCCATCATTGCGAGGTCTACGCCGAGAGAGTTCAGAGCGTGCCCCAGCTCGGCCTTGGCATCCACCTCGGTTGCGATTCGCACAGCCTCCTCACACAGAACCCGAGATTCCTGACCATGCGATTGCAACATCACCATCTGGCCCTTTGCGGCGAGCACCCGAGCTCGCTCCGCCGATGGCGGTTCATCGGGAACGAGCCGAACTGCTTCCGAATACGCAGCCAATCCTGCATCGGTGTTTCCCCCGGCAAATTGGTAGCGCCCTAAACGCTCGTGCATCAGGCCGGCGGTTACCGGTTCGACGTCGGGATCCACGAGCGCGATTGCTGTCTTGATGTGCGCGATTGCACGCGGAGCGCGCGCTGAAAGGTATGCGGCCTCCGCTGCCCGTCTGATGAGCTCGACGCGCGAGGCCTGCGTCCGTTCCTCCGGGTTGTCTACTTGCCCCCACAGTTCGAGCGCTCGTTCGTACTGTTGGAGAGCCTCGGGGAAGGCAAAGGTGTCCTCGGCAGCTTTGCCCGCCCGTATAGATGCGGGTAGGGCCGCGTCAGTCATGTGCGCTTGGTGATAGTGGTAGGCGAGCTCGGCCGCCCCCGTAGCGCTCTCGATCAGTTCTGGCGTGGCTTCCAGGATCTTGGCAAAAGCAGCGTGAAGTGTCGTCTTCTCTCCGGGAAGCAAATCCGCGTAGATCGCCTCTCGCACCAAGGCATGACGAAACTCATAAAAACCGGTGCGCTCATCGGAGACGAGCAGATGACGAGCTACTGTCTCGCGCAACGCCTCGTGAAGCCGTCGCTCTTGGAGGACGGAGACCTTCGCCAACAGCGAATGGTCGACACGGCAACCGGCGGTTGCGGCGACGCGCAGCAACTCTTGCGAGTCGTCGGTGAGGGCCTCGACGCGCACCATCACCGCGTCTCGTAACGAATTCGGCAGGACCGAGTCGGCTGATCCGCCACCTGTTGCGAGCAGCTCTTCAACGTAAAAGGGGTTTCCTTCTGAGCGCTCAAAGGCACGGTTCACAACCTCGGGATCAGGAATCTTGCCCAAGATCGAGCGGAGCTGCTCGGACACCTCACTCCTATCGAAGCGAGCGAGCTCGAGTCTTTCCACGGAATCGATTCGATCGAGTGCGGTAATGAAGGGTCGCAGGGGATGGCGACGATGGATCTCGTCAGAACGGTAGGTGATGAGAAGCATCACGTTGGGTTCCCGCAGGTTGCGTAACAGAAAACGAATCAGATCCAGTGTCGAGTCGTCGGCCCAGTGAAGGTCCTCGATGATGAGGATGGTGGGTGACTCCTCCGAGAGCCTCTGAAGGAGTCCGAGAAACTGCTCGAAGAGCCGTCCCTGCGCGAAGTCCGGGCCCGCTCCTACGTCCCGGCGTGCCGAAGCCGTCACCAGCTCGGGCAACATACGGCCGAGTTCGGGACGAGCGGGTCCGAGGAGCTCATCGAGAGAGGCCGGCTCGGTGTCCTCCACCAGTCCTCGCAGCGCCTCGACTATCGGAGCGAATGGCAAGCTTCCCTGACTCAGTTCGATGCAGCCTCCCAGCAGAACCCGGGACCCCGCGGACTTCACCGTGTCCGCGAACTCGTTCATCAAGCGCGTCTTGCCCACGCCCGCCTCACCCGCGACGAGCACGGCGACCGGCTGACCCTCGCGGGTCCGCTCGAAGGCTTGCTGGAGAGTGGCGCGTTCGTGCGATCTACCGATGAAACTGGGGCTAGAGACTCGCTGACTCACATCGGCCATTATCGAGTCGACCGCTTCTGAGGGAAAGGGGCGAGGGCGGTCAGCGCGCGATCGCCAGATGTCTCGTGAAGCGACTAAGCCGTGACGGCTCGGACCCCCGGTCGGTCTTGGGGGCTCGAGCAAGAACTGCCAGGCGGTGCAGATCTGCTTCGTGAATCAGGTCGGTCCTGCGCTGCTGTGCGATTTCCTGCATGGTGTTGGGGTGCATCGTGTCCTCCTCGGTGTGGGTGTTCCGTTGGAGTTCACGTTAGGGCTGAGGTGGCCAGCGACACATCGGGTGGGTGCCTTATTCCAGCTTGCAGAGGACTTATTTACAGGTCCGATTCGCGGCCTATGGGGCTTTGGGGGTCTTAGCCAAGCCCCCAGAAAGGGATGAACTATGGCAGGACCAGACAGCTTCGACGATTACCTCTCTCAGGTTTCAGACGAGGCGCGGACCGCGCTCGGGAGGCTCCGCAAGACGATCAAGGCCGCTGCGCCAGACACGACCGAGACAATCAGCTATCAGATGCCCACCTTCAAATATCGGGGCCGGGCGCTTGTTGGGTTCGCAGCTTTCAAGGACCACTGCAGCCTGTTTCCCTACAGCAAGAAGGTCATGGAGGTGCTCGAGGAGGATCTGCGGCCCTATGACATCTCGGGGAAGGGGGCGACGATTCGTTTCACGACCGACAAGCCCCTTCCCGCCGCACTCGTCAAGAAAGTCGTGAAGGCACGTATAGAGGAGATCGAGTCGCGTAGCCGGCCGTGACGGGCTACTGAGCCAATCGCTTCCGTGACCGCGGGGAAGCGACATCGGCATGCTTTAGGCGTTGAATGGAGATCCGACCCGTCGTTCTGGAGGAGGGAATGCCCGAAGCGCATCGAGCCGCCCTGGAGAGGGAGCCTTTCCGCGTGCGGCTGATGGGACCTTTCGTTGTCACGCGCGGAGGGCAGCCACTCACAGAACGAGAACTGGGGAGTCGCAAAGGGCGCACCCTTCTGAAGCTCCTGATCGTTGAGCGCCCTCGAACGGTGTCGGCTGACCGGGCCGCCGAGGTGCTCTGGGGAGAGCTTCCGCCCGATGGATACAAGCGCGTTGTCGCGCAATTGATCAGCAGACTTCGTGCATCACTTGGCAAAGAGGCCTTGGAGGGTGGAGCGGAAGGTTATCGAATCTCGTCGGGGTGGTTCGAAGTCGATCTCGATGAGGCGGCTCGCTTCGTTGATGAAGCGGAGGGACGCGCAGTGACCGAGCCCGCCCTCTCCGCCTTGGCTGCAAGCACCGCGCTTGAGACCCTCCAGCGTGGGGCGGTCCTGGAGGATGAACCCTCCGCGGATTGGGCGGAGCCCGCGCGGGCCGAGATGCGGAACCTGCTGAGGCGGGCGAGGCGCTCCGGATGGATCGCGGCACTCGAGTCCGGAGACCACCAGAGGGGCATCGGGTTCGCCCGCTCTGCCGTTGATGACGATGTCCTTGACGAGGAAGCCTGGCGCGCTCTCATAACCGCTTACTACTCGAGCGGGCGCCAGGCCAAAGCAATCGACATCTACGATCAGTTGAGAAAACATCTGGCTGAGGAGATGGGCGTCGATCCCGCGCCCGAAACGCAGGCGCTTCATTTACTGATGCTGCGCAACCAACCGTTGCCCGACCTTGGTGCGACGCGGGGGGTGGTCGGAAAATCCTTCGATCCCAGTTTCGTGGGACGAGCCGAGGAGTTCGCGTGGTTGGTGTCGCGCTGGGAGACCGCAGCACGAGCAGTTCCCGTATTCAGCTCGATCGTCGGAGAGGCGGGCATTGGTAAAACGCGACTTGCATCCGAAGTCGCCGAGATGGTTCGCACGACCGGGGGACGTGTCGTACAAACTCGATGCTACGAATCCGAGCGGTCCCTGTTTCTTCAGCCGCTCGCCGATCTGGTCCGCTCCCTGGCTCTGGCAGGCGATCCCGACACACTCCGCGAACTCGCGGGCGAATGGGCCCCGAACCTTTCTGCTCTTGTACCCGAGATCGACCTGGTTCTGCGACCGCATTCGTATCAACCGTCCACTCCGGAGATCGAGCGCAGGCGAACGTTTGAGGCGATCGCTTCTCTGTTTCGAAAAGCGAGTCAGCGCACTCCGTTGCTGCTTTTGCTTGATGACCTGCACAATGCAGGATCATCGACTCTGGAGTGGTTGCACTTTGGATTTCGAAGACTCACAGGCACCCGAGTCATGTTCCTAGCAACCTTGCGAGCGGATGAGGGCTACGAGGCAGAAGCCCATCTGCACGACATCGCAGAGCGGCTCGAGGTCGGGCCACTGTCCATAGACGCCGTGGCGCAACTTGCCGCATCGGCAGGCGCACCCGATCTAACCAAGCGAATCCTTGCTCGTACCTCAGGACATACCCTCTTCGTCGTGGAGACATTGCGGGCACTCGTCGAGGGAGCAGACCAGAACGTGGTGCCCGAATCTCTGCTTGCTGCAGTCGTCGGGCGCGTCGAAAGAACCGGAGCCCACTGCGAAGAACTCCTCCGCGTTGGCGCGGTCTTCGGTTCCGCTTTTGAACTGCTGCTTGTGGCACAAATGCTTCAGATCACCCCTGAGGCCGCAGGCAGTAGCGCGCGTCGCGCTTTGGATGCCAGGCTCCTGACTGAAAGCGGAGGGACGTTCGAGTTCGCTAACGATCTAATTCGAGAGGCCCTTTATCGCACGACACCTGGACCGATACTGATCTCACGACACCGCCGCGCGGCTGCGCTCCTCGAAGGCCGACCTGAGTCCGTAGCGACTCACGCCCAAGCCGCTGGAGAGTTCTCTCTTGCAGCGAAAGCCTGGTTCGAGGCTGCGGAGAGCGCGGCCGGCAGCTATGCAAACCGTGATGCCCAACGAATGATCGAACGGGCAATTGATGCCGCGGGGCTTGCACACGATTCCAAAACCGAGGCGCGAGCACTCTTGCTGAGAGGACAGGTGAGGGAGACTCTCGCCGAGTTTGACGGCGCGTTCGAGGACCACCGCGCGGCTCTGGCGATGGCCCACGAGATGGGTGAACGGGCTTTGGAGATATCGGCCTTACGGGGGCTTGGTGGTGACATTCTGGTGGGTCTCGGGCGACCTTCAGCGGAGTGCATCCCTTTTCTTGAGAACGCGCTCGCGCTTTCAGAGCAGGCTGATGATCCATCCGCCGAGGCCAGCGTTCTCAGCAGGCTTGCGGTGATTGCCACCAACAAGCTCAAGTTCACTGATGCGTACAGCTACGCGCGCCGCGCCGTCGAGCAAGCTCGCACGTTGAATGACGAACGCGGTCTGGGTTTCGCTCTGGACGGACTCAAGACTGCGGCTGCGTACTCGGGAAACATCGAGGTATTGCAGCCTGTGCTTTATGAACTGGAGCCCATACTTCGCCGGCAAGGGCTTATGTGGCACCTGCAATGGACGGTTTTCGAGTCGTCGTTCATCCTGCTCGCCCGCGGGCAGTGGCAACCGGCCAGCGACAGGATCGAGGCTGCTCTTGAGATCAATGCGCGCACGGGCTACGAGGCCTACCAGGGCGCTTTCAGAGCGCACCTGGGCTGGATCAATCGGTCACGAGGTGATTGGGACGGAGCGGTTCGCGAGGGAGAGCGAGCCGCGCGGCTCGCAAGGGAGGTCGGCCATCCTTGGTGGATCGCATTTGCGGAAGTAATGCTCGGCTGGACACTCACAGAACTGGGCGATTCGCGTCGAGCCATCGAGCATCTTCATGCCGCACTCGACGCGGCGGAACGCGACGGTTCGGAAGCGTACACGGTGCGGGCGCTGAGTCACCTCGGTCTTGCGCTGTGGCTCGAAGGCGATAGGGACGAAGCAGAAGCATGCATGCACAAAGCTGAGGATCTACTCAACGGAGTGGATGTCCCACCGGGTGAGGCGTTTCTGCACGGCGCGCACAGCTACTTTGCCTTGGCACGGTTGCGGCTGGCCCGCGATGAGCCTTCTTCGGCCGAAGCCATCATTCGGCCGATCCGTGACCCCTCCGAAACGATGGGGTGGGCGGAGGTGACGGCTGAGGCCGATCTCTTGTTGGGTGTGGCGCGCCGCGATGAAGGGCTCGTGAAGAGCGCCGTCGGTCGCGCCCGCGCCAGCGGGTTCGTTCGTCTACAACAACTCGGCGAGAATGGCAGCGGCCTTGGAGGCTCCATCTGACTCCACGTCTCGATAGTCGACTTCGCGCTCAATCTCCTCGTCGATGGCATGCGCGATCGCTTCGGGAGTCGCGTCGTCATACTCCATGTGCCGTCCGGCACGATAGCGGTCGAGGCGATGCCTGACGTGGAAGTTTTGCTCGAAGTGGTCACGCAACGGCACGTAGATGAAGGGTCGTTTGGACGCGGTGAGTTCCATCGTGGTGGTCAGACCGCCGTGAACGATAGCGAGATCGCAGGCAGCCAGGTACCGGTATAGCCCCTTCACGTATCCCTTTATCTCGAGGCCGTCCTGGCCTTCAAGCGATTCGGAGTCGATGCGAGGTCCGGCGACCACGATCAATCGCAACTCCGGAACCAGTTTCTTGGCGAGCGGGAAGGCGGCGATCACGCGCCGGATAAGCGCTTCACCCACACCCGACCCACCCACTGTCGCGATGCATACCTTTTCATCGGGCCCGAACCCGAGGCGGGCCCGCAGCTCGTCGCGGTTCGCGTAATCCTTCGGGTCGAACCCGGTGACGTAGCCGGGGAACTCGAAATGCTCCTGCGTCCAATCCCTTATCGATGGCAGGTCGGGACCAAAGTCGAGAGGGACGATGTCTTCGGGATCCCCGACGTAGACCGAACGGTCTCTGAGCCGCGGATGACGCTCGATGTGCTCGATCATCTCCAGGTTGTAGTCGGCGGAAATGACCGCCTCTCGATCTCCTCCCGATGGCATCGGAACCCATCCGACGAAGTCGGTCAGCCACGCGAAGGGCGCGCGCTTGAGTTCGGGGTTCTCGTGAAGGAAGTAGTCGACGTCCCAGCCTTCGTCCGCGACCCAGAGGTCGTAGTGCTCCTCTTCGACGAGATCCTTGAAGACCATGAAGTTGTTAACGAGGATCTCGTCCATCGTCCTTATTGCCTGAAAGGCATGGAGGTCATGTTCCGCGCACTCGCTCTGGAAGTGCGCGGATTCACTGACGAGATGGCGGGCCGCCGGGTGAATGATCTCGTTGCGCTCGTTCAACACCTTCGTTACGGGGTTCTGGGTGAGCCAGTGAATCTCGATCTCGGGCTCTTTCTTGCGGAGCTCATCCGCGATCGCAATGTCTCTGAGCGTGTGGCCCAGCCCAATCGGTGAGGACACGAATAGAGCGCGCCTGGGTCGTTTGGTCGAGCGCGTCCATTCGACCTGAAGGCGCTGTGGAGGAGCGATCGACTCCACGAAAGAGCGAATGAGGGTATTGACCTTCACGGGATGACGCGCCTGAGGCAAGTGTCCGACCCCCTCGAGCGTCACAAGCGTGCCGCCGGTCAGCTCGGCGGCTCGAGCCGACCGATCGAACGGCTGACAGGCATCCTCGCGACCGTGGATAAAAAGAGTGGGACAAGCGACCTTTCGGAGGAGCCCGACGCCTTCTTCCTGTGAAGCGATATCGGGTCGGCCATCGCCGGCGCCGAGCATCGCCTCGACTGAACTTTCCATCGCCCAATCGACGCAATCTTCCCATTGCTTCGTTGAGTGAGGTTCCGGGAGGAGTTGCTCGAAGAAGAACTCGACAAAGGCCCTGTAGTCACGCTTCCAGAAGTGACGGTTTTCCATGGCCCAGCCCTCGTAGGTGTCACGTTCCTCGTCGAACGAGTGCTCAACTCGGTGAGGATGTGGTGGGGTCAAGAACGGGACATGGGTGGCCATAGACACCACCCCCAGGACGCGGTTGGGGTGGGCCGACGCCAACTGGAGGCACCAGTGCGCTCCTCTACACAGGCCGACGAGCACCGCCCGCTCGGTGGCGGTCTCATCCATTACTTCAAGGGCATCGATCACGTACTGGGAATCGTCGTACGCGGAGGGCTCGGTGGGGCGGTCCGATTTCCCGTTGCCGCGAGGGTCGAAGGTGAGCACGCGGTAGTGGCGCGCCAGATACGCGACTTGGCCCTTCCACATGAGCGAGTGGACGATCGGATGCGTCGGCATCAGTAGAAGAGTCGTGTCGCCGGCACCGAATACCTCGTAGTAGACGTTTACACCGTCTCGCGTGATGTATCCGGAATTATCCGGTTCGCGTGCTCTCATCTCTTCCCTCCCCGTCGTGACCAGTCTTCTGCTTCAGACCTTCGGTGTCCAGAAGGTACGAGCCCTCGTTGCAACACGGTTGCAACAGCAATCCACAAAATCCCGTTTAGTTCCCGCGAACGGAAAGGGTGATGACCATGGCGGTCGCTCAGAGCAAGGTGACATCCGAGGACCTCGTCTACGAGCTGGAGGGGTCGCTGCTGGAGGCGTGTTCCTGCGACGTGTTGTGCCCCTGCTGGATCGGAGAGGATCCCGACGGGGGATCGTGCGACGCCTTCGTCGCCTACCATTTCGACGCCGGCACGATCAGCGGAGTCGATATCGCGGGGTTGAACCTCGTCAATGTCGTGAAGATCCCGGGCAACGTTCTGGTCCCCGGATCGTGGAAGGTCGCTATCTTTGTCGACGATCGCGCGACGGATGAGCAGCTCAACGCTCTCGTGGCTGCATACGGTGGGAAGCTTGGCGGGCCGCTGGCCGACCTGGCCGGACTCGTCGGTGAGGTCCTCGACGTTCGCCGGGCGAAGATCAGCCATGAGATCCGCGACGGGGCCGGGACCCTTCGCATCGAAAACTTCCTCTCCTCAGAGATGGCCCCCTACAAGGGAGCGGACGGAAGCACGACAACCCTGCAGAACACAGTCTTCTCGACCGTGCCCGGTTCGCCGGCATACGTAGGTAAGGCTTCGACCAACACCGTGAATCTGCCCGAGTTCGGGATGGTGTGGTCGTTCGAGGGGCGCAACGCGATCCAGTCCGACTACCTCATAAGGCACGCGGAACCGGCATGATAGGGACCCTGGCCGGCGGGAAGTCCCTCCCGCCGGCGATCCCCCTGGCCATCGGGGTTTCCTGGGCCATCATCGTCGCGGCCCAGGTCATCGGCGCGGCCGAGATCGTGCACCACGACGGTTTGATCGGAGCCGGATTGCCCCTGTCGATGGCACTCATCCTGTTTGCGTTGTCGTGGCAGACGATGGTGGTGGCGATGATGCTGCCGACAAGTCTGCCGATGATCCGTCTGTTTCGGATGACCTCCGGCTCGCAACCGGCACAGGGCCGCGTGCTGACCGCGTTCTTGACGGGGTACGCGCTCGTGTGGATGGGCTTCGGCTTTGCGGCTCTCGGCGGAGACATGTTGCTTCACCGCTTCGAAGAATCCTCCGGGTGGCTGTCGGCGCGGCCCTGGCTGCTTCCCGCATCGGCTTTGGCCCTGGCGGGCCTGTTCCAGTTCACAAAGCTCAAGGATCGCTGTCTGAGCGAATGCCGTCACCCCGGTCCCTTCCTGATGCGACACTACCGACGGGGGCCGGGTGCAGCGCTCGAGCTCGGGGTTCGTCACGGACTGTTCTGCCTCGGATGTTGCTGGGCGCTGATGCTGTTGATGTTTGCGGTGGGGGTTGCAAATTTGACCTGGATGGCCGTGCTGACTGCACTGATGGTCTACGAGAAGACTGGACAGTTAGGGGAGTGGGTCCCCCGGTATGCGGGAGCAACCTTTCTTGTTATGGCGGCGGTCGTTTGGGTGACTGGCTCGGGTTTCTAGCTGAGGGCGATGAAGGTCACGCTGAGCGCGGCAAAGCCCATCCCCAGCAGTTGCTGTTTCACCATTCGCTCTCCGAGGAAACCGCGAGCGAGCGCGACGGTTGCCGCCGGATACAGCGAAGTGATGACGGCCACTAGGGAAAGAAGTCCTGCTCGAGTCGCCAGAAGGTAGAGGAGATCTGCCGCCAAGTTGGTGAACCCCAGCAAGATAAGGCTAGGAACCATTCCCGTGCTCGGTCGGAAGGAAGCATGAGTGAGGGCCGCCAGCAATGCGACGGCCCCAATCATGCTTATCCGTGTTCCTGCCAAGGGCCAGATGCCTGAACCATCGGGAGCTCGCTCCAAGAGGATGAAGAACAGTCCGAACCCGGCACCCGCGCCCAAGGCCTCCACGAGTCCCCGCCTGCCAGGCGAAGGCAGCGGTTCGCCATCCGTCCCGCCCGTAACCTCATCAGGTTCGGACGAACTCGAAATCAGCACAACCGCCACGAGACCGATTCCAACTCCCATCAGCGACAGCCAGCCCGGCCGCTCCCCTACAGCGAGACCAAACGACAGCGGTATCACGGCAGCAAGAACTGCGGTGATCGGTGCGACAACTCCCATCCGACCGATTGCCAGCCCCCGATAAAGAAGTGCGGCACCGGCCATCCCGGCCACACCCGCGACGGTTCCCCACTGAAGAGCTTCCCAAGAAAATGAGCCGTCCCAGAAAGGAAGGGCGAGGACGAGAATGACGCAACTGACGAGTTGAGACAGGAGGATCACGTTGAAGACATGGGCTCTCTTCGCAAGAACCCCGCCGGTGAAATCAGAAACTCCGTAGGCGATGGCAGATCCAAGGGCTAGAATTATTTCCATCGCGAGAATCTAAGCGCGGGGTGTATTTTCGCGTGGGCGAGACTAGATGGTCTCTGCTACTGCCTCAGCACGCGTCGAGAGCAGTGCTTCGATCTGCTCCCCGTCTACCGGCTTGGAGTACAGGAACCCCTGTGCTAAAGCGCAGCCCATCTCCAGGAGCACGTTCGCTTGATCCTTGCTTTCGACCCCTTCGGCAACGACGCTCAAGCCGAGCGTGTCACCCAATTTCACAATGGCACGCGCCAACGCGGAATCTTCTGGGCCGGACGCGATGAGATCGACGAACGACTTATCGATCTTGAGCAGGTCGAGCGGGAACTTCCGAAGGTAGCCAAGCGAGGAGTAACCGGTCCCGAAGTCATCGATCGCAAGACGTACGCCTAGTTCCTTGATCTCATTTAGCCGGTTCGCAACACTCTCTGAGTCGCGAACGAGAACACCCTCGGTGATTTCTAGCATTAGGCAGTCGGGGGTGAGCTTGGATTCGTTAAGAATGGTCTTCAGCTCATCGAGGAAACCGGGGTCATGGAACTGTACCGGGGATACGTTGACGGAGACGCGAGCAGCGTCCTCTCGGGGGAACTGACGCTGCCACTGGGCGACCGTCGTGCAAGCACGACGTAGAACCCATCTCCCGATGTCTATGATCTGTCCGTTCTCCTCAGCGAACGGAATGAAATCAAGTGGAGAAACCACGCCACGCTTTGGATGGCGCCAGCGGATCAGAGCTTCAATGCTCTGAAGTTCCTCATCGTCCACCTTGACTATTGGTTGGTACACAAGGAAGAACTCCTCCGTGTCGAGTGCTCGTTGCAGATCGTTTCGAAGTTCCAGCCGCGCGTTCAGATCCGTGCTCATGGCGGATTCGAAAATCGCGTAGCTTCCTTTTCCTTTTCGCTTGGCCTCGTACATCGCGATGTCTGCGTCGCGAAGAAGCTCGTCCGAACCCCGCGTTCCAGGAGTCGGTTCGATCGCTATTCCGATGCTGGTGCTGATGGGGATCCCGTTTTCGTCGACCGATCTCGCTGCTGCGACGGTCTCCAGGATTCGGCCGGCGACCTTTGTTGCCTCTTCCATACTCTCCAGGTCCTCCAGGAGAACAGCAAACTCATCGCCCCCGAGTCGAGCGATCGTGTCTGCCGACCGGAGAACTCCAGTGATCCCCCGACCGATTTCTTGCAGCAGGGCGTCACCCGCCGGATGTCCTTTGGTGTCGTTAACGATCTTGAAGTCATCGAGGTCCACGAACAGGACTCCCAGGGCATTTCCATCCCGCGCTTGTCGCGCTCGGGCATGCTCGACGCGGTCAATGAAGAGGGCTCGATTGGGCAATCCGGTGAGTGAGTCATGGAATGCTTGGTGAGTCACCTTTTCTTCGAGCCGTTTGCGCTCGGTGATGTCCTGCATGGTCCCCACAAGACGTCCGACGTTCCCCACTTCATCCGTGAGGGTCCGTCCGGCAGCTTGAATGAGCCGCGTGGTCTTGTCGGGTCGGATGATCCGTGTTTCGAACTCGAAAGGTTCGCCGGTTGAAAGCGTGTATTCGAGGATGCTCTCCAGCCTGCTGCGCTCGGGCGTTGGAATCATCGCCATGAAGCTGTCGTAGGTCGGCTCGAAATCAGTGCCCACGCCACAGATGCGGAAAAGCTCATCGGACCAGAAGACGCGGCCGGAGACGACGTCCCAGTCCCAGCTCCCGATGTGTGTGAGGGATTGAGCCTCCGAGAGGTCGTCTATCGCAATCTCCAGGGAGGTACGAGTCGACCGTTCAGCGTCCAAGCTCAGTTCGTTCAGCTTCCAGGTCGTTAGTGCAGCAATGCTCTCTCCGGCGATAAACAGCGCATGCAACGCAGCCCACTTCCAGGGGCTTCTCAAAGCCGCCGGGTGATTGAAAACCGACGAGCTGTCGATCGCACCCATTACTCCGTGATGGAGAAGCACAAAGCCGATCGCAACGAGGAACGGGTACCACGACTGGTAGAGGGCAACCACCGCAACCATGACGAAGAAGTGAAAGTGCATCTCGATGAGTCCGCCTGTGAGGTGCACGAGGATCGCAGAGGAAGATACCAAGCCGAGGGTCGCAAACGATGCCCTGACGTTATGACTCGGACCTCTGAACGATGCCGCCGCGGCGAATATCGCCACCACCGTCGTCTCCAGCGCTGGGTGAACCACTCCGTAGCCTTGTTGAACCCCGACGATGAGGAGCGCCGGAACATGCGCCCAGAGGATGACAAGAATCGTCAGATGCCGGCGTCTCCAGGACTCAGCAGTGAGTGTGTTCCCGTTGGGCAGCATGGCCCACGCCCTCGATAGGACGGAGCCGTTCAATATGTCCGTGTTTCAGAGGGGCATCTCATATTGGTGTTTCTATCGGCAGGCTCACCTGATTCTGGATATTGAGAGGTGGGCGGCCCCGATGATGAGTTTCGATTGATGAACGGTCGTGTCTGGTGATTGGGAGCCCAATAGCTTCAGTCACCCTTCGCAACGCACATCACCAATCGCGTCGTAGCTGAGAGCTGCGCGACCTTGTACAGGTTGGAGTTCCCCTCATCCTCCATGAAGATTGTCCTTGTGTTGCTTCCTTGTCAGGTTTTGTCGACCTGTCTGTTATGCGGAGGGAAAGTCGGGTAGACGGCGCTGACTTATTCGAACCGTTTTACGAGGGGGTACCACAATGCAAGAGTTCCAAGATGGTCTCGGCGATGCTTGGGCATCAGTCGCGACCTTCCTGCCAAAGTTCATCGCGTTTCTAGCGATTCTGGTCATCGGCTACTTCGTAGCCAAAGCAATCGCGAAAGTCGTCGACGGAGTACTGGAGCGCGTCGGTTTCGACCGCGCTGTCGAGCGGGGTGGCATCGGGACTGCTCTGGCTAAGTCTCGATACGACGCGTCCTCCCTGCTGGCCAAGGTGGCCTTTTACGTTGTCCTGCTCTTCGTCCTGCAGCTTGCGTTCGGCATGTTCGGACCAAACCCTGTAAGTGAGCTCATCACCGGAGTTGTCTCTTACCTGCCTAACGTCTTCGCTGCCATCCTCATTGTCGTCGTCGGCGCCGCAATCGCGGCAGCCGTGAAGGAGATCGTAGAGGCGTCGCTGGGTGGCCTGTCGTACGGAAGAGGTCTGGCCATTGGAGCCAGCACTACGATTCTCGTCATCACGGTCTTCGCAGCCCTGGACCAGCTCAACATCGCTGAGAACGTTGTGACGGGTCTCTTCTACGCTCTGCTCGCTATCGTTGTGGGATCCGCCGTGGTTGCCGTTGGCGGCGGGGGAATCAAGACGATGCAGCGTTACTGGGAGCGAACCGCAGATCGTGCGGAGCGGGAGAGCTCGAACGTGCGGGGCGAGATGGACGGAGCTGGAGACCGCATCCGCGACCGCGCCGAGACGCGTGTGCAGCAAGCTCGCGTGGCACAAGGATAAGCACGGAAGCACTGCCGTTAGCAGATCCCGGTCCTTCTTTCGGAGGACCGGGATGGTGCCTTTCCGAGAATGGCCAGATCCCCGCGGGAACCGCAAGATCCTCGGGTTCCAGGAAAGGGACATAGGTCTGCGATTGCAAGGGACCACGGTCTAGACGTACAGCCAACTTGCGTCATCCGAACCCGGCTGGGTACCCGCTAACACGAAGGACGTTCTCTCACTGGAGGTACAGAATGGCTGAGCTTACGAATTTGGAAGAGAAGCTGGCTGAGGTTGTCGGCCTTGCTATGGCGGCGCAGGCGGCCACCGAGAAAGTGCTGAAGCTGACGGACTGGCCGGATGCATCGGCGGCCTTGGAGCAGATGAACCGTGAGGCAGCAGAGACCGAGAAGCGCGGCACGGCCCTCGTGGAGACCATGGAGGGACGAAAGACCGCGATCCTCGACGAGGCTCGCAGCACCAAATCGAAGGCCTCCGACATGCTGTCCACCTATCTCGACGAGGACTCCGACGGTCTCGATGGATTCGAGTTCCTCACGATGGCTGAGGCGGGCGAGGTCGGCCACTGGAAGGTTCTCAGCGAGATGGCTCAGCGATCCGGCCAGAACGAGGTGCTAGACCTTGCACGGTGGGCGCTTCCGATCCAGGAACGCCACTTCGATGACGTACAGAAGCTTTCGCTCGAGCTCGCTGCCAACGAAGACCCCAACGAAACGGCCTAGCAACCCGCAGCAAAAGAAGAAGCCCGCCGTCAACGAGGACGGTGGGCTTCTTTCTTATGGTGCGATGGGCTACGGCTGGGAGATGAGTTCGACGAGGGCGCCAGTGTCATCGTCGTCAGCATTGCGAGCGATGTCGGCCTGGCTGATCACGCCCACTAGCTTGTGGCCATCGATTACCGGAAGTCGCCGGACCTGGTGATCGGCCATCGTCTTGATCGCCTCGGACACCGAGTCGTCGGCACCAATGGTCACAGGCTTGCCCTGAGCGAGCTCTCCGGCCGTTGTCGACGCGGGATCCCGCCCCTCTGCTAGGACCCTTATGACGATGTCCCGGTCGGTGAGCATGCCCTTCAGCCGGTCATCCTGGCCGCAGATGGGCATTGCTCCAACACCCAGCTTGGCTAGCTTCTTCGATGCATCGAGTATCGAGTCGCTCTCTCCCACGCACTCGGGTGAGCCCGACATGATGTCGCGAGCTTTGGCCGCCATACTTCCTCCTCTTGGTCGGAACAATCTGTCGTCATCCCTGATACCCAGCTCGTTGTCAGGTATCGGAACGGAGGTGGCGAATCCGTTAAGACGAGGTGCGGGCCGACTGGAGGATGGCTCGTCAGCCGGCCTTGGCAAAGATACGGCCCACGTTCTCCTCCGAGAAGAATTCGGCGGGCGACGTAACCCCGGCGGACACTCGGGCGAAAGCGTCCATCGCCTGCTGATTGCCGTGCACGGCCCCAAGCAACTGCTGGAGTTCAGGCGGCGGTGGTTCGAGGGTCGCCAGCTGAGTCGTGAACTCGTACATGGGCAGCACCTGCTGGTCGCGAGTCGTCTGGTAGTGGGCCATCGCGGCTTCGAAGGTGCGGGCTTCAGAGAACGTTTCGTCAAGGGCTTTGGCACATAGCTCTGCGTCTCTGAATGCATCGTGGATTCCCTGGGCGGTGATGAAGTCCTTGTTGTATCCCGCGTCTCCCACTAGTGCCCAGCCGGGACCGTAAGGTTCGCGAAAGAAGTTCGGCACGGCGGTACCAACGATGCGTGCTTCGCGCGTTGCGGAGCGTAGGCGGTCTGCAAAGGACGGAACCAGCTCCATCATCTTCAGAAAGTTGCCTTCGATATCTCTCTTGTTGGCTTCGAACTCGGAGTACGGCCACCCACCGACGACCAACGTCAGGTCATCGTTCGTGGGCCACGCTGCGAACGCACGGTCCGGCCTGATGTAGGTCTCGAATCGACCGTTCATGGGGAGCCGGCTCCAATAGCTGTAGTAACCGCTCATCAATGGCGGTTTCTCGTGGTACTGGTCCGGCTTTGTGGCCCGAGCGACGAGCGAGTTTCGACCGTCGGCTCCTACGACGATCCGGGCATGCTCGGTCACGTTGCGGCCGCCTTGGCCATGCCCGCGAATGCCAGTTACTCGTCCGTCCTCGAAAATGACCTCGTCGACGCTGAATCCTTCCCGGACCTCGACTCCTGCATATGAGGCGGCATTGACGAGCAGATGGTCCAGCACCGTTCGACGCGGGCCGTACGAGAGGAGTTCCTCCTCGTGTCCCGGTGCTCCAGAGATCGTGAACGGGCCGAAGTCGAAAGCGTACGTATCGATCGGCGGACATCCCGATGCCACCAGCTTGTCGAGCAGGCCCCAGCGCCGCAGCGACGCCACACCCGGCGGGTGAACGAGATGGGTCGAGATGGTGTCGCTCGGAAAAGTCGCTCGGTCTACGACGAGGACCCGGTAGCCCTTTCTTGCTAGGAGCATTCCGGTGGGGGATCCCGCACAGCGCGCGCCCACCACGATTGCGTCGTACTGGTTCATGACCTTCCTCCCTCTGCTTTGTGATGGAGCACAAAGCATGGGGGCCGAGATCGGCTTGAAGTATCGGGGAGTTCCCCTATTTAGTGGCTTGTCTTTTCTCTGGTGACGAAAGCGGCAGCCTCCGCCCGGTTCCGCAGGCCAAGCTTCGTGAGCACGTTGCCCACGTGGTGCTCCACCGTTTTCCGAGTGATGTAGAGGCGCTCGCCGATCTCGGGATTGGATAGTCCGGCTCCGATCAACTCCAGGACCTCGCCCTCGCGCTTCGTCAGGGCGCCAATTCCTTTGGGGCCTGTTCTGACGGGCGCGCCCAGCGATCTCAGCAGCGCGGCGGCAGCATCTGCATGACGTGCAGCCTCCAGCCGCTCGAACTCGTCGAGCGCGGCCTTGGCTTCAGCCACCGCGACTTCAGGCGAGCTCTTAGCCAACGCTCTCGCCATCTCTAGCCGTGTGCGGGCGACCTCCATGGGCAGCTGCGCTCGAGCGAAACCCTCGAGTGCCTTATGCAAGAAGGCACGCGCATCGCCCGTCCCACTCGCGATGCACACTCGGCCTTGAGCCAGCGCGGAAGCAGCCCTGAGATAAGGCACGCTCTGTAGAACTGCGATGCGGTCGAGTCGCTCGGCGGCCCGAGCGGCCTCGTCGGTCCTTCCTTCTTCAAGATGGACGTCGACGAGCAGGGCGAGCAGCGGACCAACCATTTGTCGATTCGCCGACCGACGGAATGTCGTCACCGGAACTTTCGGTGGCTCGCTCGAGAAGGTCTCTTGCGAGGGAGACCTCACGCCGGGCGAGGTAAAGGGCTGCGAGTGTGCGAACGGCATCCGGATGCTGCTCGAGCCCCTCGAGAAGTTGAACCGCTTCCTCGAGACGGCCCTGACGGACTCGCAGATCAGCGATGCGGATGAGTCCGGCGGCTCGCCTCTCCGGCATACCGCGATCGAAGTGGCTGATTGCAGCCTTCAGCTCCGTTTCCGCTTCGTTCCAGCGCCCGGCGGCCGTGAGGATGCCGCCGTAGTGAGCGCGACAGAAGGCAGCGACGACGTTCCTACGCTTGATTAGATCGGCCGCCGCGCGCATCCATTGTTCCGCGCGGGAAACGTCGTTGATCAACTCGCAAGCCCAAAAGAAACCGCAGAAGATCCCGTCGACAACGCTGAGATCCGTCGACTCCCCCGCGCATACTGCTGCAAGGGATTCGTCGATGAGGACCATTCCCTCTTCGGCGCGATCGGTCATAACAAATAGCCCACCAAGATATGCAAGCGCCTCGAACTCGAGATCAGGATCGTGAAAGCGGCGCCCGAGAGCGATCGCATCGCGGAGCAGATCCTCGCGCGCTTTGACGTCCGGCTCTGAAAATGTCTTGAGTATCAGCACCCAACCGGCCTCCGGGCGCTCTTCGCCCGCTTCGTCGAGAATGGTGAGCGCTCGAGCGAACCACCCACTCTGGACTGCCCAGTCGCCGAAGACGTTGCCCGTGATCCACGCCAGCGCGCGCGCCGCTCTTCCGGCCGCCATGTTGTTTCGCTCCTCGCGGTAGGCGGCATAAGCCCGCTCGTAGAAGGTCGCGGAGGCGGCGTAGTCGCGTTCGAAGTACTGGGCCTGCGCAAGGCCTTCGAGCACCTCGCCCGAGGGGGCCTCGACAAGGGCCGACTCGAACGCGCGGCGCGCGGTTGCAGCGTCACCCTTCCGTAGCGCCGCCCAACCCTGTTCGACCAGGAGCGAGCTCACCTACCGATCATGGCACGGGGGCCTGGGAATGGCGATGAAAGGGAGGCTCCCCGAAGGAGACCTACTCGGATGGCCCCAGAGTGGAAGGTGGGATCTGCAAGTCGGTTTCGCCCCTCAGTTCCACGAAAATGACGTGCGAAGAAGTACTGCCAATGTTCTCACCCGAGTGCGTCTGAGCATCGAGCCACCTGACTTCGTGCGGGCTCAGGGTGACGTCCCTGGATTGGTCGCCGACGGTGAGTCTCCGGTCGAACCCGCTGAGCGTGATCATTACGCTATCCGGATGGTCGTGCGGGCTCGTTTTCGCCCCAGGCTCATCGAAGTACTCGAGCACGCGCACTCGCTGGTTTTCGAAGACGACCTTGTATTTATCGGGGTCAGTCCCAGTGGGATCCGCCATCCCGGTCTCCTCTCGTTTTCAGATTCGCCGAATCATCTCATGCAGACGAGGCACGAACGAAGGCCCAGCACCCTCAAGGCGGGCACATCCTCGGTCGAATAGCTGAGTTTGGGGCCTGGATCTCCATGGATCGAGACGCACCCCCGAATAGGGACAGGCGAGGCCATTCATTGCTCGAGATTCGTATCAAGGGCCGCTCGGCTTAGGCCGATGAACAATGAGAAGTAATTGAGCGAAACGGCAAACCCGTCGTAAGGCGGGGACGCAAAGCCACGGGGCCCACATGGGTCAGCCGGGCCACCGAACCAGGGGAGACACGTGCAAAAGCATTCAGACGGGGGTGTCAACTCACCCGTTGACGCCCAAGAGGAAATTCCGATAGTGGCACGCAAGGGCTGGCTGACAATCGCAGGCACCCTCAAGTTGGCATTCGCCCTCGTACTCGTGGCCTTCGTGGCCTTCATGTTTGCGTCCTATCTGAGCGTCCATTCCATCGATGGGTCGTTCAGTCAGGTCGTCGAGATCGATCGCCCAAGCCTCGAGGCAGCGACGGAGATGGGCGACGCGGCGGATGAGGCCATGATCGTCTTTCTCGAGTCTCTCGTGACGGACACCAGAAGGTCTTCGGCCGAAATCGAAGCAGCTTTCGATCAGTCCATAGTCGATTATCAGACGCTCGTTAGTGACGTATCCCAGGACGAACTCAGTGAATCGGCCAACAGGTTGTTTGGACGGCTTGAGGGATACGGTCACGACCTTGTGAGTGCGGACCAGGAGCGGCGCGAGACATTCATTGCCCTGCAGGCCGGGTTCGAGGCGATGGACGATGAAGTCGAATCGGTGCCGTTCCTCGCCGGTATGGAGGGTGACATCGAGGAAAACGCTCGGATGTCCAGCAACTACAGTGCCAATCCATCGGCTTCAAACAAGGCGGAGTCCTTGGAGGAATTCGCCGAGTGGTTCGATGAGCTTGACGAGCTCCGCAAGAAGGCCGTCAGCCCGTCCGAGTTTGCGGTCATTGATGCAATGCTGCTCCAGGTAAGAGACTTCGAGCAAAGTCATCTTCGGATCGTTTCGCTGACGGAGGGATCCGCCAAAACCCTTCCGAAGTTCCTGGATATCAGCTCTGAACTAGATGCGGTCCTCGAGAATGGGCTCTATGCGCAGGCCCGCGAGACTCTTTCCCAGCGAGACGATCAGGCCTCCCAAACTGTGGAGTCATCCAAGACGGTCCTGATCGCAAGCCTCATCATCGGTTTGCTCCTGGGCCTCGGAGGTTTGGTGTGGGTGCGCCGTCGCATCACTCGGCCGGTCCAGCGGCTCATGTCTCAGATCCGCCGGCAGGGCGAGGCCAATGCGACTAACGAAGCGGATCTCGACCAAAGCGGAGAGTTCGGCGTTCTGGCACGAGCTCTGGCGAATGCGGAATCACAACGAGCAGCGCTTGAAAACGAACTGAGACAGCAGGCGTTGGAGGATCCCCTTACCGGGCTCGCCAACAGAACTCTCTTCAGGAATCGAGTGGAGCACGCTCTCAGCCGCCGCCGGGAGAACGGCAAAGGGCTCGCGGTGGCCTTCTTGGATCTCGACGATTTCAAGACGGTCAACGACAGCCTCGGCCACGCAGCTGGGGACGAACTCCTCGTCGCGGTGGCACAACGGGTGAGGGAGAGCGTAAGAACCTCCGACACCACAGCGCGACTTGGTGGAGATGAGTTCGCAGTGCTGCTGGATGACATCGAAGATGTCGCGGTCCCTGCCCAGCGCATCTTGCAGGCGCTCGCAAAGCCAATTGAGCTCGAAGGCCAGCCCGTGATGGTAAATGGCAGTGTTGGCATCGCGCTACACGAGCCTGGCCAGACGGCCGCCGACTTGTTGCGAAACGCTGATGTCGCGATGTACAAGGCCAAAGGTGAGGGCAAGGGCGCCTTCAAAGCCTTCGACGAAAGCATGCACGGGGCTGCGAGCGAAAGGTTCGTTCTGAAGAACGAATTGCTCACGGCTGTCGCGAATGACGAGTTGAGGCTTCACTATCAGCCCATCATGGATCTGACCACGGGTCGCAGAAGAGCCGTAGAGGCGCTTGTTCGGTGGGAGCATCCACTACGAGGCAAGGTGAGCCCCGGTAACTTCATTCCTCTCGCAGAGGAGACGGGGGCGATCGTGCCGATCGGAAGGTGGGTTTTGAAAACAGCCTGCGACCAGGTAGCCGAATGGCGCCGCGAACCTGACTCAAGTGATTTGCGATTGTGCGTGAACGTGTCCCCAAGTCAGTTGGGCGATTCAAACCTCGTTCAGGACGTTTCCCGAGCCCTGGATCAATCGGAGCTCCCGGCGGAGGCACTGATTCTGGAGATCACCGAGAGTGCGTTCTTGCTCAGCGACGATCGGCTGGCCGCAACGATCAAAGAGCTGGCTGCCCTGGGTGCAGTCATTGCCTTGGACGACTTTGGCTCCGGCTACTCATCACTGGGGTATCTCAGCAAGTTGCCGATCGGGATCTTGAAGATCGACCTCTCGTTCGTAAGCAGGATCGATCAGGGACCGGAAGAGGCCGCGGTGGCTCAGGCCATCATCGTGCTTGGTCACACCCTTGGAATGGAGATAGTGGCCGAGGGCATCGAAACTCCTGAGCAGCTGGCGGAGCTGCGACGTCGCGGCTGCCCGTTGGGCCAGGGTTTCCTTCTGGGACGTCCGGCTCCCCCGGAGCAGTTCTCGCCCTTGCTTCCTGCCCTCGTCTAGCGACCACCTGTACGAAGCAGGAGGCTACCGGCGGCGCTTGCGCTTCGGGCGTTCGTGCATCGCCGCTATCAAGGAGACTCGGCGCCCGTCGGAGTCGCGGAGCTCGGTGTACTCGTCGATCGTCTCCTGCAGGCTGTCGCGCAGTTCATCGAGGTGTTCTTCGTTGAGTTGCAGGGCCGATCGGATGTACATCAGAAGCTCCGTGTGCCCGGCCTCCAACAGCTCGGCTCGAAAAGCGTCGACCGCGAAGAGTGCTCCGGACGACTCCTCGAGGCCCATGTCGAGCTCCCACGATTTCCCCGTAGCCCGATAAGGCTTTTCTAGCGCTCCACCCTTTCCGGCTCGCACCTCCTCGAGCGCGAGGAATCCCTGCTCCATCAACTTGCGAACGTGGAAAAGCGTGGAACCCGGATCCTTCCCCAAAGCGTCGGCAATCTCCTTGTTGGTCAGAGACTCGTCGAGGCACAGTCGCAGAATGCGTATCCGCAAGGGATGGGCGAGCGCCTTGCGCTCCTCGGTCGTGGCCAGTCTTCGCTTTTTTTGGGGCATCAGTGTCCCAACCTAGGGGGGTGGCAACCCTCTGATTGGCTTTTATCAATCAATGGAATAATATCCATCACTATGCCGTTGGGAGCGAATTTTCGCAAGCTCTTGATCGCATCGGCCGTTTCCAACCTCGGTGACGGTGCGTGGCTCACCGCGCTGCCTCTGCTGGCGGCCACTGTTACCCGGGATCCAGGACTGATCGCGGGAGTCGTGCTGGCGACCCGTCTCCCATGGTTGCTCCTTGCGCTCGTCGGCGGGGCGGTTGCCGACCGAGTCGACAGGCGACGGCTCATGGCCACCATGCAAGCGGTCCGGTGCGGGTTGACTGCTCTGCTGACGGTTGCCGTCATGGGGGACTGGGCGGGGCTCCCCCTCGTCTACTCGGTCGCGTTTCTGCTCGGTGTGGCCGAGGTCCTGTTCGACGTTGCAGCCCAGTCAATCCTTCCAGCGATCGTGGAGCGCGATCAATTGGAGAGAGCCAATGGACGGTTACTCGGAGTTGAAATCGTTGCCAACGAGTTCGCTGGAGGACCGCTCGGAGGAGCCTTGTTCGCGCTTGGCCGCGCGCTTCCATTTGGGCTCAGCGTTGCAACGTTTGGAACGGCGGGTCTGTTGGTGACGAGACTGCAGGGATCGTTCACGCCCACGAGATCATCATCACCAACTACAGTCTGGCGCGATATTCGGGAGGGCGTGACTTGGCTTGTCGGTCATCGCCTGATCAGAACCATGGCGATCATGGTCGGCGTCATGAACATGATGTTTTCTGCCAACAACGCAATCCTCGTGCTGTTCGCACTGGAGCGGCTCGGCATCGGCGAGATCGGGTTCGGCCTTCTCCTTGTGCCGGTCGCGATCGGCAGCGTGATCGGGAGTCTGCTCGGCGATCGGTTCCGGCGGTGGCTTGGGGTGGGAGTCACCCTGATCGGGTCCGTCGTCGTGATGGGCTCGAGCTCGCTCGCGATCGGGTTGACCACTAGCGTGCCGTTGGTTGTCACTTTCTCACTAATCATCGGAGTTGCCAACATGACGTGGAACGTGATCACCGTTTCGCTTCGACAGTCGCTCATCCCCGACCATCTGTTGGGCCGGATCAACAGCGTGTATCGCCTGCTGGCATGGGGGACAATGCCGATCGGTGCGGCAGTCGGTGGATTCCTTGCATCTGTCTTCGGCCTGGCATCACCGTTCCTGGTCGGCGGCGTCGTCTTCCTGACCCTGGCTGCGCTGACCTGGCCGGTAGTGAATTCCAGGACCGTCGATGAGGCCCGAGCAGCTGACGTCTCGTAGAGGCAAGCTGTTGACCTCGAACACGTGACATGAACTGAACGAAAGCGTGGTCGAATCTTCCGTAGCGGTCAGCGATGACTTTCGAGTCGCAGGCTCGTCTAAAAGACGTATGCCCTATTAAAGGGGCACGGGCAATCTAACGGGAGAGGAGCCCCCATGCTGGCGAACGCGAAGACATTCAGTAGTTTTGCTGTGGACGACCTGGTGAAGGCCCAAGAGTTTTATGGCGAAACGCTGGGCCTGGAGGTGTCTGTACTGGACGAGAACAACCTGGTGTCGCTGCACCGAGCGGACGGCCCGGACACGCTGGTTTACCTGAAACCGGATGACTTCCAGCCTGCCACCTACACCATCTTGAATTTCTCGGTGGATGATGTCGAAGAGATCGTCGATGGGCTAGCAGCGCGTGGTGTGCGTTTCGAAAAGTACGAAGGCTTTGGACAGGACGAGAAGGGCATAGCTCGAGGAAACGGGCCGGACATCGCCTGGTTCAAGGACCCTGCTGGCAACATCCTGTCAGTGCTCAAGGACTCCTAGACAGGCTTGACAGCGCGCTGCAACCGGCGCAACATCACCGCACATCAGCGCGAAACAGGGGGAGATGGTGACCATCGATTACTTCCTGAAGATTGACGGAATCCCTGGTGAGAGCCAGGACATCAAGCACAAAGGAGAGATCGAGGTAGGAGCCTGGTCTTGGGGAGAAACGGCCGCAGTTCCGACCTCTCCCGGCAGTGGAGGCGGTGCGGGCAAGGTCACCATCCAGCCCTTCACCTTCACCTCGCGAATCTCGAAGGCCAGCCCTCTGCTCATGATGGCGTGCGCCTCTGGAAAACACATCAAGAACGCGGTGCTCACCGCCCGTCGTGTTGGCAAGACACAAGCCGAGTTCCTTACCATTGCGCTCGAAGATGTTCTTGTGTCGTCTCATCAAACTGCGGGGGGTGAGGAGGGAAGCGCGCCTCTCGAGTCGACCTCGCTCAACTTCTCCAGGATCCGGGTGGAGTACAGAGAGACGAAGCCCGACGGGACTTTGGGTACCCCAGCCGTCTTCGCGTGGGACGCCGGGAAGAACGTAGGCATCTAGCGTCGCTGGTCAGGAGGCGCAGAACAAACAAGCCATCTTCGCTTGTCTTTTAGCCGCGGACGTCCCCCGGTTTCCCGGCAAGTACATGGTAGTAACCGTAACTGCCGTGGTCGCTATGGCCGTCCTCGACGACTTGTAGGCCTGCTTCGTTAACCCAGGCGACAACCTGCGGCAGGGGCGGGTAGTAGTGATAGCCGCCGCGTAACACATTTTCTCCCTGCACGACTGGGAGACCTCTTTCTGTGGCATCGGCGAACGCTTTCTCGAGCTCCTGTTCGCTCACGCGCTCTACCGTCAGATACAAATGACCCTCAGGGCGAAGTGCTTTTCGCAGGTTCGCCATCACCAGAGGCCAGTCCTCGGGAAAGACGAATTCCATCGCGTCTATGCACATCACCGCATCGAATTGTTCGTCCTTGTCAAGCTGCTGCAGTCCGAGCTTCTCGGTGTGGACCTCGGGAAACTTCGCGCGCGCCTGAGCCAGCATTCCACCCGATTGGTCAATTCCGAATACTTGCCGTCCCGAGGCCCGAATCAGGCTGAAGTAGCTGCCTGTCCCACAGGCGGCATCCAGAACTCGCCCGTCCGGAGGACATTGTTCGATCAGGCGAGTGACGAATTGATGGTGTGTGGAGCTAATCTCCTCACTCTCGACATAGGTTGTGCCCTCCTGCTTGTCATAACCCTCTTCGACCGTTTGACGTTGTTTGGACAACCAGTCGGATCGCTTCATCTTGTTCTCCTTATTGATCTGGGGCCGATGCACTTACGAGCAGGCGCTGAATCAAACCTTCGTCCACTGCCGCGATCATCTCTGTCCTTCCCTTCTGCCGATCGTCGAATTCGTTGCGGAGCACGGGCCTCAGCTTGCTCGAGCGGACAGCAAAGGCATCGAACCACGCCTGCGCGGTCACAGTGAAGTCCTCGGTTACGTCCATGACTTCGATTGCTTCGAAGCCGGCGGTTTCCATCAGGGCTCCGATTGGCCGGGTACTGCGTACCGCGCGCGGACCCATCCGAGCTGCCCGTCGATGCTGTGATCTCGACAGACCTTCCGAAACCACGATGGTCGCGTAAGCCATGCGCCCTCCCGGTTTCAGGAGCCGTCTGCAGGCTCTCAGCACGGAGAGCTTGGGGCGCAGTCAGCAAAGGAGATCCACGTGCACAATGGCATCGAACGAGCTCTTTGCGAACGGAAAGCGCCGAGCGGACGCGGCAACTGCGCCCAGAGACCTCAGTCCTTCCGCCTTGGCTCGACGCGAAGCGACCTCGAGTCCCTCGGGGGGAAGGTCGGTGACGACTACCTCGCACCCCGTCTGTTGTGCGAGCCAGAGGCCCGGCCAGCCGCAGCCTGAGCCGACGTCGAGCAACCTGCTGTTGGTGTCGAGCTCAAGCCGACGACGAAGGTCCTGGGCCTGGTCGACGGTGGTGAAGCCGTTTGCTCCCCACACATCGCCGATCACCGCGCGCTCAGCTTCGTCGACGACCGTTGCCGAAGCACGCAGCCGGTAACGTTCGGCGTAATCAGCGCGGGTAACCCGCTCGTCCTTACTTGTAGTCATAGTTCTCATGCTCCCGGGTCACAAATTCACTTGCTCGTCTACCGCCCAGCACACAGTAGGGCCAGGTGAGAAAGCGCGAACGATCTCGCTTAGAAGTCTCCATTTTGGGAATCCTCGCTGAGCTTCGCCTGTTGAACACAGTGGATCCCG
Source organism: uncultured Actinomycetes bacterium (assembly GCA_963713315.1). GTDB lineage: Bacteria > Actinomycetota > CADDZG01 > CADDZG01 > WHSQ01 > WHSV01. The sequence continues at coordinate 112,017 of CAVQLH010000008.1, read as the reverse complement.
CGAGCTGGAGAAAGCAGCCGGGAGGGTCACTGTCGCTTCGTCCTTGTGAACATCCGCCCTACTGAGGCGCGTTCCGTCTGGGCCGGTCGATACAAGCAACAAGTAAAGCAAGTAAGTAGGACAGATCCACCTTAGAGGAGGCAAGGAACATGCTAGTTCGTACTGAAGAGAGAGCCGCCCCGGCTCAGCCTGAGGAAGTCTCGAGCAGGCCGACGGGGCCCAATCATGGGGATTCGCGCGGCGCACCCAAGACCTTCGTGGCAAAGGTAGTCGAGGGACACTGGACAAACCGCGGTCGGCAACTGCATAGCTGATCTCATGATCCATTAAAAAGGAGCCCCCGGCGATGCCGGGGGCTCCCTTTTTTTTCGGCGTCAGGATGAGTCTCTTGGGAGGCGTCTGTTTCGGGCCTCATGTTTCTTGAACGACCAGCATGGGCACGCGCTCCTCAGGGAAAATCACATCTAATTACTGAGAGGTGAACGACCATGCGAGCGATGGTCATCGAAGCCTTCGGAGGGCCCGAGGTCCTCTCCGAGCAAGAGATCGACCGGCCACAACCCGGCGCCAGGGAGTTGTTGGTCAGGGTCGTGGCATCGGGCACCAACCCGGTCGAGGCAAAGATGCGGGCTGATGGATCGGCTCGAGGTGTGACTCTTCCTGCCGTCCTCGGCGCCGATGCATCGGGTGTGGTCGAGGAAACCGGTCCGGGGTGCAGAGACTTCTCGGTGGGAGACGAGGTCTACTACACGCCGGAAGTCGCGAGCTCCCACACCGGTACCTATGCGGAGTACCACGTGATCGACGAGACGATCGTTGCGCGCAAACCGGCCGGTCTGAGCCACATCGAGGCGGCAGCAGTCCCGTTGGCGGGAGGCACTGCTTGGCAGGTGTTGGTGGATCGATTGCAGATCGCTCCCGCCGAAACGGTACTCATTCATGGAGGAGCTGGAGGTGTCGGCTCCTTCGCGGTGCAGATAGCAAAGGCTGCCGGAACACGTGTGCTCGCGACGGCTTCTGCTGAGAACCAGGATCTCCTAAAGGAGCTCGGAACAGACCTCGCCATCGACTACAAGTCCAACGATCCCATCGAGGTTGCGCTCGACGTGACGAACGGCAACGGCGTCGATGTTGTCTTGGATACGGTTGGAGGCGATATCGTTGAACGAAGCTTGGTTGCTACGCGCAAGTTCGGACGGGTCGGCACCATTCTCGGCCCAAAGGGTGACCTGACGGCTCTCTATCAGCGCAACCTGACCCTTCACGCGGTGATGATGAAACGCAACCGAAGGCAGCTCGTTCAATTGCGCGAGTTGATTGAACGAGGTCAACTGAGACCAATCGTCGACCAGGTCCTGCCGCTCGACCAGGTTGCCAAGGCGCACACCAGGCTCGACTCGGGCCACGGGCGCGGAAAGATGGTATTGACAGTCTCCGAGAATCCATAGCGCCACGCGCTGTTGCTGCAGGCGGCCGTCCGGCTCACAACGCAAAAAAGGGAACGGTTACCCGCTCCCTTTCCACCTCTAATTTATGGCACACATGGGGCCTTGCGGCAAGCCCCCATTTGTGCCGGATAATCCTCGGCCGCAGGCAGAACCTACGGAAATGGAGGATGCCGATGACCGAGCATGGGGTGGTGGTCGCCGGAGGAGGTCCGACAGGGCTGATGTTGGCGGCCGAGCTGATGTTGGCGGGCGTGGACGTCGCCATTGTCGAGCGGCGCGCCAGCCAGGAACTCACCGGCTCGCGCGCAGGTGGTCTGCACTCACGCAGCATCGAGATCATGGATCAGCGCGGAATCGCGGATCGGTTCCTCTCGGAGGGACAGGTGGCTCAGGTCGCAGGGTTCGCCAGCGCCCCTTTGGACCTGAGCGACTTTCCCACCCGGCACAACTACGTGCTCGGGCTGTGGCAGAACCACATCGAGCGCATCCTGGCGGGTTGGGTCGGCGAACTCGCGGTGCCGATCTATCGCGGACGTGAGGTGACGGGCTTCGCGCAGGACGACACCGGTGTCGACGTTCAGGTGTCCGACGGCGAGTCGCTGCGGACCGAATATCTAGTCGGGTGCGACGGAGGGCGCAGTCTGATCCGTAAGACTGCCGGCATCGAGTTCCCGGGGTGGGATCCGACAACCAGCAGCCTGATCGCCGAGGTCGAGATGACCGAAGAGCCGGAATTGGGCATCCGCCGCGACGCCCTTGGCGTCCATGCCCTCGGCCGGGAGGAGTACGAGATCCGCGACGGTGAAATCGTCTACGCGGAAAGCGGGCCGGTACGGGTCATGCTGACCGAACCGCACGTCGGAACCACGACCGAACCCAACCTACGCGATCTCAGCGAGGGCCTCGTCGCCGTATACGGGACCGACTACGGGATCCACAGTCCCGCCTGGATCACCAGGTTCACCGATACGACTCGGCAGGCCGCGACCTACCGCGACCGACGGGTCTTGCTGGCCGGCGACGCGGCGCACGTGCATTCTCCCGTCGGTGGACAGGGCCTCAACACCGGCGTGCAGGATGCGGTGAATCTGGGCTGGAAGCTGGCCCAGGTGATCCACCAGACCGCGCCGGAAAGCCTGCTGGATACCTACCACGCCGAGCGCCACCCGGTCGCTGCCCGCGTGCTGCGCACCACGATGGCGCAAGTCGCGCTCATGCGTGTCGACGATCGCATCGAGGTGTTGCGCGACACTGTGTCCGAGCTGTTGAGCATGGATGAGCCGCGTAAACGATTCGCCGCGGAGATGTCCGGCCTGGGCATTCATTACGACCTTGGCGAGGGACATCCGCTGCTCGGACGCCGCATGCCCGATCTCGACCTGGTCACCGCCGACGGCCCGCTGCGGGTCTTCTCCCTGCTGCACGATGCCCGGCCGGTGCTACTCAACCTCGGTGAGCCCGGTGGTTTCGACGTCACACCATGGGGAGATCGCGTTCAGTCGATCGACGCCGACTACGACGGTACGTGGGAGCTCCCGGCACTCGGGGAAGTCACTGCTCCCAACGCCGTGCTCATTCGGCCCGACGGATATGTGGCCTGGGTGGGAGACCCAGCCCAGTCCGGACTGGCCGACGCGCTAACCACCTGGTTCGGACCGGCTACCGCTGCGTAGCTCATTCTGTAGGAGTTCTTAGGCGATCCGCGGGTGAGTGGTTCTGGCGTCCGACCTGGCAGCGTCGCGCGGGCCATGACAACATGAGCGTGCCCTGGGAGGGGGTCTATGCGTCCGGAGACCAGATACGCGAAATCGAGCGAAGGCTACGTGGCCTATCAGGTTTTCGGCGACGGTGCTCGAGACCTTCTCTTTGTCACCAACTGGGGCACGAACATCGACGCGATGTGGGACGAGCCGTCGCTCGCCTACTACTTCCATCGACTTGGTCGAATTGGCCGCGTCATCTGCTTCGACAAACGAGGCACTGGTGTCTCCGATCCCGTGGCCCTCGGCGCTCTCCCCACGCTCGAGCAGTGGATGGATGACGCGATCACAGTGCTGGATGCGGCCGGCTCCTCGCAGGCAGCGATCATCGGCGACACAGAAGGTGGCCCGATGGCCATGCTTCTGGCGGCGACCTATCCCGCTCGTGCGCTGGCTCTCGTACTGGTGAACACTTTTGCCCGTTGGCAGAGAGCCCCCGACTACCCCATCGGGATGCCCGAGCACACCATGAAGAGGCTATGGACGCTGTACGAACAGAACTGGGGTCAGGATCCGGCGATACTCGCCCTCACCGCACCAAGCGTCGCTGACGATCCACGGATGCGGGAGTGGATCATCCGATATCAGCGAATGTCGATTCCACCCGGAGCATCCACAGAGATGTATCGCTGGATCACACAACTTGATGTGCGTTCCGTGTTGCCCAGCATCACAGTCCCCACGCTCGTCTTACACAAGAAGGACAACAGGCACTATCGGGTGACATTCGGTCGGTACCTTGCGGAGAACATCCCCGAGGCTCGGCTGGTCGAGCTTCCCGGCGCGGACTGCTATCCCTTCCACACGCCGGAGGGTGCAGGAGCCCTTGACGACATTCACGAGTTCCTAACGGGCGTTCGGCAGAGCCCGTCCGCCGAGCGAGAGTTGGCCACGGTCTTGTTCACGGACATCGCGGGTTCGACTGATCTGGCAGCGGAGATCGGAGATGCTCGATGGCTAGAGTTGCGGGCGATGCACGATGAGGTCGTGCGTCGCAACCTTGCAGCGTTTCGAGGACGGGAGATAGACACGACCGGCGACGGTTTCTTGGCGACGTTCGATGGTCCCGCCCGAGCCATTCACTGCGCCGTTCAGATCCGCGATGCAGTCCGATCTCTCGGAGTAACGATTCGGGCGGGCCTTCACACGGGTGAGATCGAATTGCACGGCACAGATATCGGGGGCCTTGGTGTGCATCTAGCGGCCCGGGTCATGTCGATGGCGGGACCAGGTGAGGTGATCGTTTCAAGCACACTGAGCGACCTGGTGGTGGGATCTGGGATCGGCTTCGAGGATCGCGGAAGCCACACGCTGAAGGGTGTCCCGGGCAAGTGGAGGCTGTTCCGGGTAACGAGCCTGCCCTAGCGGTCGCGTGAATGGAGCTAAAGGAGGAGCAGGGTGAAGGGTAAGGATAGAGACGTGTCGCGACGGCCGACGGTGGCACTCGTTCGCCATGGGCAGACGGATTGGAGCAAGTCCGGCCGTCATACCGGACTCACAGACGTCCCCTTAACGGAGACGGGTCGAGACCAGGCGCGTCTGCTCGGAAAGCTGCTTGGTGATTGGCAAGAGGCACGCGTGTTTACCAGTCCTTTGGTGCGAGCGGTGGAAACCTGTCGCCTGGCCGGCTTCGACGGTGCGTTCGAGGTCCTCGATGACCTGAGGGAATGGGACTACGGCGTGTACGAAGGCCGAACCACGACCGACATTCGGAAGGAAATTTCCGGTTGGAGCGTCTGGACTCACCCAGTCGAGGAGGGAGAGTCGGTTGACGATGTGGGGGGGCGCGCGGACAACGTGATCTCTCGGATCAGAGACGAAGATCGCGACGCGATCGTATTCGCGCATGGACATCTTCTACGAATCCTGGCGGCGCGTTGGTGCGAGCTCGCCCCGAAACACGGACAGCAACTCGCGTTGGATACAGCGACCCTCTCGATCCTGGGTTACGAACGAGAGGCTCCCGTAGTGAGGATGTGGAACGCACCCTCCCAGCCCCGAGCAACGAACTAAAGGAGAGGAGGAACGTGACGGATCCAGTTGTTGAGAAGCCTGACATCCCCTCCGAATACGGAGATCCGAAACAACGTCTCGAGTGGACGGACGTCGAGCAGAGACTCAAGAGCGCGTCTGTGTATTGGATCGCAAGCACCAGGCCCGACGGGCGACCCCATGTCATTCCGCGCGACGGCATGTGGCTCGAGGGGGGCCTCTATTACGGGGGAAGCCCGAAGACCGTGCACTACCGCAACATCACTAGCAACCCCCACGTCGTCGTCCACATCGGCGACGGTCAGGAAGCGTTCATCGTCGAGGGCCCAGTCGAGATCGAAAAACCCACGGAGGAGATGGCCGCACGACTCGCCGACGAGTCGTTCGCCAAGTATCCGCAGTATGGGCGTCTTGATCCAAGCATGTACATGGGTGGCGTGTCGGTGTTGCGCCCACGTCGCGTGCTCGCATGGACAAGCTTCACGGAAAACGCCACGCGCTTCACGTTCAAGTAGCAGTCCGAGTCTTTCCTGAGGAACTACCCAGTCCACCAGACCCCCCCACGGCGACTGCTGCAGCCTGACGGCGAAAGCATGATTAACGGGATAACTTCTAGTCATGGGTTGCCTAGCCTTCATATTCATCCTTGGGACGCCGCGGTTCGTGATGGTTCTGCTTTGGATCTTCAGCGATTATCTAAGCAGGGCTTATGACGGAATCATCCTGCCTCTAATCGGTTTCTTCCTCCTCCCGACAACGACACTCACTTATGCGGTTGCAGAGAACGAGTTTGATGGATTGCAGGGATGGGGGTTGGTCCTGGTCATTGTCGGAGCGCTCTTCGATCTGGGGATATGGGGCGGTGGCCGAGGCGTCTTCAAGAGAGAGTGGTAGCGCTCCTTGCCTAAAAGCCTCACCGCTCGACGGCTCAATCGAGCCACCCTCGACCGGCAGCTGCTGCTTCGTCGCAAACGCCTGAGTGTGGACGAGGGCGTCCGCCGGGTGGGTGCCTTGCAAGCGCAAGAGGCAGTCTCGCCGTACATCGCGCTGTGGAACCGCCTGTCCGGGTTTGATCCGGCTGATCTCGACGCGGCGTTCGTCGCTCGCGATGTCGTGAAGGCGTCGCTGATGCGCATAACGCTGCATGCTGTGCACGCCGACGACTACTCCGCCTTTTACACAGCGATGCGGCCGACTCTGCGTGCGTCTCGGCTGAACGATCGCCGCTACACGGAGACGGGGTTGTCCTCTGCCGACGCCGACGCGCTCGCCCCGAAACTTCTGCGGTTTGCTTCGCAACCTCGTACCGGTGCCGAGTGCGAGAAGCTGCTGGACAAGCCGAGGGTGTGGTGGGCGTTGCGTACCTTCGCGCCTTTGCTGCATGCTCCCACGGACGATCCATGGTCGTTCGGCCGCCGGCCCTCGTTCGTCGCGGCCCCCAAGCAGTCGACGCAGATCGACGCGGACGAGTCAGCCCAGCATCTGGTACGGCGCTACCTCGAGGGCTTCGGTCCGGCCTCGGCGAATGATGTCGCGCAGTTCGTCCTGTTCCCGCGTTCGCGGGCACGGACACGGGAAGTTCTCCGGTCCATGGCCGGCACGCTGAGGCAGCTGAAAGGATCGGACGGGACCGAGCTGTTCGACGTGCCCGGTGTTCGGCTTCCGGCCGAAGACACTCCAGCGCCCCCGCGACTGATGGCGATGTGGGACAGCGTCCTGCTCGCGTACGCCGACCGCAGCCGGATCATCCCGCCCGATTACCGACAGCTCGTCACGCGGCGCAACGGCGATCTTCTGCCGACGATGCTCGTCGACGGCTACGTCGCCGGCGTCTGGCGCCCGGTAGAGGAAGGCATCGAAGCCACCGCATTCCACCCTTTGTCCGAAGAGACATGGGACGGACTGGCCGTCGAGGCAGGGAACCTGGTCGCGTTTTTGGCCGACCGCGAACCGCAGGTCTATCGCCGCTACGGTCACTGGTGGAAGGCTCTGCCCAGGACCGACGTGCGCGTGTTGCCCGCATGATGAGGCGCCCGTGAGCGGCGCATTATTCCCCGCGCTGCTCGATCCCCCCGAGCACGAGGCGCTTCGGTTCGAGAACGATTCGCTTAGTTACGAGCAGCTTCGAAATGGCGCGGCTTGGGTCGCGACACGCGTCGAGGGAGCGAAGCGGGTTGCCTTGTGGGCAACGCCCGATACCGAGACGTGTATCGGGTTGTTTGGCATCCTTGCCGCCGGTGTCGCCGCAATCCCACTGAACCCCAAGGCCGGGGAAGCGGAGTTGCGGCACATAGTGAACGACAGCGCACTGAGTCTGATCGTCGCTGCCAGGGGGGCAGAGCTGCCACCTTCACTGGCCGGGGTCGAGCGACTCTCCGTGGAACCCGGCGGCGCTCACCAGGATCTGCCCCCCGAGCCCGAGATAGAATTCCCCGCGCTGATCGTCTATACGTCCGGGACTACCGGGCAGCCGAAGGGTGTCGTGCTGGCGCGCCGCGCCGTGAGCTCGAATCTCGATGCCCTTGCGGAGGCGTGGAACTGGTCGAGTGACGATGTCCTGGTGCACGCTCTCCCACTGTTCCATGTGCACGGCCTGGTGCTCGGAGTGCTGGGACCCATAAGGCTGGGTGGACGCCTGCACCATGTGGGGCGTTTCTCACCCGAAGCGGTTTGCGACGCACTCGCGCAGAGCGGGACCATGCTCTTTGGTGTGCCAACTATGTATCACCGTCTCGCAGGCGCGCTCGAGAGTGATACTTCACTGGGGGCTCCCGTTCGGAACGCGCGGCTTCTGGTGTCGGGATCGGCTCCCCTGTCTGTGCGCGAGCACGACCGAATCGCGAGTGCCACTGGCCAGCGGATTGTGGAGCGCTACGGGCTCACAGAGACCCTGATGAACTGCTCGGTGCGCGCAACGGGAGATCGCCGCCCCGGCTACGTGGGACCTCCTTTGCCGGGCATTGAGCTGAGGTTGGTCGGTGACGACGGTTCAACTCTCGATGTCTACGATGACGAGACGATTGGAGAGATCGCGATTCGAGGACCAAACCTTTTCACCGAGTACCTCAATGATCCCGACGGTACTGCAGACGTGCTGCGTGATGGTTGGTTCTATACGGGAGACGTCGCCACGCGAGCGCCCGACGGCTATATCCGAATCGTGGGCCGGAAGGCGATCGACCTGATCAAGACGGGCGGATTCAAGGTTGGAGCGGGCGAAGTCGAGAACGCTCTCCTTGAGCACGATGCCGTGGCGGAGGTGGCGGTTGTTGGGGAGCCGGACGAGGATCTCGGCGAGCGCATCGTCGCGTTCGTCGTTCTACGGGGAGACGCGACATGCACGCCTCAGGAACTGATCGATCACGTTGCTCGCCTGGTTGCTCCCCACAAGCGTCCCCGCAAGGTCGATTTCTTAGACAAGTTACCGCGCAACGAGATGGGAAAGTTGCTCAAGTCCAAGCTCGTTTCTCCAAGCCGAGAGGAAGCTGGCTAAACGACTGATTCGTTTGATGGCTGCGTGCCGCTGCAGAGACGCCTTTTCTGGACGCGCGGCTATCCGAAACTGGTGCTAGCGCACTTCCTCAGGGAGCTCGTACCAGCGGACCTTCTCTCCGATCCGCGCTCTCATCTTCCACCGTCGGGACTTCTCAGACTCCTGGAGCCGTTGCAGGAAATTCACGACGCGTGTGCGAACGACGCTCCGGTTGGGCAAACCATCAACTGATCTCGAGAAGTGATCTGTCTTCTCGGCAACCATCGTGATCGTTCTCCATAACCCCCAATCGGAACCAGTGAGCTGCTCTATGTAGCGCATGTTTATGCCGGAGTCATCCTCAGCGAGCTCTTGATCGACGAACAGAGCCATGATGTCGAGCATGTCTTTCTCATTCGTTTCGAAGATCTGCAGTTTCATTAGTAGTAAGTCGGCGATTGGCAGCGTGACATCATCAACAGCTAGTCGGTCGACAAGCAGAAGCTTGTGACACATCTCGACTGAGTCCAGGAACACGTCCAACTGTCGCTCATTGGTGTTATCCCAGAAGAAGAGGCGCCGAGCGCCGTGAAGTGCGTTGAATGAGGTATCCGGCTGATAACCGAGGTCGACGAAGAGCTGCTCGATCATGGCTCGTTGCTTCGAGAAGCCCACCAGGTCGACGTCTCCATATTGTCGAGCCAGAGGCGCATGGCTTGCGCTTGGACAGCGCAACGCAACGCCAACACCACCGGCCACGCGCAGGGCGATCATCCGGTCGCTCGCAGCCTCCGCGATCCGTTTTCCCTCGGAAACCGGGTCCTTCTGCGGCGTGGTCATCCGGTCACCAGTTGGTGCCGAACGACTGCTCCGTCCTCCAGATCGACAATGGCCCCGTCGAGTACACCATCGGCGTAGTTCGAACCTGGGTTGATGCAAAGTGTGTCACCTATTCGCACCACGTTTTTGGATTCATGGATGTGGCCATGGAGGGCAAGGAGTGGCTCGTGTCTCTCGATCAAGGCTCTCACTGCCTGGCTCCCGACCGGGATTGTCTTTGGCTGACCGGCGCTGGTCGCGACCTTAAAGTCCGAGTCGAGTTCGAATGCGGTGTCGAGACCGGAGTCGAATGGAGGGACATGGAGGTTGAAGATAGTTGGGACGTCGGGTGTCAGACGCTCGGCGATATCGTCGAAGATCTTAGCCAGGTGTTCCTCGCCGGCCTCGCGGGACTGTCCCACGGCGTTGTGTTGGCCCAGCACGACGACAGCATCTGGTAGCCCTCGAAGGTTACGACGCGGCCATCGGGATTTTCCACGAACTTGGACCCGAGCGCGGAGTCAAGAGCGGGTTCGTCGTCATTTCCCGGCATGATGAAACAGCGAACCCCTGAGCCACCCAACTTTTCATCTGCTATTTCCATCCATCGGCGGACCTCGGCGACCATGACTTCGGTCATTACTTCTTCTTGATGTTGTTTGTCGCTTACCAGTCGCTCGTATTCGGTCTTATCGCAGCGATAAGGATAGAAACCGTTAAATCTGATGCGTTTCTCTAGGTCCTCGAGCTGATTGAGTCGCTTGACGCGCTCGGTGCGTCCGAACATCGTTGCCACGAACCTGCCCGGTCTCTCCTCTACGATCGGGACCATGAGCTTGCCTGCGATATCGCCTCCGAGGATCAGTACCTGCGCACTATAGAAGTCGGCCGCGTTCAGGAACTTCCGGTAGCATCTTTCGGAGCCGTGGATGTCGCCGGCGTAGAACAGCCGCACTATGTGTCGGCTTTGCGTGACACGCGGAGCTTCGCCCTTCCTTCATGCAACGTTCGCCCACAAGCCTCAGCGAATGACTCGAAACCCTCGCTTATGTAGCCGACAAGTGAGCCGTGCATCCCCTCTTCCCAGTAGTGACGCAGATCCACGTCGCCGTACATGAACGCGAGCTCGTGGACGATCTCCGATCCGCCCGTCAGTCGATCGTCGGCAAGAAAGGCGAACTCATTTTCGTCTGCGTAGAAAAACATCACCTCGCCCGGCTGGGGACGCATGGTTCGGTTTTCAAGAGGGGGGCGACTAGTGAACGGTGGGAGGAAGCAATAGATCTCATGCCCGTCGAAACAGGCGTGAGAAGTCCTCGTCTCGAGCGGCCCCTCGGCAAGGGACTCGTAGATCGCTGCGGTCACTTTTGGTGCGGCCTCTGTGAGCAGTAGAACAGTGGCCGACACGCCCGCGTCAGGTAGTTCGACGAGCAACTCCAAGATCAGTCATCCCACACGTTCATCGGGAGTTGGTTTAGCACCTCTGCCCCGCTCGGTCCGACCGCGACCATCTGCTCGATGATGATTGCGCCCTGTCCGGGAATGGTGATACCCGGCTCGATGCACAAGACCATGCCTTCCTGAAGTTCCACCTCCGGATGATCCATCGCGTTTGGCATCTCGTGCTGACCGGCGCCGTTGCCATGTGGCATAAAGGCATCCCACCAGTAGTCGCCATACCCAGCGTCCGCGATAGCCGTGGCTGCTACATCTCTGATGGCGCCGACAGTCACTCCCGGCTGGATCGCTGCGATTGACTGCTCGACGGAGCTCTGTACCGCCGCCAGCTTGCGCCTCTGGTCGTCATCGGGTCCGCCAACCACGACGGTTCTGCACATGTCTCCGTGATATCCGTAGAGACGCGCTCCGCAATCGAGTACTGCGATTTCGCCCTTCGAGAAACGACGTCGACCAGGCAGAAATGTGCCATATGCAGTGCGGGGTCCTGAGCCCATTTCGGTTACGAAGGAGGGCTCGGCGCCTGCTCGGCGGATGACACTCTCCGCTGCGGCCGCAACCTCTAGTTCGGTGGTGTCCTCTTTGATTTGGTCGAGTCCCGCGCGCATGGCTTGGTCCGAGATCCGTGACGCTTGACGCATTAGGTCGACTTCTGCCGGCGTCTTCACCATCCTGATTCGACCTGTGACCTCAGATGCGTCCTTCACGTTCGTCGACGGCAATTCTTCTACGAGACGGAGGTACACGATAGCAGGGAAGAACCGATAGCCGGCTACCCCCACATCCGCGTGAGCGCCAGCCGTGGCGCTGATCAGTTTCGCAAGCGCACCCCCCATATCAGGTGCATGCTGTACTTGGTCGGCGAATGATTCTGCCTCGGCTCGTTGAACATCCCACGACGCATCAGTCAGCAGGACCGTCGGGCCGTCCGCGGGAACGTACAAGGCAGCGGTCTCTTCTTCGACGCAATACCAACGAGCGAAGTATCGAAGGTCGCCGGGTTGGTAGTCACGATGAGCGCCGTACGCGATGAGCGCATCTAAATTGGCTTCAGCCATCACCTCGCGCAAGCGGACGATGCGCTGCGTGAATTCCTCATCCTCGATGGGATAGTCGAACGACTCCCTGGCACTCATCACTCGGGTGGAATCTCCTTGTAAGCGAGATCGACGTCAATGCCCCGGTTCTTCTGGAGGGCCCTGATCAGGTAATACAGAGGGAGTCCTATGAGGAAGATGGTGGTCACGTAGACCACGATCCGCGGGTTCTCGGAGAGACTCGTCCCGGAATTCACGTCCGACAGGAGCGCCCACTCGATAAGGGCTAGCAGGGGCAATGCCAAAAGACCGGCGACTGTGATGCGAGGAACCCCAGCGATTGTCTCGTTGGCGGGCGATGATCGCCAAAGCTCTTTGTTGCGATAGGGCAGCAGGATGCCTGCGACGGCGACCAGGATCATCGAAGCGGTGATCCCAACCGTGCCTGTCAGGACCGATAACTCACCGAATGAATAGAGAGCGGAGGTTACGAGGCCAAGTACCAAGATCGTTAACAATCCCTTCACTGGAGAGTGCCACCTGGGATGAACTTCTGCTAATTGTTGCGGTCCAAGTCGGTCCAGCGACCAAGCCAGCATGCTTCGCGTTACTAAGACGGTGTATGGCGCGATCCATACATAGGTCCAGAGAGCGAGACCCACCATGATGACGAACGCAACTACAGCGTTGCCGACTGCATAGCCGGAGATTTCCCCAAAGGTAGGTGTAGTGGAGAGGCCGAACTCGGTCGGGTCTGCGTTGCCTAGATTTGCCCAGAACGCGTTTCCGAACAGACTCATCATCGCCCAGGTAGCGAGCATGACCCACGTCAGTGCCCAGACCAGCGAGCCCATGATGCCGATCAGCTGGTTGCGGTCCGCGCGCTTGACTTCGCCTCCCATGAACGTCGAATAGATCGCGGAGTTAAAGGCTAGCCACGGCCATATCGAGGCGTAAATCGTTTCTTTCCACGAGAAGCCGGCATCGGGCCCCTCCGCTAGTCCAGACAAGGACCCTCCACCGATGTTGCTGATCTGCTCCGCCACGTTGCTTAGGGCGCCTGACCTACTAGCAAGGAAAGCCCAGACGATTACCACGAGCAATACGAGCGAGGAGAAGATGAAATTAAAGGATTGGATCTTGAAGTACAGCCGCATGCCTCCGACTGCGAATACAGCGACGAAAACGATGATCAATCCTGCAGCCATCAGGAACTCTCCGAGGGGTTCAGCGAACCAGTTGCCCGCGTCGGCAAGCGCCTGATTGCCGGAGTAGGCGCCGAGGACTCTCAACAATGGCGCCAGTCCGTAGATTCCGAGAAAGACACCGGATACGCCGATGTAGAAGGTTCCCCAGATGCAGTAGGAAAGATTTGACGTAAAAGCGAGGGCCGGATGGACGACCCGGGATACGAAAACGTAATCGCCACCCGACCTTGGATACACCGAGGCAAGCTTCGCGTAGACATAGCTTACTGGGACGGCGATGCTCCACGCGATCAGAGTCGCTAGGTAGATGTTCGCGTTCGGATAGAGCGTGGGAATCAGTAGAAGCGAGAAGATGACGCCGATGTACACGTTCTGCATGTTCACGTTGAAAGCGAGAACGTCCTTGACCGACGCCTCCCTTACAAGTCCTGTGGCTCTGCGACTGAAAACTCCTGGTCGAAGGTCTGATCCCCCGACCTGCGTGCTCATCCTTCAGCACCTCCCCTAGAGACGGCTAGTGGGTGCTGTGGATCCTCTTCCCGCAGCTCCCACTCGTAGCCCAGTTTCGTAATCCGTAGAACGACCGACGTTTCGGTGCTGGTGATCCCATCGATGACTGGGAGCTCCTCCTCGAGGAACAGCAACATCTCGTCCTGAGTTAGGAAGACCGCCTCGCAGATGACGTCGTAAGCGCCGGTGCAGGCGCCGACGTAGCGAACCGCCTGAGCACTGGCCAAACCTTCTGCCACTCGGTTGAAGGTCCCCGGACGACAGCGCACTCCAATCCAAACGTTTAGCCGATAGCCGATCTTCATCTGGTCGATGATCGGGACGATGTGAAGGGTTTCGCTCTCGAGCAATCTCTGTAGTCGGTTTCTCGCCGTTCCCTCAGCCACTCGAAGACGGGAGGCAAGATCGGTGTAGCTCATCCGGCCGTCCTCTTTGAGAGCGGCGATGAGACGGCGGTCGAGATCGTCCAAAGACATCCGCAGGGATCGTACCGGAAGGCTATGGTTCTCGCAAGAGATAAGCGTTTTAGCGTGTAATCCGCACCAATCTGCCAGATATTCTGATGGAAACGCAGGATGGTCGCCAGCGGCCAGCGCTTCATGGCGCCGTGATCAGTCCGGCGGGCCGTCCTCCGGCGGTTGGCCAGCCGCTGTCGAGGGGATGAACCATCCGTCGGCTTGTGTGATCGAGTTGTTTGGAGCGAGCAAAACGAGACCGACGGATTCCTCTGTTGCCTGGCGGTCTGCAGAAAGCGCGGCGGGCAGCATCGCCCGTCGTACCCCCTCGGCGAGGTAGCGCGAGAGGGAACGGATGAGTGCTGCGTCGGCCGGCGTGAAGCTCCCGCGATCGGAGCCGCGCAGCAGCGTGAGTCCGCCCCACATCGTCGAGTCATCCACCAGCGCGACTCGCAGCTCGTCTCCGAACCCGTTGGGCCGCCTGAGCTCGCGATGGCGCTGGCTCTGATTGAGATCCCCCCTCGTAGCCTCGCTAAGGTTTCCCGCGAGCTCACCCGAGCTTCTTAGGGCGCTGAATCTGTTGAAGTCCTCCCCTGCGAACTCGATTTCCGCCATGCGTGCTCTAGTCGCGTGCGGGAGTCCGTTCTCGACCACCTCGCTAGTCGGCAGGAGCGTGGCGGGGTCCATCGTCACCAGACAGATTCCGTCGAATGGCACCGCGCGAGTCAGGATTCGGGCTGCACTGAGGGAGAAATCGCTGACGCCCTCGCTGCGGTGAACGAGGCGTTTGAGGTCGCCGCGAAGGCGCTCTGGTGACCCGACCGTCATGGGCCCCTATTGTCGCATCTGCTACCAATGTCGAAACACAGGATTCTGGGATTGTCGGCCCCTCACGGTGGGTCAGGATGCGGAGTGAATCGCTCCCGCCGCGGCGGCGAGAGCGCTCGCTCAGGAAAGGCGAAGTCAATGGAAGGGTTCGACCCCAAGACCAGCTTTGGGCACGATGCTTCGTTGCGCTGCGACGCCGAATCCAATCGGGGGGATGAGGAGCAGACCATTGCCTTCCTCGCCCGGGTCGCCGACGGGCGTGGGCCCTCGAGTTCTCGGTGGGCACGGGACGGATCGCCTTGCCCCTTACGCGCGCCGGCGTGCGCGTGAGGGCATCGAACTGTCACAAGACATGGTCGACCGGATGCGCGAGAAGCCTGGCGGTGAAGAGGTCGAGGTGACCTTGGGCGACATGTCTCAGGTCGGCACCGGGCGGTCCTACGGGCTCGTCTACCTCGTGTTCAACACGATAGGCAACTTGCTCACGCAGGACGACCAGGTCCGGTGCTTCGAGAACGCCGCCCGTCATCTGACCGACGATGGCGTGTTCGTCCTCGAGTGCCTGGTGCCGACCGCTCCCTCACGGCCCGGTCACCAGTTCGTGGACGCTGCGCGTGTCGGGGTCGACCACCCGATGCTGGACGTGTGCCGTTACGACCCCCTCTCGCAGGTCCTTGACGTGAACCACGTCCAGATCGGTTCCGAGGGCATCATTTTCGCCCCCGATCCGACTGCGCATGGCCCACCCGCCGGAGTTCGACCTCATGGCACGCATCGCCGGCCTTCGGCTTCGCAACAGGTGGGAGGGTGGAATGAAGAACCGTTCGACTCGACCAGCTGGCGCCACATCAGCGTCTACGAGCGAGCGAGGGCATGACCTGATCCGGTGAGGCAAACCAGTTTTGGACCGAGGCCACAGGAGGTCGAAGTGTCTGCATCAGTGCTCTACATGTCGATGTCCCTCGACGGGTACATCGCGGGTCCGAACGACGTACCGAGCAATCCCGGCGGCGACGACTTCGACCGGCTGCACGAGTGGGCCTTCACCGCGGACGGGGACATCCGGTCGACCGGAGCGGCCGGAGAGTTGGTCGATGAGATCAACGCGACCGGTGCGGTTCTGGCGGGCCGGCGTACTGTGGAGCAGGTCGATCACTGGAAAGGTGATCATCACGGTGTCCCGATCTTCGTGCCCAGTCACCGGCCGCCCGGTCCCTCGTTCGCGAACTATCCGAAGGTGACGTATGTGACCGACGGGATCGCCAGCGCGATGGCACAGGCGAAGGCTGCGGCCGGTGATCGGGACGTGATGGTGCATGGCGCGTACACGGCGCAGCGCGCGCTCGAGGCCGGTGTGTTGGACGAGTTGCAGATCCATCAGATCCCGGTGCTATTCGGAAGTGGCCGTCGGTTGTTCGACGTGTTGCCATCGCTCGTCGAGTTGGAGATCGTTCGGGTGATTGACACCCCGGAGGCAACCCATATCCGCTATCGGATCCGACGCGACCTTGGGCTTAGTTAGGTCTTGGTCTCTGGGAAGTGATGCGATCACGAAGTTCGCGCGCAAGGCGACCGACGAGAGCACCTGCAGCGCCGACAATCACGACGATTCCGATCGATTGGGCGAACGTCAAGAACAGTGCTTCGAAGCTCCACCACCATCCATGACGCCTCCCACCGGGTGACCGACTGCTGCAGCCCGTCCATTGAATCCGAGGATGGTTCTAATACAACGCTGCTCGGGTGATCGTTGCTAGGCGCGCACGATAGTTCCGCAACAGCCCATGGCACTCCCTATCCCCATACCGCGCCACAATTGAGGTTCACCACACTCCCGGTTACTGCACTCGCTTGATCCGAGGACATGAAGGCGGCCACGTTTGCAAGCTCGGTCAATGTCGTCAGGCGCTTCAGCATTGTCTTGTTCTGGTTCCACTCGATGAGCTCCGCTAGCGACATGCCGCCCTTACCGGTGCCGTAGTCGGGAAACGGGCCGTCGCCGCGGAGTGCATCGGGGATGCCTGTGGTTCGTAGCGCCATCACGCGGATACCGCTCGGCCCCAGCTCGCTTCCCAATTGCCGGCAGAGGCTTTCGACGGCATCGAACCGCACTCCAGTGCATCCGACCTCGGGGATTACCTGGCGAGCTGTGGTTGCGGTAACCGCCAGGATGACCCCCGACCCCCGGGCCACCATGTGCCGCGCGGCCGCCCTCGCTATGAGGAAGTGGGACCGGATGGCCTCGTCGATCGGCAGTACGAAATCCTCGAATGGCATTTGAAGCACGGGGGTCCCATGGATGTCTCCAGATCCGATCGCATTGAAGGACACGTCGATACTTCCCGCACTTAGAGCCAGCGCGTCGGCGTGCTCGTCGACGGACCTCTCGTCGAGGGCATCGACCTGCGCCGTTTCTGCCTCGCCGCCGGCCACTCGAATCTCCTGGGCGACTTTGTCCAATGTTGCCTGCGTTCTGCCTGCCAGGCAGACTCTCGCTCCCTCGCGAGCAAACGCGCGGGCAACGGCACCGCCTATCGTGCCGCCTCCCCCGTAGACGACCGCGGTTTTATTGTCGAGAAGCACCTTCCCGCCTTTCTCCCTCAGGCTAGTGGTGCGAGCTTAGCTCTGGAGGCGCCCGCCAAGGCCCCTCAAACTGATCCGAGCCGGGACGCGTTAGTTTCAAACAGCCATGTCAGAGTTGCCCACTGGGACTGTCACCTTCGTTTTCACCGATATCGAGGGTTCGACGCGGCTCATCCAGGAGCTCGGTGAGCGATTCCTGGTCGTTCTCGAGGAACACGCGGGGGTCGTTCGGCAGGCGGTCTCCGAGTTCGGGGGAATCGAGGTCAACACCGAGGGTGACTCATTCTTCCTTGTGTTCCGAACTCCGACAGACGCCGTCCTGGCGGCGGTGACCACCCAGCGAAGACTGGCCGCCCACGACTGGTCCGAGGGCGGGCAGGTCCGCGTGCGGATAGGCATTCACACTGGGGAGGGGGTTCTAGGGGGCAACGACTACGCAGGAATTGACGTGAATCGCGCGGCCCGCATTTCGGGAGCGGCACACGGGAGCCAGGTGCTCCTCTCGGGGGCGACCCGCGGGCTCGTGGACCATGCCCTTCCCGAGGGAACGGCCCTCAAAGACCTCGGCTCGCACCGTTTCAAGGACCTAGCCCACCCCGAGGACCTCTACCAACTCGTGATCGAGGATCTTCCGTCCGACTTCCCACCGCCCAGGACCCTCGACGCCCGGCCGAACAACCTCCCTCAACAGCTCACATCGTTCGTGGGTCGGGAAGGAGAGATCGCCAAAGTGCGACATCTCCTCGGCCACACCCGGCTCCTCACGCTCACGGGAATGGGAGGGACCGGCAAGACTCGACTCGCTCTTCAGGTGGCTGCCGAGGTAGTCACCGAGTACCGGGATGGAGCCTTCTTCGTCGATCTTTCCGCGGTGACCGATCCGACACTCGTCCCTTCGGCAATCGCCAAAGCCCTCGAGGTAGGAGAGGAGGCGGAGCGACCCATCCTCGAAGCCGTGAAGGACCACCTCGCCCCCAAGGAGCTGCTCTTGGTTCTCGATAACTTCGAGCAGGTCGTGGATGCGGCCCCCGCCGCCGAAGCGTTACTCACAGCGGCTCCCGGTTTGAAGATCCTCGCCACGTCTCGGGTGGTGCTCTCCCTACTGGGTGAGCAGGAATACGCGGTGCCTCCGCTGGAGCCTCCCGACGTCGACGGCATCCTTGACCTCCAGACCTTGCGGCGCATCGAGGCGGTACAGCTATTCACCGATCGTGCAGTCGCGGTGAGTCCACGGTTCCAGGTGACGGAGAAGAACGCCGCCGCAGTGGCTGCCATAACCGCGCGCCTTGACGGGCTGCCGCTCGCCATCGAGCTCGCTGCCACCCGGACCAAGGTCCTCACGCCCGAGCAGATGTTGCCGCGGCTCCAGGAATGCATAAGCATCCTCTCCAGCGGGGCCAAGAACTTACCCGAGCGCCAACGCACACTTCGGGGCGCCATTACCTGGAGTCATGAAATGCTCGACCCCGCCGAACGAGGTTTGTTTGCGCGGCTGTCGGTGTTCAGAGGGGGGTGGACGCTCGAGGCGGCGGAAGCAATATGCGACCTCGACGAGCTCGGCCTCGACATTCTCGAGGGGCTGTCGTCCCTGGTCGACCAATCACTAATCCGCAGATCCGAGCTTGAAGAGGACGATCCTCGGTTCTCCATGCTCGAGACGATCCGGGAGTTCGGGCAGGAGCAGCTCGAGGTGCGGCACGA
Source organism: uncultured Actinomycetes bacterium (assembly GCA_963713315.1). Taxonomy (GTDB): domain Bacteria; phylum Actinomycetota; class CADDZG01; order CADDZG01; family WHSQ01; genus WHSV01. The sequence goes on along the minus strand of CAVQLH010000008.1, from coordinate 92,746 downwards.
ACGAGATTTCCTGCGCCGACGACACGCCGAGCATTTCCTGAACCTGGCCGTGGAGGCCGAACCCCATCTCGTCGCCGAGGATCAGGGCGTGTGGCTCGATATTTGCGACCGGGAGCACGCCAACATCCGGGCCGCCCTGCAGTGGGCGATCGAAGCCGATGAAGCGGAACGTGCCCAGGGACCGGCCGGCGCGCTCTGGCGGTTCTGGCAGCAGCGAGGCCACCAGGCTGAGGGCCGCGGGTGGCTCGAAGAGATCCTGGCCCTGCCTTCGGGCCGGCAGCCGAGCCCTGGTCGAGCCAAGGCGATGATCGGAGCGGGCGGGTTGGCCTGGTGGCAGCAGGACCGGGAGGCTGCGCGAGCTTCCTATGAGGGCGCTCTCGCTATCGAACGAGACCTCGGAGACCCCGATCGGACCGCGGAGGCTCTTTACAATCTTTCGTTCGTGGTCGCCGGGGAGGACATCGATGCCGCGGCGGGAATGCTCGAAGAGGCACTCGACCTGTTCCGCCAAGCAGGAAACGAGGCGGGCGAAGCGCAGGTTCAGTCGATGCTGGTAATCCGGGACGCGGAGGCTCGGAATTGGGGTCCGGTGATAGCGAGGCTCGAGGACACCACAGCTATCTGGCGGCGACTAGGAGATCGACTTCATCTCGGCTTCGACTTGATCTGGCTGGCCTTCGCGTACGGCCGCGTGGGCCAGGCCGCGGAGGCGCGGGCCGTGGGCCTCGAGGCACTGGACTTGTTCTGCGAAGTTGACAACTCCACGGGGATCCTCATCACCATCGCGGACATGGCGTGGCTTGCAACCTGGGAGGGTCGACACGAAGACGCCATCAGGCTGTCGAGCGCATGCGAGTCCCTCATGGAAAAGGCCGGTGGTCCGCCCGGCGGGTTCGCCGGACTGCTCGAGGGAGATCCGACCGCGGAAGCCCGTCCCCACCTCGACGAGGACGTCGCGCAGCGGGCCTGGGAGGAGGGCTCCTCGATGAGCCTGGATGAAGCGGTCGCCCTCGCGCGAGCCGAGTAAGCGAAGAGAGTCTAGTCCGCGCCGATCATCAGTCGAACGCGAAGAGCGGAGGGAGAACCGCAACGACGGCCGCGGTCCAGAGGGCGAAGATTGGGAGATATGAGGTCTGCCATCGCTCGAGGCTGTGGAAGGCGATCTGCCCACGGAGGAACCGCGTCGAAAGCCAGGCCGCCCCGGCCAGGTTCACGAGCAGGACGAGGTTGAGGCCGAGCGCTGCCGCCCTGTTCGGGGTGAACCCGAGATCGCCGATTCGGGCCACCATCACACCGAGCACCATCACGTCGAGCACGAGAGCGCTCGCGACGGCGAGCAGTTGGACGCGGTCCATCAGCCCGGCCGGTTGGGACGGCTCCCGCGCTGACATCGCGTAGAGGACAAGCCCCAGCACGACGACCAGTAGGGCGTCGAAGACGCCGAGCAGCTCACGGTCGAACGCGCCGGCGACCCCGGACACCGCATAGGTGACCGCCGCGACCGTCAGCATCACGGCGAATAGCGGAGTGAAGAGCATGGTGAGCACCGGCGCCATGTTCTCAACCACATGCTGCTTGGATTCCACGAGCCACGCTGCAACGATCACGGCACCGGCCGCGCCAGACGGCAGCACCCACTCGACGACACTTTCGGCGAGGTCGGTCCCGATGGGCTCGAGGATGAGCGTGGTGAGCAGGAGCAGCACGCCGCCACCGAGCGCGATGAGCACGTAGTAGATGACCCACTCGCCGGTGAAGCGAACGAAATCCATGCGCCGCTCGTGTGATCGGATCGCGCCGCCCATATACGGGAAGGCGACCACGAACCACAACGCGACGGGCAGGTGTAGCGCGACGAGGGCCTCGGTGGCCGAGCCGGCGCTGTACGGGTAGAGGTTGACTACAAGAGCAGCGAACACGAAGGGCGCGGCCGCTAACATCCATCCCCGGTGGTCGAGATTCCGTCGGCGGGCGAAGTACCCGGCAAGGAACGGCAACACCAACAGCCCGATGTTGCGCGCAAACCATCTTGCTTCTACTTCGGGGAAGTTTGCTGCGAGGCGTGCGACCTGGATCGGGACTGCAGCAGCCACTGCAAAGAAGAGCGCCTCCAACCATCCGGTGGACGGGCGTGCTGGCTCGTCCTCACCGCTCAGCACGAGCTGCTTCCACAGTCGGCCTCTGTGCTCGCGTGCGAACTCTCGGGATAAGCTGTCAAGGTCCCCCATCCGCTTTACTCCAATGAGGAACGCCTCGTCGGTTGTGAGCCCGGCCGCGTTCAGCTCGGTGATCTGGTCGCGAAGATGGGCCTCTAGCTCGTCAACGTCGCGGCCTTCGACGGCCGGAGCCTTCGTGACGTAGGACCGCCACTCGGCGATCTGTGACTCAACGCCATCCATAGATCAGGCCTCGCCGATTGCTATCGGTAACCCGCCGGAGCCTCGCCAGATGTCACCCAACGCACGCGTGACAGTGGCCCACTGCCGTTGCTGCTCCGCGAGAGCCGCTTGCCCGTCGCCGGTGATCGCGTAGTACCTGCGGCGACGCCCCTCGGGCGGATTCCGCCACTCCGTTGTCACGTACCCGAGTCGGCGTAGGCGATGGAGCAGCGGATAAAGCATCCCGTCGGCCCACTCGAGCTCTCCGCCGGAAAGCTCACGAACGCGCTTCAGGATTGCATAGCCGTAGCTCTCACCCTCGGCCAGGATGGTGAGCACAAGCGGGGTCGCCGACGCCGCGACCAGATCCTTGTCGATGTGCACACTCACCTCCCATGGGTAGAACCATGATGCATAGAACCACAAGGTATAAGCGCGCGCAAGCAGGTTCCGGCTTCCCAGTCGTCAATCTCGGCAGGAACGCTCGCCGCGGAGCTCCGCTCCCGGACTACCCGTGCTACTGCCTGAAAGTCGGAGCGCGTTGTGCCCGAACGCTGTTTCAGGCTCGAGCGGTTCTCGCTGGGTCAGCCTGTCGCCGGCCGGTAGCGCAACCAAAGGACGCCGGAGCGGAATGGTGTCGACGCCACCAGCTCCAGCGGCACCGGGCCGACGCCGTCGAAAGATCCGAGGGCCTGCCCATGGGTGGGGGTGGACCCAGAACCAGAACTCATCGACGAAACCCTGACGCGTAGGATCGTGCGCGAGCTCTCCGCACCCGGAAACGATCAGCTTCCCGGAGCGCTCGGCCTTCAGCGCGGGCACCGCCTGATCATGGTCGCCTTTGATGAGGGTGGCGTTCATTCCAATGGTTCGGTCAGCGTTCGCGATGCGACGTACTTCGGCATGTCGTTTATCCGTCCTGCGAAGCGGCCCATTCCCGGATCGTCAACGGGCATGGGCCAGTCGGCCGCAAGACCCTCGTACGTCTTACGTCCGAGCACCAGCGCGTCCGCCAACACGAGTTGTTCGAGCGAGGCGTCTCCGCTGTCGTCGTCAAGAACGAACCAGGCATCTGGAGTCGGTGCCTCGAAGGCGCCGTTGACGGTGATGGCGTTGTGGATGATGAGCTTTCCCATGCTGGCCTTTGGACTATTTCTTCACCGCATCGGCGACCAAGCGACTCAGCCGTGATCGCTCGACGGAACGCCCAGAATTCCGGCGCAGTGTAGCAATCGAACTCCCGACGATTCACTCAGGAATCTGGGATGGACGCGGCGAGGCCGGTGTCGCACCGTTAGGGCTTACCTGGACGTCAACTGACGATCGTGAGGAAAGTTTTCTATGCCCGAACCGATGAGTTTCGGGATGCACGTCGGTATTACCAGTTGAAGGCAGTGGATCGGATCGGGAGGAAGTCCGGTCCCCAACGAAGGGAGAGAGCAATGTCCGCAGAGAGCGCTTACGAAGAGCAGCAGAAGCCCCAAAAAAATCCCGATCTCGAGGGTCTGAATCGCTTGGTCGGAATGTGGAAGGTATCTGGAGAGGCCCAGGGAACGGTCACATACGAGTGGATGGAGGGGGGTTTCTTCCTCATCCAGTACGTCGATCTCGAGCAGTACGGCCAGAGGAACAAAGGTCTCGAGGTCATCGGTCACGAGCAGCCGTTTGGAGGGGAGCCCAGCGAGGACATCAAATCCCGCTACTACGACTCCGCGGGCAACACTTTCGACTACGTGTACGAGGTCGAGGGCGACACGCTCACGATTTGGGCCGGTGAGAAGGGTTCTCCCGCGTACTACCGAGGCACGTTTAGTGCTGACGGCAACACCGCTTCAGGCGAGTGGTGTACCCCGGTGGCGGAGGCTACAGCTCCACGATGACAAGGATCGGCTAGCGAGCGCCCGTGCAGGCGTAACCAGACGGGGACGGATGGTTCAGTTGTCCACTGTTTCCTTAGCGTCGCCGGGACTTACGCGACGATCCCCGAACCGTCTCGTAGTGAGTGACGAATTGGTCCAGTGGCTCGCGCGCGATTACCTCAGCGACGACGTCGAGCGGGAGATCCTCAATCCTCTTGAAGTAGACGCACGACTTCCCCATGCTGAGCTTCTTGCCAGTTTCGGCCCATCGATTCTTAAACCAGCGCTCGGTGGTGGGATTTCCGTAAACGTTGTTTAGGTACAGCGTCATGTTGTTCTTACGGTTCGCGAGCCCGGCCAGAGCCAAGGGTTGCTTGTTGTAGGTGTCTGGAAAGCTCTCGAGGGGGACATACCAGCCGATGATCCCGTAGAGGATCCCCTCCTGGTAGCCCTGCGGGAGGTTAGCGTTGATGACGGCACGAACTTGCTCGATCGCCTCCCGACGATCGGGAGGGATCGACTCGATGTAGTCCTCTGGCGTTGTCGGCGCGACCAAGATTGGCTCCCTGAAGACGACCGCCAGGCTGTTGTCACGTTACTTCGGCGACTACCTTCCCCCTGGCATGGCCCTGTTCAAGATACGCGATCGCTTCAGGTATCTCGGCGAACGGAAAGCGTCGGTCTATCTGCGAACGCACCTTGCCGGCCTCAATCAGCTCAGAAAGCAATTCCAAATCCTTGGCGGTTACGTGAGCCTGCACCATCGTGGTCTTCTTGCCACCGCGTAGCGAAACGCCCATCAGCTTCGCCACGCTTGTGAATCCGGTTACTGCGACTTTGCCATTCTCGGCGAGCGCACGTGTGAGATCGGACACCGATAGGTTCCCGATCGTGTCGAGGATGAGGTCGTAGCGTCGTCCGCTCCGAACGAAGTCGGTCGCTGTGTAGTCGACGACGTGATCGGCGCCGAGCGAACGGACCAGTTCAATGTTCCGGGTGCTCGTCACCCCGGTCACCTCGGACCCATATGACTTGGCGATCTGAACTGCAAAGCTGCCAACCCCGCCGGAAGCTCCGTTGATAAGCACCTTCTGGTCGGGCCGGATTTCTCCGTGATGGTGAAGGCCCTTGAGCGCGGTCACTGCCGCCATCGGAACTGCAGCCGATTCCTCGAACGACATGTTCGCCGGCTTCAACGACATGACATCAACTGGGACCGAAACGAATTCTGCAAAGCCGCCGTAGCCATGGTCTAGGAGATTGGCGTAGACCTCGTCGCCGGGCTTGTACTGGGTAACGCCGCTGCCGACCGCCTCCACCTGCCCGGCAATGTCGACGCCGAGGATGTTGTGCTTCGGTCGTAACAAGCCCAGGGTGGCGCGCGAGAAAAAGGGCTTGGCCCGCATGGAATGCCAGTCCGCCGGATTGATGGATACGGCCAGCACCTTTACCAGGACTTCGTCGGGGTTCGGTACAGGCTTGTCAACATCCGCCATCCGAAGCGTCTCCGGCGACCCGTACTTCTCCTGCGTGAACGCCTTCATGTCTGGCTCTCCTTTCCTCAGGAAGCCGACAGGACCGAGTCCACCCTTCCCGTTGCGTCACGAGTTTGCAAGGAGGCGACGGCCGAAGGTCGGAAGCCTTTGACAACCAGATAGATCCCGAACGACAGCTCCCACACGAACTCGAACGCGGTAAACAGGGCCTGCGGGCCCGGGCCGACCTCGATGACTTCGAACAGCACCAAAACGAAACCAACGATAAGCAGTGGGCCACCGATGAGCCCCAACATGGCCAGCCGTGGTGGTATCAGACCGGAGCGATACATCAGATAACCAAGAATAATTCCGTTGCCGATACCGGCGCAGAGGCCGGGGCCGAAGAGGAAGGCCCATTCATAGGTGTTCACGAGGGTAGAGCCGGCCGCGGTCAGCGAAGCGGCCTCTGCGCCCGAGGCTCCCACAAGGCCCTCGCGCACGGTCACGACCGAAATGATGCTGATGAGGCCGACCAGGATGAAGGCGTTCTCCACGACGCGCGCGCTGACATATCCGAGCGCGCCGACTTCGCTCTGCCGCTTGACGATCGGGTAGACAAAGATCGCGGTGCCCATACTGGTGACGATGAGCAAGAACTCGAGGATCGCCCCGAAGTACATGGCTGTATCGGAGCCGGCACCCGGGATGAAGCGCATGTCGTTCCACGAAGCCCCGAGCCCATTTACGAACAGCAATCGAGCTGGAATCGAGGTAACAAAGGTGGCTATGAACAACCAGCCGGTCATCTTTGCAATCCTTTGAGGATCCACGTTGCCCCCTACTTCCGATTTCCGCCAGAAGGCGCGCTTGCGTAGCTTTGAGCCAAAGTACGCCGCTGTACCCGGATTAGATAGGTGGTTGGGGAGAATCGTGGCAGTTGTTGACGGAGTCTTTTTGAGGATTGTCCCTTTTCTGGTCGAGTGTTCCGGGGGCAACAGAGAAACATCTTCACTGGGTCACGGTCCTCCGGGAGGTCAAGGATGCCTTCCCCAAGTGTCCATGGGTCGCCTCACTTTCAGGAACAAGCCTGAAGCATGACACCCGCTGCGCCCCGCGAAGCCAGTGGCTTTCTCGGCCCGTGGTTGCTAGCTTTCGCGCTGTGAGTCCCTCGGGTGGTGCCGGTCCGCCGACCTCACCAACATAATGGCCCGGTGAACTCTGGGTCGGAACATATCCCGTCGCGCGAGCAAGACGTTGTACTGAGCTTCGGACTCCTTCGGTTACACCCTTCGCGGCTGATTTACGGGACGATCATTATTGTTGCGCTCCTTGGCATCCTCGGGCAAAACACGAGGACCACCTCCGTGGACGCGCTCGGTGTGATTTTGGGATCCTCGTTCGCCCTGTGGATCGCTCATTGCTTCTCCGAAGGCGTCGGCGCCCACTTGAGGCTCGAGCGAGCTCTTCGATCCAGTGAGGTGAAACTGATAGCCATCGAGGAACTCAACGTCATTGCATTCGCGGTGGTCCCTGTGGGTTTGCTTATCTGCGCGGGGTTCGGATTGCTCGATATCCACACTGCCCTAAAGATCGGCGCCTGGAGCGGCGTTGGGATCCTGGCCGTTCAGGGTGGTTGCTCGGAAAGGCTGGTCGACTGTCCACTGGGGGCCGACTACTGTCCGCAGTTCTGTGCGCAGCACTGGGGACAGTAGTCGTGATCATCGAGGTAGCGGTTTCTCACTAGAGGCAAAAGGAACTTCACCACCTTTGCCCGCGCTCCAGTAAGCGTCAGCGGGTGATTCGGTTGATGGTGTGAGTGACGAGTTCGGTGCTCGGGTACGCGCGTGCTTGAGCCTCCGAGGATCGAACGACCAGTCGTAGGTTGTTGTGTTCGAGACGTGGATGGGGGAGGGTCGTCCACAGCTTCGAAATCGTCGGGGCGATCCTCGTTTCCGTGCTTGATCGCCATAACTCGACCCGGCCCCAAGACGATTCGAAAAATGAGAAGGAGGATGCAACATGGGCTGTCTGCTGGTGCTGATGGGGGGGTTCTTTCCTCGATTCACTCTGATCATCTTCTGGATCCTTAGACCGGTGCGAGTTGACGCAGCTTTCGACACCTTTCTCTTGCCGTTGCTGGGCATCATCTTCTTCCCTTTCGCAACGTTGTTGTACGTAATCTTGTACACGCCCGGGATCGGTTTGACCGGTTGGGAGTGGTTCTGGGTCATCATTTGTGGGTTCTTCGACATCGCGCATGTGACAACTGGATACACGCAGCGGTCGGGGATGCCTGGAAGGACTAGGGGATACCCGGACCAGCCTCCTCTGTAGCAGTAGCGACCAAAAGATAGGTCGCATCGTGCTGGTCGTGCTCATGGACGTTTATGAGCCTGCCCGTGGTGCCTTTTCATCCTGCAGCACTCGATGAATTGTCGCGAGATGCTCCCACCACAGCCGAGCACTCCCCAGAGATGACGACTTCTCATCAGGGTGCGCAAAGCGGTAGCCGTGAACCTTGCGGCTGACCTGCTCCTTTGCTTCTCCACCGTTGTTGACGCTGGCTTGTGATTTTCTGCCCACCAACTTCAGGCAGAATGTCAGGCTGACGGATTCAAGGGGAGATGACGCGTGTATCAGTGGTGGGTTTACCTTCACATTGCAGGGGTCTTCGGCCTGCTCGTCTCCCACGGGGTCTCGATAGCCGTGACCTTTCGCCTGCGTGCCGAGCGAGATCCGGCCCGTGCCTTAACCCTGCTGGAGATTTCCAGTTCAACGATTAGTGCCTTCTACCTATCTATCGCGGTGCTACTCGTCGGCGGAATCGCCGCCGCGTTCGATGGAGGGTGGTGGGGATACGGCTGGATCTGGGCATCGCTTGCAACGTTGGCGGCCATTTTCGTTGCGATGTACGCGCTGGCGCGTCCCTACTATCACCGCATCCGATTCGTGGCTTCGGCCATGGCCGAGGGATCACACGCTGTTACGTCAGAGCAATTCGAGAAGCTGTTGAAGGGTCATCAACCGCTGTCCATCGCGGGCATCGGATTCGCTGGCTTGGCCGTGATCCTTTATCTAATGCTCTTCAAACCCACACTCGGGATGGCCCCTGACGTCCCAGGGCAGAGCACGGGCAGCGGGCCAGAGGTCGCGCTCGAGGCATCAGAAGTGTCGTTCGGCGTAAGCCGCTTGACGGCGCCTGCAGACGAAAGTCTTGCGCTCCGTTTCTCAAACGACTCATCGGTTGCCCACAACGTATCCATCTATCGCAGTGACGGGGAATCGCTGTTCACAGGCGAGATTTTTACCGGACCGCGCGTTATCGAATACGCGATTCCAGCACTCGCTGCGGGGAGCTATCAGTTCGTGTGTGATGTGCATCCTCAGCAGATGACCGGCACGCTTGTGGCCCGCTGAACATGGGATACAGGACGATAGTTATCGGTACCGATGGGTCGGCAACCTCGTACCGCGCGCAGCAGAAGGCGGTTCGGTTTGCGAAAACGGTCGGGGCCCACCTTGTGATTACATGTGCGACCTGGCCGGGCGGAGTCTCGCGGGTCGATGCACTGAAAATACTCGCGAAGGCCCGGGCTTCCGCCGAGCGCTACGGAGTCACCGCTGAGACCGAGCTACGCGCCGGCGAGCCCGGTGAGACACTCGCCAACGTTGCTGGCCACGTGGGGGCCGACCTCATCGCGGTGGGCGATGTCGGAATGGGCAAAGCGCGCCGGCTGCGGCTTGGTGGGGTCGCTGAGCGTGCCGCACACTCGGCGCCCTGCGACGTGCTCATCGTACGCACGCGTCGAAAGGTGAAGAAGACTTCCGACCAGCGTGTCTACGGCAGGATCGTCGTGGGGACCGATGGTTCCCCGAGCGCGAGTGAAGCGGTGCGCAAGGCGTTCGATCTCGGGATGATGTTCGAGATCCACGTAAGTGTCATCTATGTCGCCGGTGATGAGCTTGTCGGATCGATCGTGCTCGAGCGCGCGGAGGCAAGCAAGCCAGACTGGGTCCCTTTCAGCACGCAGATCGTCCGTGGCAAACCCGCAGACATGCTGATCGAAACTGCCGAAGAGGAAGACGGTGACCTGATGATCGTCGGCAACAAGGGCATAGTGGGCTCACGTCGATACGTCATGAGCTCAGTGCCGGTCGAACTCGCTCATCGCGCACCGAGAGATCTGCTTATCGCAAAGACCGTCGGCCGCACGTTGGAGGACCTGGCCCCCGGACAGGGTGGAGTCGTTGATGTCAAGGGGGACAAGCTCGCCGTCTACATCGACGTCGACGGCACCGTGCATGCACTATCTCCGCGCTGCGCTCACATGGGTTGCATGGTCGACTGGAACGACGGAGACAAGTCTTGGGACTGTCCCTGTCACGGCTCGCGCTACCGTTTTGACGGCGAGGTCTTTCACGGCCCCGCGACGCGAGGGCTCGATCCTCACTCGCTGTAACCCCGCCGGCTTAAGGCAGCATGATCGTCGTGTTTCAGCCAGGTCTCTTCGCTAGCGTGAAAGCAATCGAGGGCTCCGGCGGACTACAGGTTAATGCTCATCATGCCTGGAGAAGACTGCGTATGAACGGAAGTCCCGTATGAGGATGCTCGGTGCCGTCGACGATCAATTCGACGACGCTGCGGTGTTCGCTCGGTCCGTCCGCGAGCCCGACCGGTTCGCGGAGATCTACGACAGGTATTTCGGCGAGGTGTACAGGTACGTGTCGGGACGTCTTGGTCGGGACGTCGCCGATGATCTCGCGGCCGAGACGTTCCTCATCGCTTTCCACAAGCGGGATCGCTTCGACCCGGCGCGGGGGAGCGTACGGCCCTGGCTGTACGGCATCGCCACGACCTTGATCGGCCAGCATCGGCGGGAGGAGACGCGAAGGTACAGGGCGTTGGCTCGGGCTGGGCGGCGGGTGCTTGAATCGGAGAGCCACGACGACCGGATCGCCGACGCAGTGACGGCCGAACGGCTCGTCGGTCGGCTGTCCGCCGCTCTCGTCGACCTGAGCCGCGGCGATCGCGACGTGCTACTGCTCGTTGCGATCAGCGAACTGAGCCACCAGGAAATCTCGCTCGCGCTGGATATCCCGTACGGGACTGTGGGCTCGCGGTTGAACCGGGCCCGCAAAAAGCTTCGCAAGGCGTTGGGCGCGATCGCTCCGATGCTCGATCTTGAGGAGGAAAGCAATGGATGAGGTTTCGATGACCCGCCGGTTGCTCGCAGAGCCTTCGCCGGAGCTGCACGTCGTGGCCGAGGGACGGGCGCGGCTCCTCGCCGCGGCGACCCACGATGGCCGTTCAACTCGCATCGCGCGACCGGCCCCAACGGCCCGGGGAGCAGCCTTCCCCCGCTTGGTGGGGCTGGGTCTGGCTGCGGTATTGGTTGCAGCGGTGTTGGGCGTGGCGACGCTCGTGCCCAGGGAGGACACCTCCCCCGGGACCGGGGGTCCTCCAGCGGCCGACGGATCGACACGAGACGTGCTGCTTGCGGCTGCCGTACGCGCCGAGTCAGTGCCGACGAGCGGCGCCTACTGGCACGTGCGTTCGACGTCCACAACGTCGTTGCGACGGGAGCTCGGGCGCGGCGATAAGCCCTACACGGTCGAGTTGCAGTCGGTCACCGAGCTTTGGACCAAGCGCAACGGTCAGACCTGGTGGGGTCTGCGCGAGTGGGGGAGGCCGAAGAGCCCGGAGGACGTTGCGGCATGGCGGCGGGACGGCTCGCCGAGCGAATGGTGCATGGGTAACACAGACACAGAACCGCCCCAGTCCAACTGCGTGCAAACTGCGCCCGGGACAGCTTCCCTCACGCGCGTGGGGGAGGACACATTCGTGGTGGTCGAGGGACGTGACCTGACTTTCGAGAAGCTCCAGCGGCTGCCGGATGAACCGGAAGCACTACAGGATTGGGTGGTCGATGCGGTCGAAGACGATCTCGACCCGACGGCATCTGCCGAGATCCTTGACGACAACATTGCCGAGGTGCTGGCCAACCTGCTCGTGGACGTCCCGGCGCCGCCTGATGTTCGTGCGGCCGCCTACCGCGCGCTCGCCGACATGCCAAACGTCAGGAGCATCGGCTCGACAAGGGACGAGCTCGGTCGGGCTGGCGTCGGCATCCTCATGGACACGGCCGGCATCGTCGTGACCAGAGATGGTCCGTACAAGACGAGGAAAGTTACTCGCAAGCTCATCATCGACCCGGACACCTCGCACGTGCTGGCCAGCGAGACGATTGTGGGCGGGAGCACCGATCCGTTCAGTGGCACGCTAATCCTAGAGATCGGTTGGACCGACCAAGATCCGCATGAGCCGGCGCTGCCCTAGTCGTACGAGTTCCCGTCAGGGTGACGCAATGTCTCGGTCGGTCTCGGCGACGAAGCGCTCAAGTGTGAAGGGCCACCCTCGCACATAGATCTCATACATTTCCGCGCGGAACTCCGCCGACAACCGCTCCCATCCGCGGTGCTCGACCTCGATCGAGGTGCCGTCTTCGCGAGCGGCGAAGGTCACCTCGATCTCGGTGGGCGGTTCGGGCATGGAGTGCGGTCGCCAGGAAAGCACGACGCGCTGTGGAGGCTGCCAGGCCAAGACCTCGGCCCAGGGAAGGACTCTGCCGTCCGTCATCCGCTCCAGGATCGATCCGCCCATCCGCGCCTCGAACATCAGCTCCGAGACTCCGACGTCCTCGTGTTCGAATTCGTTCACTGCCCGCGAGTAGGACTCGAGCGGCCACCAGTTGCCCATCTGGGCGGTGAAGAGCTCGAAAGCGCGTGCGGGCTCGCTACGGACGGTCACCGTCGCGCGGATCGGCTGAGTCGCATCCAATTGGGCTCCCTTCCGACGGTTGGGCTCCTGTGCGTTGGCGCGAAAACCCCGGATCCGTTGGCGGATCCGGGGTTTTCTGTGAGCTGACCTTCCGACCTACTCCAGCAGGCCGTCCAAGGCCCGCTCGACAAGGTCTGCGCGCTCTGCGTCTGTGGACAGATGCTCAAGGCCGAAGCCCAGCAGCAGGCTGTCCTCCGTGGCGACGCCGCCGAAAGCGTTGATCAGAGAAGGTCCGATCCTCCAGTTCGCCGGGCTCGGCGGGCTGCGAGGCGGCTCCTCGGTTGGTGTCCAGACACTGGTTGCGCCCTCGAACCCATCGGCGTCGACCGCTCCGTTAACCACCACCCTGGTGTCGTCGACGAATGCGCCGATCCCACCGGTCGCCGGGTCGGTGACGTAGGAGATCGACACCTCGACCTGCGATCCTGCGAAGCCGGACAGGTTGTAGGCGACGTCGGTCCATCCATCCGTGCTTTCCAGGATCGCGTGCCACTGTCCGGTCGCGCCGGCGCCGTTGCAGTCCGTGCCCAGGTAAGTCTCGAGGAACGGATGCAGGTTGAGCAGGAACGAGTCCTCACCGTCGCACTCTTCAGGTGAGTCACTCGAAGTCAGGCCGCTGACCTCCGGCAGCGTCGTCCAGTTAGTGCCACCCACCGTGCGGGCCTCGACGATCACGAAGTCGTACCCATCTTCGATGTCAGCCGACAGCTGGAACTGCAGCTGCGCGGTCGCTCCAGTGGGCACGGTGACCGTGCGTGTCAGTCGCTGGTACGACGCGTCCTCGTGAACGGCGCCGGCATAACGCGCGCCTTCGATCGGCTTGAACGGGTTGCCCGCCTGCTCCGGGAACGCGACTGCTCCGTGGCTGGCGAACTGCGGGAACTGCCCCACGGGAAGCACGTCGCTGGTTGGCTGGAACAGACCCGCCTGGTTTAACGGGTTGTCACCGGTGACCACGGGTCCGCCGAAGGCGGCCTGCCAACCGTCGACCGGGTCGCCGACACCAGTAGCCGTGGGTGGGTTTGCGGTGTTGGTGCGCGTGTAGCCACCCAGGTAGTACTGCCGGAAGTCGTCGGCCATGATCAGGCAATCCTCGAAGAAGCCTGCGGTCGCGCTGTTCGGCTGCGCCACGATGACGCAGTCCTCCTCAGGCGCGCCATCGAGTCCGTAGTACAGACCCCCGACCGCAGTGCTGATGCCTGCGAGCCCCTGGTACTGGGCGGTCTCGCCGGCGTGGATCAACTTGCCTCCCTCGTTCAGGTAGTCCCGCACCGCCATCGTGAGGTACTGCTGACGCTCGGCCACGGAGACGTCTTGCAGATTGCCGAGCGGCGTCTGCGTCAGGAAGTCCTCTGGGTCCTGGGTCAGCCGGTTGTCGCCGAGGTACCACAGCACGGCGTCGTAATGGCTGAGCACACCGAGGTCGTGGGGAACGCCCTGCGCACTGACGTCCCAGACATCAACCGAGTAGCCGGCATCTTCGACCGCTTGAACATGATCCTCGTCATACTTCGGCGCGGTCACGGTCGGCGGGTAGGTGGGGTTGACGCCCTCGTAATCCTCGTTGGCGATGACGAGTACATCATCGCCCGTGTCGGACTGTACGGTGTAAGTGAAGTCCTCGCTGGTGACCGTCCCCCTACCAGGGTGGACACCCGTGAACCACACTCTCACGTCGTCGCCGGGGCCGGCTCCGCGCACGACTCCGCGCAGCTCGGCGTAGTAATCGTCGTTCTCGTCTCCGTACCGCTCACCGCCGGCCCACTCCGTGATCTTTTCGACCTTGGTAGGTCCACCGTTGATCCTGTAGCGCACCCTGGTCTGATCCAACGCCCGCTTGGCAGTAACTGCGACCTCCTGCGGGTCGCCGTACGAGACGTTGAAAGTGTCCACGCGGAAGTTCTCGGCCGTGCGACCAACCACGGACACGGGGTCGTCGGGGTCGGAGGCGGACTCCGCAACCGACAACGCGAAGGGAATGTTCTTCTCGAACTCGGCCTGGATCAGATCCTCGTCGTCGGGGAAGTTGAAGCCGCTGTCGCAGTCGGTGTCGATCCACTCGTCGTTGGGATCCACCTGAGACGCCGACTCGCAGGTCGCCATCTCGGGCGTGAACCCTAGCGTGCCGAACAGCTCGGTCATGTGGGTATCGGTGTCACCGTTGGTGGTGTAGAGCTCAGCGGAGATGTCTGGGTCGTAGCCGGGGATGGCGGGGTTCGCGTCGTCGCCGGCCATGGCCTCGTAAATGACGTCGTCCGGAGTGGGTGTCGAGACCTGCCAACCGGCGCCGTAGAGCAGCAGCTCGGCAGCCGAGTGGTAGTTGACGAAGAACTCGAACCCGACCTCATCGACGAAGGCCTCGAGTGCCTGAGACTCCGGCTCGGAGTTGGGCCCGGGACCACGGTAGGTCTCGCTACCCGGAAGCGGAGAGGAACCCTCGTTGTCGTATCCCCACTTGGTCGCAAAGTTGCGGTTGAGGTCGACGCCGTCGCCTGGCGCGATCGTGCCGTCGTTGTTGTTGTCACGGAGGTTCTTGCGCCACAGCCGGTTGCCGGGAGTGAAGGTGAAGTCGTAGCCGTCGGGGTTCGCAACTGGCACGAACCACAGCTCGTTCTTGTCGACCAGTTTGGTGATCTCCTTGTCGCTGCCGTAGTTGTCGAGGAAGAAGTGCATCAACCGGCGGTTCATCTCCGGCGTGATCCACTCGCGCGCGTGCTGCGCGCTGAGGTATAGGACCGATGGCATCGTGCCGTCCTCGCGCTTCCGAGCGTCCTTGCTGATCTTCAGCGCGATGATGTCCTGGCCATTGGTGGTCTTGCCGATGCTCACCGCCTTGGCGATCTTCGGGTTGTCCGCGGCGGCCTGCTCGTACTCGGCCTTGATGCCGGTGGGGCCGTCGTAGGTGTTGAACACCTCGTAGCCTTCGGCGGCTGCGAGGGTGGCGCGTTGCGCGACCGTCTGGCCGTCGACCTTCTTCGGCTTCATGGTGACGCCTCGCGTAGCCAGCTGCCTGGCCTGCGCGCCGCTAATGATCGCCTCCACGCGGAGCTCGCCTTTCGCGCCGCGTTCTCCGGGGATGCGGGCAATCTCGAGGTCATGGCGGTCGACTCCGAGCTCGATCAGTGCGCCTAGCTGGCCCGCAGACAGGTCACCGACGTAGACGTCGAGCCTGTCTGACTTGGGTGCTGCGCTCGCTGGAACGCTTGCGATCAGCCCCCCAACCAGAGCGAGTACGACGAAAAGAGATACGCAGAGTCGCTTCATGAAAAAACCCCCCCAGTACTGGATTGACACGCAAGACTAAACCTTCAGGGTGAGATTCCCGACCGCTTGGACGCACTGTTGTCGGTTCAGCTCTCGTCCATACTGGCGTCCCATATTGGACGACACACGATGCGGGCGAAGCGAACTTTTCGGCTGATCTGCTCTTTTAGCCCAACGGGATTCAAACTCCTAGGCGTTTTGACTCGGCCCCGCGCCCTACGCGTGCCACCTTCAATCACCTGCGGGCCGCCTAAAGGGAGATCTGAGCCACCAGGAATAGCGCGAACGCCGCCCCGCCTCCCAGTCCGGTGGCATCGCGCTGGGTCCCAGGACCAAGATCACGTTGTAGGTCGGGGTCTTCCACACGTTGGAGACGAGCCAGATACCGAGGAGCACGATCCCCAAGCCGATCGCGGTGAGGATGAACGAGGTGGAGCCGGATCGTCCCATAGGAGCACGAGCGCGACAATCGGCCCGAGGCCCATCACGAGCGACCAGGCAAGGTTGTACACCTTTCCCCAAGAGTCCCCCGCGAATCGTAGGAACGTTTCCATGAGGTTCCGGAAGTCCCGGCCGTCCATCGTATGCAGCATCGGGCGCATGATCGTGCACAGCATCCCCAAGAGGCCAGCCGCGAGCCCCGAGAAAGAGACAATCACTGCAAGTGTCCATTCCTCGCCAGTCACGAACGAACCCCCCTTCCACGCTGGCAGGCGCCTCACTACGCAAGCGTCAAGAACGGTGGTCAACCGCGCCGATCGAGATTTGACCCCCTATAGGCGCATCAGATCTGGGTTGGCGACCACTTTCGGTGGCCGCAAGGGACCCGGCGTCATGGGTTCCTCTCCAGCGCGTCTAAGTATTTCCACGTAGCGCACTCCCCTACGCAACGCCTCGACGTTCTGCGCTAGATGTGAGTCACCAAACGATCGGAGGATCATGAACGTGTCGCGCCGTGTAGCTTTGTTGTTCATCGCTGTGCTGATGATCCCGATCCTGCCGGGATCTCCGGCCTCAGCCGCCATCGGGGTAAGCATCGAAGGCGTGGACATCTCTATCGACTATTTCCTGGCCCTAGGTCAATCCCTCACAGACAGCGACAGCCGCAGCGCATCGGACTTCACAACATTCAACGACAGCCTGACGAAAACGCTCAGCAATCCATCAGGGTTGGCAAGTGCGCGGCTCAACGCCTCGGCGTTCATCGACAAGGATGCGGACGATTCCATGCGTGGCTTCAATGTGAACGCGAACATGAACGGTAGGGCTACCAAGAACGAGGACGGGCCCACCGTGGCTAATCCGTTCTCATCCTTCAGCATCTCTTTCTCGCCGGCTACCGAAGTCCAATTCTTCGCCAACGCCTCATCGAACGCGTCGAACAACGATAGCGAGGACTGCTCATCGGTCGAGATAACTCTTTCCGCACCGGTCTCCTTTACCGTCAGACTCACGCGGGAGGGAACTGCGGAACCTTCGATCCAGCCAGCGGCGTGATGAGTGGAACGATGCCCGCCGGTGAATACGATCTAACGGTTGAGACGGACGTATCGATGGCAGGCGAAGACGCATCAGCTTCCGGCTCGGCCGGCTATGGGGTCTCGCTGTACATCCTTCCCCCTTGTGATGTCACCGGCACTCCGGACGACGATCCCACCTTGAACGGTGGAGCCGGCGACGACGTTATCTGCGGGCTGGGCGGTAACGACACGATCGATGGTGGTGGTGGCAATGACGTCATCACGGGTGGGTCCCGGAAACGACACCATCCAAGGCGGTCCCGGACTCGACGAGATCTTCGGCGAGGGGACTTGGATGAGATTCACGGCGGCACGAATACCGATCTCGTGTACGGCGGCGACGGTAACGACGTCATCTTCGGTGACGATGGAAGCGAAACTTCCATTGCCAACCCACCTAACGCGGGATTGTTCGGCGGTCTTGGAGACGACACTCTCAACGGTGGTAAAGGCGTGGACCTCGTCCTCGGCGAAGAAGAGGTCGACATCCTTAAGGGCGGAGCGGGAAACGATCAACTAGACGGTGGCGCCGACATCGACAACCTCTTCGGGGGCCCGGATACTGACAAGCTCAAGGGTGGAGATGCGGCCGACACACTGAACGGAGACGCCGGGAACGACGAGCTCCTCGGCAGTGCAGCCAACGACGAGCCTCGCGGCGGCAAAGGTAACGACAGGACGGCTGGAGAGAGCGGCAACGACGTCATTCTCGGCGAAGGCGGCGCCGACGTCCTGATCGGCGACATCGGCAACGACAAGCTTACCGGCGGCGGGGACCGCGACGACCTGCGCGGCTCGGACGGCAATGACGTGCTGTTTGCTAAGGACGGGTTGAAGGGCAAGGTCGCCGGGGGCCCGGGTTCGAGACAAAGCCAAGAGAGACCGCAGCCTCGACGTCATCAGCTCAATCGAAGACTTCATATAGCGACACACGAAGTGGGCGCACTCATTCGCCGAATCTGTTGCAGAACGAGAACGACCACTGCTCGGTGTGACTTTGGCTTTCGGGCTCCTGGGTCAGCCCGATGGCGAGGACACCACCTTGTAGATCCGCCAATCGTCGGGAACTCCTTTGAGGGCGTGGATCCCTTGGTCTTCGAACGTGAATCCGGAGCCTGCGACCAGATCCTTCACGGTCTGCGAAACGAAGACCTCTCGTCCGCCGGCAAGCGCAGCAACCCGAGCGCCGATGTGCACGGCGATCCCCCGCACCTGGTCCGCCACGAGCTCGATCTCACCTGTGTGGACACCGGCCCTGATCTCAAGTCCCATGCCATGGATCGCGTGAGCGGTGGACTCCGCGCATCGAATCGCTCGGGCGGGGCTGTCGAACGTCGCTAGGAACGCGTCCCCGGCCGTGTCGATCTCTCGGCCGCCGAACCGGGAAAGCTCGCGACGGACGAGCGAATCGTGGACTTCCAGGACATCTCGCCATCGACGATCCCCTAATTCCGCTGCCCGCTCGGTGGAACCGACGATGTCGGTGAAGAAAACTGTTGCCAGAACCCGATCGGCGCGCGTGGTAGGCCGGACCCCGGTGAAGAACTCCTCGAGCTCATCCAGGATCGCGTCTTGATCACCGAAGAACGGCAGCTCGTCCTCGCCGGGGAGTTCCACAAAACGCCCTCCCGGGATCCGCTCGGCCATGTATCGGCTGGCTCTGATGTCTGCCATGCGGTCCTGGCTCCTATGCATGATAAGCGTTGGAACGCGAACGGTGGGCAGAACCCTGCGGATGTCGACGGGCGCGAGGGCGCGGAGGTCTTCCGCGACCTCTCTGGGACTCATCGCGGAGCGAACGAAGCGAAGCCACCAGTCGCGGGTGAATGGATCGTTGGCCACGCTCGGAGCTATCTGGGCCAAGAACTCATCGAGGTTCTCGGCGCTGCCCCATCCTTGGAGCACCGATTCAATGACGTAATCGAGATCCTCCGGACTAGATCCCCACGGATAATCGGGTTCCGCCTTGAGCGTGGCCGGGTGGCTGGCGATCGTCGCTACTGCCGTGGTTCGCTCGGGGTAGGTCGCTGCGAAGAGAAGTGCCACCCGACCGCCCACTGACACGCCAACGTGGCAGCATTGCTCCGATCCGAGCGCGTCCATCACCGCCCGGATGTCGTCCATCTGCTCTTCGAAGCCGTGCATCTCCCGGCCTCGCTCGGAGAGACCGGTTCCTCGTCGATCGAACAGGATGAGTCGGGAGAACGACGCAAGCCGCCGATAGAACCGCGCGACCGCCGGATGCTCCCATTGCAACTCCAAGTGAGATGGGAACCCGAAATGGAACAAGAGATCGCGGGGCCCTTCACCGAGCGTCTGGTAGGCGATCTGAACCTCACTACCTTGCGCGTATCGTACCGGGTACGGAGCCAGTTCCACGAAGTCTCCTTGCGAGCTGCGACGCGAGAACGGGTACGCTACCCCGTCCCGCTCGGACGAGCTTTAGGGCCGCGGAACCGGCCGTGCACATCAATCCCGAAGGGGTTCACGAGAACCCCGCGGTCACCAATGCTGGGAGGTCGGGGGCCGGCGCCGGATCCAGTGATCGGCGATGGGGGATGACCATCCTGCGAAGTCCGCCATCACATCTTCGACCGGACGAAAGACGTCGATGTACACGGTCGGAGCGATCTGCTGGAGTTGCTCCTCGACGCCGGTGGGCACGAAAGCATTCATCCCATCTCCGGCGTAGCCCTCGCCGATGATGAGGTCAGGTTGGAGTGCCGCTATCGCCTCAACATTGGGCTCGTACACCTCGCCTACGTCTGTGACTCCCTCGAGCTCATAGCGGGCGGTGATCTCCGGTCCAAACTTTCCGCCTCGGGTGGGGAAACCGAGGAGCAGACATGCCACCACGAGATCGCGTGCCCCGAAAAGTTTGATCCACGCGTGATGCAGGTGCTCGAACTCGGATTTGACTCTTGAGGCTGAACGTATCACGCGTCTTACGCAGGTCAGATGGATGAGACGCCCATCTCCCAAGTTGGTGACGGGATTTCAATTCCCCTCACCCGCTCTCCTGTTCAGCGTTTATTCGACCAGGTCAAACTGTCTTATTGGTTTCCACAAGCCTGTCGTCGTCTGCCGTCGTTGGTGGGGACTTAACCTGGCACGGCCCGTTGCCGATGCCGTGACAAGCCCGGGCCGAACAGGAACGCCCACTTTTGCAGTAAGGGCGAGGTCTAACTCATTCCTGGAACGGCGAGGAACTCGAGTATTTCGATCGAGGGATTGCCGGGGCTCATTAGATGCGGGTGGTCGTCGATGAGGGCCTTTGCGGCATCGGCCGAGTCGGCCTCGAGAACCGAGAATCCACCGATGTGGGCTTCGTCACTCGATCCTCGGATGACCGCAACCGACTGCACTGGAGACCCCATGTCGACCATGGCATTCCCGACCTTGCCGGACCATTGCATCCATGCATCCATTCCGGCCTGTGCGTCCTCAGGGGAAGCACCCTCCATCTGCTCGGCTGCCGATACCTTGGAGCGATACAGCACTAGATACTTGGCCACGGTCGCCTCCTGAGCTCAATTGTTAGGTCGAGGCTAAATTAGACAATTACCAAATCAATGTAAAGGGGGTTGGTTGAGGGACATCGACAAGGTCATCGCCGCCCTGAGCTCGCCGGTACGGCGAGAGATCCTGGGCCTGATCTGGGACCTGGAATTGCCGGCCGGTGCGATCGCCGACGCGTTTGAGGTCACGGCTCCGACGATCTCCCAACATCTCGCGGTGCTCCGTGACTCTGGATTGGTGACGATGACGGCCGTGGGGACGTCGCGGCTTTATCGCGCCCGAAAGGAGGCAGTCGCCGGACTTCACGGGGCTCTCGAAGGATCGCTCAAGTGGACGCCCGCAGACGAGATCCCGGAGCGCACGCTTGCAGAGGCTCACACAAAGCATGTCGTCATGGCCGACGTCGATGTGGATACGGACCAGGCAACGACCTTCGCTGCTTTCACCGACCCTGAGGTTTACAGCCGATGGCTCGGCGGGCCAGTAACCCTCGAGGACGGGAGGTTCGCCGCGACCATGGAGTGGGGGACCGAAGTGCGCGGCAGGTACACGCTCGTCATCCCGCCCGTGTTGATCGTGATGTCGTGGGACTTCGACGATGACAACGTGCCGGTGCCAGGCCGCGAGATGATCGGCTATCTGTGGGTGCACGTGCGCGAAGGTGGCGGTTCGCGCGTGGAGGTTCATCAGCTCGTCGATGACGGCGACCAGGCTCAGTTCATGGAGGTTGCGTGGGCGAGCGTCCTTGGGCGACTTCGTGCAGGCGTTGTTGCCGCGTCGGATCCGCAGAAAGAGGTGTCGGCCCGGCCTCGAAGGCCGAAGATCAAGGGAGCCGACTAAGGAACCAAGCAGAGGTATCAGCTCGAGCACGAGTGACAGGGTCTAGATCATCGACGAGCGGCGTTGTCGGACTGATCCGCGAATCACCTTCGCGTAGCCGGTCACGGGTGGTCTATCTACTTTCTCGCGTCAACGTGTCGATTTGGGCCCCGGCTATTCGTAGCATGAACGAACGGTGGAATCCGCCCGCCCAGCCACGGAGGAATCACCATGACCCAGTACCTGTTATCCATGCACAGCGTCCAGGGCGAGGCCCAAGAGGCGATGACCGACGAACAGATGCAGCAGTTCATGACAAAGGTCAGTGCTCTCGAAGATGAGATGAGGTCTGCCGGCTCTTATCTCTTCGGCGGTGCCTTGCACGGTCCCGACACCGCCACGGTCGTACGCGTCACCGACGAGGATTTCCTGACCACAGACGGACCCTTCGCCGAATCGAAGGAGCATCTCGGCGGCTTCTACATCATCGAGGCCGAAGACCTTGACGCTGCACTCGATTGGGCTAAGAAGACCACCGCGGCCGTCAATCATCCGATCGAGGTTCGTCCGTTCCGACACGCATCCCAGGCCTGATCTTCGTGTCCGACCTCGAGGCATTTCCCAAACTCGAGGGGGCCGAGATCGGACGAGTCTTCCGAGAGGAGTACGGGCGATGCGTGGCCAGCCTGATCCGCTCCTTTGGTGACATCGACGTCGCGGAAGACGCGGTACAGGATGCGTTTGCAGTCGCGCTGCGCGAGTGGGCGAGCGCCGGCTTGCCGCCCAATCCGGGTGGCTGGATTACGACGACCGCCCGCAACTCGGCGATCGATCGACTGCGCCGCGAGTCGCGGGGCCGGGAATTGCTCAGCGATGTGGGCAAGCTCTGGACGCGCGAGGACCGTCCCGGCATTGCCGAGGAGGTAGGACCAATAGAGGACGACCGGCTGCGCCTCATCTTCACCTGTTGCAACCCAGCGCTATCCACGGAGGCGCAGGTGGCCTTAACCCTGCGCCTTCTCGGAGGTCTGGCGACCGAAGAAGTGGCGCGCGCTTTCCTCGTTACCGAGACGACGATGGCCCAACGACTCGCCCGCGCCAAGCGCAAGATCAAGGCAGCGCGCATCCCGTATCGAGTTCCCGAGGATCACGAGCTACCCGACCGGCTTCGCCCCGTGTTGGCCACGGTCTACCTCATCTACAATGCCGGCCTCACGAGTTCGGCCGAACCGGGTCTCTGCTTTGAGGCGATCCGACTGGCGCGGATCCTGGTGAAGCTGATGCCGGACGAACCTGAGGCAGATGGCTTGTTGGCATTGATGCTACTCACCGAATCGCGGCGCGCGTCCCGCCTTGGGTCCGATGGTTTCCTCGTTCCACTTGGCGAGCAGGACCGCACTCAATGGGATAGCAACTTGATCGAAGAGGGACAGGCGATCGTCCGTCGATGTCTACGCCGCAATCAACCGGGCGTGTATCAACTCCAGGCTGCGATTAACGCCGTTCACGCTGACGCCCTCACTTTCGATAAAACAGATTGGGCACAGATCGTAGCGTTGTACGACCACTTGCATACGTTCGCGCCCACGGATGTCGTTGCTCTCAACCGCGCTATCGCTGTAGGCGAAGTTGAGGGTCCTGAGGCAGCGCTGGCCTTGGTTGATGAGCTGGAGCTAGACGCGTATTACGCGTTCCACGCCACGCGAGCCGATTTGCTTAAGCGCTTGGGCAGGAACACCGAGGCCTCGGTCGCTTACGAAACCGCCGCATCGTTGGCTCCAAGCGACGCCGAGCGAGAGTTCCTCAAGCTGGGAGGCCGCACGTCGCCATGACGAGATCCTCGAATTCTGAGTTAGCACCTCGTGGAGCAGATCTCGGTACGGGCGGGGCACTCGTCGGCGTTTCAGCCCGGGATCGCTATGGTCACCGCCAT
Organism: uncultured Actinomycetes bacterium; assembly: GCA_963713315.1. Lineage (GTDB taxonomy): Bacteria > Actinomycetota > CADDZG01 > CADDZG01 > WHSQ01 > WHSV01. The sequence goes on along the minus strand of CAVQLH010000008.1, from coordinate 69,138 downwards.
CAGGACGCCGAATTCGAGGTTCCTGACCAGCTTGCGGCCTGCTAGCTTCTGGCCCCGCGGGCAACACGCCCGGCGCTACATCTGCTGACGAATTCCCTGCAAGCAAGCATGGCCCTCTGAGCTGTTCCTTTAGGTGGCCCCAACGGGATTTGAACCCGTGCTACCGCCTTGAAAGGCCGGGTCGGGGAGTTTCGAGCATCTTCGACCCGTACTGAATAGTGGCGACTAGCTGGGCGAACGTCTTCGAACGTTTATGGCTGGCTTTGAACGTTTTGGGATCTGGCGCGGCCCAAACGCCACTGTCCGTCGTGGGATCGCTCTCGATACTCGGGACCGTGGTCGTGCCGGCCGCGTCGCCGTCCCACGCTGCGACGCCAATTGCCACGATCGTAAGCGCAACCCCCAGCCAGCGAGCCCGGCGCGAGTGCGCAGATTCCTGCGAACAGGGCTCCCCGGTTCGACCACCTGATGGACAGGGAAAGGCTGCGTAGGTAAAGGGAATGTACCCCCGCAACCTTTCCACCCGTTCCGGGCAATGTCAGCGACGGGCTTTGACCACCACGCGACCGTCCATGAAGGGCCATGGATCACGCAGAGGTAGCGCAGACCTTTGTTCGATGTCGGTCGGGTGAAGCGGAGCGTGTAGTGGCGACTACCTGCGAAATTCAGTGTCTGGTCATGGAGGTTCATCACCAAGTGGAGCAGAGCAAGCTCCGCAGCTGAATGAGCGTAGGCTTCGTAACAGCTAGTGCCAGGCTACGTTGCGATTCGGCTCTCCGTCGGCCTCGATCGAGTAGTAGCGCACAATGGACTTCATAGGCAGATTGATTCTGTGCCTCGACGAGCCGCTGAGAGGGAAGGACACCCAGACGCTCCGGGATCTCGTTTTCTCCGCCCCGGAGAAGGGCCCATACCGATCAATGAGTGAGGCGACTGGCGAATGACGTTTCTCTGTCGGATGGATGTGTCGCAAAAGCGTGACTCGCGGTAGCTCGTCCGATCGTGGAAGTGTCGTATTAGCGCAAACCCTCTTCCTTTCGAGGTTAGCCGGGCGTAGCGTCCACTCGAACGGTGGAAGTTGTCATCTGGGGGGCAGCGCGCGTCCTTAGTGCGCACCTGTTCGGAGAGCGCCATCCCTATAAGGAAGGAATGCGTATGCGATCGGGAAGGACGGCAAGCATGGTTCCGCAAATGCCGGGGATTCATCCCGGGCGGCGTCGCCTTTTGGGGCTTATGGCCGCCGTGGCGATTGTTGCCAGTCTGACAGTTACCACCGCCTCCGAGTCCAGCGCGGCGGATGGTTGCGACCCTCAGGCGCCACTGGCGGATCTTGATCTGAACCAGCAGGCGACTTCACCACGCGATGGTGTCGTCTCCTATTTGCTCACAGCCAAGAACCTCGGACCCTGCAACGCAGACGGCATCACCTTGACTGCCACGCTCCCAGCAGGCATGTCGCTGGAGACGATCAAGGCGAACCCGAGCAGCATGCTGTGTGCTCCCCGCCCGCCGACTTTCCAGTCGGAGATCCGTTGTGAGCTGACCGCGAACGTGGGCGTGCCTGGCAATGTCTCGCTCGAGCTCATAGGAACTTTGCCGACTGGACCGATGATCACTAACTTCGCGCGACTCGAACTCTCGGGGGTCACGACCGACCCGAACGATCGGAACAACTCATCTTATGGAGCTTTCACCGGCCCAGGAGGAGGAACCATCGGGACCGGCGCCCTGGTCCCACAAGACGAGCGCAACCAGGTCGTGATTCCCCCCGGCATCTCGGGAAGCGTCAGCCTGGCTCGCGGGAATCTCGACGACCCCTGTCCTCCTGGGTTTTCGAACTGCACCGGCAGGCCAATCACGATTACCTCACCAATTTCCACATCGACGCCGATCACCCTTCTTTTCGACAAGGACGCAACGCTCATCGATGATCCGGCGAACGAGCTATTCATCCTCTTCCTCCCGGACGACGCTCAGCAGTGGGTTCGGGTCGCGAAGTGCAAGAAGCCGAGGACCTACCCTTGCCTCTCTTCCGCATCGCGGATGAGGGACGGAGCGCTGGTGACTCCGGCCAACCCCAAGGGATACTTCTACCGGCTGACGGTCCTCACCCTTCACACCAGCAGGTGGCGTTAGGGGACCGCGATTGCAGAAATGCCCTAGCTGCGGCGAGGAGAACCCAAAGAAGTTTCGCCTGTGCGGGTTCTGCGGCGCACAGCTTGCGGTTGTGCCCCGCCGTGACGTTCGCAAGACTGTTTCGATCGTATTCTGCGATCTGAAGGGATCGACCGACCTAGGCGAGAGACTCGATAGTGAGTCGTTGCGCGAGATGCTCGTCCTCTACTTCGAGGAGATGCGGGCAGTCCTCGAGCGCCACGGGGGCATGGTCGAGAAATACATCGGCGATGCCGTGATGGCGGTGTTCGGCCTTCCCAAGCTGCACGAGGACGATGCGCTACGCGCGGTTCGGGCCGCCGTTGAGATGCAGGACGCCCTGCATTCGCTCAACGATGACCTCGAGCGTCGGTGGGGGATTCGGCTTGCGAACCGCACAGGCGTTAACACTGGCGAGGTTGTCGCGGGCGACGTCAGCCTCGGACAAAGGCTCGTAACCGGCGACGCCGTCAACGTGGCCGCTCGTCTCGAGCAGGCCGCCCAGGAGGGACAGGTCTTGATCGGTGCCTCCACCTACGAACTCGTCCGCAACGCGGTCACGTGGGAGGAACTCGAACCTCTCCGTCTCAAGGGCAAGAAGGAGCCGGTCGCTGCTTTCAACGTGATCTCGGTTACCGGCGGAGAGGGAGTGGCGCGTCGGACGGACACCCTGCTTGTGGGGCGAGGTCACGAGCTGAATCGAATGAGAGCCCGTTTCCGGAGGGTCATCGCGTATGGAGCGAGCGAGGCCGTGACCGTGGTGGGCCAGGCCGGAATCGGAAAGTCGCGCCTTGTTGCGGAGTTCCTGCGCGGCACAGAGGATCAGGCAACGAGCTTGACCGGCAAGTGTCTCCCCTATGGCGATGGCATCACGTTTTGGCCCTTTGTGGAGATCGCAAAGCAGGCCGCGGGCATTCAGCCGGAGGACGACCAACTCACCGCTCTCGGGCGGCTCGCCTCGCTGATTGGGGACGCAGACCTCGATGTCCTCGCCCGAGTCGCGGGGGTCATCGGACTTACGAGAACGACTGCCTCGGTAGACGAGACCATCTGGGCAGCGCGGAAGCTCGTCGAGATCATTGCCCGTTCGAGGCCTTTGATCCTGATCTTCGAAGACATCCATTGGGCCGAGCCGACGTTCCTGGATTTGATCGAACACCTCACGGAAAATACCAACGCCCCGCTCTTGGTTCTGGCCACGGCTCGAGACGATCTTCTCGAAGAGCGGCCGGAGTGGATGGAGGGAAGGGCCAACACCGAGCGCTTAACCCTCGGGCCACTATCGGCTGAGCAAAGTGCCGAAGTAATCGAGAACCTCCTAGGCTCGGTGGCGATCCCCCACGAGCTGCGTTCCAGAATCGTTGATGGATCCGGCGGGAACGCGTTCTTCGTCGAGCAAATGCTCTCGATGCTCCAAGACGACGGCGTGATCGAGCGCGTCAATCAAGGAGTCCGGAATGCGAATGCAGAGCTCGAGCGGCTGGCGGTCCCCGCGTCAATCTCCGCACTCCTGAGTGCGCGCCTCGACCGACTGAGCGCGGAGGAGCAGAGCGTCGTCCAAAGAGGTTCGGTCATCGGTCAATTTTTCAACCGTCAAGCGGTCCTTACTCTCTCGCCCGAACCCTTGAGGGCGACCGTCGACCAGAGCCTGTCGTCACTCACGCGCAAGCAACTGGTAGCGCCCAACGCAGAAGCGTTTCTCGATGACGAAACCTTCGGATTCGTTCATCTGCTCGTGCGAGACGCGGCGTACAAGATGCTTCTCAAGAAGGACAGAGCTCGGCTGCATGAGGGCTTTTCCAACTGGCTCCAGGAGACCGCGGGTGCTCGTGTGTCCGAGTATGTCGAGATCCTCGGTTATCACCTAGAGCAAGCATTTCAGTGTCGCGTTCAGACGTCAGAGTTGGATGACGAGACTCGCGAGCTCCGGGATCGAGCGGCCGAGGCTCTGACAGCTGCCGGTCAGAAGGCGTTCGCTCGCGGCGATATGCCTGCTGCGGCCAGCCTTCTTGGCAGGGCGGCCGCGGTAATGGAGGCTGCTGATCCCAACCGCTTGGCACTCGTGCCCGATCTCTCCGAGGCGCTAATCGAGATCGGCGACTTCTCCGCAGCCGATGACCTATTGCAGAACGCCAGCGAACAGGCGCTCGCAATCGGAGACGAGCGATTGCAAGCCGTGCTTTACCTGGCCGCAATGCTCCTTCGTTACGCGATCGATGAGGAGACCCAGGCCGAAGAGGTGCAGCGAGGTGTGGAGGCGGCGATCTCCGTGCTCGAGCCAGCCGAAGACCACGTCTCACTGGCGCGGGCCTGGCGTCTGATCGGCTCGGTCCATGGAAACGCCTGCCGCTTCGGTGCAGCCGAGGTCGTGCTCGGGAAGGCGGTTCACCACGCCCGCGCGGCGAGCGACCGGCGACAAGAGACTCGAACGCTTCCGTCCTACGCTCTGTCAGCGCTCTACGGTCCCACCCCGGTGCCACAGGCGATCGCGAGATGTGAGGAGATCCTCACCCAGGCCCATGGGGACCGCCGAGCCGAGGGTTTGGTCCTGGGGGCGCTTGCTCACCTAAACGCAATGTCCGGGCGGATCCAACCGGCAAGAAAACTCTATAAAGTGAGCCGCGGCACCTTCGAGGAGGTCGGAGCCCACGTCCTTGCAGCCTCGTCAGCGCTTGACTCGGGTGACGTAGAGATGCTGGCCGGCGATTTCTTTGCTGCGGAGAACGAGTTCAGGCGCGGTTTCGACGAACTCATTCAGATGGGCGAGAAGAACTTTCTCTCGACGATGGCCGGCCTGCTCGCACAGTGCCTCTATTTGCAGGGACGCTTTGAGGAGGCCGAGAACATGTGTGAGATCAGCAAGAACGCTGCGGCGCCGGACGACCTGGAATCGCAAGTTCTATGGAGATCGGTACAGGCCAAGGGGATCGCCCGTAATGGGTTCTTGGACGAAGCTAAGGAATTGGCCTCGACTGCAGTTGAGCTCATCAAATCGACCGACTCTCCCGTAATGAAGGGAGCGGCTCTGTTGGATTGCGCGGAGGTGCTGGAATGGCCGGCAGCAGCCGGGAAGCTGCTTCGCTGATCAGGGAGGCCATCTCGCTGTACACCATGAAGGGTAACGTCGTCTCAACTGAGCTTGCCAAAGCTAAACTCGCTGCATTGGTCAAGGCGCCGATATAGGGGTACCGAGTGGTGGCCCCATCGAGATTCGAACCCGTGCTACCGCCTTGAAAGATCGGAGTGGAGCGTTTCGAGCATTTTCGAGCCCTTCCGAATAGCGACGACTAGGTGGGCGAACGCTTCCGAACGTTTGTGGCTGGCTTTGAGCATTCAGGGATCTGGCGCGGCCCAAACGCGGCCCAATTGCTGTGTTTGGAGTGATGGACGCAGGTCCCACGAATTCGGGTGTCCGTGAAAGCCCAAATTGCTGACACGAATCCAGGTGATGCATGCCTAGACTGGCACTTCAGTTGCATAGGGAGATGTGGTCGACACCAGGACTACGACTCTTGCCAATCTCCCACGCTGGCGGAAAGCCAGCGACCGGCTCTTCGTCGAGGCGTGCACCAGACGACGAGTCTCATGTGTGCGCTGCGACACGCTCGTGCGGCTGACCTGACCGTTACCGGACATCGGCGACCGCGTCCGGTCAACGTCCCCACTCGGCTTCACGCGCTATACGGGGCGGTCGTACGCTATCCGGATGGTGGGAAGCCCCGGGCTCGTCGGACGTGAGCGGGAGCGGCAGGTCCTCGACGGACGGCTCGAACGGGTCGCCGCCGGAGAGGGAGGTCTCTTTCTGCTCGCGGGCGAGGCGGGCGTCGGAAAGACGAGTGTGGCGGAGACAGTGCTGGCCGCCCACCCGCTGCTTGTCCTTCAGGGGATGGCTAGCGAGCAGGGAAAGACACCGTACGCGCCCATTGTCACGGCGCTTCGCGCATACGATCGGATCGCTCCTGGCGCGCTCAGGGAGTCGGGCCGACTCTCCAGCCACCTCGCTGTACTTCTGCCAGAGCTCGGCCAGTCCCCCGAGACCGATGACACCCTTGCCCTAGCCGAGGCGCTCCGAGCGGCGTTTTCGGAAATGGCAGATCGGCGGCCGACAGTGGTGTTCTTCGACGACCTCCAATGGGCCGACTACGCGACGCTTGAGCTCCTGCCATCGCTGGCGGCGTCCGTGGAGGACCAGCCGCTCCTCTTCTTCGGCGTGTACCGTAGCGACGAGATCCCACGCTCGCATCCGCTTCGTCGCATGCGCGCGGAGCTTCGCCGCAGCGCGCGGCTCGAGGAGGTCGTCTTGGCACCGCTCGACCAGCCTCAGACCGCCGAGCTGGCCTCGCGCATCCTCGGACGGAGACCAGGGCCGGGCCTCGCCCAACGGATCTTCGACCGGACGGAGGGCGTGCCGTTCTTCATCGAGGAGCTCGCGGCCGCGCTCGACGGAGACAGCCGGCTCGAGGAACAGGGTGACACGGTCGAGCTCCCCGTGGGTCACGACGTGCCTCTGCCGGAGACCGTTCGGGAAACGGTGCTCCTACGCACCGACCGGCTCTCCCAGGAGTCCCGTCGCCGCGCTCGAGGTGGCCGCGGTCGCCGGCGAGCGACTCGATCTCGGGCTCGTCGTCGACCTCGCCGGAGCACACGGTATCGAGGAGGCGATCGAGTTGCGGTTCCTCGTGGAGATCGACGACGGCGTCGCGGCGTTTCGCCACGCTCTCGTCCGTGAGGCGATCTATGCGGACATCCCATGGACACGCCGGCGGGAACACCACCGCCGGCTCGCCGAGACACTCGAGCGAGCGGGTGCACCGCCGCAGCTCGTCGGCGAGCACTGGCTTGCGGCGAAGAAGCCGGAACGGGCGCGTCCGGCGCTGCTCGCGGCCACTGAAGCCTTCTGCGCGGTCCACGCGTACCGTGACGCCTCGCGCGTTCGACGGCGCGCCCTCGAGCTCTGGCCGGAGGGAGAGGACGAGGCAGGGCGGCTCGTGGCGCTCGAGCGTTTGGGTTTGTGCGCAGAGCTCTCCGGTGAACTGCCCGAGGCGGCTCGCGTCTGGGAGGAGGTCGCCGACGCGCGCAGGGTCGGCGGCGGGAGTGAGGGCGTCGGCGAGACCGAAAGGCGTCTCGCCACCGTCTTTGAGCTTGCAGGCGCGTGGGAGCGGGCTGTCGCTGCGCGAACAAGGTCGGCGGAGGCTTTCGCCGCGTGCGGGCTCGTAGCGGAGGCAGTGACCGAGCGCCTGACCGTCGCAGCTCACCTTCAAGGTGCGGGAAATTTGATCGCCGCGCTTGAGCTTGTGCTCGGAAGCTCGGAGGAGATCGAGCATATGGCGCGCGGCGACATTCGGGCGCGGGCGCTCGCGCTCGAGGGCCAGGTGCGAACAAAGCTCGGCGAGGCTGAGAGAGGCGTTGCGCTCGTTCGATCGGGCCTCTCACTGGCGCTCGCGGAGAATGCGGTGGCCGCCGCGACCGATGCCTACTTCCGGCTCGGCTCGGCGCTCGAGCACTCGGCGGCGTACAGGGACGCGATTGACGCGTACACGGGCGCCTACGACTACTGCCGGACCCAGGGACTCGAAGGGCCTGGAGATATCTGCTTTGCCTGCCTTGCACCCGTCATGGTGCACACAGGGGAGTGGCGCCGTGCTGCCGACGTGTGCCGCGAGGTGCTAAAAGACCAGGCGGCACCTCTGTTCGCTCGCATGGTCGCGACAGGAGAGTTGGGCCACGTGCACACGCTCCGGGGTGAGCCGCGGCGCGCGCGCCGCCTGCTCGCCGAGGGGCTCGAGTTTGCACGGCAGAGCGAAACCTTCGGGCTGGAGATCGAGACCACGCAAGGTCTCGCGCGCGTCGCGGACATCGAGGCGAAAGACGATGAGGCAGCCGAGCGAATGCGCGCGCTTCTCGCGCGCTGGGGGACCAGGGACGAAAGGCATTACTCGGTTTCGGCGTTCCGCTTGGCGGCGACGCTTTTCGCCCGCCGGGGAGATATCGCCGACGCGGGTGCGTGCGCGGACGCGCTCGCGAAGGTCGCCGCGGCGACGGGCAATACCGAGGCGGTCGCCGCACTCGCTCACGCCCTCGGAGAACTCGCTCTGTTGGACGGCGACCCCGCTGGAGCCGCGCGGCAGTTCGCGCAGGCGCTCGATCTCCTCGCAGATTCGTCAGCCCCAAACGAGCGAGCGGAGACCCAGGTCCGGGCCGCCGTGGCGCTGGCGGCCGCGGGCAAGCGTGAGGCCGCCGTCAACATGCTCACCGACGCCTACCGGACGGCGCGAAAGCTCGGCGCCCGCCCGCTCGCGCGCCGCTCCGTCGACCAGCTCCAGATCCTCGGCGAGTCCGTCGAGCGGCGGCTCGGGCCCCGGGCCGGAGCCGAGGCTCGCTCCGCCGGGCTCTCGCGTCGTGAGGTCGAAGTGCTTCGCTTGGCCGCAGACGGCCTCACGAATCGGGAGATCGCGACGCGACTGTTCCTCAGCAAGCGCACCGTCGACATGCACGTGCGCAACCTGCTGGCCAAGCTCGGCTGCCGGTCGAGAGTCGAGGCGGTGCAGCGCGCTCACTCGCTCAAGCTCCTCGAATAGCCCGTTGCCTAACCGCGATGACCGGAGATACGGCATCTGCGTCCGCCAAATACGGCCTCTTCACCGTTCCTCGTCGCGTCCCTCACCCCGAGACTTAGCGGAGTCAACGACTTGGCCAAGGAGGGACGAGCAATGTCGCACGAGAGGCCCCAATCCTTCTACGCCTCACCGCAAGAGGCTAAGAAGGCGCCGCCGGAGGAGTTTCTGTATGTCGCGTTGCTTCGCCCGGGCGGCGAGCGCGCCGACTCAATCGGCGTCGTCGACGCTGAGGACGGACGCCTGCTGCACGAGACACCACTCATGAACGCCGACGACGAGCTCCACCACTTCGGCTGGAACCGGTGCAGCTCGGCCTGTCACGGGCCCGACCGCTCGCACCTGATCGTGCCGGGATTCCGCTCGTCGCGAGTGTACGTACTGAACGTCGCGCAGGACCCGCGCCGGCCTCGGATCGAGAAAGTGATCGAGCCGCAGGAGCTGATCGCTGGGACCGGCTACTCGCGACCGCACACCGTGCACTGCATGCCCGGCGATAACGTCGTTATCTCGATGCTGGGAGACGCCGACGGCAAAGCCGCGGGCGGGTTCGCGCTGCTCGACGCGCGCACGTTCGAGGTCAAGGGGCGATGGGAAGACGGCGGCCCGCGGCCCAACTTCAACTACGACTTCTGGTATCAGCCGCGCAAGAACGTGTTGGTTTCGTCCGAGTTCGGCGAGCCGAACGCGTATGAGTCCGGCTTCGACCTCGAGGACGTGACCGCTGGCCGCTACGGAAGCCGCCTTCACTTCTGGAACCTCGCCGAGCGCAGCGTCCAGCAGACGCTCGATCTCGGCGAGACGGGGCTCATCCCGCTCGAGGTGCGCTGGAAGCACGATCCCGACGCCGAGGAGGGCTTCGTCGGCGCCGCGCTCTCGAGCACGATGTGGCGCTTCTTCCGCGCGAACGGCTCCTGGTCTGCGGAGCAGGTGATTGGCGTCGAGAGCGTTGAGCTCGAGGGCTGGCCGTTTCCGGTACCGGGCCTCATCACCGACCTTGTGCTTTCGATGAATGACCGCTTCCTCTACTTTTCCAACTGGCTGCACGGCGACCTGCGCCAGTACGACGTCTCCGATCCGTTCAACCCAAAGTTGACTGGCCGGCTCTGGCTAGGCGGCATCCTCGGGAAGCCGAGCGATGCCGGTCGCGAGTTGAACGGCGGGCCGCAGATGCTCCAGCTATCGTTCGACGGGCGGCGGCTCTACGTGACGAACTCGCTCTATTCGACCTGGGACGACCAGTTTTACCCCGGCCTGCGCTCGTGGATGCTGCGGGTGAACTGCGACCCGAACGGCGGGATGGAGGTCGACCCCGACTTCATCGTTGATTTCCACGACCGGCCCGATGGCCCCGCGCGCGCCCACGAGGTGCGGCTCCAGGGCGGCGACTGTACGACGGAGATCTTCCAGTGATCATGGCCCACATTATGGGGATCCCGGCCGAGGAAAACGTCCTGCAGCTCGCGCCCGCCGGTGCCATGGCGCTGACCGCGGCCATGGTGCTTGTGCGCCTCGGGTTCAGCCGTATCGCACGGTTGCGCCGGCGGAAGGCCGAGTAGGCACGATGGACCTTCGCAGACCGAACCCGCACGAACGCCACGCCCCACTCGACTTGGCACCCGAGGAGTTCCGCCGCCTCGGCCACGGGCTCGTCGACGAGATCGCCGGGTTCCTCGCCTCGTTGCCCCAGCGCCCGGTCACCTCGGCGGCCTCCCCCGAGGACTTGCGGGCCCTCCTTCCGCAAGGCGGCCTGCCGGAAAACGGCGCTGCCCCCGATCGCCTCCTCCGGGACGCGGCGAAGCTCCTCTTCGACCACTCGCTCCTGAACGGACACCCTCGCTTCTTCGGGTACATCACTTCCTCGGCGGCCCCGATCGGCGCACTGGCGGATCTTCTTGCGGCCTCCGTCAACCCCAACGTGGGCGCGTGGTCCCTCTCGCCGCTCGCGACTGAGATCGAGGAGCAGACGGTCTCTTGGATCGCCGAGATGCTCGGCTACCCGGACTCGTGTGGCGGGCTGCTCGTCAGCGGGGGCAACATGGCGAACGTCGTCTGCCTGCTCGCCGCGCGAAAGGCCCGACTGCCGTGGGACGTGCGATCCGGCGGGATGTTCGCCGCCAACGGACGGACGGCCCGGATCTACGCGTCGACCGAGACGCACACCTGGCTGCAAAAGGCGGCCGACCTCGCCGGCTTGGGCACCGACTCGATCTCGTGGATCCCGACCGACCGCGACCTTCGAATGGACGTCAACGCTTTGCGCACTCGGCTCCGCGATGACGATGACGCGGGCACGTTCCCCCTCGCCCTCGTGGCTTCAGCCGGAACGGTCAGCACTGGCGCGATCGACCCACTCCCGGAACTCGCGGCGCTCGCCCGCGAGCGAGCGATGTGGCTGCACGTGGACGCCGCCTACGGAGGCTTCGCCGCCGCCGTTCCCGACGCGCCGTCCGACCTGGGGGCGCTCCGAGAGGCCGACTCGGTGGCTGTCGACCCGCACAAGTGGCTCTACGCGCCGCTCGAGGCTGGTTGCGCGCTCGTCCGGGAGCGCACTGTGCTTAGGGAGACCTTCAGTTATCACCCGCCCTATTACCGCTTTGGCGAGGAGGAGGATGGGGGACCGCTCAACTACTTTGAGTACGGGCCCCAAAACTCACGCGGCTTTCGCGCCTTGAAGATCTGGCTCTCCCTTCGACAAGCGGGCAGGAGTGGCTACGTACGCATGATCGCCAACGACATCGCGCTCGCGCGCGATCTGTTCCGTCTCGCGGAGGCCGACCCGGAGCTCGAGGCATGGACGACGTCACTCAGCATCACCACGTTCCGGTACTTACCGGCCGATCTCGTGGGCGTCGCCGCGCCCGACGCTTACCTAGACGAGCTGAATGCAGACCTGCTCGACCGGTTGCAGGCCGGCGGCGAGGCGTTCGTTTCCAATGCGGTCGTGGAAGGCCGGTTCCTCCTCCGGGCCTGCATCGTCAATTTCCGCTCCACCAGCGCGGACCTCGAAGCGCTCGTCGCCACGGTAAAGCGCATCGGGCGGGAACTCGACACAGCCATGCGGTCGCGGGATCTCGCGGATATGGGCAGCTGAGCTTGGTTGCGGATCCCAACTCGCTTGTCTTCACTGGCCAAAAGGGCGCGCCTCTCCGACGGGCTGGGTTCCGCCGCGGTCGGGGAGTTTCGAGCGACTTCGAACCGTGCCAACTAGTTGCGCCTAGTTGGGCAAACACTTTCGAACATTTGTGACTGGCTTTGAACGTTTTGGGTTCTTGCGCCACCCGAACGCGCCCCACAAGGCCTGTCGCGTGATGGGCACACGCCGATCCGGCTGGAAGGCAGAACTTCTACATCTCGATATTTACCCGTTCATTGGAGGAACCCCCACCGGAATGCAGACATGCGGTGCTAGCATCACGTCGATCCATGCCTTGCTTCGCCGGAGGAGCGAGGCTTGGTCGCCGTTCGACCTTTAAGGGAGCAAAAATGCTACGCGGAGATCTCTTACGACTCCGTCCGGTGCAAGCGGAGGATCTTGACGCCCTCTACTCTAGATTGAATGACCTCGAGCATCGAGGGTCCTTCTTCCCGCTCGGGCTTCATTCAGAGCCAACGTTCCGTCGCGATTTCGAGAAGGACGGATTCTGGACCACCGACGAGGGTATGCTCCTCATGATTGATGCTAATGACGAGATTGTTGGCGAGATCGAGTTCTTCCCCATCACCCATTACCTCGTCGGATATGAGCTCTCATACTTGATCTTTGGAGAAGAACACAGCGGTAAAGGGTATGCCACCGATGCAGTCGAACTCCTCACAGAATATCTCTTTGCCCGGCTGCGGATGAACCGTCTGCAGCTCAACATTCACCCAAACAATGAACCGTCCCGGCGGGTAGCCGCCAAGGCCGGCTACGTGTTCGAGGGGATTATGAGGGGTTGCTGGTTCCATAGGGGCCAGTACCAAAATCTCGAGATCTGGTCGATCCTGCGAGACGAGTTCGATCTTCGTAGGTCGAAGCTTGGAACGTCGCCGGTGCGTGAGCCCTGATCTCTTCCACGGTCGCCCTTCAGCGAGTACTCGTTGAAATGGTAGGTCACTAAGACACAAACGATTTGATATCAGACCAACGCTGTACTAGCTGCTCTGAACCATAAAGTCTGAATCTTGTTCGGACCGATGGCCCTAATCAGATCCGCCCCTACTCTTGAATCGGCCGAAACTCATCGGGAGTCTTGCCCCAGACCTGCATCAAGCTTTTCGCCGTCCACTGAATCCGAGCAACGATCGTTCTAGTGACCTTCATGAAGTAATCCTTAGGGAGATGGGTACCTGTCGACGCGTGAGGTCGGTAACGGGGCAATGCGCGTCGGCCCATTCCACGATCTCACGTAGCTTCTCAACATCGCCTTCGGTGGATCCGAGACTCACGCGTACGCTGACCGACAAAGGCCCGGCGGGAGTCTCATCGTTGATTCCCAGGATTCCTAGGTCGTCGGATTCACTATCCACGGTGACCTCCAGCGCCTCCAATTCGACTTTCTCCAGTGCAGCTTTCATCACGATCAGGGTTGCGACGCAACTAGCCGTGGCGGCGCGAGCCAGCCAACCCGGGGAGGGTGCCGTGTTCTTGCCTCCAACTGAGGTCACCATGTCGGTGTGAGTTTCCACGCCGTCTGGGCCACGTACGACGCATCGAAGTCCATCTTCCATGGTCGCCGTGGCAAAGGTATCGGTTGCACGACCATCGCTCGGGTGTTCGGTGAGGTAAGCGATCGCTCCCTGGATGGCCGTGCGGATGGACTCAGTGCTCATGGAGAACCTACCTTCCTAGAGATGTGGACTGATTATCCGCTGATCACCTCACATCCAGCGCGCTTTCCCACCAGCAGCAGATGGCCCGTGCTGGGGAACCCGGACTTTGAAAGCACGACGCTGTTGGTCCTTGAGGACCAACAGCAGATCATCGGTTTTGCTCACTTCGGGCCCAGTGGTAACGAGCTCTCCTCCTACGACCTTTCGGGGCGAGCGGAGCTGTACAGCTTTTACCTCCGCTCGGATCGTTGGGGCACCGGCGCGGCGCGCGTATTCATGCAGCAGGTCATTGAGCTCCTCAAACGCCGGGGCGAAAAGGCGGTGTACCTGTATGCGGCCGCAGGCTCCCCAAAGGCGCGGCGGTTCTACGAGAAGAGTGGTTTCCGCGAAACCGGCAACACGAGTGTTTACCAGCTTCTCGGCGAGTCCCCTTGATTGTCGTCGAATACGTCTTCAGGATCGAGGCCAATCCGTAGGCCGGGGTCGATAGGAAGCAGGGATTGCGTTGAGGTTCAGCCGCCTAAGTCTTGCCCTTGTCGGTCGCTTGTTTTCAGATGCCCGTTGAGTTGATCGATGACAATCTCCGCTGATGGACTAGGCCTGACCCTCCGACCAGCAGACCGAAGATTGGGCAGACTGTCCCGTCCCTCTGACATGGACTTTCTCCGAAGTGGCCCCAACGGGATTTGAACCCGTGCTACCGCCTTGAAAGGTCGGAGTGGAGCGTTTCGAGCATTTTCGAGCCCTACCGAATAGCGACGACTAGGTGGGCGAACGCTTCCGAACGTTTGTGGCTGGCTTTTGAGCATTTAGGGATCTGGCGCGGCCCAAACGCGGCCCAAGATGGTGGCGTTGGCAGCTTGTCAACCTGACCCTCTACATCCACCCCCAGATTCCTGATTGACGCAGTTGTTCTGCACACGGCAGCCCTTAGAAACGGCCCGGTTGTGACTTGTTGGATCGGGGTCCGCACACGCTTAGAACTACTCGGGCCGCATCTAGCGTGGAATCCGCCTGGTACCGCGAGCGACCCTCACAGGATGGGCTAGTGCGCGACGGTCCCGGTGAACGTCTCGCTGGCTTTCGTGTCGCTGCCGCGCTTGAGCTTCACCTCCATCTGACCGCTGCCCTGCCACCCCTCGTAGGCGCCGGTCCCACTAATGATCTTCCAGGTGCCGGCCTGTTCCCCGGCTGCCCCAGTGCCCGTGGTGAGGCCGATTCTCAAGCTTCCGTCGGAGCACCGAACTGTCCTGTCGCTCGACCCGATGTCGTCTCCTTCACGGTCGCGAAACGTGCCGCCGGAGAAAAAGGGCGAGTCGCCGATAGTGGATCCCCCGAGTACCTCGCCCGTGACGATGTCGCGAAAGGTCACGCGCGTCTTGATCACGATCGGTTCGCCTCCCGCTCCGCTCCCCGCATTGGAGTCGCTCTCGATACTCGGGACGCCGGTCCTGCCGGCCGCGTCGCCGTCGTTACCGCCGCACGCCGCAACGCCAACTGCCATGATGGTCAGCGCAACCCCGAGCCCGCGAGCTCGGCGCGAGCCTCCGAGATTCCTGCGAACACGGCTCATGATGCCTCCTCCTGGTGCGCTCCGGTCGCAGCGAGCATTTGAAGGCGACGCTACCCCAGTTCCCCGACCTGCTGAGCGGGGGAGGAGAACCGCTCCGGAATCTGAGATTGCTCCGGTGTGGTGTTCAAGGACTTGGTCTTTGCTCCTATCTTTTTTCTGACGGTTTGCCGGACAGGGCCGCCGGTCACGATCGAGGAGGACGTTGCTTAGGAGCCACGATCGCCGCCCCCGTGTGATCGAGAATTCGCTCGTCGAGGTAGAGATCGGCTTGTCTCTGCCACCGGGCCGAGTCGGCCTCACGAGAGCGATCGAGAACTCGCTCGTCGAGGTAGAGATCGGCTTGTCCCTGCCACCGGGCCGAGTCGGCCTCACGAGAGCGATCGAGAACTCGCTCGTCGAGGTAGAGATCGGCTTGCCCCTGCCACCGGGCCGAGTCGGCCTCACGAGAGCGATCGAGATTGTTGTGCGAGCCCGTGTAGAGCCAGTAACCGACGAGCACCCCAATGACAAGAGACAGGGCGACGATGCCAATCCTCCGTGCGATGCTCGGGGCTCGGCTCGTGGATCGGCTCCGGGACTCGACTCGGACCTCTTGGGTCGCGGGCTGCTCCAATGTGCCCGACCGGCCTTCAAGCGTTGCGACTTTTTTCACTGCGCTCGCCTCCTCTTGTGCGATTCCGTTGACATGCGAAGGATGTCTGGCCGGTATCAACGGGCCTTCAATGGCGCTCAATGCGCGCTCAATGCGCAGCTGGGAGGGGGGACTACGTATGGGTGAAGACTAGGGCGTTGTGTTTCAGCGACTTCTATTTGTGGGGATCTTGGGGATCTCAATCTCGTCAGAGACGACCTGCTGCTGGAGTTCATCAAGTTCGGAACGGATGTCCTCGATGTGACCCCCGCTTTTGGCGAGTCCGACTCCACCCGACTCCAGGTCCAAGCGCAGCACCCCTGGTCTCAGGTCGTCCTCGGCAATCCCCCGGAGCACCTCGAAGACCGCTTGGTCATAGCGCTTGACCATCGAGGTGAGTATGTGCTTCTGCCACGCCTCGACTTCGGTTTGGCTGGCCCCAGTCAATGCAACCTCTTGATACTGGTCGACGTCGACGCCAATCGCCCAATAGTTTGTGCCTGCTTGCCTGGACCGAGCGCGCGCGGCTTCGAAGAGGCCGAATCCCGAGCTGCCAGCGGCGTGATAGATCACGTCGGCGCCTCTGCCGTAGAGGTTGCCGGCGCGCCTAACCGCCAATGATGGACTGCTGAACCCGCCGAAGTCGGGGGGTTTCGTGAGATAGGTCGTAAGGATCTTGATATCTGGGTCCACCTCGCGGGCCCCCGCTTCGAAGCCAGCCTCGAACCTCCATATCAGCTCGAAATCGACACCCCCCAGGAAGCCGATGGTGCCGGAGTCGCTCTTCAGAGCCGCCGCCGCTCCTGCGAGAAAGGAGCCCTCCTCCTCGGCAAAGGTTACGTACGAGACGTTCGGGCGGTCTCCAGGCTGGTCGAAAGTAACGAAGCGCGTGTCGGGATAATCCCTAGCGACATCGTCGACGATCTCATTCGCGGGCGGCGGGTGAGCGACGATGACTACTTCCACTCCACGTTCGGCGTTGGCGCGCAGCTCGGACTCGAGGTCGTCGAGGGTCGTCAAACTTCTGTCGGCGTCGACATCGAACCGCTCGGCGGCACGAGTGAACCCACCGTCATACAGGCTTGCGTATGGCTCCGTTGTCCTGTCGAACATGAAGACGACTTCAGGGGGCCGATTGTTGAGCCACGAAAGCACGCCGAACGTGCCGATCGCAGCCAGGAGGAGGATCGCTACCGCAAGGGCCCTGAGTCTCCGGCGGGCCCTTCGCTCCAAGCCCTCCTGTCGGTTGCGCGTGGCGACTTCCTTTGTCTCCTGTTCTCGCCGCCGTTCGAGAGCTTCGCTGAGGAACCGACGCTCGCTCGAGGAGAGGCGAAGCGCCGTTTCCCGGCTCCAGTTCTCGAGCGCGGTCAGCCTGCTTCCTGTGATCAGGAAATCGGGGTCGCGATCGGATGCCTCCCATTCGCCGGATGCGACCGTCAGCGCCCGGTGTCGCTTGATTTCCTCCTTGTAGCGCTCGATCCAGTCGGCAAAGCGATCCCATTCCCAGAACAACGACTCATGTGCCACCTCCACGGTGGGGTCTCCCGTTGTCCGATCGCGGTCGAAGGACACGAGGCGGTAGCGCCCAAACTCGGAAAGGACAATCGAAAGGGCGATCGGATCGAGGCCAAGCTCGGTGATTTGCGCAACCGGAATACGGGATCGTGTCGGTCTGTTGCTCTCGCCCACCTGAACAAGTCGCGCAAACAACTGGAACGCTACTTGCTGCTTCTCCTCATCGAGGCGGATGAACAGCTCCTCCGCGCGGCGAGATAACAACCCCTGAAGTCCGCCAAGCTTCTCGTAATCCTGGAGTGTCAACGCCGACCCCGTTCGCAGGTCGAAGAGTTCAGTTAGGGCGTATTGAAGAAGAGGAAGGGCGGCAACCTGACCGGAGGTATCTGCGACGAGCGCGGCCAACACCGCCGGCTGTACCTCGACTCCGACCTTTCGGGCCGGACCCGTCACCGCCGCCTCTAACTCGGTTGCTGTCAAGGGGAGGACGTTCACAACGCCCGAGGTAAAGAGAGGCGCGAAGTCGGGGTTAGCAAGCGGTCTGTCGTAGAAGTCGGCTCGCAGAGTCAGCAAGACGATGACTTCGCCTTGCTCGGCGGGGATCGTGATGCTGCGCAGAAAGCTTGCCGTGACGGAGTCGTCCGGCTGCGAGAAGATTTCCTCGAACTGGTCGATGACTAGCAAGAGGCGGCGGCCGTCGGGAAGGATCTTTCGAGCGGCTCTCAAGAGCCCCTCATCGTCCTCGTCGACGCGCACCGGGAGGAGCTTCTGGTCGGGCGCAGCTCGAGAGAGCGCCGTCTCTAACTCCTGGAAGGGATGGAGCCCGGGCTCCATTAACGCGATCACCAGTTCCGATTGATCGATCTTCTGTGCGCGCAGCGCGGGAAGAACGCCGGCGTGAACGACGCTTGATTTCCCGCATCCGGAAGGACCGATAAGCGCTAGAAGCCGTTCGCCCGAAGCCAATCGGGCGAGGATCACAGCCACGAGATCGTCTCGACCGAAGAAATCTTCAGCGTCCCTCTCCTCAAAGGGGCGGAGGCCTTTATACGGATTCCGGACCCGAATCGCGCTGGGTGGCGTCCGCTCCGGAACAAGGCGGGGATCGTGGAGCAGCATCCGTTCGTAGAGCTGCCTGAGCTCGGGCGACGGATCGAGTCCCAACTCATCGGCGAGGAGACTTCGGAATTGCTGAAAAGCAGAAAGTGCTTCCGGGTGCCGGCCGAGGCGGTAAAGCGCAATCATCGACAGCCTGCGAGGAACTTCACGCAGTGGGTCAGTGGAGATCGCGTCCTCTGCAAACCGAAGCGCTTCCTGGGGCCGATCGTTATCCAGCTCCAACTCGGCGAGTCCCTCGACGGCGTCGAGACGTAGCGATTCGAGTCTTCGGGTCATCTCTGCCGCAAAGTCGTCGTAGGAGAAGTCCGAGAGAGGTTGTCCTCGCCACAGGTCCAAGGCCCGCCGGAGGACCTCCTCGCCCCGAATGCGGTCGCCGTCGGTTAACGTCCTCGTGCCCTCATCCACAAGCCGCTCGAATCGCACCACGTCGATCGTGTTTGGGTCCGTTTCTAGGACGTAGCCCAACTGTCTGGTGCGGATGACCTGACGCTTCGCGAGAGGTTCAAGGACCTTTCGAAGGTCGGAGACGTAAACCTGGATCGAGTGCGCGGCCGTCCTTGGAGGGTTGTCTCCCCATAAGAGTTCGGTTAGTCGATCGACCGTCACGATCTCGCCGACGTGGAGCAGAAGGATCGCAAGAAGAGCACGCTGCTTGGGCGGACCCAGATCCATCGCGCGTTCATCGGACCGAGCTTCGAGGGATCCGAAGAGTAGAAAGTCCAAAGTCTCTCCCGCTAGCAGTCAGGGTTGCCCATAGCCTACGGACCTGCCATCTCAAAGGAAGAGGTTTCACTCTTTAGATCGAACGGGCTCGGGGCGGGCAATAACCGGACAATACGTGGTGAGCAATGACATGCTAGACGACGCCCTTGTTTGTGGTGCAAGTTGTAGCTTCGTGGGTGCGGAGCCCCCCATTGAGGAATCGCCGCTCCCTTCGCGGTAGGCGCGGTCCGCTGAATTCCTGGTGCATCCGACCGAGATATAAGTGGGTCCTCGATCCCGTTCCCCGCCAGCGCACTGGTAGTAGGGTCGGTCCCGTGCCCAGGGTCCACGTTGTCGACGAGACTCCGGTGACGCCCGAGCGCGTTCTCGAGGCCGCATGTGACTTTTCGGAGCGGCGGGCCGAGTTGTGGCCTGACGTCCACGTCGCGCACTTCCAGCTACACGAGACCGGAGAGAACTTTGCGGTCGTCACGGAGGGCAATCCGTGGCCGATCGGATATGTCTGGGAGCGTCTGCGCTACGACTGGTCGGAGGCCGGATCGGTCAAGGGAACCGTCATCGACTCGAACCTGTTCAAGCCCAAGAGTACGTGGGAGATCCGCGCCGCGCCGACGAACAGTGGCAGTCGAGTGGATGTGATCGCGATCCGCCACCTGAAGGGTTTCAAGGGCAAACTCATCGCTCCCGTGTTCCCCCTCGGGTTAGCCAGGAGCACTGTGGCCGCACACTTGCGACACTTTCTCTCGAAGATAGAGGAATCGGAAGCGAGATAGAGAGATCCGTCAGACGCGGGGGGCTAGGAAAATTGTGAACACTGACATCGCCTCGTCCGTTGTGTGTCCACGAGGCCAACGATGTCCCTGACCGCGGCGTGCCGTTCGCTGTTTCCTCGAATTCCGAGCCCCCATAGTTGTGAGCGGCGGCCTGGGCCGAATCTGTGGTGACCTGCGAGCAAAGAAATGGCTGGTCTTGAATAGAGTTCACACGTGAGTTCTCGGATTAGACGGTTACTCAAAATCCAGAGCGGTGAGGAATCAATCGCTTTTCGAATGCTCCTGCTAATGCTGATGCTTTGGGCGGGAGCGACCGTGGGGGCGACCGGGGTCGAGTCGCTGCTCTTTTCCCGTTACGGCCCCCGATCCCTTCCATACCTGTTCATTGCACTGGGTCTCATCACGCTTCCCATCACGGCGCAACTGGGCGCACTGCTTCAAAGGTCCGATCGCGGGCGAATCCTGGTGCTGCTCCCCCTCGCGTTGGGACTTGCGTTGACTGTCGGCAGAGCGCTCATTCTTGCGGATGGCAACTGGGTCTATCCAGTTCTGTGGGTTCTTATGATGGTCGTGTGGATCATGGAGGCCACCGGCATGTGGGCGGTGGCCTCGCTCGTCAATGACACGCGTCAGGCCAGGCGTCTGTTTCCGCTTTATGGAGCAGGGCAGATCGTGGGTGGAATCGTCGGTGGCCTGCTGACCGTACCGTTGGCGAGGACCCTGCATGCAGAGAATCTGATCCTCGTGTGGACCGTCGCGTTGGTAGCAGCGTGCGTTTTCGTGCGGTCGCTTCTCGCATCCGAGTCGGCAGGCGACCCGTCGCCCGCGCGTGTCACGCGGGCGACAAGCACGAACGTCTTCCGTAGCGCTTTGGATGGGTTCCGGCTTGTCCGATCGTCACGGCTGCTCGGGTGGCTAGCCGTTGCGATGGTTCTGTTCGCGCTTCTGTACAACTCCTTGAGCTTCGTCTTCGCCGAGGCGGTGACCGATCAGTTTCCGAACAGCGATGAGCTTGCAGCATTCATTGGCCTATTCAACGCACTAATCAACGGGCCGGCGCTCATTTTGTCGATCTTTGTTGCGAACCGGCTGTTCGCGAGGTTCGGAGTGGCGACCATGGTTCTCACTCTCGCAGTCATCTACTTAGTGGGATTTGCGGCGTCGACCATCGGGGTGGGTTTTGCTGCTCTCGTCGTGTTTCGATTGATTCAGATGGTGTGGGTCAACAGTGTGTGGATCACTGGGTGGCAGACCTTGTTCACTGTCATTCCTCCCGAGCGACGCGGCCAGGTAACGTCGTTCATGGACGGGGGAGCGTGGCCGGTTGGGATGATGCTCGCCGGAGGAGCGATCATTCTGTCCCAAGTTCTTAGCGGTGAGGAAGCGGTGTTCTTGGTAGGCGTTGCGGGGTCGGTGGTTTTGTTGGTCGCTATGATGCGTGTTCGCCGCGCATATGGCCCAGCAGTTGCAGAGGCGGTTCGAGCCGGGAGACCGGACGTTTTTACGTCGGAAGACGAACCCTTCGGAGGATTTCGCACGGACGGCGCCGCTGTGGCTACCCTGGTGCAGAGTGCAATGGATTCCAATTCGGACGTTCGACGATTGGCGGTTTCCATCGCCGCCGATGTCGGCACCCCCGAAGTGCTTCCTGCCATTCTCTCAGCTGCCTCCGACGACGATCCCGAGGTTCGGACCGTGGCCCTCGCCAGCCTGGCTCGACATCCTGACCCTTCGGGTTCAACCGTTGCGTCCAATTCGATCTCACATGCCGATCCAACGGTGCGCGCTCGCGCCGTTGACGCTCTGGTGGCATGTGCTTCTGATCCGGATTGGGTTGAAACCCTACTTCGGCCGCTGCTGGCGGATAAGGATCCTGGCGTGCGAGCTCGAGCCGCCGCCGGCCTTGTTCGGGTGCGCCAGAGCCCAGGGGCAATCGACCGAGTTGTTGTGATGTATCGCTCCCCGGAGCCTGCGACGCGTGCGGCGGCTGTCGTCGCTCTTGGGGACCTCGGAGAACGAACAGACCTGGTCGAGCAAGCGGTTACCGATGCGGATGCAGAGGTGCGAAAAGCCGCCCTCGGGGCCCTGGCTGCCATTGGCGCCGACGGACATAGGGCCCTGGTCTCGTCTTTGGGTGACCCGGACGCTGGGGTGCGGGAGGCAGCCGTGGCGACGCTCACAGCCTTGGGCAGTGAGGTGGTGGACCTGCTGGAGGGTGCGCTCGCGGATCCTCTTCGGGAAGGGGAAGCCCTGCGTGCCCTTCGCATGATTGGGGGGACTCAATACGAGCACGTCCGAGGGTACGCGCATGCCCAAGTCGAGGCTGCAGCTCACTACGGGGGATTAGCTCGGAGGCTCGGACATAGTGAGGAGGAGCCCATCGAACTACTCGCTCGTTCGCTCAGGATGAGAATGATTCGACACGCGACCAATGCGCTGTGGGCGAACGCGTCCCTAAGCGACACGAACGGTCTTGGACCCGCCATCGAAAGCCTGACCAGTTCCAGTCCCGGTCAGCGAGCTAACGCGCTTGAGGCGATCGATTCGTTGGGAAAGTCCGAGATCGTCGGCCCCCTTCTTGGAATGTTGGAAGAGGAGCAGACTCAAACGAGCGACCTGGAAGCCGTTGTCGGCGAGCTCCTCGCGGATGATGATCCGTGGCTACGAGCGTGCGCGGTGCTTGCCTGCGAGTCATTGAGGGTTCGTATCTTCGACGATCGGCTTCGAGAGTTGTCGATTACCGATTCAGATCCGGATGTGCGCTCAGCCGCCGCAATGGCGCTAGAAGGAGGCAGGAACATGAAAACGTTGGATACCTTGCCGCTCATGAAGCGGGTTCTGTTCCTTCGCAAGGTGCCACTTTTCGCCGAACTCACACCGTCCGATCTGAGCGGTGTCGCCAAGGCCGCAGAGGAGAACCTGTATTCAGGCGGTGAGATGATCGCGGCGCAGGGAGAACCGGGTGGCGAAATGCATGTCGTGGTGTCAGGAGAGATCGAGGTCGGCGTGGCGGACAGCGACGACAGGTTGGAACTGGCACGACGGGGACCTGGGGAGGTGGTCGGGGAGATGTCGGTGATAACGGAGAAGCCGCGCATGGCGTCGTTGATCGCGGTGGGAGATGTTCGCACACTCTCGATCGATCGGGCGAGGTTCGAGCGGATACTTGCCGAACGTCCCGAGGTCAGCCTGGCGGTGATGCGTCAGCTGTGCGCTCGCCTCGAGCAGCAGTCGCTGGAAGGTTTCCCGGCGAGCAACTGATCCCTCGAGCCTGTCCTCCAACCAGCGTTAGTCAATCTCCAGCGCAAGCGAAACTGCCTCGTCGACTGTCGCGGCGTACCCCTCGGCCCATGCGCGTTCGAACTCCTCCTCTCCGAGGGCCGCGCGGGCGTCCGCCTCTGGATCGTCGAAGGCGATGATCGAGATCGGCGGAGCGCTCCCTTTGGCCTGTTCATTCATCATCTGCCAGGCACCAAGCAGGCGGGCCGCTCGTTGGTGGTGTCCGTCGTGGTGCGCCATAACGGCCAGAGGAAAGAACAGGTTGGCGAACTCAATTGGGCTTTCGGTCTCGGCCGCGAACCCTTCCGAGGCCTCCCGAAGGTGGTCTCGGGCACCGTCAAAGTGGCCGACCGAGTACTCCAGGCCCGCCAGCGCGATCAGGTTTCCGGCGACGCTTAGCCGGTCGTCGAGCTCACGATAAATGGCGATTGCGTTTTTGATCGGTTCCATCCGGTCGGCCAAGCTGCGCTGGCTCTGAGCGACTGCGGCAAAGCCCAGGGCGGACCAAATACGGCCCATCAGAGCGCGATCAACGGGTTCAGCCACCCCCAGGCTTTCCTGTAACAGCCGTTCGACACGGTCAAAGTCCCCCTCGAGCACAGCTGGAACGAATGCGAGGTCGTAGAGCGCTTCGGCCAGCAGTCGCGCTTCTCCAACCTCTCGGGCGATCTCCACCGCTTCCTCGTAGGCGGCCCGCATCGATTCGTAATCGTTTTGCCAGTACGCGACCCCGCCGAGGGCCCCGAGCGCTCTGGTCCTGATCGTGTCCCGCGCTTTAGCTCCCGGAAGCGCCAACAGTCGTTCGAGCCGCGCCCTGCCCTCTTGCAAATGTCCCCGTTCCTGCCAGAAGCGCCAGAGCGCGGTGGCTGCGCGAAGCGCGGTCGCGATGTCTCCTGCTTTCTCCGCCCAGTCCATCGCAGCTCGAAGGTTGTCGTGCTCGAGCTCGAGGGACTTGAACCATTGCAGCCGATCTTTGCCGAGGAGGTGTGGTTCGCCCTCCTCGGCAACAGCGCAAAAGAACTCCGCGTGCAGGTGACGCGTACCGACCTCGCCCGCCGATCCTGTAAACGACTCCTCCCCGTACTCGCGGATCGTCTCGAGCATTCCGAAGCGGATCGAAGCGTCGGACGCATTGCTCCGCGTCACGAGACTGCTGTCGACCAAAGACGTGAGCCCGTCTATCAACTCAAGCTCGAGTTTCGGCCCACATATGTACTCGGCAGCCTTAATGGTCCACCCACCGGCGAAAACCGCCAGCCGGGCAAAGAGTCGTCGTTCCTCGGCAGTAAGAAGGTCATGGCTCCATTGGATCGCGCCGCGTAGCGTTCGCTGACGTTCGGGTAGGTCTCGGGCGCCGCCGGTAAGCAGCGGTAGCCGCTTCTTCAGTCGCCCGGCGAGATCCTCGGGGCTCAATACCTTTACTCGGCTCGCGGCCAGCTCGAGGGCCAGGGGGAGGCCGTCAACGCGTGAGCAGATTTCGGCCAAGGCGGCCGCATTCTCTCGAGTGATCCGAAAGTCTGGACGAACTGCAGTCGCCCGTTCAATGAACAACGTCATTGAGTCGTAGTCGGAAAGGCGATCGGGATCATCGAAATGGTTCAGGACTGGCAGAGGCAGAGGCGAAACGTGGTACTCCTGCTCTCCGGAGATGCGCAAAGGAACGCGGCTGGTGGCCAGGACCTTGACGCCTGGCGCGGCATCCAGGATTCGAGTCACGACCGGCGTAGCGTCGAGTAGCTGCTCGAAGTTGTCGATCACCAAGAGCAGGGCCTTATCCCTGAGATGATCGAACAGCGTGTCGGCGGGGTCCCCCCCGGGCGACTCCCGGAGGCGCAAGACCGCCGCAATCTCCGGCAGAACCAGCATGGGATCCGTAGTGGCGCTTAGGTCGACGAGGAACACGCCGTCCGGAAAGCGATCGAAGCTTCCGCCGGCAACCCTCAGGGCCAGCCGGGTCTTCCCCGTGCCGCCAGGCCCGGTAAGGGTAAGGAGTCCAGTCCTGCCGAGGAGCTCGTTGATCTCTGTGATCTCGTTGTCCCGTCCGACGAAGGAAGTCCGCTGCGAGGGAAGATTCGTCGGGCGAACGTCGAGCGACTTCACTGCGGGAAAATCGGAGCTGAGCCTGTCGATGATCAGATCGTGGAGATGTTCGGGGTAGTCGATGTCCTTCAGTCGATGCTGCCCCAGATCACGAAGCCTTACCCCATCCGGCAATGTGGGTTCGACGAGTGCTCTGGTGGCATGGGACAGGAGCACTTGTCCTCCATGTCCCGCCGCCGCAATGCGGGCAGCCCGATTGACGTCGATCCCGACGTAGTCGGCGCCCCCGGCACCGAGGATGCCCACCCCCGTGTGCAAACCCATCCTGACCCAAAGGGCGGCGTTACCCGGCCAGGCATGGGCGGCTAGCTTCCGCTGCCCCTCAACGGCCGATTGAAGGGCTCGCTCCGGAGTCAAGAACACAGCGAAGAACGAGTCCCCCTCGGTCCGGACCTCGACGCCGTCCTCCGCAGCGATGGCATCGCGCAGGATCCTTCCGTGGTCATCCTGCATCCGCCTATAGGTCTGGTGACCCAGCTCGTGTAGGAGCCGTGTCGACCCCTCGATGTCCGTGAACAAGAATGTGACCGTCCCGGTCGGCAACTCAAGCATCGACACACGTTACAAAAAACCGCGTCAAGTGGGTGTTGGAGAGCTTGAGGGCAGCGTTCTCTGCCGCGGGTCGAAGTTTGACGCACTACCGCCCTGGCGGGTCGGTGGCACTGGCGAGGGCCAAGAGAGCTCAGCAGATAACATGGCCTATCCTCTGAAAGCGCGGCGGCCGCAAATCATGCGTTGTAGCGGCTGCAGAGCTTCAAGTCCGTAAAGTCTCGAACATCCCCATATATGTGTCGTGCTTCTACTGCGTTCGGCCGCACACGGTCTTGACGCCCTCGAGACTCGATGCTCCAATTGCTTTTTGAAGTCTGGAGGAAAGGGAACTCGAGGGCCACGAGGTCCCGTTGGGGGATCCGATGGAGATCCGTGAGACTACGCTCTCGTTCCCAGTAGCCCGGGGCTCCGGGCCCATGACCGCGAACCGTACCCTGGTCTTCCCTCGACCGGTAGACAGAGCCGTTGCGGCTGTCCGTGGTTATCAGATCGGCTTCGCTGGCGAAGACCATCATGTCGGCCTGCTCGAGGTCGCGGTCGATACTGCGATCGACCAGAACACTGTCACGATCAACGGGCGTCTTGGGTGCCGAGACTGGTCTGGCACATGGGATGACGACTACGGCGGCACGATCCAGGTCTCCGTCTTGACGGAACTGGTGTCCGCGGCGGAGCCTGCCCCGCGCGGCGATCTGATCGTTACCGACCTCGAGATCAATCAGGCCACGCAGTTCTTCCGGTCGGGTGAACACCTCGACTCGACCAACGCTCGCCCAGACAACTCGATCCCTTTGATCGCGGGCAAGGCCACCGGGCTCCGGGCATATGTCGATCACGACGCCAGCGCAGGATTACCCCCGATCACCAATCTTTCGGGCGAGCTCGTCGTCACAAGCGGAGGAGCTCAAACCTCGCTCGCTCCCATCGCCACGATCGCCCCACGCCGGGCGACCGAGATAAGCCGCGGTTCGGTCGACCACACGCTCAACTTCCTGATCCCCGGTTCGTGGTGCGACGGAGTCATCGACATCCGCCTGCGGGTCTTCGACGCATCGGCTCCCGGACAGAAGTCGGGAGCCATGCATCGGACCTTGCGCTTCGTCCGGGTCAATCCGCTTCGGGTCTACGCTGTCGGCATCAATTACACGGGAGCCGACCTCAACCTTCCCGCTCCGGTCGAGACCGACTTCGCCACTACGTTCGACTACACACGACGGGTATGGCCCACAGGGGACTTGCTCTTCTCCGGTTACACGACCCTCGAGTTCTCGGAAAGCTTGGCTGGGACCGCGTCCGAAGGGTGCGGCTCCGGTTTCAACTCCCTGCAGGACAAGCTCAAGGACATCAAGGGGGACACCGACGACCTCGTCTACGGCCTGCTGCCGGCAGGCACGCCACTGACCGGCGTGGGTGGTTGTGGTGGTGGAGGAGCCGGGTCGGGGATGATCGGAGGAGGCGTGACCGCGGCCCACGAGGCCGGACACGCCGTCGGACGGGACCACGCCCCCTGCGACGACTCGGGCCGGTGCGACAGCCCGCGCAACACCGACGGCAACTTCCCACGCTACGGCAACTACGTGTCGGACAGCATCGGTGAGTTCGGCTTCGACGTGGAGAACAACGCGGTCAGGGATCCCGCCTCCTCGTCGGACTTCATGGGCTACTCAGGCAACGACTGGATCAGCCCGTACACATACGTGGCCCTCATGGCCACCGGTGACCCTTCGCCCTCTACCGGCTCGGAGCCCGCGTGGATCGCGAGGTACATGGGCATCGCGACCGAGCAGGTCGGCCTCGGACGCCGGCCGACTGGCGGCTCACCGACGGATCGGCCGGAGTGGATCAAGCGGCGCGAGCCCGTGCTGTTTCTCAGGGTCACGGTCGACGGCGATGAGGTGAAAGTGCGTCCATCGTTCACCTATCCGGCGTACCGACAGCCGCGCGGTCGGTCCACGAAGTACGAGGCCCACGTGCTCAACAAGAAAGGCGAGATCATCGCTTGCACCCACCTGCAGAGGGCCTGTGCATCCTGCGACGAAGACTGCGGACCCGTCGACTTAATAGGAGAGGTCCCGATCAACGACGAACCCGTCCGCCTTGAGATCCGCCGGAAGGGAAAGGAGCTTGCGGGCTTCGATTTCGAAGAGCCGGTCAACGTCAAGTGTGACTGGAAGCGAACGAAGGACGGCGACCTCAACATGAAGTGGGAGGGCCGAGGTTCCGGGGCAGAGATCTGGTACCTGGTCCAGTGGCGTGACCGGGACGGCGTGTGGCGTGGGGTGGGCCCCCGCACGACCGAGAACCAGCTGGTAATCCCAAAGCGGTTCCTGTGGGCCGACAAGAATCAAATCCGCGTACGCATCCTGGGGACCGAGCTGCTGACCACGAGCTCCTGCGAGCTGAAGTTCGACGGCTGTCACGCCGAACCCCCCGTAGAGGTCGACGTCTTCGACGCCGGCGAGGGCGTCGGCGTGCTGGCTAGGGACCCTCTCGGGCGGCAGGTCCCCGGTCCTTACCTGGTCTGGTTCGACGAGAAGGGCGGAGAGCTCGGCTGGGGCGAACGGCTCCCGCGGCGCTGGCTCGGCGATGGCATGGTGCGGGTGGTTCCCGTCGGGAGCGGGATCATCAAGGCTGAGGGAGCGGCGGCGATCGACCGGGGACAACTCACCCCAGTTAAACCTGTGAGAACCAGGCCCGAGCCTCACCCACACCCCCATCCACACCCAGGGCCGCAGAAAGAGAAAGGTTGGCGCAGTGCAGATTGAGCGCAGCAGCATCACGTTCGGCAGGTTCGAGGGTTCCGGTCCCAGGCAGGCCACTAGCGACGTCACCATGGACGCCCCGGTAGCCACCGCGACCGCAATCCTCACTGGGTTCAACGTCCAGTTCTCCTCAAATGACGGCGATCATCACCTGGGTAACCTCGACGTGAGGCTCGATGCCGCCATGCTCGACAGCACCAACGTCCGGGTGACGGCGACCTTCGGCCTGCGGGACTGGAGCGGGAGCTGGGACGACCGCTACGAGGGCCAAGTTTTCTTTTCTGTTGTTGGCGAATAACCGCTGCGCTGTCGATCGAACATCGGCACTCGATCGTGAGGTGTCTATTCGGGCGGGCCACACCTCAGTTGCGTTCACCCTTGATCGCAATGGGCACCTCTACAAGGACGTAGGCGACGACGTCGCAGAGCGATTGGATGCTCCCCTGGGCGCTCGCGACCCCCCAGATGTTCCACGAACCGGTGATGGAAGTTCCTGACTTCCTTCGGAACGGCCACTGGCCTTCGCTTTTGGTGGTGGCCCCAACGGGATTTGAACCCGTGCTACCGCCTTGAAAGGTCGGAGCGGACTGTTTCGAGCACCCTCGTGCACTACTGAATAGTGGTGACTAGCTGGGCGAGCGTCTTTGGACGTTAGTTGCTGGCTTTGAGCATTGGGGCTCTGGCGCGGCTTCCTCACGAAGCCGATGTACGCAAGGCTCTTCGCGTGCACGCGGACTACGACTACCTACACACGCGCTTCTATGGCTCCGAGCGGCAGACCGACTTTCACATCTCCTGACCCGTATGGTGAACATGGCTTCTGACCTGCGTCGAGGCAGTGGCACGCGAGGAGCCTAGGAGCGGATCCAACCGAGTCTCTGCACGGGTCCCGTCGAGATTCTTGATCAAGGCGCTGGCCTTCCTTATCCACGTTGATGTGGACAATATGACTGAGACCCCCTTGTTGTACGGGAAGCATGGGTCTTTACTGAAGGAAGGCCTCGCTGAGGCTGGCAGATCCGAGAGATCGACGTCGCACCCACGGTGAACGACGAACTGGGGACTCGTCCGTACGGCGCATTTCCGCAGATCGGTCCGCGCCTCAATCAGCGTCAGGAACCCATAAGGAAGATGGTTCGCGGATGTCAACACCGAGAAGCGCATTAGGCGGTCAGCGCGAGTTGACCGCGACACGGAGCAGCTCGTTACAGACACCCATCCTGTGGGGGGTAGCGGTCGGGATTCTTCAAGCTGCTTCGCCCGTTGGCTTCTGGTGGCTGGATCCAGCCTTGGTCTGGGCGATATCGCTGGTGATAATCGCATCGGTCTACATTGGGTTCGCGGTGGCCGACGGTCGTCCGATCGTTGTCGCCGTCGAGGTCGGAGTGGCGTCGAGCTTCATCATCCTCGCCCTCATTGCCATTCCATCCTCTCCATGGCTAGTTGTGATCGGTCTTGTAGGTCATGGCATCAAGGATCTGTGGCAACACCGCACTCAATTCGTCGCGAATACGCGGTGGTGGCCCCCCTTCTGCCTTGTAGTGGATTTTGTGTGCGCCGCGGTCATCGCCGTTCTCTTACTTACTGGAGTTGATTTCAATGGATAGATCGCCTGGCATGACTCGACCGGGACGCGACAACGAACCGCTCGATGTGCTTGTGATCGGTGGAGGTCAGGCCGGACTGGTAATGGGTTTTCACCTTGCGCAGCGAGAACAGCGATTCAAGATTGTCGATGCCGGTGCGGACGTTGGTCAGACGTGGAGGCAGCGATGGGACTCTTTGAAGTTGTTCACGGCCGCCCAGTACGACAACCTGCCCGGCATGGAGTTTCCTGCCCCGCACGATAGCTACCCAACTAAGGACGACGTCGCCGACTTCCTTCAAGCGTATGCGACCAAGTTCGAGTTACCGGTGGTCCTCAACACGAAGGTGACATCGCTTCGACATGATGAGCTCTACGAGATTGAAACTGATCAGGGGCAGATGCAAGCCCATAACGTCGTGGTCGCCACCGGACCTTTCCAAGTGCCGTTCATCCCACCGATAGCGAAAGACATAGACGACGATGTCTTGCAAATCCACAGCATCGACTACCGACGGCCCGACAGTATCGCTTCGGGGAAAGTGCTGGTGGTCGGAGCAGCGAACACCGGATGCCAGATCGCTCTCGAGTTGTCGGCGACTCATGAAGTCGAGATTTCAGCTGGTCAACATATCCCGACGATCCCGCAGCGACCTATGGGCCGCGACATTTGGTGGTGGGCGACCCGAGTCGGGCTCACCCGGATCACCTTCGGATCGCGACTGGGGAAAAAGTTGTCCACACGCGATCAGGTAATCGGAGGTGGCGTACGCGAGCTCAAAAGAGAAGGGGTGGTGGTCCGACCCCGGCTGGTCGGGGTGGAAGGGCGCTCCTTAAGCTTCGCGGACGGCACGTCGTCCGAGTATGACGCAGTGCTATGGGCGACCGGCTTCAGAACCGACATTTCATGGATCGATATAGATCAAATCAAGAACAGACAGGGACACATTCAGCACGAACGGGGAGTAACGGGCGCGCCGGGCCTCTACGTCCTTGGTCTCACTTGGCAGCACACCCGTACTTCGGCGCTCCTCGGATGGGTGACTAACGATGCCGACTACCTTGCTGAGCACATCGTTTCAAGGACAACCTTGACAGGATCAAAGGCCGGAGTCGAGGCTTGACCACTCCAAGGATCGAGGGAGCAAACGATGAGTAAGACGAGCGAAGAAGCAATGAGCGCCGGGGAAGAAAGGTTTTCTGCTGAGACCCAAGGTCTGGACCAAGTCGCGCCACCAGAGGCCATGTTCCTGGAAGACGGTGATCAGTTCAATCTTCGGATAACGCCGGTGCGCAAGCAGATCAACGATGCCGAAGTGCGAATGCTTGCCTACAACGGCTCGATTCCCGGTCCGACTTTGCGCGTCAAGCAGGGCTCCAAGGTCACCGTGACAACTACCAACGAAGGTGACGTCGATGCGACCGTTCACTGGCACGGTCTCCGACTCGAGAATCGCTACGACGGCGTTCCTGAAGAGACGCAGGCTCCGATCCTGATCGGTGATTCGTACACCGCGGACCTGTACTTTCCGGACGCTGGTTTCTACTGGTACCACCCACACATCCGTGAGGACTTCGCTCAAGAGATGGGCCTCTACGGAACAATCATCGTCGAGCCTACGGATCCGGACTATTGGCCGGCAGTCGATCGTGATCTCACGATTACATTGGATGATCTGCTCATCGAGGATGGTGCGATGGCGCCCTTCCTTCGTTCTGGGCCAACGTACACGGCTATGGGACGGTTCGGGAATGTGATGCTCATCAACGGAGAAACTGCCTTCTCTTCCGAGATCCCGGTTGGCGAAGTCGTCCGCCTTTATCTGGTCAACACTGCCAACACACGTCTCTTTAATGTCGGACTAAGCGGGATGCGCATGAAGCTCGTCGGTGGCGACAGCGGGCGCTACGAACACGACGTCTTTGTTGAAGAGATCCTTCTGTCGCCGTCTGAACGGATGATCGTAGACGTTCTGTTCGACAAAGCGGGCGACATTGCGCTAGAGCATCGCTCTCCAGACAAGACGGAGACGTTAGGGGTGTTCAAGGTTGCGGGATCGGCGCCGGAGGTTGCGGCTAAGACTTTCATGGAGTTACGTAGCGACCCCGAGCTGAGCGATATTCGGAGCGCGATGGAATCCGATGTCGAGCGCGAACCCGACAAAGTCCTGGGCTTCAGCTCGTCCATGCCGCTTCTCTATGGGGAAGCAAGCGCCCAAGCCTCTTCGTATGTCTGCCCTATGCATCCCGAGGTCATTTCGACAGAACCGGACACCTGCCCGAAGTGCGGTATGAAACTGGTTCCTGCGATCGAGCCCGCGGCGAGCTCCTATGTCTGTCCCATGCACCCCGAGGTCACCTCGACAGAACTGGACACCTGCCCGAAGTGCGGGATGAGGTTGATCGCGTCGGAGGCCACGAGCGCCGTCGCTCACGAAGCGCATGATCACGGTGCGGCCGAGAGCGATGGCTTGGAGTGGGAGGACCTCATGCCGGACATTAACCGGCAGACGGACGCCAACAACATGATCTGGAAGCTGATCGATCGGGAGACCGACGCAGAGAACCATGCAATCGAATGGACCTTCACGGTCGGTGATCAGGTAAAGATCCGTCTGATCAACGAGATGGAGGGTTCAGACCATCCGATGCATCACCCGTTCCATATCCACGGAGCGGGACGTTTCTTGATCCTGTCTAGGGATGGTGAGGTCGAGCCCAATCTAGTGTGGAAGGACACCGTGCTGCTTCGGGCGGGACAGACGGTAGACATTCTCCTTCACGCGACGAACCCCGGACTTTGGATGGCGCACTGTCATATCGCCGAACACACTGAGAGCGGGATGATGTTCAGCTTCCGAGTGAACGCATAGCGGCGGACCAAACCCCGACTAAGGCCCGGAAAGGCCTCTGACTCGGTACATTCGTTCCCCCTTTATCAATCCCGTGATCGCGGGCCCCTCGAGCGACTGAAACATCGACTGTGCTCACCCATGGAAAACGAGATCTTTCGCATCCGATGAAGTCATTCATAGGTGTTTCTCCGCACCGGTCAGCTGATCCAAATCGAACCTACGACCTCCTACTTGCAAAGCGCGAGAAGGCCAAACGCACCGTAAGCGGTCGAAACGTTAAAAGAACATATGAGTTCCACCTGTCAGGCGGCGATTTCACGCCGTAGAGTGAGTACGTTAGCCAACGCAGGCACGCCAATCTGGCTCTTCCAACGTGCGCTCATTCATCGATCACATGGTGAACGTGCTTAGACCTCGCCAGGGACTCGTTTCCCTCGCTGGACGGTCGTATCGAACTGGAGGACAAGATGAGCTCAATCGCTGCTGTTGGTCAGAGGGACCTTTTGGTTTCCCGCATGAGTGCGATCAAGATTGTGCTCATTTGGATGGGGGTGACGCTGCTCGCCTTCCCCCTGGGCGGGTACCTGGGTTGGGGCATCGGTGGGCACGTCGACGCCATCGGATCGTCCTTGATCGTTGGAGCGATCACAGGAGCGGGGATCGGCTTTGCGCAGTGGCTTTTCCTTAAGCGGGATATTGGTATTGGCCCCATTTGGATCTTGGCGACCAGCGCGGCTCTGACCGCTGGCCTGGGCATCGGAGCCGCAGTCGTGGACTACAAGACCAGCGTGAGCGCGCTGATGATAATGGGTGCGATCTCGGGAGCTGCAATCGGCGTCGCTCAAGGGTTTCTTCTTCGCGACAGGTTCTCGCTGTGGCTAGCCTGGATGGTCGCGATGCCGCCGTTGTTCGCACTTGGTTGGTTCGTGACCAACTCCGCGGGTATCGATGTCGACAATCAGTTCCCGGTCTTCGGTGCGTCAGGTTGCATCGTGTTCGGACTTCTCTCAGGGCTACTGTTGGCAGCAGGAAAACGCGCAGAGAATCGCACAGCGGTTTGAACGAAGTCGTTTGGGCTCTGAGGACGGACCGCGAAATAAATTGAGCATCGAGGTCCTCACAGGTGTCCTGTTGATAGCCCTACCGATCGCCTACAACGCGCTCTTTACTTTGCTTGCGCGCTCCTTCGACTATCCGGACATACTTCGGCGCCCGACTAATGAAGTGTTGGAACGGTTCACTGCCGGCGGGAGCAAGTTGATCCTTACTTGGTGGGGGTTCGCCATGAGCGCAGTTCTGCTAGCTCCGACTGCAGTTCTGGTCTCGGCTACCTTCGACGACGCTGATCCAACGTTGCTGGTGGTAACCACAGCGATCGGACTTCTCGCTGCTTTGGTGCAATTCCTTGGGCTGATCCGTTGGCCCTTTGCTGTGCCTCACCTTGCCCGTGAGATGGGCGATCCGACATCGAGCGCCGGCAAGAGAGAGGCTGTGGACGTGATCTTTCAGACGCTCAACCGGTACCTGGGTGTCGCAGTAGGAGAACACCTCGGATACCTGTTTACCGGAGTGTGGACGGGTTTGGTAGGAGCGACAATTCTGCAGTCGGAGGTTCTGCATCCAGTATTCGGGGTCACCGGTTTGCTCCTGGCCCCGTTGTTTCTGTTCGGCTCGATGGAGTTCCTCGGATCGAACGAGCCGGAAGGCTGGAAGTTGGCTGGGACAATAGTTCCACTCGCGTACATCGGTTGGTCTCTTTGGCTGCTCGCAATGGGGATCGCGCTCTTGATCTAAGTTGCGTGCGTCGTCACGCAGTGAGCCTAGAGGGCGGATCCTACTCAACTACTGAGGCATCCAGCCCAGCTCGCAACACGTGGAAGAACACTGTGAAGAGGAGGTCCTCTAAATGAACGAAAACGAGAACACTTTCCCGATGGACGTCACCGACCCTTCGTCTCGTCCGCGGAGCTTCCAGCCGGAGAACTACCTGGTCGTGATCCTTGCGGGCACGGAAGAGGGGCAACGGGCAGAGGCTGCGCTCGTCGCGGAAGGGTTTGCCCCTCGAGACCTCAAGCTATACACGGGCAAGCAGACCCTGGACAACCACGAGGAATACATGGGACGCAGGGGTGTCGCGAGCAAGGTGGTGGGTTCCTTGGTCGACGATGAGGAGGGTCGGGAACTCTACCTACGCTACGCGCGTGACGATCGATGCGCGCTGTGGTTACGTCTTCCTCGCGAAGCTGATGTACGCAAGGCTCTTCGCGTGCTCGCCGATTACGACTACCTACACACGCGCTTCTATGGCTCCGACCGGCAGACCGACTTTCACATCTCCTGACGCGTATGGGGAACAGTGGCTTCTGGCCTGCGTCCACAATATGACTCAGACCCCCTTGATATCCGACTGTGTCCAAACGCCGGGTAGAGACTCATGATCAGTGTGGAATATCCGGTGATCTGCTTGCCTTAGGCCCCTTACAAACGATAATCATTGACCGTAAAGTGATTTCGTAAGCCAAAACCAGGTGCGCTAGCTGGCTTCTGATGTGGCGTTCATCCACCAAAGCAGTGGAGGGCGCTCCTCTAGACCTCGCCGGGGACTCGTCCTAGCTGAGGTCATCGCAATGGGGGGCAAGACATGAGTGCAAGCGCAGCTGTTTTTCGACAGCCCAGCCGGTTGTCCGTCGACTATCCCGACCGCGACCTAAACCGAATGACAACGTTCTTTCGTCTGTTTGCGGCGATCCCCATCTTGATTGTCCTGGGAACGGTCGCCGGAGGGGCTTGGGAGTGGAGCTACGACAATGGGAAGGAAGCCGCAGCGGCCGCAGGGGGTCTCCTGTTCTTCGGGCCCTTGCTGATGATTCTCTTTCGTCAGAAGTACCCGCGTTGGTGGTTCGACTTCAACCTTCAGCTCACCCGCTTCTCCACCAGGGTGTCCTCCTATCTTGCGTTGATGTCGGACCGGTACCCATCCACCGACGAGGAGCAGTCGGTTCACCTCGACCTCGATTACCCAGACGTGAAGCAGGATCTCAACCGGTGGCTGCCGTTGGTGAAATGGCTACTCGCCATTCCTCACTACATTGTGTTGTTCTTCCTCGGCATCGCGGCGGTCTTCGCCGTGATCTTCGCCTGGTTCGCCATCCTCTTCACCGGACGCTATCCACGCAGCCTCTTTGACTTCGTCGAGGGCGTTATGCGCTGGGGGCTTCGAGTACAGGCTTACTCGATGCTACTGGTCACCGACCAGTACCCGCCGTTCAGGCTCGCTCCCTAAGCAGGCCCACTCTTTAAACAGGAGAACGAAAATGAGCGCCATCGCAGCTACCGAGCGCAAGGCTTTGCCACCCATCCGGACGGAAACTGATCGAGATCGGTCGATTCGAAGCGCGGCAGTCATTGGCCGGCATAAGCCTCTTGGTGATGACCGCTCTGGCCGTCTTCGCCAATTTCGTTGCTCTAGAAGCGCTGGTCACGCCCGGGGACGCGGCAAGGACGGCCACCGATCTTTTGGCGTCTAAGGGCTTGTTCCAGCTGGGGATCGCTGGCTGGATCCTGATTGCGACTCTTGATGTGATTGTCGCGTGGGCATTGTTCCGCGTCTTCCGTCCCGTGAGTCAACGCCTCGCGATTGCCGCGGCATCCGCCAGGCTTATCTACACCGCGATCCTGTGCTTTGCGATCATCCAGCTGGTCGAAGCACTTCGCCTGCTAAATGACCAGGCGAGTTCAGTCGCAAACAGCGCCGCGTCCCAGGGTCAAGTGCTTCGAGAAGTCGAGGCCTTCAACGATGCCTATGACGCTGGTCTTCTCCTGTTCGGGGTCCATCTGATGTTGATTGGGTACCTCGCGTACCGATCAGGTTACGTTTCCAAGATCGTCGGTGCCCTGGTCGGGATAGCGGGCGTCGGTTACTTCTTCGACAGTGTTGCGGTAGCTCTCTCACTGAACCTCTCCTTCGAGATCTCGGTAGTCACAGGGATTGGCGAACTCGTGTTGGCATTCTGGCTCGTGATTCGGGGGCGGCGCATCTCTCTGCCCGAATCGGAAGAACTACTTGGCCGGGAGCCAGCCTTCAAAGGGGGCTGACGACGGGAGCGTGACGTTCTCGCCAATGGGGTGCAGGCGGACAGTTTCGATTCGAACGAAAGGAAGTCGGTTGGATATTCAAAAGACCGCAAGGCTTTTCGGCTGGTTGTTCATAGCCACCTTCGTAACAAGCATCGGAGCAAAGGCTCTCTTCGTGACTGGAGTGGGCGGTAGCTTCAGCGAGCTGAGCTTCACACCGGGCTCCTTTTCTGAAACCAGTGTGTACCTCGGAGTGATCCTCGAGTTCTTGCTCATCGTGGCCAACATCGGCACCGCCGTGGTGATCTACCCGATCGTCAAACGGCAGAGTGAGGGCCTCGCTCTCGGATACGTTGCAGCGCGCATCGTGGAATCCACCTTCATCCTGGTGGGGCTCATGAGCATCATTTCCTTGGTGTCTGTGAGCAATGCCTTGGTCGGAGCAACAGGAGCCGAGGCGACCGCCCTCGCTGCCCAGGGAAGTTCCCTCGTGTCCACTTACGACTGGGCGTTCCTGTTCGGTCCGGGCCTGGTGGTCGGTATCGGCAACGGGTTGATCCTGGGTTACTTGATGTACCGCTCGGGCCTCGTGCCTCGCAGGATGGCGATGTTCGGGCTAATCGGCGGTCCGCTGTTGATCCTCTCGTTCGGGCTCATCCTTTTCGGGGTCTACGAGAACGGATCGGGCCCCGCGTTCCTATTGGCACTCCCAGAAATCATCTGGGAAGTCTCGATCGGCATCTACGCGGCATGGAAGGGGTTCAGACCGAGTCCGATCACAGAAACGGTGGACATTCGCGAGCCTGTGGTCGCTCCGACTATGACCCCCGTGTAACAACCAAGTTGTCGACGGCCTAGTTCTTGTCGTTCAGCAAGGCGCCCCCGGTTAGGCCACGGGGGCGTTCTCGCGCTCCGACTAGTCGGGTTCACCGCCAACCTCACCGGGCGCGCTGTTGTGCACCAACGGGAACGACCGCGTCGTTCCTTAACTGCCAATCAGCCGGCCCCGTATCGCTGTCAAGGCCGAAGTCTGCGATAGCAGATGCGGAGTAAAGCGCAGCAGCCTTGACTGGGACCTCGGGGGGGCCGGCCACTCGTGACGCATCGAACAGGTGTGTAGTGAATCAGTTGGCGAGCCGGTAGCGCGAGTGCCTAGATGTGAGCAACGACCTCCCGCACCTCTGCCCGGCGGAAGGTTGCACCGGGAGGCTGAGGTGCGTTCGGCAGGCCGACTTGAGCCATCTCCTGGGCCGCTTCCTCGTTCTCGAAAAGGACTATGGCTAGGCTCTCCCCATCCTTTGTCGTCGCCAGCCAGTATCCAGACAGGAGCCCAGGTATCTGTTCGAGCTGAGGCAACATTGGGCGCAGATATTCCAAACCCTCTTCCTCATGGCCTGGTTCGACGTCTGCGGTCACAAGTAGGGCGTGCATGGTTTCCCTCCTCGGGTCGGGACGCGGGCCATGAGTGTATGCCGACTGGCTACTGGGCTACCTGGGTTACTGCTTGGAGTCAAACTGACCCACTACCGGTGATTTCCGCAATTAGTCTTCACCGCCGCCTGCGGCGCCGAGGACGGGTGAAGGCCGCCCTCAGGTGACGCTCCCGCTGCCGCAGGCGGCGGGCTTGACTAGGTAAAGAAAGTCTCACAGCTGCCCATCACTTTAGAGGCGGAGGGCGAGGGACTCGAACGCCAAGTCCTTCGGACGATCGCTTGGACACACTGTTGTCGGTTCAGCTCGCGTCCCATTCGTGTCTCAAATAGGACGACACACGATGTGGCAGAAGCGAACTTTTGCGGCTGACCTGCTCTTTTGGTGGTGGCCCCAACGGGATTTGAACCCGTGCTACCGCCTTGAAAGATTGGCGCGATGTCCAATCAACGCAGTGAGGTGAAGCTATCTGAGGCGTGACCCTGCGGGTATTGGCTTGAGCTCACTCGACCCTGTTTGAGGCATTTTGATTCAGCTCGCGCGCCATGCGCGCGCCAAGGCCACCCCTCGCCTCGCCGGATCTTCAGAGCTTGCTGTCGAGCACTAATCGCTCTCGCGCGCGTAGGTTAGGGCTTCGGCGACACTCATCGCTCGGCCTTCGTCCCAAGCAGCCTCGATCTCCTCGTCGGTGAGGAGTGAGCGCGCTCGCTCCCGCGAATCCGGAAGGTCGAGCAGCTCCGGTGGAGCCTCTCCCGCGATGGTGTCTTTGATCGCTGCGGAGGCGCCCGCGAGCCTCATGGCCCGAACCGGCCGACCCCGATGGGCGTCCTGAACGGCTAGAAGGTCGAGACTTAGCGCCAGCCCCGTCGAGCTGTCGATGTGCTCGGCCATGCCCAGAGTCTCGAGGAAGAGGTCCCGCGCAGCATCGAGGTCCCCGGCATCTCCAAGCGCGCGGCCGAGGACGTAGAGGTCACCGTGGATCCCAAAGATGTCTCCAAGGTCCTTGTGCAACCGCAATGCTTCCTCGGCTGCAGCGCGCGCCCCAACGAGATCACCGAGTTTCCTCAACATTCCGGAAAGGCCGAACAATGTGTCTGCGACCCCGCGTGGATCACCAATGCCTTCGAACATGGCGCCGCTGGCACGGAACAACTCGGCTCCCTCTGCGATCCTGTCCTCGATCGCAAGGGCGAAAGCATGGTTGTAGGTCGCAAGCGCAATACCCGAAAGATCCTCCAGCCCCTGGAAGATGGTCGTCGCTTCCTGGATGGCCGCGGCCATAGCGGGAGTGGCGCGTGCCCAGTAGGCGAGGCTTCCCGTCGCGAGCAGCGCGCGAGCTCTCTCACGTGTGCGGCCAGCCGCGGAGGGGAGGGCCAGAGCTTGATCCGTCCAGCTTCGACCTTCCGTCAGATGGCCGTGCAGCTGCCAGAAACGCCACAACGACCACGACATCCGAAGTGCGCATTCCCCCTCATCGTTCTCCAGAGCCCATGCCAATGCAGCGCGCATGTTGTCGTGCTCGAAGCGCAGCACCTCGAGATGAAGCTCGATATCTGGTCCCCTCAGCTCCGGCCCGGTCGCCGTAGCAAGTTCCAGGAAGTAATGCGCATGGTTGCGTCGAACAGACGCCTCTTCACCTGCTTCGAGTCGCTCCAACCCGTATTCCCGGATCGTTTGCAAGGTCTCGAATCGATCGTGAACGGCCAGCTCCGATCTCCGGCGAACGAGACTCGCGTCGAGTAGGGCATCGAGACCCTCCAGTGAGTCCACACCCAATTCGCTTTCGAGTGCGCCGACTCGCTCGGCAGCA
The DNA here is from genome assembly GCA_963713315.1 of uncultured Actinomycetes bacterium. Taxonomy (GTDB): domain Bacteria; phylum Actinomycetota; class CADDZG01; order CADDZG01; family WHSQ01; genus WHSV01. The sequence goes on along the minus strand of CAVQLH010000008.1, from coordinate 28,773 downwards.
ACGATGGTGAAACCTCCGGCAAACACACAGATTCTTCGAAACAATGAAGCGACCTCAGGAGCGAGGAGGTCGTAACTCCAATCGATTGCCCCGCGGAGAGTTCGCTGTCGGGCGGGAAGATCGCGCGCCGTGGCGGTCAACAACGGCAGCGCATGGTCGAGCCGTTCCAGCATGGCCGAGGGTGAGAGCAGCCGGAGTCTCGAGGCGGCGAGCTCGATCGCAAGAGGGAGCCCATCGAGGCGCCGGCAGATTTCGGCTATAGCGCGGCTGTTCTCTTCGTCCAGAACGAAGCTCGGATCGATCGCCATCGCTCGTTCCACAAACAGCGTGAGAGCCGCGAAGCGTGTCAGTTCCTCTGGTCGTGGGGGCCGATCGAGATCCGGAAGTTCCAGCGGTGGAACGGGAAACTCCTGCTCTCCCTGTATCCGGAGTGGTGACCGGCTGGTGACCAACACGCGGATCTTTGAAGCCGAACCCAGGAGCGTACCGATGGCTGGACTCGCCTCGATCACTTGCTCGAAGTTGTCCAAGATAAGGAGGGAGATCTGGCTACGCAGCTCGATCATGAGTGTCTCCAACACGGACCGAGGGCCCTCCTCGCCCTTCCTCAGAGCCGAAGCGATGGCACTGGGCACAAGGTCAGGTTCGCTGATCGATGCGAGCTCGACGAAGAAAACGCCATCTGGGAAACGATCGAGAGTGTCCGAAGCGACACGTAACGCGAGTCGCGATTTCCCACACCCTCCCGGGCCCGTCAGAGTCAAAAGCCGGGTGGATTCAAGGAGGTCCCCGACCGCTTCGCGTTCACGTTCCCGGCCGACAAACGAAGTGAGTTCCGACGGGAGGTTGCTTGGGATATCGAGCGTCTTGAGCGGTGGGAATTCCGCCAACAGATCGTCGATCACCAGATCGTAGAGACGACTCGCCTCAGAGAAATCCTTCAGCCGGTGCGATCCGAGGTCCCGCACCGAAACGCCCTTAGGCAGATCGTCGATCACGACGGCTCGAGTGGATTCGGAGAGAAGCAACTGGCCTCCATGGCCCGCGGCCGCGATCCTTGCGGCGCGGTTCACGTCGATCCCGAGGTAATCGTCTCCGCCCAGGATCCCCTCACCCGTATGCATCCCCATGCGAACGCGAAGGGTTCCACCGTGCGACCAATCGTGGTCGCTCATGCCTCGCTGGGCCTGGACGGCCGCGGCTACGGCGCCTGTGGCAGAAGAAAAGACGGCGAAGAAGGCGTCCCCTTCCGTCCTGATCTCCACGCCGCCACCCACGTGTATTGCGTCACGCATGATCTGCATATGGTCGTTCTGCACGCTGCCGTAGGCGGGTCCCAGCTCCTGTAGAAGCTGTGTCGAGCCTTCGATATCGGTGAATAGGAATGTGACCGTTCCGGTGGGAAGCTCCGTCATCAGCCCTCCTTGAGCGGACAATCGTACAGAGAAGTGGTCTAGCTGGACTTGAATCAGAAAGGCGCTCCACTAGGTGGGCGGGATTCCGTCGCTCCTACTGGCAGCCGGCAACGCGGAAGGCGGAGCTCGAGGGCTTGAAGTCCATGAGCTCCGCCACACCTTTGTGGCCCTGTGGGTGCTTGCCGGTGTCCAATCCGAAGGAGGTGTCCATCAGAGCGGGTCACTCGTCAGTTGCGTTTTCATCCTTGATCGCTGTGGACATCTCTATGAGGATGCCGGCGGCGACGTCCAGACCGCTTGGACGCGCTCCTGGGCGCCCGCCCGAACCCCCAAATGATCCCCAAATCGGTAGACGAAATCCCGGGGGTCCTAAGAAAGGCTTCTGACCTGCTCTTTTGGTGGTGGCCCCAACGGGATTTGAACCCGTGCTACCGCCTTGAAAGATTGGCGCGTCGGCTTTCAATGCAGTGGGCTGACCCTGCTTCTAGGGCGAAACCTTCAGTCCCTTATTTGAGCTTACTCAATCCTTTCCTAGGCGTTTTGACTCAGCTCGCGCGCCATGCGCGCGCCAATACCAACCAGCAATAGGGTTGTCTGAGATCCGTTCGCTACCACCAATCTGTTCTCTTTCCAGGTCCAGCGGGGAAGTGTTGGTGTGGGCTCATTCTGTCGCTAAAGTCGGATCGCGGATCGAGTCGACAGGGAGGGCACATTGAGCACCGACCAGGTAGTGATGGATGTTGCCATTTGGATAGGGCGGGACTCAGGGGGGTCGAGCCTCTACCCCAAAAACGTATGGATTACTTGCCGGCGTGATCGTTCTGATCTTGTGGCTCTATCTCAGCTCACTATCCGTCTTGATTGGAGGCGAGCTCAACTCCGAGCTCGAGCGTCAGGCCACTAAGCGGACCATCGGTCAGTAGGCGGCTCGGCACTTCCCGGCTCGTCATCCGTCACATTGTGTACATCGGGCGTCGTTTGGTACATAGCGGCGCGGGTAGGCGCGCGTACTTAGGAGTGCCCTTCTGCAAATCAATACAGGCGGTGACGACGCATGAGAGCTGTTGCTTGGCACGGAAAGCGTGACGTAAGAGTGGAGACCTTCCCCGACCCCACGATCGACCATCCTACGGACGCGATCGTGCGGATCACGTCATCCGGGATCTGCGGTTCTGATCTGCATCTGTACGAGGTAATGGGACCATTCATGGACGCGGGTGACATCCTCGGGCACGAGCCCATGGGCATCGTCGAAGAGGTTGGCAGCGCGGTCACGAACATCTCGGTAGGCGACAGAGTCGTCATTCCCTTCCAGATCGCGTGCGGACACTGCTTCATGTGCGATCAGGGACTGCACACCCAGTGCGAGACCACTCAGGTGCGCGAACAGGGAATGGGAGCGGCCCTCTTTGGTTACACGAAGCTTTACGGACAGGTGCCAGGTGCGCAGGCGGAGTTTCTGCGTGTGCCTCAGGCGCAATTCGGTCCGATCAAGGTCCCTGAAGGCCCGCCGGACGACCGCTTTGTCTATCTCTCGGACGTGCTCCCCACGGCATGGCAAGCCGTCCAGTACGCCGACATCCCCAGAGACGGCAGCCTGGTGGTGCTGGGCCTGGGTCCGATCGGCGATATGGCGTGTCGCATCGCCCGTCATCTCGGCGTCGAGCGGGTAATCGGAATCGATCTCGTGCCGGAGCGCCTCGAGCGCGCGAGGGCATTTGGCGTCGAGGCACTGGATTTGCGGGAGCACGACGCAGGCATCGTCAAGATCGTGCGTGATCTTACCGAGGGCAGGGGTCCGGACTCAGTGGTCGATGCCGTTGGTATGGAGGCGCACGGAGCTCCGGTTGCGAAGGTCGCCCAACAGATCACTGGTTTCTTGCCGGATGCTCTCGCGGCCAAACTCATGGAGAAGGCAGGCGTCGATCGTCTGACGGCTTTTCATCTCGCGATCGAGCTCGTTCGGCGGGGCGGAACCATCTCGCTCTCCGGTGTCTATGGGGGCCAGACGGATCCGTTGCCGATGTTGACCCTCTTCGACAAGCAGATCCAATTGCGCATGGGCCAGGCTAACGTCAAGCGCTGGGTCGACGACATCCTGCCGCTGGTCTCCGGTGATTCAGATGCACTCGGAGTCGGGAGCTTCGCCACCCATCGGCTCCCTCTCGAAGACGCTCCGCGCGCGTATGAGATGTTCCAGAAGAAGCAGGACGGAGCGGTAAAGGTTCTCCTGCAGCCCTAATCAGCCGTCCAAAGGCGGCGCTCTACGGCCCTTCGATACGCGTCGGTTGAGCTTTCTCCGTCAGCCTTGCCGCGACATCCCGTAGCTTCACGTTGCTGTGCTGGGACGTGCCTTTGACAAGTTTCGGACGACGGGGCATCTGAAGTCGCTGAGGTAACAGATAACCGCGCCAGCGTCATTGATTCAATGCGGTTTTGGGGTAACCCGTCTCTCATCGCATTTAACAAGGAGAGGAAAGGATGGATATCGGAGGAATCGGCTACAAACTTTCGAGTGAAGAGCACAAACCGCGCGATCTCGTTCGCTACGCAGCGCGTGCAGAGGCAGTTGGCATGCGTTTCGCGCTCATTTCCGATCATTTCCACCCATGGATTGACCGACAGGGGCAGGGTCCCTTCGTGTGGGCAACGTTGGGTGCAATCGCCCATACGACCACCTCACTAAGGGTAGGGACTGGAGTCACCTGCCCGATCATCAGAATCCACCCCGCCATCGTTGCGCAGGCAGCGGCAACAGTGGCAGCAATGATGCCGGACCGGTTCTTTCTTGGTGTGGGAACGGGCGAGAACCTGAATGAGCATGTTCTCGGAGACAAGTGGCCCGCCGTCAATACCCGGTTGGAGATGCTCGAGGAGGCGGTGGAACTAATGCGCAAGCTCTGGACGGGCAAGCAAGTGAGCTTTAAGGGAACTCACTACGTGACCGAGAATGCCCGGCTTTACACGCGTCCCGACGAACCCATCGATGTGATGGTGGCTGCCAGTGGCGAGAAGTCCAGCGCACTTGCCGGCAGGATCGGAGATGGCCTCGTGGCCGTCGCCCCGCAAGAGCAGACCGTGAGGACATTCGACGAACACGGTGGGTCCGGAAAGCCTCGATACGCGGAGGTGCAGGTGTGCTGGGCTTCCAATGAGTTGGATGCGCGCAAGGTAGCGCATGAATGGTGGCCCAACGTTGGAATCAAGGGACAATTGTCACAGGAGTTGCCGCTTCCCGCACACTTCGAGCAGGCGGCGGCGATGGTAACGGAGGAAGACGTCGCGGGATCGGTTTCATGTGGTCCCGATCCCGAGGTTCATGTCGAGGGGCTCAAGAAGTTTGCAGATGCTGGGTTCGATCATCTGGCCGTCCACCAGATCGGCCCGGATCAGGACGGATTCTTCGATTTCTATGAAAGGGAGGTTCTCCCTCGCCTGTAGCTCCTCTATGGATTCGAGCCGCCCACGCCTTTGCGTATTTCACGGTTTCGCAGGAAGCCTCCGGTTTCTTTCGCCATAGGCGGTGTGTTGATGCCGATCCTTTCCCGAAGACCGTCGACTAGTTCTAGCAGCGTGTCGCGAGCGTCATGCGTGGGCTCCCAACGGAGTTCTTTCCTCGCGCGAGACGAATTCATCAGTGGCGCGTTCGTTCCCATCTCAACCCATCCCGACGGTGTGGGCTGCATTCTGAGCTTCCAAGTCAAGTCAGCGAGTTTTCTGAGGATTCCGGGATGGACTTTCAGCACGCGCACCCTCAATGCATCGGCTAGGAGCTCCGACGTCACCAGTGGCTCGGTCGCAAGATTGAACGCCCCTCGTGCTTCGCCCATCACACAGAGTCTGTAGGCCTCTGCAACATCTGCAGAGTGCACCACCTGGGTCGTGAGATCAGGATGGAAGGGAATCAATGGCAACAGGTTGCGATTGAACAACCAAGAGGGAACAAAGGGCCCGAAGAAGAGGCGTCGGATCTCACTTGCAGCTTCACGCTTGAACATGAGTGCAGGGCGAATCCGAACCACTCCGATCTGAGGGTGGCGCTTTTCGAAGTCATCGAGAATGTCTTCAACAGCTGCCTTCTGGCGTGAGTAGAACGAGCTAGGTATTCCTCCAGTAGGCCACGACTCATCCCGTCGGTGATCCTTGCCTGAAGCCGAGTACGCGCCTACTGATGACGCGTAGATAATCTTGCCGATGCCGGCGTGCGCTGCCGCATCGAATACACGGCGGCTGCCTTCGACGTTGATGCGATCGGTCTCGTCTAGGTTGCGCGATGGCTGTATCGCCCATGCAAGATGGACGATCCTGTCGGCCCCCGCGAAAACAGATTCGAGCTTGTCGGTTGCGATGTCCGCTCGCCGCCACTGAACCTTGTCGAGTTCGGTCGAAGGAAGACGGCGGGCGACGCCTACGATGGACTCCACATCCGGCTCCTTGCGGAGAAGGTCAATCAAGCTGGTGCCTGCGTTCCCTGTCGCACCAACAACTACAACTCGCATCGCTCGCTCCTAATCGGGTTCGATGTCGCTGACTAGTTCCGTCTACCCGAGGGCAGCCTTCGCAAGCGAGCCGCCGACGCGCTCCTCCAGAGAGGGCGGCTGGTGTCGGTGACGGGTTCGCGGCAGGAATCGACCTTTGGCCACTTGTATTGTTTGTGCAGGGCCCCCACGAGTAAGGCCGACCCCCCGCGCAGGGAGGACCGGCCCACTCCTCTCGGCCTACTTGCTTAGGAAACAGGAACGGTGATCGTGTCCGAGAGCGTTGAATCTTCGAAGAGCGTGATCGTGGCGGTCGTGAACTGAACGTCGACGACCGATGGTGTCCACATCAGATTGGGACATGAGCCTGCGGGAGCTGAGGGCGTGTTCGACTCAACAGTGAATCGAGCCTGACCGTTCCTCGGCGTTGCAAAAGGTCCACTGGTTCCCGACACCGTGGTGGCAAAACTCTGACCCGGCGCAACATTTCCCCCTGGGTTGGTGCATTCGACGCTCGCGGTGCCTGGCGCCGAAACTTGGATGGTGAAGGTCGTGCCTCCGAGGCCCGCGACCTTTCCGCTGCACTCTACGGTCGTCCCCTCGTCTGTACAGGTTGGGGTCCCGACGAAGTGCCCGGACTGCGCGAGCGCAGTGCCGGTGAACAACGTGAGCGCGACCACGATGCCCATTAGAGAAACGAGAAGATTGCGCTTCATTACGCGTGTTACCTCCTATTCAGAGAGCCCCCAGCGTGTCCGCGGAACCAACGGTTTCTGACGCGCCCTGTGGACGTGGCAAGGGGCGCGTCTCAGCGGCCTTCTTGTTGGGTGCTTCAGATTGTTCGGCAAGAAACCTCCCCAATCGGCAAACCCTGTCCCCCATTGGGGTTATCAGCAATAGATAGCCGGTAGATTGAATAAAGCCTCCCTTTTCGTCTGGTTCAAAGAGCAGAGTGACCGCTCGGCTAGTTGCAACCAATCACCGGAAAGGGAGGCGCCCGCGCGGGGGCGAAGGCGTTCATCGAACTGGGAAAGATAGGAAGATGACGACAAGAGCGGTTTCGCTCGACCATCACGACCCCTGACCTACGTCAGCGAAGGGTGTCGTCGCCAGTCCTGACACTAATTCCCAGTTGCCTCTCTGTAAACCCCGAGGGATCCAATTCAGCGCGTCACACCGTTACAAGCTGGGTACAGATGGCACGGCAGACAATACGCCGTGCGCCCAGACGAGAATGTCCCAGATCAAATCCGGAAAATGCTGCCGGATGCGCCTGAAAAAGGCATGGGGATTTCGAGATCAGCGGCGAAACAAAGAGTTGGGGCGCTTCGAGGTGGGGGCGCTTCCGCAGGGGGTTGGGCGTGTTGATTGGTTGTCTGGCGACGACGAAACCCAACCTGCCGACCTCCAGGGAAACACCCCCGTGGCCTGTTTGTGTCCTATTTATTTCCCCTTGGGTTTTATTGGAAACATTGAGAACCAGCGACTGTCGGATTCTTCCAGACCAGGCATGGAGGAAATTCTGGCAGTGCTTATTGGCACGAAATGACCCCCTCCAACGCCAATAACGCCAATAAATCGAGGTGGGAGAGTCTCCTCGACAGATCGCCCGCCGTTGGAAAGGTCACTGAAAGGCGCCCCCGGTGGGGAGCAGCTTAGGTCGCGTCCTTGTCGTGGAGCTCTAGCTTGCACGCACTGTCTTAGTTCGGATTCATTCGGCTCGCCCCCATCGACCTCACTGTTGCAGCTTTAGTCAGCCGTGCGGGTCGCAAGGCAGGTTCTTCTGGATCATTTCTCCCCTCTCGGGTCCTCGTTGCGTTTAGGGGCGGATTCTGAGTGAGGCAATATCGGAGTCCGTCGATAAGAGCTCGTGTGGCGGACCAGTCGGTCGAGCTACCCCCGACTCCGTGAAGGAAAACGACCGTGGGGCTGCCTGTGCCAGTGCACTCCATGAAGAGAGCGTTCTCGCCCACATCGAAGGTGTCGCTTACCTCGTTGGCTGGAGGCGATGCGCTAGACGCCCCATTTCCGGCGGGAACCGCTTCGTCCTGCTCAGCCTTGGGGGACGACGGTGAGCACGCGGCCAGCGTAAGAGCGAACATCACACCGATGGCGACGACCACGCGGTGCCTAATGGCGTGCCTCCCTCGGTCATCACTCGGCCGCTGACCGGCATGCTAGTGGCAGCGGTTGGAAAGGGATCCGAAGCGCGCAACCGGACCTTTGTGTGCTGATCCAGTGAGGCGGTTGAGTTCTGGGAATGACAAGTACGGCGGGGAAGGGCGGTCGCGGACGGAGACAGTAGCCGGACACAGAACATCAATTCCTGGGGATTGGTTGCCAGGCCGGTGTGCCGGAAACCGAACCTGCCACCACTCGACGGAGGTTGGTTCCGTCTGCATCCATGATGAATGCGGCGAGGCTCGTGATCAGGCTGCGGTCAATTGCGACATTGAAGACGATGTGATGCCCATCGGGCGACCACACGGGAACCACCGCGTCGCTGGCACAGCAGTCGGATCGGTAAAGGAGAGACCTCTCCCCGCCATCAGTTTCCACAGCCCACACCTCGGCTAGGTAGCCCCCCTGGGTCCTCGGTGAGAGGGAGTAAACGATGCGCGTTCCATCCGGAGACCAGGTGGCGGCTGCGACACCCTGCTCAACCAGGTGCTGGAGGTTCGAACCATCAACGCCGACGACGTAGACACCTTCGCGACCAGAGAACACGATGCGAGTCCCATCTGGCGACCAAGCGGGATCCCGAGCGCCGGGAACGTGGGCGAGCATGGTCAGATCCGAGCCGTCCGGGCGCATCACGTACATTCCAGCCTGATCCGCCGGGACATCTCGATGATCGGGCGCGCGGACGAAAGCGATCCACGACCCATCCGGAGACCACATTGGAGCTTCCGCGCCCAATGCTGGAGTGTCGGGTAGCCGCTGCAAGTTGCCCGTGTCAACATTTACGACATAAACGGATCCCTCGCCCGAAAGCGCGATCTGTGTGCCGTCTGGAGACCAGGAGATCCCACCACCTGCGGCCACGTCGCAGGTGCCCCGGCCGGGGCAGCGGACGACTCTGCGCATGCCACCTCCATCGGCATCCACGACGTAGAGGGACCACTTGCCGGCTTCAAGGCCGCCTCCATGGAAGCCGTAGAGGAAGGCCATCCGGGAACCATCCGAGGACCATTTGTAATCCGTGAAGGAACGATTGCCCCTGAGAAACTCTCGCATGCCTGAGCCGTCAGGATCGACCTGGAAGAGGTCGCCGTCGGCGCCCTGCACGATGATCTTCCCGTTTTCTGGATGGGTGTCTGCGGGTGGTAGGGACTGCTCGACGACCAGGGAACGGCTCGCTGCGATTCCTCCCACAACGAGAATCAGCACAAGAGCTCCTGCGAGACCTCCCGTGGCGGCCCGCCGGAGTTGCGCCCGCCGAACGAGAGCTCGAGTGGCGGTTGGGGCCCGGCCAGCAGCGCCTGCCTGCCGCTGCATCATGTCGCGCAGGTCGCGTTCCATCTTTTCCATCACTGATCACTCCCTTGCTGCGCCCGCATCGCCGCGATGCCGCGTGTTACTAGTGACTTAACCGTCCGGACCGAGCAGCCAAGAAAGTCCGCCGTCTGATGCTCGGACAAATCTTCGTAGTAGCGCAGGATGAGAGCGGCACGCTGCCGCGGCGCGACTCTTTGCAGCTGTGACCACAGTTCATCCGTTCTCTCCACGTCCGGAAAATCGCGAGCCGGGCGCGACGGGAGTGCGCGCTCGCGAGCGAGGTAGGCGCGTTCGACTCGTCGGCGTCTGAACGAGCCGTAGGAAAGGTTCAGGATCGTGTGCTTCAAATACGAATCGAGGGATTCTCGGCGCCGGATGTTGCCGAAGCGTCCGATCAGTCTGACAAACGCATCCTGGACGAGGTCCTCGGCAAGGTCTGCGTCCCCGGTCAGCAGATAGGCAAATCTGAACGCGGACCCAGAGTGCTCCTCATACAAGCTCGCCAGTGGCCCGAGCCCCGGCTCCACGCGAACCTCCTCCGCGTTCGCAGTCATCCCCTGCCTCGGTTCCGACATCATGTCCTAAAGACGCTTAGCACACCGCGTTGGCTTCGGTCGGTGTGCAGATTTCGCAAAATCGGTTACCAGGGAGCAGACCGGCCCTAAAGCAGACCGGCCCTCTTCAGACCGAGATCGGCCAGTCAGATTAGATCAAGCCACAGAAAACGCCTTTGACCTGTTTTCTCGGCAAGGGTCTCAACGCGATTTGAATCCGTGCTCACCTTGAATTAGGGAGGACTGGCGGTACCCCACCGGCTGGGCCTCCCTCACGTCTGGCCCGAGGTGCCATGGTGGCGTAACACCCCATTGGCAAGGTCTGCGTCCCTGGTCGGCAGATAGGCAAATCCGAACAGGGGGTGACCGTCCGGGTGCGCACAAGATTCTGCAATAGGTCAATAGGCTCCACGGCTGCGGCTTAGCGAGACACCTGCGCGTCGCGGAAAAGGCTTGATCGTTTGCCAACTAGTAGTCTCATTTAAGACGGCCCAAAGATGCTTAGCGCGGCCCTCACAGTTAGTGCCTGCGCATCTCCAGAATCATTCGTTCCGCACCTTCGCATGGGCCACAGCGTCGGGAGGCCCAAGGCGTGCGAGCATCCGGACCGACATGGACTGGCTCCGCTAGGTCTCCCTTCTTTCGGCATTCCAGACCGCGAGAAACCGCCGAAGCGGGCGCTCCCACCCTGGTGCAGGGAGTGCTTCGATCATCTATAGACCGCACGGCAAAAAAACTATGGATATGCAGTTCGTCGGCGAGTGAAAAGCGGGTGGGTTGTGGGGTGACCTTTCGGGTCTGTCTCCCAGCTCTCCTCGCCGTACTCTCAAACGACACGAGGGATCGCTAACCAGAGACCAGATTCGCTTTTGGAATCTCCCGCTCCCAGCGGTTCAGAACAAGGGGTGAGGGCGGGCCCGGCTGCCGGCCCGCCCTCGAATGAAGCTACCCTGAGTCGCTACCTGCGCGCGTACATCGCGTCTTGGGCGTACCCGTCGTGCCGTCCGCCCGTGTAGGGATCAATCTGTGGAGACACTTCGAAACGATTGAGCCCGGTCCACACGACGTGTACCCGGTCCAGGGAATCGACTTGCAAGCCGGTGTAGTCACCATGGAACTGGTTGCAGTCCTTCCCCAAGTCGCTCGGTTCGGGAGTCCCGGGATCGTTGTAGTCGACGGGTCCACAGACTGTCGGCCAATCCGGTCGCGGCACGTACTGGCCGGACCAATGCGTAACCGAGACATCGATGTGCTCGGCAGCACCTAGCGTCTGCTTGCCCGCGCCTTCAGTCCACAGGACGTGGTGGAAGGTGTCGTTAGCCGGAACCGCACCCACCGGCTGCTGATCATCTTCGTCCCATCCGATGGCGAGGGTTCCATCTGACTTCTGGTCCGCCCATGGGAACCACTGGTGGCGACCACCGGCGGTGTCGACCACGGTTCGCCCCGTCCACGTCTGGCCACTATTGAATGATTCGGACTTGTAGATGCTGGTGTCCGAACCGGGGCCCGCATGACAGGGATCGTAGTCGGGTGCCTCCGGAGTCTCTTCTATGCAATCGTCATTCGCGGTTCCTGCAACGAACGGATTCGCTGTGCCGCGATCGGACCACACGACGGTTAGGTGTGACGGGTCCGACGGGTCCACGGTGATGTTTCCAGCCGAGGTCCACCGGATCTGATGCCCCCAGACCGTCTGTCTGCCGATGACGGAGTAGGGCATGTCCGAGGCTCCGTCCTCGAGTTGCGCGGCCTGCCAGGGCCCCTCAAAGGTGCCACCACCGTTGGTCGACCGCACCACCATGATCTGATTGTCGAAGTCCTGTGGAGTCTCCCAGACGCCATCGTTCTGCGCGTTCAGGAAGTGGATGTAGAGCGTTCCATCGGGAGCGACCTCCGGGATAGAGAATTGATCCTCATCACAGTCCGTTCCGCCCCCGGTTTCTTGGAAGGTGCAACTCGGATGGCTCTTCGAAACCTCTTTCGGCTGAGACCACGTCTGGCCCCCATCGTCTGAGTAACTGAGGTAGATCGGGCTTTCGGCGTAGCTTCCGAAGGGACCGTTAAGGAACCTCGTCGATGTGAGGTAGGCGCGACCGTAGAAATCCGAGTCGGGGTTGTTATCGACGGTTAGCCACTCTTTGTCGAAGAACACCGCCTTGTTTGCGGGGCCGATGCCGGTGCCCTTGCCCTTCATGACCGTGATCGGCTCAGACCACCGCAGTCCGCCGTTGGTCGACCGGCTTACAGCGACGTCCCCTTGAGAGACCCACGGCCCGCCCAATCCCCCGATGTTCTCCAACTGCGCCATGAGAACCACATTGTGCTTGGCGTCGAAGGCGGGGGATGGGTCTCCCGCTCCGTTTCCTGATTGCATCGGGATCTGACCGTCGACCCACGTCGCGCCTCCGTCGAACGAAGTGAAGAAACCCGTCGGCACGATCGCCTGACGAGCGCCGGTCGAGTTGTTGAAGCGATAGAAGTAGTCGTTGGAGCCCGCCACGATGTGCTGTGGATCCTCGGGATTCACGGCAACCGCGAGTTCGTTGTCGGGAGCCCAATCCTGTCCGTACTTCTGTGTGTTGCAGCTGATGTCGACAACCGCGGCGGGATTTCCGGCACTATTGCAGCGGAATCCTTCTATCTGTACTTTCGAAAAATTGCCATCTGTTTGTCCCGGCTTGAGCGACTTAGCCCCGGCTATGGCAGGTGGCTTCACGAACATTCGGGCCGTTCCAAACGGCCGATCACGCCCAAACGACGGAGCCACAGCCGCCACCAGGAGTGCGAGCGCACAAACCACGCTCGCGAGAAGCTTCCGAGTCCATCTATTCATGCAACAACCCCCCTCAACGAGCCAATTCCCCCAAGATCGAGCTAGCCACCGATCTATAGGGGTGTCAAGGCACTTCATCTTCTTTGATGGTTGTGGGCTGTTCTCTGGAGCTCGGGGAACATCCAGCCAAATAACGGAGGCAAGTTGGATGAGGGATTCCCAGAGAAGAGTTCCGCTGAACTAGTTGCCACATCGGTCTCAGCGAGCAGGGACATGACGTTAAGGGGCTGTCCGTTATCATGGGTACCTAATCTGTGGGCAGCGCTTCCGATTTGTCATCACCGGAAGGCTTGCTCTGTATGTCTTCGCAGCTTCCACAAGAGGCGATTCATTCGTTCCGTTCCTGCGATGCTGCGGACGGATTTGCATCCCATTCGGGCAGTCAGCAAAGATGTGATGCCTATCGGAATTGCTCGGATCAATTGAGTAATACGGGTTTGCGGGAATCGTCATGAGTTTCTCCCGGACGTGTCGTCGGCCCAGTTGAGACTGCGAGCGAAAACCGGAGGGCGGGCAATGGTGTTCCCCCGGCTCCGCTCGTCTTGTCTGTCTATCTCCTCGGTCGACGACCAAGAGGGTCGGGAACTCTACCTAAAACTACGCGCGTGAAGATCGATCTGCGCTGTGGTTGCGCCCTTCCTCGCGAGGCCTATGTGCGCAAGGCTCTTCGTGTGCTCGCCGATCACGACTACCTTCACAGGCGCTTCTACGGCTCCGAGCGGCTGACCGACTTCCACACCTCCTGACCCGTTTGGGGTCAGTGGCTCTGGTCGCCGTCGACCTTCCGCCATCGGCAGCCACCCTCTACTTCGGACGCTGTCGAGCCGACCCGAGGAAAGATGACAATCGAAGAATGGACTTCCATCTGGCTTACAAGCAAAGTGGATCTTCGGCCAACCAGCAGAGCTCGTCTTGACGGCTTGTTGAGGGCTCACGTCCTGCCCAGATTTGGTAGGTACCCCCCTTGATCTTGTCTCGAATTCGGACGTCCGAGGCTGGGTGGCGCAATGGTCTCCGATAACTACAGCCCGGCCACTGTCAGGAAGGCGTTCAATACTCTCTCCCAGTTAATGCGAGCTGCGGTCTCAGATCGCAGGATTTGGTTCGACCCATGCCAAGACGTCCCCCTCCCTCGGAGAGGCATAACGAGCAACGATTCCTTAGCGCTCCCGAGGTTGAGCGTCTAGCCGGGGTGATCGACGAGCGTTTTCGTGCCCTTGTCTACCTCGCTGCCTACGGTGGTCTGAGATTCGGCGAATTGGCAGGCCTCCGTCGTGGACGCATGGATCTGGTTCGCGGGAGAGTGTCGGTAGTCGAAACCCTGGTCGAGGCGAATGGACAGTTTGTGTTCGGTCCTCCCAAGACCAAGCGATCGCGCCGAACGGTTCCCTTCCGCGGCGGATTGTTAGTGATCTAGAGATGCACACAAACAGGTTCGTTGAACCTGGTCCGGAGGCTTACGTCTTTCTCGGCCCGAAGACGGGCCCTCTCCGAAGAGCTGGCTTTCGCCGCCGCTGGTGGGTTCCTGCAACTGAAGCGGCGGGCTTCCCCGGCCTGAAGTTTCATGAGCTCGCCGCACCTTCGTGGCCCTATCGATTGCGGCGGGTGCGGGCGCAAAGGAGATCTTGACCCGAGCCGGCCATTCATCAGTCGCCTTCACGCTCGATCGGATGGTCACCTCTACGAGGACGCCGAAGACGAGATCCCGGAGCGTCTGGATGCCCTCTTTCCAGCGGCTCGCGCCCCATACGCGCCCCAGCACTAGAATCGTAGATACCGTAGGGATCGGTCTCCGACGCCTGTGACCTGGGTTTTCTCGTAGGTGGCCCCAACGGGATTTAAACCCGTGCTACCGCCTTGAAAGGTCGGAGCGGAGTGTTTCGAGCATCTTCGAGCCGTACTGAACAGTGACGACTAGCTGGGCAAACGTCTTCGAACGTTTATGGCTCACTTTGAGCATTTGGGGATCTGGCGCGGCCCAAACGCGGCCCAGTGGGAGTGGTGGGGTAGCGAACACGGATGTGCACCGAGAGTTGACGCCGAGCTCGACCGTGCCTGACCTCAGCGGTCCCGAACGCTGTTTCAGGCGTTTCTTAACCCTGGTCGCTGTTTGGTGCCATTGGCCGAATTCGGTGCTTGCACCTGCGGTGACGTTGGTCAGCGCCGGTTAGGTTCAGTGGGCGAAAGTCAATATCCCGCGGTCCCACCGCGGCCCTAGATAGCGAGGGATCGACGTATTGACGGGATTTGAAGGCGAGGGTCCAGACGATGATGAGCGAAAGACCTGGTGAGCGCACCAACGGGTCCGAGAAAGGACAAGGCCTCCGGGTAGGCGCGTTTATCGGCACGCTCATCGAAGTGGGGCTGCTAGTCACCTTCATGATCCAGAACACCGAGGACGTTACGCTCGACTTCCTCTTCTGGAGCTTCACCTTGCCGCTCTGGGTGTTCACCCTCCTGGTGGCGGTGTTCGGGGCACTGGCGTGGATCGGGCTGGGCATGATGCGCCGTCATCGGCGGCGCGTGTCGCGCCGCAAAGACCGATCTGACTGACTCACGGGAGAGCGGGTGCCCGAAGCAGTTGAGCTGGACGACCATCATCGTTGTCTGGGATCCGTTCACTACCACCAACCCTCTTCCTCTAGGCGAACCTCCACGCGCTAGCAATCTGACTCGGCGAGAGAGCCCCGAAGCCGATACTGACTGCACCGACTCCGCGATCAGAGTTTGCGACGAGCAGGAGGCGTCGGCCGCGGCGTCCGTCAACTGGGCACCTCCGAATCCCATCGCAGCGGCCTGTCTTCGTGGATCCGAACGCTATGAACTCGTCACTGGGTCGGGACCGATGACCTAGTCAACCAACTGAACGAAGTGGTTTCGAGATGAGCCGACGAGGACGTGCTGACACTGAGTCTCCTCCTCTAGACCTTCTTGGGAACCTTGCCGGTCATGGTGAACACAAAGCGCATGGCCTTGTGGCCGACGTCCGAGCAGGGCTCGAACATCAGCGGGCACCCTCCGTCGATCACTGTTATGCCGTGTTCGCGACCGAAGCGCGTCGCGGAGCCCGACGCACTCCCACTGCCGAAGGCACGGTGCATCCACACGCTCGAGATTCCGAGCTCGTGGCATTCCTGCATCGTCCCGTCGGCATGAGTGGGACTCGTTCCGATCACGACCGCGTCGACTCCACCGGGGATGGACTTGAGGTCGTGGTAGCAGGTGTCGCCCTCTACCTCGTCGGCGTTGGGGTTCACTGCAAAAACCTCGTAGCCGCGGTCCCGCAGCCGTTGGTAGACGATGTTGCTTCCGTGCGACGCTGGTTTCCTCGATACGCCCGTAACCGCGATGCGCTTATTGCCGAGAAATTCCGCCGCCGCATCCTTGATGGTCTGCATCAGTTACTCCTTCCAGGCAGATGAATATGAGTTCTGGTTGTTCTCGGTCTCTCCGATCTCGGTCTCCGTCGCAGCGCTTTCACGCGATAGTCCTCGCTTGTTTCGGGCTGGCAGCACGCGAAATGCGCCAGCGATGAGAGCAATTCCAATGATTAGAAGGATGCTGCCGGCAACTAGAAGGCCGATCGCGATGGGTCTGAGCACCGGCACTTCAGCTCCGATATCACCCTCGAAAGCGACCCCCGGGGATGCATCCGCATTCATCACGACCACAGACCAGTCACCGTTGGACGGAGCCCATCTGATCGACTGCGTTCCGATTCCCGTGTTCGCCGCGACCCAGAATCCTTGGGCGCCGGGTTCGCTTTCCGGAGCGGGTCCGGTTGAGGCGGAGAGATCTTCGCCGTCACGTTCCGCCAGATTCGGAACCACCGAGTACGACACGCCCTCCAAGTAGCGTTCGACGTCCGCGGCTCGAGCGACTCCGACGAAAATCGGTGTTTGGCTCGAGGCTGTTACGCGCGCGTCACCCAGGATCGCGCTCGGCAAGAGCCAATCCGGCCCATCGGAGTGGATCTCGATCCCTTCCGAGACGACGGCATATGCCTCGGTGTCGAACTCGACGGCCGGACTCGTTACGAACCCGCCTTGTCTCTGGGTGACGTCGGCCCACAACGCCACCGCTCCTCCCGACAGAACCCCAAGTGAACTCAACCCGATGAAGCAGCCCAAGACGAGGGCCATGATCGGCCCTGCTGTCCAGCCCGAATTCGTGGACCTAGCCGAGGTTCCTTGCCTGAGACCAGCATCATCGGACTCGGTCGCGGACCCGACGGTTCTCGACGACACCGCAATGGTGCCCTCGGGTTCGTGTCCGCCCGAGTCGAGACGGAAAGGCGGATACGCGTCGGTCATCAAGCCGGCATATGCGGCAACGCGGATGACCCAGCGGTTGAGTCCGAGAAGAAGATCGAACAGCGCTGTCGGATACTTGCCAGTAAAGGTGAGAGTTACCCCTGCCACCACAGCCAAGAACCCGATGAGCCCAAAGCTGACGCCCTGCCAGTCGTCGCCGCGGAAGGCGAGCCACGTCCCACCCATGAGTAGACCGACGACGATGTAGTGCGGGATCGCGAGAAGCCACCACTTGACCAGCACGAGGCCGCGCGACAACCTCTCCGGGTACGTGACCTCAAGGTGAGCTGGATAGTCGGGCACGTCTTCGAGCGTGAACGGTGGGTAGCGATCCGTGGCGAGCGCGCCGTAGGAGTAGTACGCGACCCGCCAAGACCACCTCAACACGCCCACGTTGAAGTCGAAAATCGCCCTGGGATAGCGCCCGGTGAAAAGGATTCCGAAGAACGCGATCACACTCAGAGCTAAAAAGGCCATCCATAGAAACGCGAGCACGAAATAGTGAGGGATGACGAGCAGCCACTTCACGAGCCATAGCCATCGTGAGAGGTCGTCCCCGAGCTTGGCTTCGACCCTTACCGGGTGCGTCAACTGCGATGCCATTTACGCCACCTCCTGGCGACGGGGCCGCATAGGTCCCGCGTTGGTAATGAGTCATGGACGCTGTCTTTCGCTGCTGGACGAGATTTGTAACCGAGCTGTGCTCTCGTAGCGACGAGGAGCACCATGACGGCGACGACGACGGTCCCAAAATTTGCGACGTAGTCAATGCCTTGGAAACCCCGAGGCACGAGAGCGAGGTTGTCACTCGCCGGCCACACGTCTGGGTTATGGCTCCGGAACAGGTCGAGGAGCTCGTTGTTCTCTTTCACCACGTTCTCCCGAGGGCGCCGGGTCGAAGGATGCCCTCGTAACCATGGTGGCCAACCAGTGACGGTCTAGCTAGTGCCAGACGGCCCCCGAGAAGAGAGATCCTTTGCTCTAGCGCGTTTTGGCCGTTTGAGACCAGTGTGGGAGCAACAGCAGTTCGGATGCACAGATTCACCAACCGGTTGGTTCCTAGTCGAGGGCCAACGGCGAGCGCGCGGCGACGCATGATGACCCGGAGCGTTCCATTGAAGAAGTGTTGGGTGAACATGAAAGGAGTAGTCATGACGCAGACGATCGAAGAGCTCGTGAAGGGACATCGAGACGCCATCACCGTCAAGAGGGTGTTCGGCGAGCCGTTCCAAAAGGACAATGTCACTGTGATTCCCGCCGCGAAGGTGATGGGGGGCGGTGGAGGAGGGGCGGGCGAATCTCCGGACAATGGTCAAGGATCAGGAACCGGCTTTGGGATCGCGGCCAAGCCTGCGGGCGTATATGTGGTGCGTGGTGATCATGTCAGGTGGCAGCCGGCTGTGGACGTGAACCGCATCATCGTCGGAGCTTTCGCGCTCACCGCCCTTGCCATGGTTCTAAGTTTCCGCCGGTCCAACTAGGGGCCACAAGGCAGCTGACCCGCGGACTCCCTCCCGGTCCTCCGCGGAAAGTCCCATTGAGACAAGGCTGGATGGCTCTACTACGAGACAGGTGGGCCAGCAACGATGACTGCATAGCCACGCGGTGGACCAAAGGAAGGCCCAATGAAACGGATCGTGATCCTCGGGGGCGGAACCGGCGGGACGTTGACCGCTACCGGCTCCGTCGTCTGTATCCCCAGGCGGAACTGGACATCGTGGTTGTGGACCAGGACGATGAGCACTTCTATCAGCCGGGGTTGCTGTTCATCCCGTTTGGTCTCACGAAGCCGGAAGACCTGATACGGCCGCGCTCCCGTCAGCTCCGCTCTGGGATCTCTTTCAAAAAGAGCCCGATCGAGCGAGTCGACATCGAAGCCAACGCTGTCCACCTATCCGACGAGACGTCGCTGAACTACGACGTCCTCATTGTTGCAACAGGGGCGGTCCTCGCGCCGAATGAAACAGACGGCCTCCTAGGGCCTGGGTGGATGGATCGAGTCTTCACCTTCTATGGGCCGGAGCCAGCCGCAGCCCTGCAAAAGGCGCTGTCGACATTCGAGGGTGGGCACATCGTTGTGAACGTGATCGATATGCCGATCAAGTGCCCCGTAGCCCCGCTCGAATTCTGCTTCCTCGCGGATTGGTATTTCACCGAACGTGGGATCCGAGAAAAGGTCGAGCTAACCTACGCCACGCCTCTCGACGGTGCGTTCACCAAGCCTGTTGCCTCGAAGGAGCTGGGCAGCATGCTCGCCGACAAGGGCATTGGACTGGTCACCGAGTTCAATACGGGTGAGGTCGACGGGGCGGGGGGCAGACTCATCTCTTACGACGGTCGCGAGGTCGCGTTCGATCTGGCTGTGGTCGTTCCGCTTCATAGCGGTGCCGCGTATGTCGGACGGTCGCCCGGTCTTGGCGACGAGTTGAATTTCGTGTTGGCCGACGAGCACTCCCTGCAGGCTAAGGCCGCGCCCAACATATTCGTCATCGGCGATGCAGCCGATATTCCCGCGTCCAAGGCAGGCTCGGTTGCACACTTCGAGGGCGACACTCTGGTAGAGAACGTCAGACGCTATCTCGCCGACGAACCCCTCGTGGATGGCTTCGATGGCCATGCGAACTGCTTCATCGAAAGCGGGTTCCACAAGGCCCTCTTGATCGACTTCAACTACGACACCGAACCACTACCAGGTCGCTATCCCACCGGTATCGGCTTGCCGTTGCTCAAGGAGTCGCGACTGAACCACCTCGGCAAGCTGATGTTCCAGTGGTTCTACTGGAACAGCTTGCTGCCCGGCCGGGACATTCCCGGCGTCGGCGCCGATATGCCGGTGGCTGGCAAGAAGCTCATCAATAAATCGGAAAGGAGCCACATATGACCACCATGGCAATCGATCTCTCCGGAGTAGAGCTGAACGACGAAGGGTTCTTCGTCCACCCCGAGCAGTGGACCGAGGACATGGTCCCCGAGCTCGCTCGTCGTGAGGGCATCGACGTGCTCACGGACTCGCACTGGACAGTGATTCGCTTTATGCGCCCGGCCTACCTGGACAAAGGCTCCGGCCCGACGGTGCGGGTCCTTGGCAAGACCTCGGGCGTATCCATCCGAGAGCTGTACCAGCTATTCCCCAAAGGCCCGGCGAAGATCGCAGCAAAGATCGCCGGGATCCCGAAGCCACGAGGATGCATCTGATTGAAGGGAGACACACCCATGCAGGAGACCATCGATAAGGTCTCGATCATCATCTCCAAGGGGTCGTTGGAGGGTATCTACCCCGGGCTGATCATGGCTAATGGTGCAAGGGCTGAAGGCATCGAAGCGGACCTGTTCTTCACGTTCTTCGGCCTCGACGCGATCCACGCCAAGCGCCACGATCACATCAAGTTGGCGACTGTGGGTAACCCCGGCCTCCATTTCGCCACGTGGGCGGGAGGGCTGCCGGGAGTGTCTTCGGTCATGACCCACTACATGGAACACAAGATGGGCGAGCTCGACATCCCATCGATCCCGGAGTTCATCGAGATGATCTATGACACGGG
Organism: uncultured Actinomycetes bacterium; assembly: GCA_963713315.1. GTDB lineage: Bacteria > Actinomycetota > CADDZG01 > CADDZG01 > WHSQ01 > WHSV01. The sequence goes on along the minus strand of CAVQLH010000008.1, from coordinate 8,137 downwards.
AGCCGGAATCTACGCCTGCAAGGCTTCCGTTGACCTGTTCGGGCTCGAGAAGAACGACTTGATCGCTCAAGTGCAAGACATCATCACTGTTGGCGAGTTCTACGAGAAGGCTGCCGGCGGCGAAATCATCTTCACGTAGTGCGAGCACAGCTCCGCCTCGGATGTGCCGGCTGCAGTGGGATCGATCGCTGTAGCGGAGCGGAAGGCACTCTCGCTGTTGGTGTGCCGCTTGATCGTCGCGAGACCCAAAAGCGTCTCATGGCGGGATTGTGATTCCCATCAAGAGGGAGAGAACAGCGTCCTGATTCTGCGCTATTGAGGGTGGCCCCAACGGGATTTGAACCCGTGCTACCGCCTTGAAAGGGCGGCGTCCTGACCAGGCTAGACGATGGGGCCCTGGCGAGATTCGCCGGGGCCAGCGTACACGCGGCATAAACCGGCCTCCGACCCAACCGGCCCCGACCCCTTCAGTCCTGGTCCACCTCTTCACCGAAGGTCCGAGCGATGCCGTCCATCAGCCTCTGCCTTTCTGATTCACTGAGTTTCGCATCAGGGTGGAGGAGGGTGTAGCGCCGCGGCGGCATCTCGTCGTCCGCGATCACCTCGATGAGGTCCTTGATCTCGTCCTGCTCCTGATCCAGCTCGGACAGGTTCAGCTCCTCCCGTCCTGCATCGACGTCCCGTTGAACCAACCATGACTGGGGAGCGATGATCGAGTACCAGGGCCACTCGGTTTCGTTGCTGTGGCAGTCCGCGCAAGCGTCGTTGAAGAGTTGTTCGGCGCGAGCGTCATCCCACTCGAATGCTTGGGTGACCGGCGGGTTGTCGTGTGCACGACCGTAAGGGACGAACTGAATCGCCACGAAAACGATCGCGCCGATGAGAACCAAACGTACGAGCCATCGTTTCACGGCCAAATGCTCGTGAGGTCATCCCAGGTCTGATTGAGGCCATCCGCTGCTCCGTCGACGGCGTCGCCAATGCGATCCCTCGCACTCTGCACGGCATCGTTGATGCCGTCGTTGATCCGTTCGGCGAGCGACGGCTCCGGCCCTTTCGAGACCTCCAAGAACACGGTGTCACCTGGCCGAATCTCTGTGCCAGGCTCGGGACGCTGAGAAATAACCATCCCGACTGGTTCGTCACTGAAACTTCGCTGCACGGCTAGGTCCACGTTCAGATCCTGGCTCTGCCGGCGAACGTCTCTGAGAAAGCGGCCCTCGAACGTGGGTGTTGTCGGCGCCTCGTCCGCAGTAATTCTGTCGGCGACGAGCCAGACGCCAGCGAGTGCGAGCAAACCCATCAGCAAAGCCACTGCAAGCGGCATCGGATTGAAGCTTCTGCGCGCGTTTGCAACTCGCTCGCGGGCGATCTCCAAGGAAGGAATGGGTTCGTCGAGCACCAAAGTCGATCGCACCTTCTTGCCAGCGACGAAGCGGCCGAGCTCCTCGCGCATCGCGGCTGCGGATTCGAAACGATCCTCTGGCCTCTTGGCAAGTGCGCGCAACACCACGGCATCCAGCGAGGGCGGTATCGCACCGTTCAATGTCGAGGGATGCGGGGGATCGTTGAGAACGTGCTGAGATGCCAACGCCAGTGAATTCTCCGCCATAAACGGAGTCCGGCCCGTGAGCATCTCGAACATGACGACACCTAGCGAATATAAGTCTGTTCGTTCGTCGACACTTTGACCCTGCGCCTGTTCGGGTGAGATGTAGGCAGCAGTTCCGAAAACCGTCTTGGCCCCCGCTGTTGTTTGCTGATCGTGTTCGTCCATGACGCGCGCGATACCGAAGTCGGTGACCTTTGTCTCGCCGCTCGAGCTGATCATCACGTTTCCCGCGCTGATGTCTCTATGAACGAGCCCAGAGTGATGAGCGCGCTCGAGCGCGCGCGCTACATCTGATGCGATCTCGGCTACGCGCACCGGATCCATCGCCCCTTTAGCTTCGACGAGGTCTCCGACCGTATGTCCGTCGATGAACTCCATGACGATGAAGTAGGCGTCGTCGGTCGCCCCGTAGTCGTGAAGCGCAACGATGTTGGGGTGACTCAGCCGAGCCGCCGCTCGTGCCTCGCGCCGGAAACGCTCGACGAACTGTGGATCGCTCGCGAGCTCATCGTTGAGTGCTTTGACAGCCACCTCACGGTCGAGCAACTGGTCGTAGGCCAGGTAGACCTCGGCCATGCCCCCGCTACCCACACGACGCCTCGACTCGTAGCGCCCCCCGAAGACCCTTTGACCTGCGTCAATTGTCATATGTCAGGCAACTCCGTTTATGAATCCACGTGATCCAGAGTCTCGCAGAGGCTCGTATCTACTTAAACGCCGTGGTCTGGATTTCGTTACGGCCTTTATTGTGTCGAGAACTCGACTGCCAGGGAGACCCTGCAGGTGACCGTCTCGTTCGACTTCGAGTCTCACCCGAAAATCGAGCTCCACGTTCATCTCGAGGGCAGCGTCGTTGCCGATACGGCTACCGAGCCTGGCCCGCCGGCACGGATTCGACCCTCATGAGGTGCTTCCTCTGGTTGATGGCCAGTACCCGAAGCGCTTTACGGACATTCAGGAGTTCATCACTATTTATCTGGCGGTCAGCACCCAGATTCGCGATCCAGTAGACCTCCAGGTAATAGCCGAGGCGTTCGCGCGGCACAGGCAAAGCAGAACATCATCTACACAGAAACGACATTCACCGCGATAACGCACGTGCGCAACGGCATGGATCCCAGCGAGATGTGGGACGCGGTTCGCGAGGGGCTCGAGGCCGGTGGGGGAAACGTCTGTCTCATCGTCGACACGCCGCGCGACAACGGTGTTGCCGCTGCCAGCGAACTGTCGAGATGGTCGAGGGGGCGGACGCACCGATAGTTGGGTTGGGCTTGTCGGGTATCGAGGGATCTGTCCCCGAGGGAGAGTTCCGCGTGCTGCGAGAGGCGGCAGACATGCTGGGTCTCGGTCTTGCCGCACACGCGGGGGAGACGGGTGGCCCCGAGCGAGTCTGGGCAGCACTGGACGACCTCGGTACCGACCGCATCGGACACGGTGTCGCGAGCGCACGCGACTCAGCTCTCGTCGAGCGGCTTGCACAAGACGGAATTCCCGTTGAAGTCTGCCCCTCGTCGAACGTCTCTCTCGGCATCTTCGAGTCGTTGGAGGATCACCCGTTTCCCGACCTGTGGCGTGCGGGAGTTAACGTGACGATCAACAGCGACGACCCGCCGTTCTTCACGACCACGCTCGCGCAAGAGCTCAGCCGCGCCGCTCACCTTGCAGGGTTGACTAGAGACGACCTCTTAGAACTGCAGCGCCGAGCGGCACGCGCAGCCTTTTCGCCACACGACGAGCGCAAACGCTTGGAAGAGCGAGCGGTCTAGTTCAGCATCATGTGCAGGGCGACCCCCAGTTCCGGATCGCTGAACTCAAAGCCCGCATCCTGGAGTCGTTTGGGAATCATTCTCTGGCTGCCAAAGATCATCTCCTCAGCCAGTTCGGCACCGAACAGAAGCTTGATCGCGAGCGAAGGGACCGGCACGAAGGTTGGTCTCCCGAGCGCCGAGCCGAGAGCTTGCGTGAACTCGGCGTTAGTCACTGGGTTCGGCGAGGTCACGTTTACTGGACCCGCAATGTCGCTTCGCTCCAGGAGGAACTCGGTAGCCGCAATCCAGTCCGGAAGCGAGATCCAACTCATGTACTGACGGCCCGACCCAACCTTTCCGCCAAGGCCGAGCTTGAAGAACGGGATCGATCGCTGAAGAGCGAGCCCCGAGGGATGGAGCACGGCCCCGCTTCTCGTTCGCACCACCCGGATGCCGGCCCTCACTGCAGGTTCGGTCGCCGTTTCCGACAGGTCAATCACATGGGCGAGGAATCCGCTGCCGGGCGGGCTCTCCTCGGTGAGCACCTCGTCGCCGCTCTCGTAGCCGTAGTAGTGGGTTCCGGATTGGCTCACCATGACCTTCGGCGGAGCATCGAGTTGCGCGATGGTCTCCGCCAGAAGGTTGGTACCGCGCACCCTGCTGTCCAGCACCCGGGCCTTGCGAGTCTCGGTCCAGCGGTGGTCTCCGATGCTCTCGCCCGCGAGATGCACGACGGCGTCGATCCCCACCAGATCGCGCTTCTCCAGCCTGCCCCCGGCGGGGTCCCAGTTCACGGCGTCCTGCCCGGCGCTCACCGGTTGCCTAGTGAGGGAAATCACGCGGTGTCCGGATGAAACCAGTTTCTTTGACAGCGCAGACCCGATGAAACCGCTGGCTCCACTGATCAGTATTCTCAAATTTCCCTCTCCCGGGCGGTGATATAGACCTACTGTTCTTGCTTCTCAAGGATTCGGTACTGCAGGATTTACCCGCTCGGACTTCGAACTTGCAAAGGACAGCTTCGTGGCCCATCTGATCGTAAGAGACGGCTCCCTTCGGGGGCGACGCTTCGAGGTGGAGTCCGGTGAGGTGACCATCGGGCGCGAGCGCTCCGACGTACTCCTAGATGACGACGGTGAGGTGTCGCGAAATCATGCGGTCGTCCGGCAGTCGAGCGAGGGTTTCGAGGTCGAGGATCTCGGCTCGACCAACGGCACCTTCGTCAACGAGCAGAGGATCTCGGAGCCCACCAGGCTGAGCAGCGGCGACATCGTCCGTGTGGGCCAAACTCGCTTCGATGTTGAGATCAAGGAGGACCCGAACAAGACAGTCGTTTCCGGCCTCGTCGCTCCACCCACCCAGGAACACTCACCCCCACCCGATATGCCTCCCCCGGCCCCCCCACCGGCCGAGCCCGAGGACAAGTCGGATGTCATCGCGAACTCGGACGCGCCCCCGGCCGAGTCACAGGTGGATGAGCTGCCGCTGCCGTCTTCGAGACGAATAGAGGAACCACAGGCTGCGCCGGATCCTGCGATGCGCGAGGAGACATCCGAGCTGCCGGGCCGAACGAGAGTGGGCGGTGGGGAGGTCCAGCGCCCAGGAGCAACCAAGCGTCTGCTGTTCGTTGTGGCAGGGGTGATCCTCTTTGGTGTGGTTGCCTACGCGATCTACACGGTCGTTGCCGATGGAGCTCCGAGCAGAGCCGACTACGTGATCTCGGTCAACGATGTGTGCCGCGGGCGCATGCCACGCGTCAGCGGCTTGAATGGGGAGCGCGCGCGAAACACTCGACAAGCCGCCCTGGCGATCTCGGAAATGACAGTCCAGATCGGAGAGCTCGAGCGACCAGAGGCGAGCAATAGGGAGATCGACAGATTCATCTCCACCCTCGAGGGAGTGGCAAGTGGTCTCGAGGACCTCGACGTGTCGCAGCGAGCAAACAACAACAGGAGGGCTCAGGAGGCAGATCGCAAGCTCCAGCGCTCTGTTGCTCGTTTCGAGAACGCGTCGAAGAACCTAGGAACCGAACAGTGCACGTTCGAGCGTTGAAACGAGCCTCCTCACCGTGAAAGACCGCATCTCGTAACGGAGAGTCACTGGCCGAATCGGTTTAGATACGGCGGACCCCAACATTTGGGATAGGTCTCGCAAGTGTGCTTGACGCGGTCACCGCATCCCCCCATCGTGAGGCCATGTCGATGTCAGATCAGACTTTTGCCCGCCCGATTCATACGACGCGGACATTCGAAGCCGCGATCGAACACATCATCGAGGGCATCGAACGCGGGCGTATGCGGGCCGGTTCGTCCCTTCCCAAAGAGTCCGAGCTGGCCGAGCAGTTGGGAATCTCACGCCCAACGCTTCGCCAGGGTTTGCGTGTGCTGCAGGATGTCGGCTACCTCCAGGTCAAGCCGGGCAAGGGTGGTGGAATCTCGATCGTCTCCGACCTCGTTCCCACTGCCGAGATCTCCCGCAGCATCGCGCTCGAGGAAGAGGCAATCGTCGAAGTCCTACATGCGCGCCGGGTTCTCGAGGGCGCTACCACCTTCGCCGCGATGCAATTCGCCGCAGAGGAGGACTTCGACGAGATCGAACACACCATCTCTTTGACCCGTGAGCATCTCGGGGATCGCTACGCGGTCATGAAGACCGACGCGATGTTTCATCGAGCGGTACTCGGGGCCAGCCGCAACCAACTCTTGAACGAATCGATGAGGGGGCTGAGCCGGAGAATGGCTCCGATTCGCGATTCGTATAGGGGTGGTCTGGACAGCGATCGCCAGACTCTCGATATTCATTCCAGACAGCTCGCCGCGATGAAGGCCGGCGATGCGGTGACGCTCACCATCGTGTTGCACGATCACTTCAGCATGCTCGAGGAGGAGCTTGCGGAAGCCATGGGACACACGTGGGACGAACTCTTCGGACGGCTGGCGCAGCCGATGCGCGACCTACTTGCAAATCAAAGCGAAAGCGCCGATCCACTTACGACATAAGACGGGCTGCTTTCTATTGCTTGGTGCACCGCCAAATCGTCAGGCGCCATAGCAAACGGCTTCCGCGCTGCCGGAAGCTGATCAGTCCCTCCGATACAAGTCGCGCAACATCTTTCGAGCGCGCCACCAAGTTGGGGATGGGGAACTCGCGCGACACGAGCTGCTCGATGTTGTCGCCGAATACGCGGCGCGCCGCTCCGAGTACCTTGCTCTCGGCCTGGATAGTCCCCGTCGGCAAATACATCCGGCCACCGGGCCTGAGAATGTCGCCGATCTCGTCGATCATCGCAACTGGGAGCTCGGCCCCCGTAGGCCCGCCACCGCGACCCTCTGGGAACCATCCGGTTAGCTCCGCGATGGAGTCCGGGATACCCGAGATATCGCCGATGATGACATCAGCCCGCACGTCTCGAACTGGCTCGAAGAGACTTCCCGTTCGAAACTCGGTGACGTGATCGAGTCCCAGCTGGCGCGCGTTTTCCTCTGCAATCCGCACTGACCCTTCAGAGATGTCGCACCCGATCGCGCGCTCGGCCCCCAGCCGGGCGGCGACGAAGGCTAGAACCCCACTTCCGCATCCCGCGTCGATCACCACGTCTCCCTCGTTTATCTCGAGGGCCTCGGCCACGATCGTGCTGGTGCTGCTCGGAGCGAAGACGTCGGGGCTCAACTGGAGCGTGAAGGGTCCCGTTCGACCCCTCCACACGAATTCTTTGACCTCTTTGGCGCTATCGACCATCTCTCCTCCACCCCTAGGATCTGCCAGATTGTCCCGCGCTGACAGAGAAGTCAAGCGGCCGGATACTACGTGGTTATTGAGCCCATGCGTTCCGTGGCAAAGAGATGGAAGCGCGTGGCGTAGACCAGATCGTCGACGTGTATCCGCTCATCCCTGTTGTGGATCCCGCCCAGATATATGTCGCTCGGCGTGCTCTTGCAGGGCCAGAACCCGTAGGCGACGGTTCCGAACGCCTCCCGCATGTAGTGAGAGTCCGTGAACCCGGTCGAGATGGTGGGCATTAACGTCGCCCGGGGCTCGTACTCGGCGAGGAACTGCTCGCAGATCTTGTAGAGCGGGGTGTTTATGGGGGCCACTGTGCCTCCGGTCGGAGGTTCCAGGAACTCGAGCTCGTAGGGGATATCCGAGCCGAGCGCTGCACTCAGTTCCTTCTCGAGCTCGGCAGGCCCGGTTCCGGGGAGCACCCGGCAGTCGCACGTCACGCTGGCTCGGCCCGGCATCACGTTCCGAGCCTCGGAGCCCTGCAGGATCGTGGGGGCGATGGTGGTTCGGAAGAGTGGGGGCAGATCGTCCGGGAACGACGGATGAAGGGTCACGGCTCTCCTAATCGCGCCTTCGAGGTCGTCTCCGATATCCCCGACAAGTATCTCGAGGGTTCGGCGTGTCTCCGAAAGGAGTGAGGGGGCGACTTGGTGTCGGGCCAGCCGTTGCACGAGCTGAGCAAGCAGAGGCACGGCGTTGTTGCCCGCGGTTGGAGTGGAGGCGTGCCCGGCCTCCCCGAGAGCGGTGATCTTGACGGGAAGCGTGGCCTTCTCACCCACATTTATTGGGATGACGATCCGGCCGTCACTCAGCTCGAGGTGTAACCCGCCACCCTCGTCGATCGCAAAGTCTGTGTTGATGTCGGGGCGTTCGTTCCTCAGCCATTTGAGGCCCACTTCGTGCTCGCCATTTTCCTCGTCCGCTTGAGCGATGAAGATGAGATCGCCGGCGGGACGCCACTGAGATCGCCCGAGCATTGCCATGGTCACCGCACGCG